>NZ_JACSPY010000001.1:336429-449050 GCF_014836885.1 Brevibacterium gallinarum
AGCCCGGATTCGAGCGCGGTGAACCGGACATCGGGCCAGGGCGCGCCGAGTACGGCATGCAGCAGCCCGAGCCGGCCGCGCAGCTGCGCGAACCCGGGATTCTCACCGATCACCTCGCGAAGCCCGCGCTCGCGGATGAACGCGGCCACCGCCTCGGCGCCGGCTGCCGGGTCTGCCTTCACCGGAGTGGCCGACAGCTCGATCGCCCCGAGGCGCTCGATGCGGCGGGCTGAGAGCTTCCGGCCGTCGAAGCGTGTGACCGTCTGGGTGACGTAGAGGTCGGCGGCCAGCAGCTCGGCAGTCTCCCGGTCGAGCGGGGCGGCCGCCCGGATGAGGGCGCGCTGGCCGGCTAGGGACACCTCGGCGACGGCGAGCCATTCGTGGCCGCGGATCTGGGCATCGCGCGGCAGGGTCGCGCCGGTGCCGGAGGCGAGCAGGTATTCGTCCTCGCTGCCGGGCCGCAGCCGGGCGATCCGGTCCGGGTAGGCCAGCGCGATGACCGTGGCCACCGCCTCGTCAAGCGGCACCGGACCCGAGGCGGTGGTGCCGACGGCTGTGTCCTCGCCGGTGTCTTCTCCGGTGGTCTCGGCCAGGATCCGGGTGAGCCGGGCGGTCTCCCGGGTGTAGGTCCGCGGGGCCGCGCGGCGCAGCTGCCTCACGGCGGCAACCGCGTCAGCACCCGGGCAGCGCAGATCCGAGGCCAGGGCGGCGACCACCTCGGCGGCGGCCGCGGTGCCGATGAATGCTGCGCCGTCGAGCAGGCCGCGGGCCATGCGCGGGTCGGCGGGAATCCGGGCGAGCTGCCGGCCGCGGGCTGTCGCGGCTCCGGTGTCGTCGAGCGCGCCGAGCAGCCGCAGCGTCTCAGCAGCCTGGGCGGCCGGGCGATCCGGCAGCGGGTCGGGCAGTTTCAGGCCGCGACCGAACGGCGCGCCCCAGCAGGCCAGGTCGAGGACAGCGGAGGTGAGATCGGCGGTGCGGACCTCCGGCGGGGTGTGGGCTGGCAGCGCGGCACAGTCGGCTTCGCTCAGTGCGCGGACGGCCAGGCCGGGCCCGAGGCGGCCGGCGCGTCCGGCTCGCTGGGTGCAGGCGGCCTTCGAAGCGCGCACGGTGGCAAGGCCAGCGAACCCGCGGCCGGTGTCGAAGTGCGGCACCCGAGCCAGGCACGAGTCGACCACGATCCGCACACCGGGCACCGTCAGCGCTGACTCCGCGACCGAGGTGGAGACGACGACCCGGCGGGAGGTCTCCGTGTCCCTGCGCGGGGTGAGGATCGCGTCCTGCTCCGCAGCAGGGGTGGAGCCGGTGAGCACCCGGACATCGACGGGCACACGGCCGCGCAGCAGCGAAGCCAGGGCTTCGACGTCGCGGATGGCCGGCATGAATACGAGCGCATCGCCGGAGGCCTCGGTGCGGAGAGCGGACTCGACGAGGCCTGCCATGTGGGTGAGGAACTCGCGGGTGATTCCGCGGGCATCGATGGGCCGGCCGGGGCCGGACTGGCAGCGGATCTCAACCGGGTGCAGTGCCGAGGTGACGTCGAGGACCGGGCCGCCGATGAGCTCAGCCCACCGCTCGGCCTCCAAGGTCGCCGACATCGCCACCAGCGTCAGGTCCGCGCGCAGACCTGTGGCATCAACCGCGAGGGCGGCGGCGAGATCGGAGTCGAGGTGGCGTTCGTGGACCTCGTCGAGCACGATCGCGGTGACACCCTCAAGCCCGGGGTCGGTGAGCATCCGGCGCAGCAGCACGCCGGTGGTGACGAACTCGATGCGGGTGGACCGGGAGACCTGCGCATCCTCGCGGACCGTATAGCCGACCGCCTCGCCGAGGCGGGTGCCGCTCAGCCGCGCGAGCCGGCGGGCAGCCGCCCGGGCGGCCATCCGGCGCGGCTGGGTGACGATGATCCGCCCGGCCGGCAGCAGCTGGGACAGTGCCGGCGGCACGACAGTGGTCTTGCCGGTACCCGGCGGTGCGGTGATGACCGCACGCAGACCGGCAGTCGAACCGGCGTGACGTTCGCCCAGCTGAGGGATGAGCGCAGACGCCGGCAGGCCGGAGGCGATGGCGTCGAGGTCGAAGGAGTGCACGCCTTCAACCTAACGGATCGTCCGGTTGCAAAGCCGGGGAGGCCGGCAGTGAGACTGCGGAGGCCGGCAGTGGGGCTGTGGGGCAGCGGGTCCAGGAGACCGATGAAGCCGGGCATCCAGAATCCTGCCAATGACGCAGCTCACTTTTTGTCACTGTCTGCCGAGTGATTCGGGGTAGCCGCCGCGCATGCTTGTTCATAGCAGTGAAGTTCTGCCAGACGCGAAGGCGCGTCGGCACACGAAAAACAGGGGTGAGAATGACTCAAGGCAGCGCACGGATCCGCATCGGGATCGATACCGGCGGCACATTCACCGACGTCGTCGCGTTCAACGAGGACACCGGCACGCTGACGACGACGAAGACCCCGTCGACCCCAGCCAACCCCGCTGACGGGTTCATCAACGGCATCGAGAAGGTCCTCGCCGAACTCGGCGCCACCGGCAGCGACGTCGCCGCTGTCTCCCACGGCACGACGGTGGCGACGAACCAGCTGCTGGAGGGCAAGCTGGAGACGATGGGCTTCATCACCACCGAAGGCTATGAGTTCGTCCTGGAGATCGCCCGTCAGGCCGTGCCCGACGGCTACGGAAACTCCTACTTCTGGGTCAAGCCCGAACGCATCGTCACCGCCGACCGCGTCAAGACCGTCGGCGGCCGTCTCGACTTCGAAGGCACCGAGGTCCGCCCGTTCGACGAGGACGGCGCCAGGGCTGTCGCCGCTTGGTTCCGCGACGCCGGTATCAACGTCCTGGGCGTCAACTTCCTGCACGCCTACGCCAACCCGGCCCACGAGCAGCGGATGCGTGAGATCCTCACCGAAGTCCACCCCGAGGCGATCGTGTCGCTGAGCTCCGAGGTGCTGCGGGAGTACCGCGAATACGAGCGCTCGATGACCACCCTCGTCGATGCCTCTGTCAAGCCGAAGGTCTCCCGCTACGTCGCCAACATCCATGAGCGCCTCGATCAGTTCACCGGCGCCGAGCACGGCGACCGTGAGCCGATCCCGTTCTACATCATGAAGTCCAACGGCGGTGTGCTCTCCGCCGACGAGGTCGTCCACCAGCCGATCACCACCGTGCTCTCCGGGCCGGCCGCAGGCGCACTCGGCGCCGGTCTCATCGCCAGGGAAGCCGGCTTCTCCAAGGTGCTCACCTGCGACGGCGGCGGCACCTCAACCGACGTCACCGTCATCATCGACGGCGAACCAGCACTGACGACCGAGGGATCGGTGGGGGTCTACCCGTCGAAGATCCCGATGATCGACGTCGTGACCGTCGGCGCCGGCGGCGGCTCGATCGCCTGGACGACCGAAGAGGGCCAGCTCAAGGTCGGCCCCCAGTCAGCCGGCGCCGACCCGGGACCGATCTGCTACGGACAGGGCGGCACCGAGCCGACCATCACCGATGCCCACCTGCTGCTCGGACGCATCCCACCCCACCTCCTCGGCGGTGAGATCCCACTCGACGTCGACGCCGCCCGCACCGGCGTCGAAGATCTCGCCGGACGGCTCGGGCTCAGCGTCGAGAAGTGCGCGACCGGCATCCTGGAGATCTCCGCCTGGAACCAGGCGAACGCGCTGCGCCAGATCTCAGTCAAGCGCGGCCTCGACGTGCGCGACTTCATGCTCGCCTCCTTCGGCGGCTCCGGTTCGCTGCTGGCCTGCCGGCTCGTCGACATCCTCGACCTCGCAGGCGTCATCGTCCCGCTCAACCCCGGCAATGTCTCGGCGTTCGGGCTGCTGACCGTCGACGTCAAGAACGACTACGTCCAGACCCATGTCGCCAAGGACGAAGGACTCGACCTCGGCACCATCGACAGCGTCTTCACTGCTCTGCAGGAGCGTGCGGCAGCAGCCCTCGACGCCGAAGGGTTCGCCGCCGAGGACCACCGCTACGACCGTTCAGCAGACTTGCGCTACTTCGGGCAGGCCTTCGAAGTCCGCGTACCAGCACCGGCAGGGGAGATCACCCGCGCCTGGGCAGATGAGGTCACCGACGCCTTCCACGCTGAGCACCGCCGCCTCTACGGCTACGACTTCAAAGGCGATGGCGACCAGTTCGTCGAATGGGTCAACCTGCGTGTCTCCGGCATCGGCCCGATCCAGCGGCCAGAGCTCGCCAAGCTCGGCGCGGCCTCTGCCGCCCAGCCGCTGTCCGACCGGGCGCTGGCCAGCCAGCGTCAGGTGTGCTTCGACGCAGACGACGGCTACGTCACCGCCGACGTCTACTGGCGGCCCGAGCTGCTGGCCGGAGATGAGATCACCGGCCCGGCGATCATCGAGGAGTTCGGCTCGACAGTGCCCGTCCATCCCGGCTTCAGCGTCCGCGTCGACGACGCCGGCAACCTCGTCATCACCCGCAGCCCATCAGCCGAGCAGTCCTGAGCCCGCGCCGAAACCAGAAGGAGACACGACATGACGGCAACCCCCACTGATTCGGGCTCGATGCTCTCGACCACCCCGCTGACCGGTGAGCAGCTCGCAGCCTACATCGCCGCCGAACCGATCAACCCGGCCGGCCGGCCCCGGCCCTACGAGCACGGCGGACGGCTCACCCCTGAGGGAACCGAGGTCGATCCGATCATCGTCGAGATCGTCGAAGGCACCCTCGCCAGCGTCGAAATGGAAGTCGAGACCGCGATCTCGAGGACCTCGCGCTCGCCGATGATCCGCGACGCCCACGACTTCCGCGCCGGCATCCACGACCGGCAGCTGCGCAAGCTCACCGGCCGGTCCTACTCCGCACTCGTCCACCCGATCGTGCGCGACTTCCCGATCGAGACGATGGAGGAAGGCGACGTCTTCTTCCACAACGACGTCTACGAATCCGAAGGCGGCATCGGCCACCTGCCCGACCTGTGCGTCACTGTCCCGGTCTTCCACAACGGGGAGGTGGTGTGCTTCGTGCAGGCCTTCGGCCATCACGACGACATCGGCGGCGCCTGCCCCGGCTCGATGCCCTCGGGTGCGACGAGCGTGCACGAAGAGGGACTGGCCGTCCCGCCGATCAAGCTGTGGTCGCGCGGCGAACCCAACCGGGCCGCACTGCGCATCATGACCCGCAACTCGCGCATGCCCGACTCGCTGGCCGCCGACCTCGACGCCGAATGCTCCGCCTGCCTCATGGGTGCGCGCCGGCTCGCCGAGCTCTTCGCCCGCTACGGCCGCGACACCATCGAAGCGGCCTTCGACACCATCCTCGACAACACCACCGAGCTGTACCGCCGCGAGATCCTCTCGAAGATCCCCGACGGCCAGTACGTATGGGAGGACTACGCCGAACACGACGGCGTCGAGGACCCGAAGCTGCACACCCAGCGCATCACCCTGACGAAGACCGCCACCGGGGGACCGGGTGACGGGCCCAGGCTCATCATCGACTTCACCGGCACCGCCGCCCAGGCGAGAGGGCCGATCAACCACTGCGGCGACTACGTCGGCGGGAACTTCCTCAAGAAATGGCTCGCCCCGATCCTGCGCAACCTCGCCGACTCCCCGGAGCGGATGGGCGAACTCGACGTCAACGAGGGCATCGTCCCGCTCATCGAGATGCGGTTCCCCGAGAAGGGCACCCTGCTGACCCCGATCTACCCGGGCCCGACGAACGCCCGCACCTTCGTCATCCTGCGGCTGCTCGGCGTGCTCGCCGGGGTCGTCGCGAAGGCTGTCGACGGGAAGATGCCGGCAGATCAGGAGACGATCCGCTACACCGGCGTGTACGGCAAGGACCGCGACGGCAACGACTACCTCATGCGCGAGGTGCTCGGCGGCGGCTCGGGCGGCCGCTACTACGCCGACGGTGAGGACACCATCCACGTCGTGCCCGACTCCCGGAACCTGCCCACCGAATTCACCGAATCGCGGTTCCCGTTCCGCGTCGAGCGGCTCGGACTCGCCGTCGACTCCGGCGGCGCTGGACGCTACCGCGGCGGGCTGGGCTACGAGAAGCACATCCACATGCTCAAGGACGCGAACTTCATGTCGATCGCCGACCGGTCGATCCTCGCCTGCTGGGGCGTCAAGGGCGGCAAGGCCGGCCGGCCGTTCCAGGTCACCATCGACCCCGGCGGGCCGAACGAACGCGAGATCGACGCGCTCGCCGATGCCGAACCGGTTCGGGCAGGGGAGACGATCCGCATCTGCACCACCGGAGGCGGCGGCTGGGGCGACCCGCTCGACCGTCCCCTCGACGAGGTCGAACGCGACCTGCGTTGGGGCAAGATCAGCATCGACGGGGCCCGCAGCGACTACGGCGTCATCGCCAGCGTCGACGACGGTGAGGTCACTGTCGACACGGCGGCCTCGACGCAGCTGCGGCAGCAGCTGCGCGAGAAGCGCACCGGCGAGGAGCCGTTCTTCGACCGCGGACCCGGGTACGCGCGCCTGGCCGGCGACGGCAGCGACGCACCTGACGTCGACTGGCTCTGAGCATGCGCGTGCTCATCGCCCTCGGCGGCAATGCGATGACCGCCCCCGACGGCTCATCCTCACCCGATGACCAGCGGGCGGCGATCGCGCAGGCCTGCGGGCACATCGCCGAGCTGCTGGCTGACGGCCACGAGGTCATCATCACCCACGGCAACGGCCCGCAGGTCGGCAACATCCTGCGCAAGAACGAACTCGCCGCCGCAGAGCTGCCGCCGGTGTCGCTTGACTGGTGCGGCGCGCAGACCCAGGGCACGATCGGGTTCACGATCGTCAACCGGCTCGAACAGGAGCTCACCACCCGGGGCATGCACCGGCAGGTCGCCGCCGTCATCACCCGCACCCGGGTCGACGGCGACGACCCGGCGTTCACCGACCCGGTCAAACCGATCGGCACCTACCGCAACGCAGCACACGCCGCCCAGATGCGCGCCCACGGGCAGGTGTGGAAGGACTTCGGCGCCCGCGGCTGGCGGCGCGTCGTGCCCTCCCCGCGGCCGCTGGAGATCCTGGAGACCCCGACGATCGCCACGCTCGTCGACGCCGGCTGGGTGGTCGTCGCCGCCGGCGGAGGCGGCATCCCGGTGGTCGCCGACGGGCCGGGCTGGAACGGCGTCGAAGCCGTCATCGACAAGGACCTCTCCGCCGCCCGGCTGGCCGCCGACCTCGACGTCGACCGGCTCGTCATCGCCACCGACGTCGAACACGCGATCATCGGCTACGGCACCGCGGACGAACAGCCGATCGGTGAGATCACCGCCGAGCAGATGCAGCGGCTCGCCGATGCCGGGCACTTCGCGTCTGGATCGATGGGCCCGAAAGTCGAGGCAGTCGTCGACTTCGCCGCGTCGGGCCGCGGCGTCGGCATCATCACCGCGCTCGCCGCCGTGCCGGTGGCCATCGCCGGAAGAACCGGCACGCGCGTCACGCCCGCCGCCGCCTCGAGAACGGCCAGCTCCTAGACTGGAGACAGGCCGCCTGGCTCAAGGAGGAACCGTGAGGCACGCCCCCAACAGCGACATCGCCGGCATCGTGCTCGCCGCCGGTGCCGGGTCGCGCCTCGGCGCGCCCAAAGGCCTGCTGCGCACCGCCTCCGGGCAGCCGGTCGTGGCCAGGCTGTGCGACCAGCTGACAGCCGCCGGGCTGGCCGAGATCGTCGTCGTCACCGGTGCCGCCGCCGAGGCGGTCGCCGCCGGAGTGCCGGCAGGCGCCCGGGTCGCCCACGCCCCGGACTGGGAAGACGGCCTGTCGGCCTCGCTGCGAGCCGGCCTGCGCGCTGTCGCCGACGCACCTGCCGGCGAGCGGATCCGCGCCGTGGTCATCCTGCTCGCCGACGTCCCCGACATCACCGCAGCCGCCATCGAAGCCGTCATCGCCGCTGCCCGCGTGCAGACCATCGAGACGAGTCTCGTGCGGGCGATGTTCGGACAGCGTCCCGGCCACCCCGTCGTCATCGGATCACAGCACTGGCAGCAGGTCATCGACACGGCCACCGGGGACTCCGGCGCGAAGGCGGTCTTCGCCTCGGGCACGGTGTGCGCAGTCGACTGCAGCCACCTGTGCACCGGCGCCGACATCGACACTCCTGGGCAGCTGCAGGCCGCCGGCCTGCGGCTGCCGGAACTGCTGCCCGACGCACGCGCAGGGGAGGAGGGCCGATGAGTTCACTTGCAGACTCGCAGCAGCTGAGGGACGCGCTCATGGACCACGGCTACCGGGCCGATGACGCGCTGGCGACGACCGCGTGGCTGTCCGGCAGGCTCGACCGGCCGCTGCTGTGCGAGGGCCCACCCGGAGTCGGCAAGACGGCGCTGGCGCACGCGCTGGCCGCAGTCCACGGCGGGCAGCTGTTCCGGCTGCAGTGCTACGAGGGCATCGACGCCGCCCAGGCGCTCTACGACTGGGACTTCCGCTCCCAGATCCTCTACCTGCGCACCCTGGAGGCCGCCCACGCCGCCGAGGCAGCCGAAGCCGGGGAGCTCGAAGCCCAGCTGTACTCCGAGCGCTTCCTCCTCACCCGCCCGATCCTGGCCGCACTCACCGCCTCGGCCGAGGGGCAGCGAGCGGTGCTGCTCATCGACGAGATCGACCGGGCTGATGACGAGTTCGAAGCACTCCTGCTCGAGGTGCTCTCCGAATGGGCGCTGTCGATCCCCGAACTCGGCCGCATCGAGACCGCCCAGCCGCCGCTGGTCGTCATCACCTCCAACCGCACCCGCGAGATCCACGATGCGCTGCGCCGCCGCTGCCTCTACCACTGGTTCGACCTCCCCGACCGGGAGGCCGAACAGCAGATCCTCGCCCTCCATGTGCCCGAGGCGAACGAAGCGCTTGTGGCTGCGACCGGTGACTATGTGCGCGCGGTCAGGCAGATGGCCCTCAACCGGCCGCCGGGCACCGCCGAGGCGATCGACTGGCTGCGCTCGCTCGTCGCACTCCGCGCCGTCGACCTCGACAATGCGACCGCGCAGGCCACCCTCGGCGCACTCATCAAGGACGCCGAGGACGCCGAACAGGTCCGCGCCCACGGGCCGGTCATCGGCGGGGCACCACCGCGGAGGCCGTCATGACGATGACCGCAGTGCTCACCGACTTCGCCCGCAGCCTCGCCCGTCACGGATACCCCGCCGACCCCGGCCGGCTGCACACCGCCGTGGCCGGACTCGGCGCCCTCGGAACGATCGAACGGCAGCATGTCTACACCGTCACCCGCGCCGCCTGGTGCACCACCGCTGAGCAGTGGGCGGACTTCAGCATCCACTTCGAGCGGTTCTTCTCCCGCCACCCGGCTGCCGCGGCCCCGCCGGACACCGACGTCGAGATCGACGTGCCTGAGGCGCTGCCCGGTGACGACGATACCGAAACCGGCCATCCCGAACCACAGGCTGCCGCAGCCTCGAAGGCCGCAGTGCTGCGCGAGACCGACATCGCCGAACTGCTGGAATCTGATGCCGCCGACGCCCGCGCCCAGCTGGCCGGTCTGCGCCTGAGCCCACCGCAGCGGCGCCGGCCGCGCTACCGGCGCGGACGCGCCGACCGCCTGCATGTGCGGCAGGCGCTGCGCGAACTGCTCGCGACCGGAGAGATCACGAGCCTGCCGACGCAGGAGCGCCGCGAGGTGCCCCGCCCGATCGTCATCGTCCTCGACGTCTCGGCCAGCATGCAGCCCTTCCACACCACCCAGCTGGCCTTCGCAGCAGCCGCAGCGGAAGGCGGCCAGCACGTCAGCGTCTTCACCGCCGGGACCGCACTGACCGACGTCACCGCAGGCGTGCGCACCGCCCGGCCCGGCACGCGCAGCGGACAGATCCCCGACCTCGGCGGCGGCACCCGGCTCGGCGAGACCCTCCAGCAGCTGCTCGACCGGCACGCCGGCCGGCTGCGCGGAGCCACGCTCATCGTCATGTCCGACGGATGGGAAGACGGCGACACCGACGCTCTCACCACAGCCGCAGCCCGCGCCAGCCGCCTGTGCGCACGGTTCCTGTGGGTCAACCCGCGAGCCGGGCGCACCGGCTGGCAGCCCGACATCCGCGGCATCCGCGCGATCCGCCCGCACGTCGACGCGCTGCTGCCCGGCACCACCATCTCCGACTACTTCCGGCTCGCTGCCGTCGTCGCAGGGTGAACAGCATGCGCGACATCGCCTCCGAGATCCTCGACCTGCTCACCGGTGACGAGCCCATGGCCGTGTGCACGATCATCCGCACCTGGTCCTCAGCACCCCGCCCGGCCGGGACCGCGATGGCGGTCACCGCCTCGGGACGGGCCATCGGGTCGCTGTCCGGCGGCTGCGTCGAAGGGGCTGTGCACGCCGCCGCCCAGCTCACCATCGACGACGGCCAGCCGCGCCTGGGCCGCTACGGCGTCTCCGATGACGAGGCCTTCACCGTCGGCCTGGCCTGCGGCGGCCAGCTCGACGTGCTCATCCGGCGTGTCGATCCCACCGACACCGCCGACGCCGAGTCGCTGGCGGCAGTGTGCCGGCAGATCCTCGCCGACGAGCCGGCCGCCCTGCTCACCCGGATCCCGCTGGCCACTGACGAGCTCGGCGAGCCGACCGGGATGGAATACGTGCTCGCCCCGCCGGCCGGCCGCTGGCTGGCGATCACCGCACCCGAGGCGGCGGAACCGGCCGTGACAGGCTCGCTTGGCGACGGACAGCTCGACCGCTCCGTCGTCGACAGCGCCGTCGGGCTGCTGGCCGCCGGAACCACCCAGATCCGCGAGTACGGCGAGCACGGCGAACGCCTCGACAGCGACACCGCCGTACTCATCAGCGCCTTCTCCCGCAGACCCAGAATGCTCATCTTCGGGGCCATCGACTACGCCCGCGCACTCGCCGCGGCAGCGAAGCTCGTCGGCTACCACGTCACCGTCTGCGACGCCCGGCCCGTCTTCGCCACACCCGCCCGCTTCCCTGAAGCCGACGAGGTCGTCGTGTCCTGGCCGCACCGCTACCTGCAGGCTGAGATCGATGCCGGCCGGATCGAATCGAGCACCGCGATCGCCGTGCTCACCCACGACCTGAAGTTCGATTTGCCGCTGCTGCAGGTCGCACTCGGCTGCCCAGCCGACTATGTCGGGGCGATGGGCAGCAGACGCACGAACGACCGGCGAATCGCAGCGCTGCGTGAAACTGGGGTGTCCGAGGAGCTCATCGACCGGCTCTACGCCCCGATCGGCCTCGACCTCGGCGCCCGCACCCCGGAGACCACCGCGATCTCGATCCTGGCTGAGATCACCCGGGAGCGGTGGCAGGCCAGCGGCGCGCCGCTGCGCGACACCACCGGCCCGATCCACTCCTGACCGGCCAGCCGGCATCCTCTCGCCACCGGCCCGCCGGCTCAGCCCTTCGCCACCGGTGTTTCCGCCGCCTCGGCGAGTGCCTCCATCGCGGATGTGAACGCCTGCTCAGGCGGATGCACGAGACCGGCACCGACCTGGCCGACACCGGCGACCCTGCCGGCCATGCCGGTGTTGATCTGCGGCAGCACACCGGTCCGGGCGACGGCGGTCGCATCGATGCCGGTCGGCACGCCGCGGAACTCCAGAATCGGGATCTGGTGCGATGGGTGCTCACCGAGGGTGATCTCATACATCTTCTGCGTCGTCTCGATCGCAAACGCCACATCAGCGCCGACAAGCCGCACGATCGCCGGGGCAGCAGCCATCGCGAACCCGCCGATGCCGGCAGTCTCGGTGATCGCCGAGTCGCCGATGTCCGGGTTGGCGTCCTCGGGCCCGAAGGAGCCGAGGAACAGCCCTTCGGGCAGCTGCGCCGGTCCGGTGAACCAGGCATCGCCAGTGCCGGAGAGCTGGATGCCGAACTCGGTGCCGTTGCGGGCCATCGTGACGACGAGGGACGATCCGGGCACGTCCTTGGCTGCGGCGCAGGCGAGCTTGCAGGTGGGCATGACGATGTTGAGGGCGAAGTAGTCGTTGGCGCCGAGGAACCGGACGACCTCGGCGAGATCCTCCTGCGGGCGGTCCTGGGAGAAGAGATGGGGCATGATGTCGCGCAGGAACAGCAGCGTGCCGGTGCGGTTGCGGTTGTGGCCCTCATCGCCGGACTGCAGCATCTGCGAGACATACGCCTTCGCATCGAGCGGGCCGCTGCTGGCCAGCGCCTCGGCCAAGACGGGTCCGAGCACATCGCGCATCCAGCGCAGCCGCGTGAGCACCTCCTCGCCGTTGGCGCCGTAGCGCAGCACCTTGCCCAGCCCCTCATTGAGCGAACAGTAGGCGCGGTTGCCGTGCACCGGGTCGTGCAGCTCCATCATCCACATCGACGGGCTCACGACCCCGGCCATCGGCCCGACTGCCTCCCGGCTGTGACACGGCGCGAACGTGAACCGACCTGAGGCCAGTCCCTCTTCGGCCTCCTCGATCGTGTCGACCAGTCCTTCGAACACGACTGCCCCGGTCAGCGCTCCGCGCATCGGCCCGGAAGCGTCCTCCCAGGCCAGCGGGGGACCGGCATGGAGGAACTCGGTGTCAGCCAGGCCCAGGCATTCGCGGGCGGGGCGGACGGCGACGAGCTCGGCCCCGGCGGCGAGCATCCGCTCGATCGCCGTGCGGTTGGCGTCGGCGCGGCGCGGATCGGCCATGACCGTCTGCACTGCGGCAGCGCTGCCGAGCGGTGGGCGCCAGTCCACCTCGGTGACGGCGACCGCCTGCGCCTGCAGCTCCTGGGCGAACAGCGACAACCCAGCTGTCACGACGACCGGTTCAGCGGCCAGCAGCCCGCGCAGCGGCGCGCCGTCAGCAGCCGTGGTCGACGTGACGACTCGGCCGCCGGTTCGGCCGTCGGTCTGCGTGGCGGTCTGCCCGCCAGTCTGCCCGCCGGTCCCAGGTCCCTGCGCGGCATCCGGCTCTGCAGCGTGCCCGAGGTGGTGGAGGGCTCGGCGGGTCGCGGCAGCATTCGAGGCGAACACCTCGGCGCCGGCTGCGGTGAGCGCCTCGACACTGGCGGAGAGTCCCTGCGGATCCTCCTCGGTGCCGACGAGGGAGACGACGACCGGCAGCCGACGGCCGTACTCCTCCTGCGCGCGTGCGCGCACCCGTTCGATCGCCGCGGCCAGCGGCTCGACCGGCGTTGCATGCGCGCCGTAGCCGAGCACGAGGTCGAGCAGCACAACGCCGGCGCTGGCGCCGGTGCGCTCAAGGGCGTCGAGTCGCAGACTTGGGTCGATCATCGGATGGGCACGCCCTGTGGTCATCTCGTCATCACCGAAGTCGATGACGAACGACCCGCTCTCCGGCACGCTGCCGCCGCTGAGCTGCTCAGCCCCAGCCAGCGGGATGTTCGAGGGCACCGGCCCGAGCGCAGCGGAGGCGATGAGCATCGCCTCATCAGCCAGGGTGCCGCCGCAGAAGTATCCGCGCAGATCCCCGCCCCCGGCCTGCTGATCCGAGGTCTCCGGCAGCCACGACGGCCACTCAGGTGTCACCCCGCCGGCAGCGTGCAGCGCCGCTTCGACCGCGGCCGTCAGGTCCGGCCGGCCTGAGCCGAGCACCGCCCACGTCACCCCGACGCCGAGCTCACCGGCCAGCGCTGCGACCTCATCGACGACACCGGCATCGGCTGGCTTCGAGACGATGATGATGTGCTCGGTGGCCTCGTCAGCCGCCAGCGCCCGCAGCGCCTGCTTCGTCGACCGGCCGCCGACAGCCGCGCTCATATCCCGGCCGCCGGTGCCCAGCACATGACTGACCCCCTCGCCGGCGGCGCTGAGCAGCGTCATGACCTGCTGGGCACCGGTGCCGGAGGCTGCGACGATGCCGAACCGGCCCGGCGGCACCTGATTGGCGAAGCCGAGCGCAGCCTGGGAGACGACGGCTGTGCCGCAGTCGGGTCCCATGACGATGACATCGGCTGAGGCCGCTGCATCCTTGAGCAGCACTTCGGACTCGACAGGCACATTGTCGGAGAACAGCATGACCGAACACCCGGCGGCGATCGCATCGAGTGCCTCCGTCGTCGCGTGCTCACCGGGCACGGAGATGAGAGCGAGGTTCGCCTCGGTTCTCTTCGCCGCCGAGCCCACGGTCAGCGCTGGGCTCTCGCCACCGGCACTGAGCCCGCCGCCGGTGGAGCGCAGCGCAGCCAGCTGCACATCGAGTTCGGCCACCGCGGCCTCCAACACCTCTGCATCAGCACACCGCAGAGCGATGACGAGGTCGTTCGGGCTCACCGCCGGGTCGATGTCGAAGTCGAGGCTGCGCATGAGGTCGAGGTTGAGCTCCGTGCCCATCCCGATGAGCGCGTCGGCGACGCCGTCGAGGTCCTTCACGCGAGCAGAGGCCTGCATGAGGCTGACGGAGTCGAAGTAGACACCGGATCGGATGTCAACGTGAGACAGCACAGTCTTCTCCTTCTGTCGGGTCCGGCGATCCGCCGGCGGAGCGAGATGAGGGTCGGGAAAGCGCACGGCAGGTCGCCACGACACCGGCGCCGAGGTCGTAGCCGGACGTGTGCCCGATCGCACCGAGGTGCTCGGCGAAGGCGGGCAGGTCACCGGCCTGGGCGGCACCGAGTGCCCTCTTCACCGGTGTCGTGCACCAGCCGTCGAGGGATGCCTCCAGCAGTGAGGCGGAGATCGCCGTCGTGGAGGCCAGATGCGGTGTGAGCGCTGCCCGCAGCTGGGCGAGAGCGCCCCACGCCGACTGCCAGCGCAGAGCCAGCGCGATACCGGAGAGCACATCATCACCGGAGGGTGTGAGTCCGGGACCGCGGCCGATGAGCGCCGCGACCCGCTCAGCCAGAGCTTGGTCGACCCGGCCGTAGCGAGACGCAGCGCCCCGGCTGCCGTTCAGCGCGGTGGCGACGATGCCCTCAGCACTGGCTTCAGCATCGGCGATCCCCGGCTGCAGCACGGCACGCACGGCAGCCAGATCGGGTGCCCTCCCACGGTGTGCGACCAGGTGCTTGTCGGGTTGACCGCAGCCGATCCCCAGACAAGGCACCCCGCTGATGCGCTGCGGCCGCCACACGCGCCTGATGCACAGCTCGGCTGCCGGCAGCAGCAGCCGGTCAGGTTCGACCTCGACCCGATCGCCGGTCCTGACACCGGTGGTGAAGACATCGGCTGGAACATGCGTGCGGATGGCCGTCGGCAGATCGTAGGCGCCCATCCCGATGACCGGGATGACGAGCGTGTGCGGCCCGGAAGGCGCTGTGAGGTCGGCAGGCGCTGTAACGTCGGCGGGTGCTGTGAGGCCGACAGATGCCTTGGGGCCGGCGGGTGCTGTGAGGTACAGGCCAGCCGCATGGATGCCGGCGACCGTCCATGCACGCTCAGGGGCGGCCAGCGGCGGCGTCACAGGGGACTTCACCGCTGCACGACAACCGGGTCCGCGGATATGACGTGCATCTCACCAGCGTAGGGCTGACTGCTAGGGTGGGGGACATGGCAAATGCCGATAATCATGAATCTCTGGCTCGGCAGAATCTGCCAGTCAGCGGGGGTGACGTCACCGTCCGCGACGTCCTCGACCTGCCCTCCCTCACCGGTACCCGCGTGCTGGCCGGCGCCGACGGGCTCGAGCGCATCGTCTCGCGCGTCAACGTCATGGAAGTGCCCGACATCCTGCCGTGGGTGCGCGCCCAGGAGCTGGTCATCACCACCGGTTACCCGCTGCAGGATCAGCAGATCGACCTCTGCGATCTCGTGCGCCAGTTCGCCGACCGAGAGCTGGCAGGCGTGGGCGTCAAACCCGGCCGCTATCTCCATGAGATCCCCGGCGAGGTGCTCACCGCAGCGGACTCCGCAGGCCTGCCGATCCTGCTGCTGCCCCACGGGGTCGGCTTCGACGAGATCATCCACGAGGTGCTCGGCACGGTGCTCGCCCGCAGGGAACAGGACCTGCAGCAGGCCGAGCAGATCCTCCACGAACTCGTCACCATCGTCGTCACCGGCGGAGAGCTCGACGAGGTCTGCAGCCGCATCGCCAGTCACGTCGAAGGCACTGTCGCCGTCACGACGATGGACGGCCGGGTGATCGAGGTGGCCGGACAGCTGCCGCTGGCAGAGCTCCAGGAACTCGCCTGCTTCGATGTCGCCGGACGCTTCCATGTCGAGCAGACTCGGGTCGGTGAGGTGCAGAAGGCCAACGGGCTCTACAGTCTGGCGGTGCGGATCCGCGGCGGTGCCCGCGACCTCGGGCGCCTCGTCCTCTTCACCGACCATTCGATGAGCCACAGCCAGCAGCACGTCGTCGACCAGGCCTCAGCAGCCGCCGCCCTCGTGCTCACGAAGATGCACGCGATCTCGGCCGTTGAGAGCAAATACAAGGCTGACTTCGTCCACGATGTGCTGCGCGGCCGGATCGTGGCAGCCGACCGGATCCTGTCGCATGCGACCTCGCTGGGCTGGGACTTGGACCGTGAGCTCGTGGTCGTCGTCGCCGAATACGACGACACCGGCGAGCCCGTCGAGACGATGGAAAAGCAGTCCCTGCAGGAGCGCTTCGCCCGCGCCTGGACCTCGGCGGTCGCCCAGGACGACGCCGAGGCGGTGGTCGTCGGGGCAGGGGATGAGGTCACCGTCATCGCCGGTGTGGCGGCAGAGGAATCCGTCGAACGCACCATCGCCCGCGTCGAACGCTGGGTCGGCGACGTGCACGGCGTCGGCGGCGGCGGCCGGCTGACCTTCTCCACCGGCATCAGCCGCATAGCAGCGGACCTCCACGCCCTGCCGGCCGCCTACCAGGAGGCACGCAAGGCCGTGGAGGTCGGCCGCAGACTCTACGGCGAGCAGGCGATCAGCCACTTCGACGCCCTCGGCGTCTTCCGGCTGCTGTCCCTCATCGACGATGAGGAGGAAGTGCGGGCCTTCATCTCCGACACCCTCGGGGTGCTCGCCGACCGGAGCGCCTCCTCCGCCGACCTGCGCGAGACCCTGCGGGTGCTGCTGGACAAGAACCTCAACGTCGCCGAGACCGCCCGTGAGATGCACTTCCACTACAACTCGCTGCGCTACCGGATCAGCAAGCTCGAGCGCATCCTCGGGCCCTTCATGACCGATGCCCGGCGGCGGCTGGCCATCCATCTGGCCCTGCAAGCGATGTACCTCACGGACCTGACAGCCGGAAAGCGCACACGCCTCTGATCGACGATCCACCGGCGGATGATCGGCAATCCACCGACAGACCCTGATGAGGCGGGCAGAACTACGCAAAAGCGCGCAGAACTGTTTAGCAGAACTTGACGTGACACGTGCCTCATTGTGTCCCTACGGTTGACACATGCCGTTACGGCTATGACAGTACGAACGCCGACCGGTTGGGGGAGCAATGAGTTTCGGATGGACGCTGCACGGTGACGGGAAGAGTCCCGCACCGGGCAAGGCCGTAGCCCCTTATGAGCGCCTGACCTGGCCGCGCACGGTCGGACTCGGCATCCAGCACGTCGTGGCGATGTTCGGCGCGACGTTCGTCTTCCCGGTCATCATGGGCCTGAATCCCCAGCTGGCGGTCATGATGAGCGGTGTCGCCACGATCATCTTCCTGCTCATGGTCAACGGAAAGATCCCCAGCTATCTCGGCACCTCCGCTGCCTTCGTCGGCGGTGTCGCGGCTGTCACCGCCCAAGGCGGCACACCCCAGCAGGTGACCGGCGCGATCATGATCGCCGGTGTCGTCCTGGCTGCCTGCGGCATCTTCATCCATTTCATGGGCGCTGCCGCGCTGACGAAGATCATGCCGCCGGTGGTCACCGGCGCGGTCGTCATGCTCATCGGCTTCAACCTCGCCCCGGTCGTCGCGAATGTGTACTGGCCGCAGGACCAGTGGATCGCCTTCATCGTCATGTTCGTCATCATCGTCATGTCGGTGGCCCTGCGCGGATTCCTCGGCCGTATCGCCGTCTTCCTCGGCCTGGCCTTCGGCTATGCGCTGTCCTGGATCTTCGATCTCGTCTTCGGCCCGATCACGGCCTTCAACGCCGCCACCGGAGAAGTCGACACCCATATGCGCGTCGACTGGTCCGGCGTCGTCGACGCCCCGTGGTTCGGTCTGCCGCCGGCCACCGACAACGCCGCAGGGGTGGTCGGCATGCACCTGCCGGAGTTCAACGCCGCCTTCATCATCCTCATGCTCCCGGCCGTCATCGCGCTCATCGCCGAGAACGTCGGCCACGTCAAGGCCGTGGAGGAGATGACGAAGACCCCGCTGGACAAGTACATGGGCCGGGCGCTGACCGCCGACGGTGTCGCCACCGCGGTGGCCACCTCGGTCGGCGGCTCACCGACGACCACCTACGCTGAGAACATCGGCGTCATGGCCTCGACCCGCGTCTACTCGACAGCGGCCTACTACGTCGCCGCGCTCGTGGCGATCGTCTTCGGCCTGTCACCGAAGTTCGGCGCGGTCATCTCCGCAGCACCCGGCGGTGTGCTCGCCGGCATCACCGTCGTGCTCTACGGCATGATCGGCCTGCTCGGCGCCAAGATCTGGACGGAGAACAAGGTCGACTTCTCCAACCCGCTCAACATGGTCCCGGTGGCCGCCGGCATCATCATCGCCATCGGCGACATCGGACTGAAGGTGACCGAGACGTTCACCCTGGCCGGCATCGCATTGGGTACGATCGTCGTCCTGGTGATGTACCACTTCTGCCGGATCATCGCACCCGCAGAGCTGCGGGAGGCGGCCGACAGCGCAGGAGGCGCACTCATCACCGTCGGTGAACCCGGCTCGCACAGCCTCGAAGAGCTCGGCCTCGAAGACGACCACGGCCAGCGTCGCCGCGGCCGGAGAGCCGACCACGATCCACACAGACCGGAGGGCAGCAGGGAATGAAGCCAGCGGCTTTCGCCTACCACCGCGCAGCATCAGTCGACCACTGCCTCGAACTGCTGACCCAGCACGGGGCTGAGGCGAAGCTGCTGGCAGGCGGCCAGAGCCTCATCCCGGTGCTGAATATGCGCCTGGCCGCCCCCGCCCACCTCATCGACATCTCCCGGCTGAGCGAACTGGGCTCCATCGAGATCACCGATGCCTGCGTGCGCGTCGGCGCTGCCGTCACCCACGCAGAGCTCGAAGCCGATGACAGTGCCTATGCGGCGCTGCCGATCCTGCGTCAGGCGCTGGTCAACGTCGCGCACCCGGCGATCCGCAATCGCGGCACCACTGTCGGCTCGATCGCCCATGCCGACCCGAACGGAGAGATGCCGGCCGTCCTCGCCCTCACCGGCGGCACCGCCCACGCAGTCTCCTCATCCGGGTCCCGGCAGATCGACGCGGCTGAGCTCTGCATCGGCCCGCTGGAGACCTGCCTGGAAGCCGATGAGCTCATCACCCATGTCGACTTCAACCGGTTCCCGCCCGGCACCCGCACCGGGTTCACCGAACTCGCCCGCCGCTCAGGCGACTACGCGCTTTCCGGTGTGGCCATGGCGCTGACCGCCGAGGAGTCGACGATCACCGGGCTGCGCCTGTCCTTCGTCTCCGTCACCGACCTGCCCGAGGTCCTCGACATGAGCGCGCAGGTCACCGGGATGGAGCTGAAAGCCACCACCGACCTGTGCGCGGCCGTGACCGAGGCGGTCGAGACCGCCATCGACCCTGCCGGTGACATCCACGCCACCGCCGACTACCGCCGCCACATCACCAAGGTCATGGCCCGCAGACTGGCCGTCGAACTCAGCTGCCGGCCACCGCAGCCGCCGCCGGCAGACGAACCGGACAGGTGACAGCAGGTGCACCGGGCAGGTGACGGCAGGCGCACCGGGCAGATGAGAGCAGCGACCGTGACGACGAACATGACAGACATCGGCTGAGAGAAGGAGCAGGACACGTGAGCAGTCTGGCACACGCCGAGGGAACCGAGCCGGAACCGCACCGCACCGTGCGGCTGATGGTCAACGGCACTGTACACGAGATCTCCGTCGCCGACCGCCGGCTGCTCTCCGACGCCCTGCGCCACGACATCGGGCTGACCGGCACCCACGTCGGCTGCGAACACGGAGTGTGCGGCGCCTGCACCATCCAGGTCGACGGCAAGCCGATGCGCTCCTGCCTCATGCTTGTCGTCGCCGCCGAAGGCAGCGACATCCGCACCGTCGAAGGCATCGGCAATGACCCCGAGCATCCCTCCGATGTGCAGCAGGCGTTCATCGACTGCCACGGCCTGCAGTGCGGCTTCTGCACCCCCGGGTTCATCACCACCATCGACGCGTTCATCGACGAGAACCCCGACCCCACAGCCGAGGAGGCTCGCGAGGCGATCTCCGGGAACCTGTGCCGCTGCACCGGCTACCAGAACATCGTCGCCTCCGTGCTGCGGGCAGCCGAACTACGCAGGGCCGGATCCGCACCCGAGGCGGCCGCCGCCTCGGGCACGGGCGACGGGGCACCCGGCACGCACGGGGCACCCGGCACGGACGGGGGAGGACAGCGATGACGACACGGATGTTCGGGCAGAAGATCGCCCGCAAGGAGGACCCGCGGCTGGTGACCGGCAACGGCTCCTATGTCGATGACCTGTCCTCGCCCCACACGCTGGCCGCGGCGTTCGTGCGCAGCCCGCACGCCCATGCCACGATCCTCGACATCGACGTCTCCGGCGCGCTTGACGTCGACGGCGTCTACGCCGTGTGGACGCACGAGGATCTGCCCGGCGCGGCCGGTGAACGGCTGCCGATGCTGCTGCCGCACCCCTCGCTCATCGCGCCGAAGACCGGGTACGCGCTCGCCAAGGACGACGTCAACCACGTCGGAGAGCCGATCGCCATGGTCATCGCTGAGAATCGCTACATCGCCGAAGACGCCGCCAGTGCCGTGCACGTCGACTACGAGTACCTGCCGGCCGTCGTCGGGGTCGCGACCTCCCGGAGGGCCGAGCATGCCGTGCATGCCGATGTCGCCGACAACATCGCCGCCCACAGCATCGATGAGATCGGCGCGGTCGACGAGGCGATGGCCGGTGCCCCGCATGTGCTCGAGATCGACCTCGACATCGAGCGCAGCGCCTGCATGCCGATGGAGGGCAAGGGCGTGCTCGCCCGCTGGAACCGTCACGACGAGAGCATGATCGTGTACTCCTCGACGCAGACCTCGACCGGACTGCGGGCGGCACTGGCTGCGAAGCTGGAGATGCCGCTGACGAAGATGGAGGTCATCACTCCTGATGTGGGCGGAGGATTCGGCGTCAAGATCAACCACCCCTGGCCCGAGGAGGTCTGCGTGGCCGCCGCGGCCCGGGCACTGGACCGGGAGATCGCCTGGACCGAGGACCGCCGCGAGCACTTCATCTCCTCCGCCCATGAGCGCCAGCAGCTCCAGCAGGTGCGCATCGGCTTCGACGACGAGGGCAAGATCCACGCCCTCGACGTGAAGTTCTGGCACGACAACGGCGCCTATCTGCCCTACGGGGTGATCCCGCCGCTCAACACCGCCACCCACGTGCTCGGGCCGTACGTCATCCGCAACTACCGCTGCGAATGGTGGTCGCTGTACACCAACACCGTCATCGTCACCCCCTACCGCGGGGCTGGGCGCCCACAGGGCGTGTACATGATGGAACGGGCGATGGACGCGGTGGCCGATGCGCTCGGCCGCGACCGCACCGAGGTGCGCGAGACCAACTTCGTACGCGAGTTCCCGCACCCGATCGGCCTCGTCCTCCAGGACGGACGCGAGGGCATCTACGACTCCGGTGACTTCCCGGCCTCGATGGCCAAGCTCAAGGAGCTCATCGGCTGGGACGACTTCGCCGCCTACCGCGCGAAAGCCGCCGCCGAGGGCCGCAGGGTCGGCATCGGCGTGGCCTGCTATGTCGAAGGCACCGGCGCCGGACCCTATGAGGGCGGGCACATCGAAGTCGAGACCTCCGGGCGGGTCAACGTGTGGACCGGCCTGACGACCCAGGGGCAGGCGCACGCGACCGTATTCGCCCAGATCGTCGCCGATGAGCTCGGTGTGCCGATCGACCGGGTCAACGTCATCACCGGTGACACCCGCAAGACCCCCTACTCGGTGGGCACGTGGGGTTCGCGCGGGGCGGTCATGAGCGGCAACGCCGTGCACCTGACGGCCAAGAAGCTCAAGCAGAAGGCGCTGACGATCGCCGGGCGCTCACTCGAAGTCGATCCAGCCGACCTGGAGATCGTCGACGGGATCGTGCAGGTCAAAGGCGATCCCTCAGCCTCGATCCCGCTCGAGGTCATCTCAGTGATGTCCAACCCGCTGCGCTACGCCTTCGACGACGCCGCCAAGGCCGCCACCCAGTTCGGGATGCCCAGCGATGAGTCGAAGCCGCCGATGCTACCCGGTGAGTCACCGGGACTGGAGGAACGGGACTTCTTCTCCCCGCAGCGGACCACCTTCGCCTCCGGCATGCACGCCGCGATCGTCGAAACCGACCCGGAAACCGCCGACATCACGGTGTTGCGCTACTGTGTCGTCCACGACTGCGGCAAGATGATCAACCCGCTCGTCGTCGAAGGACAGGTGCTCGGCGGCGTCGCACAGGGCATCGCCGGGGCCCTGTACGAGAAGATGGCCTATGACGAGACCGGCCAGCTGCTCAACGCCTCCTTCATGGACTTCCTCATGCCGTTCGCCACCGAGATCCCGCACGTCGAAACCGACCACCTGGAGACCCCGAGCCCGCTCAACCCGCTCGGCATCAAGGGCGCCGGTGAGGCCGGAACGATCCCCGGCACCTCGGTCATCGCCTCGGCGATCGAAGACGCCGAGGGCTTCCCCATCACCCGCATGCCGATCTCCCCATCGGAGCTGTGGGAGCTGCGCGAAAAGCACGCCGGCGGCCACTGGCCCTCCCTGCAGCACCCGGCACGCGTGCCGGAGACCGACGACGCACAAGCAGAAGAAAAGGTGACCCGATGAAGATCTCCTCCACCGCGACGATGAACGCCGACCCGCAGACTGCCTGGGATGCCTTCCACAATGAGAAGATCCTCGCAGCCACCATCCCCGGCGTGCAGTCCTTCACCGACGCCGGCGACGGGAAGTACGCGGTCGTCGTCACGATGGGGGTCGCCGCGATCAAGGGCACCTACAACGGCACCGTCGTCTTCTCCGAAGAGCGTGAGCCCGAATCCTTCGTGCTCACCGTCAACGGGGCCGGGGGACCGGGCACCATCGGCGCCGAGGTCGCGGTGCAGCTCAGCGCCGCCGAAGGCGGGGGCAGCACCGTGAACTGGGAGGCCGATGCGATCCTCGGCGGGCCGATCGGCGGAGTCGGGCAGCGGATGCTCAGCGGAGTCGCCAAGCGGATCGCCACGAAGTTCTTCGCCGACATCGACAGGGCGATAGCCGACGGCGTGCCCGAAGCAGACGAGCAGGCGGCACCCGGTGCACAGGTCGGCGCCCCGGCAGCAGCCAACTCCCGCTCACTGTCGGACACAGGCCTTGTGGCAGCACCGGGGTCCGAGGGCTCGGCACTCAACGGCGCCGCCGGGTACGCCCCGGCGGCAGCCGGTGCGGGCAGCCAGGGGACCGGCGGCTTCCTCACCGGCATGGCCGCCGGTGCCGGCATCGCACTCCTCGGTGTTGTCGTCGGCGCGATCATCAACGGCCGGCGCTGATCATCGCGGGTGAGACGGCCCACAGCAGCGCCACGGGACGGAACCCAGGACGCATGGGGACATGTTAGACTTCTCACTCGAGGGCGCTAGCCCCTCAATCCCCAGGCTCGACTTGAGCCGTTCAATGAATGGAAGATAATATGAAATCCCTTTTCTTTGCGGCAGTCGGCACCGTAGCTCTTACCCTCTTCGCTGGTCCTGCAACGGCAGCGCAACCCCCGAATATGCAGGAGCGTGCGGTCATCTCAGAAGAGATCGGCCTTTCCGTCGACTGGGACGTATCTGCCGGCGCGGGTGCGTTCGAAGCGATCGTCACAGACGCTTCCACTGGGGAGGAGGTCGCGGATATTTCAAAGTTCGTCAATAGTGAAGACGTTATTGTGTCGACTGATGGAACGGTGACGGTTGATGCTCAGAATGCATCGACGTAGAACAATGCTCAGGCGGCTCAGTGTTCAAAGACGGTCACTATTCGAGGAAAATATGGCAATATCACTAACCGTGCTTGCCGAAGCGGTAACTCGGTTAAGGTCTCCGGTAGCGTGAAGGACACGAAGGCCGATAGCTACTGCGTGAAAGCTGGCGCCAAGTTCGCTAAAACTACCTGGACGACACCTCGGCGCGCATGCCCGAAGGGGAATGTCAAATCATTCGATTCAGGGTATAAGTCTGGCACTCGGGTGAGTATGTATGAAATCGGGCAGCGAGTGTAACGTCGGCTCAGATGACTGCTTTCGATAGTTGCTAGCTCGGCGTCGGCCGCAGTCCGTGTCTAGCTACCGGATTTGACTTGCTGCTATCGGTGGAGGGCCCGGGAATCTTGATTCCCAGGCCCTCTGCGATGTGCTGGCATTGAGTCTTGAAGCTATATCTAAGCTGAATCGTTCCGAGCTTCGGGTAGTGACCTTAGACAAGCGACACCCCGCCCAAGAGATCCTCCCTTACGTCAAATCCGGCGCGCTGTCACCAACCCCGTGGCTGAGTACACCTAGACTGTAGCCATGCGCATTGTCAGATTCGTCCACAACGATGAGCCCACCTACGGCGTCGTCGAAGGTGAGCTCGGCGAGATCGTCGACGGCCGCGCCGACACCTCGGGCCTGGAGATCGCCGTCCTCGACTCGGACCCCTTCTTCAGCCCCGCCCAATCGACCGGCGACCGCCTGACCTACGACGATGTCCGCTTGCTGGCACCGATCATCCCGCGCTCGAAGATCGTGTGCGTCGGCCGGAACTTCGCCGACCACGCCGCTGAACTCGGCAACGACGTGCCGGTCTCCCCGCTGACCTTCTTCAAGCCCAACACCGCCGTCATCGGCCCCGGCGACCCGATCCGCATCCCGGCGATCAGCGAACACGTCAGCTATGAAGCCGAACTCGGCGTCGTCATCGGCCGGGTCGCCAAACAGGTCAGCGCCGAACAGGCCTACGACACCGTGCTCGGCTACCTCGCCGGCAATGACGTCACCCTGCGCGACATCCAGGACACCGACAAGCAGTGGTCACGCGCCAAGGGATTCGACACCTCCTGCCCGCTCGGCCCGTGGATCGAAACCGACTTCGACCCCGAAGCCGTCGCCATTCGCTCGTGGGTCGACGGCGAGCAGCGCCAGGACGGCACGACCGAGGACTTCATCTTCGACATTCCGACCCTCATCGAGCACATCACCGAGACGATCACGCTGCTGCCCGGCGACGTTATCCTCACCGGCACCCCGGCAGGAGTCGGCAAGATCGAAGCCGGCCAGCACGTCTCGGTGGCCATCGAAGGCCTCGGCCTGCTCGAGAACCCCGTCATGGACGCCTGAGCCACACCCAGGCGACCACCGCCTCGGGTCCGGACACCACCGCCTCGGGACCGGTTCCACCCCCACCAGCCACCAGCACACGCATCGACGAAGAACGAAGGAAACTGTGAGCGTCAAAGTCCGCTTCTGCCCATCGCCCACCGGCACCCCGCACGTCGGGATGGTCCGCACCGCCCTGTTCAACTGGGCGTATGCCCGCCACACCGGCGGCACATTCGTCTTCCGCATCGAAGACACCGACGCCAGCCGCGACTCCGAGGAGTCCTACGGCCAGGTGCTCGAAGCGATGCGCTGGCTGGGGCTCGACTGGGATGAGGGCATCGACGTCGGCGGACCCGACGGCCCCTACCGGCAGTCCCAGCGCGGCGAGATCTACCAGGGCATCATCACCCGCCTCGTCGACGCCGGCCACCTGTACGAGTCCTTCTCCACCAATGAGGAGGTCGAAGCTCGCCACCGGGCCGCCGGCCGCGACCCGAAGCTCGGCTACGACGGCTACGATCGCGACCTGAGCGAAGAGCAGAAGGCCGCCTTCCGCGCCGAGGGCCGCGAACCGGTGCTGCGCGTCCGCATGCCCGATGAGGACATCACCTTCACCGACCTGGTGCGCGGCGAGATCACCTTCAAAGCCGGCTCCGTGCCTGACTTCGTCGTCGTGCGTGCTAATGGCCAACCGCTCTACACCTTCGTCAACCCGGTCGACGATGCGCTCATGGGCATCACCCATGTGCTGCGCGGCGAGGACCTGCTGTCCTCGACTCCGCGCCAGATCGTGCTATACGAAGCGCTCAAGGACATCGGCGTCGCTGAGCAGACGCCGGAGTTCGGCCACCTGCCCTACGTCATGGGGCAGGGGAACAAGAAGCTGTCGAAGCGCGACCCGGAGTCCAACCTGTTCCTCCACCGCGACAACGGCTTCATCCGCGAGGGCCTCATCAACTACCTCGGCCTGCTCGGCTGGTCGATCGGACCGGACCGCGACGTCTTCACCGTCGAGGAGCTCATCGACGCCTTCGACATCCACGACGTGCTGCCCAACCCGGCCCGCTTCGACGTCAAGAAGGCCACCGCCATCAACGGCGACCACATCCGCATGCTCGACGCCGCTGACTTCCGCTCCCGTCTTGTGCCCTACCTGCAGCGCGCCGGCATCGTCGGTGAGCAGCTCAGCGCCCGGGAGGACGAGATCCTCACCGCCGCCGCCCCGCTCGTGCAGACCCGCATGAACCTGCTCGGCGAGGCACCCGACCTGCTCGGCTTCCTCTTCACTGACGATGCCGACCTGGAGCTGACCGCTGAGGGACTCAAGACGCTCAAGGACACCGCTCCCGAGGTGCTCGCTGCCTCCCTGCGGGTGCTCGAACCGCTGGACGACTGGTCGACTGCGGCGATCCAGGACGCCCTGCAGAGCGCGCTGGTTGATGAGATGGGCATCAAGCCGCGGCTGGCCTTCGGGCCGCTGCGCGTGGCGGTGTCCGGTCGGCGGGTCTCCCCGCCGCTGTTCGAGTCAATGGAGATCCTGGGCAAGGACTCCTCGCTCACCCGCCTGCGGGCCCTGGCTGATCACCTCGCCGCTGACGCGGCCGGCGCTCAGGCACAGGACTCCTGAGATGACGGACTCCGCAGCTGTGGTTCCGGGTCTGCGCCTGCCTGGGCTCAGCGTCGAAGAGCTCACCCTCACCGTGCCCGTCGACCGCGGGTACGGCAAGCCGCTCGGCACCTCGGGAACGGGGCAGCAGCCGGCAACGCTGGAGGTCTTCGCCCGGATCCTGGGCAGGAAGGATTCGACCAAGCCGTACCTGCTGTACCTGCAGGGCGGTCCTGGGCACGAGGCGTTCCGCGCCACCCAGTCGAGTCCCGGCTGGATCGAACGGGCGCTCAAGGACTTCCGCATCGTCATGCTCGACCAGCGCGGCACCGGCCGTTCGACCCCGGTCGGCTGGGTCGACGGACGGATCACCGGGCTGCCGGCCGGTCTCGATGCAGCCGATCCCGAGGCGGTGGCCGGGTACCTGACGCACCTGCGCGCCGACTCGATCATCGCCGATGCCGAAGACGTGCGGCGGGCGCTCGGGGTCGAGCAGTGGAGTGTGCTCGGGCAGTCCTTCGGCGGGTTCTGCACGCTGCGGTATCTGAGCGAGCATCCGGAGGTCATCCGCGAGGCGCTGTTCACCGGGGGGCTGCCGGCCGTCGGCGGGCACCCGCGGGAGGTCTACGCCGCCACCTGGCAGCAGATGATCGCAAAGTCGCGGGCCTTCACTGCCCGGTATCCGCGCGCGGCTGTGAAGCTGCAGGAGCTGAGCTCCCGGGCTGCATCCGGTCTGGAGCTGCCCGATGGCACGTTCGCCACCGTCGATCACGTGCGGCTGCTCGGCCACTTCCTCGGTGCCTCGGGCGGGGCCGAGCGGCTGGCCTACCTGCTCGAAGGCGACATCGACACCGCCGCCTTCCGCTACGACTTCGCCGCGGCAATGCCGTTCTCCGGGCGCAATCCGCTGTATGCGGTGGTGCACGAGAGCTGCTGGGCTGACGGGGTCGTCACCGACTGGGCCGCTGAAGCGGCGATGCCGGAGGCGGTGCGCACCGACCCGACGCTGCTGGCCGGTGAGCACATGACTCCTGCCGTGTTCTCCACCGGCCCGCTTGCGGTGTGGAAGGACATCGCCGAACGGGTGGCCGCCTGCCGGTGGCCGAAGCTGTGGGATGCCGAGCAGCTGCGTCGAGCTGAGGTGCCGGCGGCTGCCGCGGTGTACTTCGAGGACGCCTATGTTCCCCAGCAGTACTCCCTGGCGACCGCCTCACTGCTGCCGCGGATGCGGCCATGGGTGACGAACGAGTATGAGCACAACGGGCTCTCGGCATCCTCAGGCGCGGTGCTCGACCGGCTTCTCAAGCTCACCCGCGACGAAATCTGAGACCCCGATGCCCTGTCCGGTATCCGGACGCGCAGGTGTGACATGGCTGACAGAGCATAGGTTTGTGCCGCACTTGTGATTCCGTGTTCACCTCGCTGGCACCACTGGGCGAGCAGGCCGAACCCGGCGGCACGTCGAATCTGATCGTGATCGAAGCTTCGGTCGAAAGGAACCTCAATGACGCTTGGTGTGCTCGGCATCATCCTGTCTCTCATCTTCCTCATCGTCGCCGCCTACCGCGGCATGTCGGTCATCATCGCCGCCCCGCTGGCCGCGCTCGTGGCTCTCATCTTCGCCGGCATGCCGCTGCTGCCCGGCTACACCGAGATCTTCATGACCGGGGCGGCGGGCTTCATCATCAACTACTTCCCGCTGTTCCTCGCCGGAGCCGTGTTCGGCCAGCTCATGCGGGTCTCCGGGTTCGCTGAGGGGATCGCCCACACGATCGTGCGGATCCTCGGGCCCAAGCGGGCGATCCTGGGCACGGTGCTCATCTGCTCGATTCTGGCCTACGGCGGCGTCAGCGTCTTCGTCGTCGTGTTCGTCATGTTCCCGCTGGCCCTCGAGCTCTTCCGGGCAGCCGACATCCCGCGCCGGCTCATCCCCGCGACCATCAGCCTCGGCGCCTTCACCTTCGTCATGACCGCGCTGCCGGGCTCACCGCAGATCCAGAACGTCATCCCCGGCAAGTTCCTCGGCACCAACACCTTCGCCGCACCGGTCATCGGCATCATCTCCGGTGCGCTCATGTTCACCCTCGGCATGCTCTACCTCGAATGGCGCAAGAAGAAGATGATCGCTGCAGGCGAGAACTTCGCCACCATCACCGATATGGAGCAGCGGCAGGCGAAGAAGGGCTCCACGCGCAGCGTCCGCGTCGATGCTGCCGGTGAGCAGTACGCCTCCGACGGGATCGTCGACCCGGACACCGCCACCGATGAGCGCAGCGGCTCGACCGCTCCCAGCCTGCGCACCGCCACCGGTGAGCCGACCGAGCACCAGATCCGCCTGCTGCCGTTCCTGCCGATCGTCGCGGTGTTCGTCGTCAACATCCTCGCCACCTATGTCGTGCTGCCGGCGATGGACTGGAGCATGCTCGGCGAGGAGCTCTACGGCGGCATCTCCCTGCAGGACCGGATCAGCACCTGGGCAGTGCTGCTCGCCCTGCTCGCAGCGATCCTCGTCGTCCTGCTGCTCAACATCGGCCGCCTCGGCGAACTGTTCCAGGCCTTCGCCCAGGGTGCCCGCGACTCGCTCATGCCGATCTTCAACACCGCTTCTGAGGTCGGCTACGGCACCGTCATCGGCAGCGTCGCCGCCTTCGCCGTCGTCCGCGAGGCCGTCACCGGGCTGTCGTCGAATGCGCTGCTCAACTCCGCTGTCGCTGTCTCCGCCCTGGCCGGCATCACCGGTTCAGCATCCGGCGGCATGACGATCGCGCTCAACACGCTCGGCGATGACCTCATCCTGCAGGCGGAGAACCAGGGCCTGGCAATGGAGACGATGCACCGCATCATCGCGATGGGCTCCGGCGGTCTCGACACGATGCCGCACAACGGGGCGATCATCTCGCTGCTCATCATCTGCAACCTCACCCACCGCGACTCCTACAAGGACATCTTCGTCATCACCCTGGCGATCACGTCAGCGGTGACGCTGCTGATGATCGCGATCCTGTCGATCTTCGCCTGATGTGAGAAACCTCATGCGGGGGCAGCTGCCGGTCTCCGGTGGCTGCCCGCGCAGTGATGTGTGCTCAGTGTGCTCAGTGCTCGGGGCTGTGGGTTCAGGACTGTGGGTTCAGTGTGCTCAGGACTGTGTGCTCAGGTCTGCCGGCTCACAGCGAGCGGACCATCCCGCCGTCGACGGCGATGACGCTGCCGGTGATGTAGCTGGCGACAGGGGAGAGCAGGAACGCTGCGACCTGCCCGAACTCATGCGGCTGCCCGAGCCGGCGCAGCGGCACATGCTCCAGCTGCTCAGCATCGGGTGCCTCACCCATCCGCGGGGTGAGGATCTGACCGGGGGCCACACCGAAGATCCGGATGCCGCGCGGGCCGATCTCATCGGCCATGTTCTTGATCGCCATCGCAATTCCGGGCCGCAGCGCATTCGAGATCGCGATCGAGGGGATCGGATTCCACACCGACGACGACAGCACCATCCCGACCGCACCCCCGGGCTCCAGACGCTCGCAGGCGAAGCGCGCCAAACGCAGGGAGCCGAGGAACACCGATTCGATCGCCTCGCGCCACTGCTCTTCGCTGGTGTCGAAGTAATGCCCGACAGCCGGCCCGCCGACGGAGATGAATACACCGGCAACCGGCGCCGCGCCGAACGCCTCGGCCGCGGCGGTGAAGAGCCGCGCACCAGCGTCAGCGGCCGCATTGTCGAGGGCCAGTCCGGCCGCTCGGTCACCGAGCCGGGAGAGCGCGGCGTCGATCTTCTCCTGGCTGCGCGAGGAGATCAGCACGTTCGCACCCTCGGCGACAAGCGCCTCGGCGGTGGCGAATCCGAGCCCTGATGAGCCGCCTGTGACGATGAATGTGCGGCCTGAGATCTGGAGGTCCATGAGCCTCATTGTGCCGCCCCTCACGCGATTTTGCACTCGGGGATCGGAGTGTGTAGAGTAATCTTTCGTTGCCAGGGAGGCGCAAGCCTCCGAAGTGCATTGGGGTATGGTGTAATTGGCAGCACGAGTGATTCTGGTTCACTTAGTCTAGGTTCGAGTCCTGGTACCCCAGCGCCCCCGTCGTCTAGTGGCCTAGGACGCCGCCCTCTCAAGGCGGAAACGGCGGTTCGAACCCGCTCGGGGGTACGGTTGAATCCCGGTGTCTGACATGATCAGGCGCCGGGATTCGTCATTTCCGACCGGCACCGCCCCCGGCTGTGCCCTGGCATGATCGACGGAGACCATGACTCGAGACGACAGCCCCCGCCCGCCGCGTGAGGCCCGTGCCGCGCTGACCGGCGGCGTGGTCGGCAACTATGTCGATCAGTTGCACATCTTCCTGCCTCTCACCGCTCTCGCCCCGGCCCTGCCGCATCTGGTCGGCCGCGAGGCGATCGCCGGGGCGGCCACCCTCACGATCGTCGCGACGCTGCTCGGCCGGCCCTTCGGCGCGGTCGTCTTCGGAAGGCTGGCCGACCGGTTCGGCCGCACCGCCATCACCCAGGTCGCGATCGCCGGCACCGCGATCTGCACCCTGGCCATCGCTTGCCTGCCGACCCACGAGACGATCGGCATCGCTGCGATCGGCCTCGTCCTGCTGCTGCGCTTCCTCGGCGGCATGTTCCTCGCCGGCGAGTACACCTCGGCGATCCCGCTGGCAATGGAATGGTCGAAACCGCGCCGCCGCGGCCTGTTCTCCGGGCTCATCATGGCGATGGCCCCGTGGGCGCAGGCCTCGATCGCACTGGCCACTCTCGGTCTGCTCGCCGTTCTCGGCCCCGAGGCCTATGCCGTGTTCGGCTGGCGGCTGGCCTTCGCCGCCGGCGGCATCGCCTCCCTGCTCGTGCTCGCCTACTACCATCGCAATGTCGCCGATGCGAAGGCCTCCAGGCTGCTGCCGGCCGATGCTGCCGCGCCCGAGGCGGGGAGGAGTGAGGCGGCCGGCTCCAGTGGCCGTCCGGCTGAGCTGGGTTCGCTGCGGGCGGTCGTCCTCGGCCGCTGGGCACGGCCGTTCTGGGCGGTGTTCCTGCTCATGACCGGGCTGTGGCTGATGACGAATATGGTCGTCATCCGGATGGCCGCCTACCTCGGTGAGGGCGGCAGTGCCGCCCACTTGACGGCGGAGACCGTGCCGGTCGTCATGGCCGCAGCCGCGATCGCTCAGGCGCTGGTGATGTCGGTGACCGGGCACATCTCCACCCTCGTCGGCAGGCGCCGGTTCTTCGTGCTCGCCGGCATCATCGCCGCAGTCGGCGGGCCGGTCCTCTACGTGCTCATCACGCAGGCCTCGACGATCGTCGCCACCGCCGCACTCGTGTGCCTCATCCAGGCGCTCACCGTCACCGCCTACGGGCCGATCGGTGCGCACCTCTCAGAGATCTTCCCGGCCGAGGTCCGCTCGACCGGCTACGGCACCGCATACAGCGCCTCGATCGTGCTCCCGGCGCTCTTCCCATTCTGGCTGCCGGCACTCGCCGGACTGCTCGGCGGGCAGACTGCTGCCGTAGTCACGGTGCTCGTGCTCGGCGGGATCTTCGTCTCCTTCGGCGGTGTCCTGAGCACCCGCTCTCGGACCGCCGAGGCTCAGCTCAGCGCTGGGGCTCCGCTCAGCGCTGACTGAGCGAGAGTGTGTCTTCGGCGATCTTCCGGGTGTTCTCGGAGGTCTTGATCGAGGCGACGATGAACTCCAGGATCATGCGCCCGTAGACGAGCTGCATGAGGGCCGGAATCCAGCCGAAGAGGATCGCGAGGATGAGCGGCAGCGGGTTGAACGACGACTCGCCGAAGAGACTCACGCCCATGGCGATACCGAAGAAGATGCCGATGACGATGATGGCGATCCACGTGAACGCGCACGCGAGGATATGCAGCACGTAGATGATCCCCGCCCAAGTGATGCTGACGAAGTGATCGAACTTCACGTCGAACAGGGCTTTGAAGAAGCCGCTGGTCGACCGCCCGCTGACGGAACTTCCGCTTTCTGGTGCGCCGCCCCAGGCGGGGCCGGACTGCGCGCCGGTCGGCTGACCGCCAGTCGGCTGCGCGCCGGTCGGCTGGGCGCTGTAGGGCTGGGCGTAAGGGTTGGCAGCACCCGGCTGAGACTGGCCGGCTGCGGGGGCATGCGGAGCCTGATATCCGGTCGGCTGCCGCGGATCCTGGGACTGCTGCGGGCCCTGGGGCTGCTGGTGGTCCTGGGGCTGCTGTGGGTCCTGCGGGTGGGACGGAGGCTGGGTCATGGTGTTCCTCTCAGTGGTTGATGCTGCTGACAGTGCTGACAGTCGGGAGAGCGCGGCGGTGATCTGGAAGCCTGCACCGTCGGTCTGCCATCGGGCAACTGCCGGTGCCAGGCTCAGCTCAGCGGTCGGCTGTGCTGATGACGACGGTCGATGCCGCCTTATCGTGTAGGCCCTGACGGCGTTTCGTGTCGATGAACAGCGTCAGGTAGCACAGCAGCGTGCCGAACCCGCCGACGAACGGGACGTAGGCGCAGAGTCCCGGGATGAGCCAGCGCAGGAAGCTGCGGCCGAATCCCGGCCGAGTGCCCTCGGCTGCCCTGACGACGCGGATGCGCATGAGCATCTTTCCCACTGTCGCACCCCAGATCGCGACCATGATGAGCTCATAGGTCCACAGCAGGGTGATGACAAGGAGGAAGGCCAGCAGGTAGCCGCCGAGCCGCCCGGCATGGGCCATGAGCATGCCCTCAACAGCCTCGCTGCTGTTGGCACGACCGATGGCGGCGCCGATGAGCGAGAAGGCGAGGAGGACGACGCCCGTCAGCGCATTGACGAAGGCAAGGTCGATGATGCGGGCGACCCAGCGCCTGACGGGGTTGGCGAGCACGGCAGTGCGGGCATCGGAGAATGCGATGACCTTGGGACCGGGTGGGCAGGCGGGCTGGGGTGAGGTGTGGGTCTGGGGCTGCATGCTGGTGGCCGTGGGTTCCAGCCATGCCCCGCGGTGGGACGCCGTGCCGGTGACTGCGGCACCGGTCTGGGCAGCATCGGACGCTGCCCGGCCGCCTGCTGTCAGATCTGCCGCAACTGGAGCGTGCGGCGGCGGGGGAGGGGCCGTGCGGCTGCCGGCGCTCACAGTGGGAGGTGAGGCGGGCGGCGGTGGTGGCTGGGCGGGAGGTTCAGGTGACGTCATCGGCATCTTCTCTCCTCAACTGTGCTCTATCGAGACGTGTGGAACCGCGTTCGCGGTTTCTGCCAGCTTAGCGGCTCCGGCACGGAACAGGGCGGGCCGAGCAGAGCTTTCGGCAGACGCACGCGCGGCACCGGACACGATGTCCGGTGCCGCGCTGTGAAGAAGGATGTGCAGGAGAGAGGATCAGGCGCGGTTGAGCGCCTCCGTCAGAGCCTTGGCAGCCTCGAGGATCGACTGTGCGTGCAGTCGGCCGGGCTGGCGGGTCAGCCGCTCGACCGGCCCGGAGATCGACACCGCAGCCACCACCCGGTTGCTCGGACCGCGCACGGGGGCGGACACGGAGGCGACTCCGCGCTCGCGTTCGGCGATCGACTGCGCCCAGCCGCGCCGGCGCACACCGGAGAGCATCGTGGCGGTGAAGCGGGCACCGCGCAGCCCCGAATGCAGGCGGTCGGGCTCCTCCCAGGCGAGCAGCACCTGTGCAGCCGAACCGGCGCGCATGCTCAGAGTGGCTCCGACCGGCACGGAGTCGCGCAGGCCCACCGGGCGCTCGGCCGCCGCCACGCACAGTCGCAGATCACCCTGGCGGCGGAACAGCTGGGAGCTCTCACCGGTTCGGTCGCGCAGCTGATTGAGCACCGGCCCAGCGGCGGCCAGCAGCCGGTCCTCGCCGGCAGCCGAGGACAGCTCGGCCAGGCGGGGGCCCAGCACGAACCGGCCCTGCAGATCGCGGCCGACGAAGCGGTGATACTCCAGGGCCACGGCCAGACGGTGCGCCGTCGGGCGGGCGAGGCCGGTGAGCGTGACGAGCTCGGCAAGGGAAGCAGGACCGGCTTCAAGTGCAGAAAGAACGAGGGAGGCCTTGTCAATGACCCCCACGCCGCTACCAGTTTGAGTGCTCATGTTCAACATTCTGCAATCTCAAAAATCGAGATGCAAGTTCACCATGCAGAATAGGGCATTAGCGTCGGTGGCCAACCCGCACCCGTGACCTGTCTCAGGCGCGAACCGCATATATAGGAGGATCCTGTGGGCAAGACACTGGCCGAGAAGGTCTGGGCCGATCATGTCGTCGCACGCGGCGACGACGGCGCTCCCGACCTGCTCTATATCGACCTCCACCTCGTGCACGAGGTGACGAGCCCCCAGGCATTCGAAGGACTCCGCCTCGCCGGCCGGCCGGTGCGCCGCCCGGACCTGACGATCGCCACCGAAGACCACAACACCCCGACACTCGAGATCTTCAAGCCGATCGCCGATCCGACCTCCCGCAAGCAGATCGAGACCCTGCGGGCCAACGCCGAGGAGTTCGGCATCCGGCTGCACTCCCTCGGCGATGCGGACCAGGGCATCGTCCACGTCGTCGGCCCGCAGCTCGGACTCACCCAGCCGGGCATGACGGTCGTGTGCGGTGACTCCCACACCTCGACCCACGGCGCATTCGGCGCACTCGCCTTCGGCATCGGCACCTCGGAAGTCGAGCACGTGCTCGCCACCCAGACGCTGAGCCTCAAGCCGTTCAAGACGATGTCGATCACCATCGACGGCGAGCTGCCCGAAGGCTCGACGGCCAAGGACATCATCCTGGCGATCATCGCCAAGATCGGCACCGGCGGGGGACAGGGCTACGTCCTCGAATACCGCGGCGAGGCGATCCGCAGGCTGTCGATGGAAGCCCGCATGACGATCTGCAACATGTCGATCGAAGCCGGTGCCCGCGCCGGCATGATCGCCCCGGACGAGACGACCTTCGACTACATCCACGGCCGCCCGCACGCCCCCGAGGGCGCAGACTGGGATGCTGCCGTGGAGTACTGGAAGACCCTGCGCACCGATGACGACGCAGTCTTCGACGCCGAGGTGGTGCTCCAGGCCGCAGACATCGAACCGTACGTCACGTGGGGCACCAACCCCGGGCAGGGTCTGCCGCTGAGCGCCAGCGTCCCGGATCCGGCCCAGATCGTCGACGAGAACGACCGGGCGGCCGCCGAAAGCGCATTGGCCTATATGGATCTGACCCCGGGCATGCCGCTGCGCGACATCGCCATCGACACCGTCTTCCTCGGCTCATGCACCAACGGCCGGATCGAGGACCTGCGGGCAGCTGCCGACGTCATCCGGGGCCGGACGAAGCACCCGGACGTGAAGTTCATGGTCGTGCCCGGCTCGGCGAAGGTCCGCCTGCAGGCCGAGGCCGAGGGCCTCGATCAGGTGTTCACCGACTTCGGCGCCGAATGGCGCTTCGCCGGCTGCTCGATGTGCCTGGGCATGAACCCCGACCAGCTCGCCGAGGGAGAGCGCTGCGCCTCGACGTCGAACCGCAACTTCGAAGGCCGGCAGGGCAAGGGCGGGCGCACCCACCTCGTCAGCCCGCTCGTCGCCGCGGCCACCGCGGTGCGCGGCACCCTGTCGTCACCTGCTGACCTGACCGCCGACGACCGCACCGCGGTCAGCGCCTGAGGGAGGAACCATGGAGAAGTTCACCACGCACACCGGCACCGGCGTGCCGCTGCGCCGCTCGAACGTCGACACCGACCAGATCATCCCGGCCGTCTACCTCAAGCGCATCACCCGCACCGGCTTCGACGACGCGCTCTTCGCCCGCTGGCGCAAAGACCCCGACTTCGTGCTGAGCCAGGAGGCCTACGCAGGCGGCTCCGTGCTCGTCGCCGGCCCCGACTTCGGCACCGGCTCCTCACGCGAGCACGCCGTATGGGCACTCAAGGACTACGGCTTCAAAGCTGTGCTCTCCAGCCGCTTCGGCGACATCTTCCGCGGCAACGCCGGCAAGGAGGGCCTCGTAGCCGCCAAGCTGGAGCAGTCCGACATCGAGCTGATCTGGAAGATCCTCGACAACCAGCCCGGCACGGAGATCACCGTCGACCTCGAAATCCGCACCGTGACCTGCGATTCGCTCACCGTGCCCTTCGAGATCGACGACTACACCCGCTGGCGGATCCTGGAAGGCCTCGACGACATCAGCCTCACCCTCGCACGCGCCGATGACATCGAGTCCTACGAGTCCTCACGCCCGAGCTTCAAGCCGCAGACGCTGCCGGCGAAGGTCTGAGACAGCGCACTGCGACTGAGTGCACACTGCCTTCCTGACAGTGTGGTGACAGGCTGACCGGCTGACGATTCGCTAGGCTGGTCACGCACGCCAAGCCGCCGAGCCACCGCCTCGGCGCCGGCTCCCACGCCGAACCCTGCGTGCGGAAAGCCGGAACACGGCGAAGGAGGACAATGCTCGAGGTCGACGGCGGCACACCGCTGAGCGGCACCGTCCGCGTCCGAGGTGCGAAGAACCTCGTGTCGAAGGCGATGGTCGCATCACTGCTGGGATCCAGCCCGTCTGTGCTGCGCGGGGTCCCGCGCATCCGCGATGTCGAGGTCGTCACCGGCCTGCTCGAAGTCCACGGCGTGCGCGTCGAATCCCAGCCCGACGGCGACTCGCCCGACGGCCAGCTCGTCATGGACCCCTCGAATGTCGAACAGGGCTCCATCGTCGACATCGACGCCCATGCCGGCGCCTCGCGCATCCCGATCCTCTTCTGCGGACCGCTGCTGCACCGCCTCGGCAAGGCCTTCATCCCCGACCTCGGCGGCTGCCGCATCGGCGACCGGCCGATCGACTTCCACCTCGACGTGCTGCGCCAGTTCGGGGCGAGCGTCGACAAGACCCCCGGCGGCATCCAGCTCGAAGCCCGCCAGCGGCTGCAGGGCACCCAGGTCGAACTGCCCTACCCCTCGGTCGGGGCGACCGAGCAGGTGCTGCTCACCGCCGTCACCGCCGAAGGCGTCACCGAGCTGAAGAACGCCGCGATCGAACCCGAGATCATGGACCTCGTCGCGATCCTGCAGAAGATGGGCGCGATCATCTCCGTCGACACCGACCGCTGCTTCCGCATCCTCGGCGTCGACGAGCTCACCGGCTACACCCACCGGGCGCTGCCCGACCGCATCGAGGCCGCCTCGTGGGCGTCTGCCGCGCTGGCCACCGGCGGCGAGGTGTTCGTCGCAGGGGCCCACCAGCCGGACATGATCACCTTCCTCAACGTCTTCCGTCAGATCGGCGGCACCTTCGATGTCACCGAGACCGGCATCCGGTTCTCCCATCCGGGAGGCGAACTGTCCTCCCTGCCGCTGGAGACCGACGTGCACCCGGGCTTCATGACCGACTGGCAGCAGCCGCTCGTCGTCGCCCTGACCCAGGCCACCGGACTGTCGATCATCCACGAGACCGTGTATGAGAACCGCTTCGGCTTCACCGACGCGATCAACCGGATGGGCGGGACGATCCAGCTCTACCGCGAATGCCTCGGCGGCACCCCGTGCCGATTCGGGCGCAAGAACTTCAAGCACTCGGCCGTCATCTCCGGTCCCACGAAGCTGCGCGGCGCCGACATCGAGGTCCCCGACCTGCGCGGCGGCTTCTCCCACCTCATCGCCGCCCTCGCCGCTGAGGGCACCTCCCGGGTCTCGGGCATCGGCATCATCAACCGCGGCTACGAGGACTTCCTCGACAAGCTCGCAGCCCTCGGCGCGAAGGTGCAGATGGCATGACGCACAACGACAGCCGCGCCCACCCTGACGACGTGCCGGCCGAAGCCCTGCACGCCACCCACGACGGCACCGTCGACGTCACCGGCACCCCACCGAAGTACCACGTCGACTTCGATGCCAAGAGCCTGAAGAAGCAGAAGTTCACCGCCAGCTTCGTCGCCCCGACCGCCGGCGTGCTCTTCCGCCTCTTCGGCCGCTACCAGGTGCTCGGCGACGAACACATCCCGCCCTCGGGCCAGCCGGCGATCTTCGTCGCCTACCACGCCAGCTACCTCGACCCGATCCTCATCGGGCTGACCCTGTGGTACCGCGGCCGGCTGCCGCACTACCTGGCCAAGTCCCCGCTGTTCACCGGCGTGCTCGGCGCCGGACTCAAGGCGATCGGCCAGATCCCGGTGCTGCGCGACTCCGTGCACGCCGGCGGCAGCCTCGTCTACGCCAGAGCCGCCCTCGAAGGCGGACAGTCGATCGTCATCTACCCGCAGGGCACCCTGACGAAGGACCCCGACCTGTGGCCGCAGGCCTCCAAGTCAGGTGCCGCCCGCCTGGCCCTGTCGACCGGCGCCCCGCTCATCCCGGTCGCCCACTGGGGTCTGGACAGGTCGATGCCGGTCGGGGCGAAGATCCCCAAACCGCGCCCGCAGGACACGCTGCGCATCGCCTTCGGCCCGGCGATCGACTACAGCGACCTCGACGGGCTGACCACCGCCAATGTCCGCACCCTGACCAACCGCGTCACCAGCCACATCGCAGCCGAACTCGCAGTGCTGCGCGGCGAGGAGATGCCCGAGCGCTTCCGCGCCGACTACCGGCCGGCCGCCGGGCGCACAGAAGGAGACACCGCATGACGATCGCCGTACTCGGAGCCGGATCCTGGGGGACGACGTTCGCCAAGGTGATCGCCGACGCCGGTCACGAGGTGCTGCTGTGGGCCCGCCGCGCGGAAGCCGCAGACGAGATCAACACCTCCCACACCAACAGCCGCTACCTGCCCGACATCGAGCTGCCGGATGCGATCCGCGCCAGCGACGACATCGCCGACGTGCTCGCCGCCGCCGAGGTGGTGGTGCTGGCGGTGCCCGCGCAGTCCCTGCGCGAGAACCTCACCGCGTGGGCGCCGCTGCTGCGCGAGGACGCCGTGCTCGTCAGCCTCATGAAGGGCATCGAGGTCACCACCGGCAAGCGGATGAGCGAGGTCATCGCCGAGGTCACCGGTGCCGGCCCGGAGCGCATCGCGATCGTCTCCGGGCCCAACCTGGCCCGCGAGATCGCCGTCGGCCAGCCGACCGCCACCGTCATCGCCTGTGCCGATGAGGCCGTCGCCGACCGCATCGCCGAACTCACCGCCAACGCCTACTTCCGCCCCTACACCAACGACGACGTCGTCGGCGTCGAACTCGGCGGGGCGATCAAGAACGTCATCGCCCTGGCCGTCGGCATCACCGACGGGCAGGGGATGGGAGACAACTCGAAGGCCTCGATCATCACCCGCGGCCTGGCCGAGACCACGCGCCTGGCACTGGCGATGGGCGCAGACGCCCACACCCTGGCCGGTCTCGCCGGCCTCGGCGACCTGGTCGCCACCTGCGCCTCACCGCTGTCGCGCAACCGGTCCTTCGGCCGGCTGCTCGGCGAGGGGCTGAGCCTGGAGGAGGCGACCACCCGCACCGCCCAGACCGCCGAAGGCGTCAAGAGCGCTGCCGCGGTGCTCGAACTCGGCCGCTCCCACGGCGTCGAACTGCCGATCACCCAGGGGGTGACCGCCGTGCTCACCGGCCGGCTGCATGTTGACGAACTGGGCGGTTTGCTGTTGTCTCGAAAGCGTAAGACCGAAAGCCCGATGAAGTACGACCAGACCCCGGGCCAGAGCCCGGCCGGCAGCTGAGAGCCCTCAGCCGCCACCCGTCACCCGTCACCGGCTCAGGAGGAAACATGATCGAGCACCAGAACTCACCCTTCGCCAAGCTCAACGAGGTCCCGCGCTTCGAGGTCACCAGCACCGACATCACCGAAGGAGCCGAACTCGACGCCGCCCAGCGCTCCGGCGCGATGGGCATCGACGGCGGCAAGGACATCTCCCCGCAGCTGTCCTGGTCCGGCTTCCCGGAGGAGACGAAAGCCTTCGCCGTCACCTGCTTCGATCCCGACGCCCCGACCGGCTCCGGATTCTGGCACTGGGTGCTCACCGACCTGCCGGCCGATGTCACCGAGCTGCCGGCCAACGCCGGTGACCCGGATGCCGGGCTGCTGCCCGCCGGGGCTGTGATGATGCGCAACGACGCCGGTGAGCCCCGCTTCGTCGGCGCCGCCCCGCCGGAGGGCCACGGTCCGCACCGCTACTTCTTCATCGTCCACGCCCTGTCCGAACCGCTCGAACTCGACGCCTCGGCCAGCCCGGCCTTCGTCGGCTTCAACATGTTCTTCAAGTCGATCGGCCGCGGCTGGATCGAGACCACCTTCGAAGTCAAGTGACCAACCCCGCTAGGAACAGCTGATCCCATGACACCAGACTCCTCGTCCTCCACCGCCGGCGACACCCGGCCCGTCGTCGCCGTCCTGTTCGGCGGCCGCTCCTCAGAGCACGCCGTGTCGTGCGTCTCGGCAGCCAATGTGCTCGCCGCGATCGACCGGAGCGCCTACCGGGTCATCCCGATCGGCATCACCCGGCAGGGCACGTGGCGGATCGTCGAGGACTGGGAGAAGTTCACCTTCGATCCCGAGGCGATGCCCGAGGTGACCGACGACGGCACCTCGGTCATCCCCTCGATCTCCGAGCATCGCGAACCGCTGCTGCACCGGGGAGCCGACGGCACGCTGAGCGAGCTCGTCGTCGTCGACGTGTACTTCCCGGTGCTGCACGGCCGCTACGGCGAAGACGGCACGATCCAGGGGATCTTCGAACTGTCGAACACCCCGTTCGTCGGCGCCGGAGTGCTCGCCTCGGCGGTGAGCATGGACAAGCACTTCATGAAGGCCGTCATGGCCAACTCCGGGATCCCGGCCTGCCCGTTCGTCCTCGTCACCGAGGTGAAGTACGAACACGCCCCGGAGGTCATGACCGCACGGGTCGAGCAGCTGGGCTTCCCCGCCTTCGTCAAGCCCTGCCGCGCCGGCTCCTCGATCGGCGTGTCGAAGATCAACGACACCTCCGAACTCGACGCCGCGCTGAGAGCTGCGTTCGAACACGACAACAAGGTCATCGTCGAACCGCTCGTCGACGGACGTGAGATCGAATGCTCCGTCCTCGGCTCCGTCTACGACCGCCGGGCGCGGACCTCGGTGCCCTCGGAGATCGTCGTCGGCGGCGACCACGAGTTCTACGACTTCGAGGCCAAGTACCTCGACCTCGATTCCGTCGAGCTCATCTGCCCCGCCGATGTCGATGCCGAGACCACCGCGAAGATCCAGGACCTCGCCGCCCGCACCTTCAAGGCCTTCGAATGCACCGGCCTGGCCCGCGTTGACACGTTCGTCACCGCTGACGGCGAGGTGCTCATCAACGAGCTCAACACGCTGCCCGGCTTCACACCGAGCTCGGCCTACCCGCAGATGTGGGCCGCCTCCGGGCTGGAGTACAGCGAGCTGATCTCCGAGCTCATCAGCATCGCGATGAGCGATCACGCCCGTCAGGCGGCCAACCAGCCGACGAGCTGAGCGGCCTTACGGCGCTGCCGTCTCCTTATCAGCCGTCTCTCCATCTGCCGGCTGCTCGTCGGCACCGGGCGTCTCGACGGGCAGACCGTCCTCATCGAGGTCCTCGGCCGCCACACAGGACCGCGTCTGCTCGATCGTCGACACCGACGGGGAGATCTCCGACAGCACCGTCGCACCGGCGATCCTGTCCGAGGCGACGAGCACCTCGACGGCGGGCTCACGGCCATAGGAGACAAACCGCCACGATGTGCCGGTCTCCTCAGTCGAGATCCAGTCGACGCCGTTGACGCTGACACACCGGTCAGTCGAGGGCCCCGGTGGTTCGACGCCGCAGCGCAGCACCGCCACCGATGGGTCGCCCCACGCATCGGTGCCCTGCGAGGTCGTCGTGCGCGAGGCATGCCCGTCGATCTCATCGGGCATCCGCAGCATGACCGCCGCGCACTCCGGATTGTGGGCGTCAGCAGCGGGTTCGACGGACACAGCGGCAGCGCAGCCGCTGAGACCCAGGCCGACAACGGCGCAGGCGGCAGCGGCAGAGGGGAGGCGGTTCATGCCCTCCAGGTTAGTCGGTGTCCGTCCGGCTTGGCATACTGACCCCATGACATCACCTGCCCCCGGCACACCGCCGGCCCCACCTGGTGCCACGCTCGGCGACGTCGGTGAGGACGGCGTGCTCGCCGCGCTGCTCGCCGCCCTCCCTGCTGCCGGGCCCGAGGTGCGGGTCGGGCCCGGAGACGACGCTGCGGTCTCGACGCTGAACGGGGACCTCGTCTCGACGACCGACATGCTCGTCGAAGGAGAGGACTTCCTGCCCGCCTGGACGGACCCCCACCGGCTCGGCATCAAGGCCGCCGCCCAGAACCTCGCCGACGTCCACGCGATGGGCGCTGCCCCGCACGGCATGCTGCTGACGATCGGGGCACCGGCGGACACGCAGCTGTCGTTCGTGCGAGAGCTCATGACCGGGTTCGTAGAGGAGACCGCCCGCGGGGGAGCGCAGGTGCTCGGCGGGGACCTGTCCGGCGGGCCGGTCGTCATCATCTCCGTCACCGCCCTCGGCACGCTGGCCGCCCACCCGCCGGTGCTGCGCAGCGGCGCACAGCCCGGCGATGCGATCGTGCTCGCCGGCACCGTCGGCCAGGCCGCCGCCGGCCTCGACCTGCTGCTGGCCGATCCGGACCTGGCCGACACCTCTGACCCGGCGCTGCGCGAGCCCATCGACGTTCAGCGCAGCCCGCGCCCGGACTACGCCGCTGCCGCCCGGATCGCCGGGCGGGCACACGCGATGATCGACGTCTCCGACGGACTGGCAGGCGACCTCGGCCGGATCGCAGCCGCCTCCGGCATCACCGCCGACCTCGACCCCAGCGCGCTCGACGCCCTCGCCGCACCGCTGCAGGCAGCCGCCGACCACCTCGGGACCGGCGCCAGCCCGCGGGACTGGGTGCTGCACGGAGGAGAGGACCACGGGTTCCTCGCCACCGTGCCCGCCGACCAGGTTCCGGTAGGCTGGATGCGCATCGGAACATGCCGCGCAGCCAGCGACGGCGGCGGCGTGACGCTGGCCGGGCAGCCGGTGACCGGAGGATCGTTCCGGCACTTCGGCTGAACGCCGGCATCCGGGCACCATGATCGGGGAGGGGAGAGAGTGGACGAGCGCGACGCGCTGAACATCAACGGCCGGCTGGCCGCCCGCTGGGCCCGGCGGACCGTCGAGCGGCTGCGCCGCGAACGCAACGACATCAACGCCATCAACGTCTTCCCTGTCGCCGACGGCGACACCGGCTCGAACCTCTACCACACCGTCCGCTCGGCCTACCGCGCCGTCGAGAACCTGCGCGGAGCCGTCACCCTCAGCGACGTCATCGGCGCGATGGCCACCGGCGCGCTGCGCGGAGCGCGCGGCAACTCCGGGCTCATCCTGTCGGTTGCCCTGCGCGGGGTCGCCGATGCCCTCGACGGGGTCACCGACCTCGACGCCCCGACCTTCGCCGGCGCACTCGAACTCGCCGCCGCCCGCGCCCGCACCGCCGTCGCCGCCCCCGTCGACGGCACCATGCTCACCGTGCTCGAGGCGATGGCCGCCGAAGCCCGCAGCCAGGCCGATGCCGGTTCCGACCTCATCGGGCTCATCGCCGCCGTGCGCGAAACCTCCCAGCAGGCGCTGCTGGAGACCACCGGACAGCTGCCGGCGCTGACCGAAGCCAACGTCGTCGACGCCGGCTCCTCGGGCATCGTCGAGCTCTTCGACCTGCTCTACCTCACCGTCACCGGTGAGGACCCCGCCGACCACCCCGCCCTGCACGCAGCCCACCTGACCGCCACCACCGGCGGATCCACCGCCTCGGGAACGGACGCCGGGACTGAGGCGAGCACTGCTGTTCAGGAGTGCCGCGAACCGAGTGCCCCGGCGCTGCTGCACACCGGCGAGCAGGGCTTCGAACTCGTCTTCTACGTCGCCGAGCGCCGCGACCGCACCCGGCGGGTGAAGAAGACCCTCACCGCCGCCGGCGGCGACTCGATCGTCGTGTCCTGGCCGATGATCCACGTGCACGTGCCGAGCGAGGACGCGGCCCTGGAGACCCTGCGCGCGTGTGCCGAGCTCGGGGTCGAACGGCTGCGCGTCGAAGACCTCTCCGTCACCGGCGGCCGCAGCCTGGCCACGACCGTCATCGCCGCAGGCTCAGGGGTCGGGATGCTGTTCGCCTGCGCGCTGCAGGACGCCCACGCCGTCAACGCCGACGGGGCAGCAGTCGCCGAGCAGATTGACGAGCTCATCGACGACGCCGGCGCGCCTGTCATCGTCGTCCCCGACTCCGCGCACCTGCTCGGCGAGCTGCGCCGCCGCTACGGCCACGGCAGCGAGACCGCCGGCAGTCTCGACAGCGCCGCCGGCGAGGCCCGCCAGCCGGTCTCGATCGTGCGCTCCCGCTCAGCTGCCGCAGTGCTCTCGGCACTGGCCGTCTACGACAGCGCAGCCCCGGCCGCGGAGGCGTTCGAGGACATGGCCGAATCAGCTTCCGCCACCCGGGTCGGGGGAGTGGTGCGGGCCGAGCGCAGCTCAGCCGGCCCGCTCATCTACGACCGCAACGACCTGCTCACCATCATCGACGGGCGGATCCGCAGCGTTGAGCAGAACCCCGCCGCCGCCGTCATCGCCTGTGCCGACTGGCTCCTCAGCGCCGGCGGTGAGGTCATGACGATCGTCACCGGCGCACAGCTGCCGACCAGCGCCGTCGATGCGCTGCTGCGCCACGTCGAGACCCGCCACCCGCTCGTCACCGTCGACATCGTCCACTCCGAGCACCCCGAGGGCTGCGCGGTGCTCGGCGTCGAATAGATCGCGGAGTGCCGAGAAGATGACCCGCGAACCGATCGACGTCAGCACCCTGCTCGACGACGAGCGCCTGTGCGCCGACCTGCGCACCGTCGGCATCACCACAGTCGACGAGGCGCTGCGCTACTTCCCGCGCCGCTACCTGCAGGCAGGGACCCTGAGCAACCTGGCCATGGTGATGGAGGAAGGCGCCGACGTCGCCTTCATGGCCCGCGTCGAATCCGTCACCACCCGGCAGATGCGCCAGCGCCGCGGCAGCATCACCACCGCCCGGGTCTCCGACGGGTCCTTCATCGTCGAAGTGCCGTTCTTCAACCAGCACTGGATCGCCGACAAGATGCTGCCCGGATCTGAGATCGCCATCAGCGGCAAGGTCGCCAAGCAGAACCCCAGATACGGCTCGGCAGCCCACTTCCAGATCAAGAACCCCGTATGGCTCAACCAGATCGCCGGCGACGAGCTGACCTTCGAGACCCGCAGCCACCCGATCCCGATCTACCGGGCCAGCAGCCGGATCGCCACCCACCGCATCGCCGCCGCCATCCGCACGATCCTCGACACCGCACCCGATGAGGTCTTCGCCGACCCGCTGCCCATCCAGGTGCTCAGCGACCGGCAGCTGCCGGACCTGCGCAGCGCCTATGCGCACATGCACCGGCCCGACACGATGGAGCAGGTCGAAGCCGCGCAGCAGCGCTGGAAGTTCGAAGAGGCCTTCGCCCTGCAGGCCCACCTGCTGGCGCAGAAGAGCCTGTGGAACCGGGAGGTCTCCCGCGAGCTCACCGGCCGGGACGACGGGGCGCTTGCCTATTTCGACGAGCACCTGGCCTTCCCGCTCACCGGCGCCCAGCAGCGGGCAGGCGCGCAGATCACCGCCGACCTGGCCCGGCCGCACCCGATGAACCGGCTGCTGCACGGCGATGTCGGCTCCGGCAAGACGCTCGTCGCCCTGCGCGCGATGCTCCAGGCCGTCGACTCCGGCTGCCAGGCCGCGATGCTCGCCCCCACCGAAGTGCTGGCCGCCCAGCACTACCGCTCGCTCATGGCGATGCTCGGCCCCCAGGCCGAGGACCCCTCGCTGTTCTCCCACGGCCGGCTCTCACACGAGCACACCCGGGTGCGGGTGGCGCTGCTGACCGGCTCGCTGTCGACGAAGGAGCGCAAGGAGCTGCTGCTGGCTCTCGTCGCCGGGCAGATCGACATCATCGTCGGCACCCACGCACTCGTCTCCGAGACGACGCTCTTCAACGCCCTCGGCCTCGTCGTCATCGACGAACAGCATCGCTTCGGCGTCGCCCAGCGGGAGGCGCTGCGCCGCAAATCCTCCGACTATGCCCCGCACGCCCTCGTCATGACCGCCACCCCGATCCCGCGCACCATGGCGCTGACCGTCTTCGGCGACCTGGAGACCTCGGTGCTCGACGAGCTGCCGCACGGGCCCAAGAACATCGCCACCCACGCGTTCTCCCTCAGCGAGCACCCCACCTGGCTTGACCGGGTGCTCACCATCGTCGCCGAGGCGGCCGCGAGCGGGCAGCAGACGTTCATCGTCGCCTCGAAGATCGACTTCGACCCCGGCCAGGGTGACCCGCTGACCGCACCGATCGGCGTCGACGAGCTCCAGCGCCGCCTCCAGGCCCACCCAGCCGTCGCCCATCTCGACATGGCGGCAGTGCATGGCCGGATGAGCATGGAGGACAAAGAGGACGTCATGCGCGCCTTCGCCGCCGGCAAGCTCGATGTGCTCATCGCCACCACCGTCATCGAAGTCGGCATCGACGTCCCCCGCGCCCGCATCATGGTGATCTTCGATGCCGAGAACTTCGGCGTCGCCCAGCTGCACCAGCTGCGCGGACGCATCGGCCGCGACGGGCAGCCCTCGACCTGCTTCCTGCTCACCCACCAGCCCTCTGGCAGCGAGGCGATGGAACGACTGCAGACCGTCGCCGAGACCCTCGACGGCTTCGCCCTGGCCGAGTTCGACATGGAGAAGCGCCGCGAAGGCGATGTCCTCGGTCGCACCCAGTGGGGGCGGACCTCACTGAAGCACCTGTCGGTCGCCCGCGACGCACGCGTCATCGAAGACGCCCGGAAGGCCGCAGCAGACGTCGTCGACGCTGACCCGCTGTTCGAGGCCTACCCGCACCTGCGCGACTTCATCGACACGATCATCGGCCCCGAACGCAGCTTCGGCAGCACGGCGGACTGAGCATGCGCATCATCGCAGGCCGCTGCAAGGGCCACCGCCTCAAAACCCCGCCCGGCGAGGGCACCCGCCCGACCTCTGACCGGGTGCGCGAATCCCTGTTCTCCTCACTCACCACCCTCGACGTGCTCACCGGCGCCCACGTCCTCGACGTCTGCGCAGGCTCCGGCGGCCTCGGCTTCGAAGCCCTCTCCCGCGGAGCAGCCCACGTCACCTTCATCGAACGCGCCGCCTCCGTGTGCCGCGTCATCACCGCCAACGCCCGCTCCCTGCGCGTCACAGGCGAGGTCGAGATCATCCAGGCTCCGGCCGCCTCGGGCGCTGGACGGCTGCCGGACGGCAGCATCGACCTCATCTTCGCCGACCCGCCGTACCCCATGCCCGAAGCGGAGGTGACCGCGATCCTGGACGCGTGCGTCCCGCTGCTGCGCGGCCCGGCAGCGCTCATCGTGCTCGAGCGCTCCGGCCGGTCACCGGAGCCGACGCTGCCGGAGCAGCTGGAGGTGTTCCGGCACAGGAAGGCCGGTGAGACCGCGCTGTGGTTCCTGCAGCTGCGGGAGTGACGAACGTGCGGGGCTGACGCCTGGGGTCAGTGCTCGAGCACTGCGGAGAGGAACTTCGCGGTGCGCTCGTGCTGCGGGCGGGTGAAGATCTCATCCGGCGGGCCGTCTTCGATGATCTGGCCGTCGGAGAACATCATCACTCGCTGAGAGACGTCGCGGGCGAACTGCATCTCGTGGGTGACGATGAGCATCGTGATGTCGGTGGTCTCGGCGATCTCACGCAGCACCCCGAGCACATCGTCGACCAGCTCCGGGTCGAGCGCCGAGGTGACCTCGTCCAGCAGCAGCACCTCGGGATCCATCGCCAGCGCACGGGCGATCGCCACGCGCTGCTGCTGCCCGCCCGAGAGCTTCGTGGGATGCTCATTCTCCTTGTCGGCCAGGCCGACCCGCTTGAGCAGCGCCCGCGCCTTCTCCAGCGCATCAGCCTTCGACATGCCGAGCACGTGGATCGGGGCCTCGATGATGTTCTCGGCGACCGTCATATTGGGAAACAGGTTGAAGTGCTGGAACACCATGCCGATGCGCTTGGTGTTGCTGCGGACCTGCTTCTTCGGCAGCGCCACCCGCTTGTCGCCGCGCTTCTCATGCGTCAGCGGCCTGCCGTGGACACAGATGTAGCCATCGGTCAGGCTCTCCAGGGTCATGATGAGCCGGAGGATCGTCGTCTTGCCCGAACCGCTGGGCCCGATGAGCGTGACGCGCTCGCCTGGGGCGACGGAGAAGTTGAGGTCCTGGAGGACGACGTTGTCGCCGAAGCGCTTTTCGACATCGATGAACTCGATGGCCGGCTGGGCTGCTGCAGCGCCGTCCGCGCGGGACTGTGGGGTCTCGTCAGTACCGGGCAAGGGACTTCTCCAATCGTCGGATGAGCAGGGAGGTCGGATAGCTGGCGGCCAGGAAGATGAGGCCGGCGAGCGTGAATGCCTCGGTGTAGGCGAAATGACGGCCGCCGTACTGCTGGGCGGAGGTCACCAGCTCGACGACCCCGATGGCGAATAGGAACGGGGTGTCCTTGAACATCGCCACCGCGTAGTTGCCCAGCGAGGGGACGGTCGCCCGCAGCGCCTGGGGGAGGACGATCGAGCGGAACGCACGGGCCGGCGGCAGCGACAGCGCGCTGATCGCCTCCCACTGGCCCTTCGGCACCGAGTCGATGCCGGCCCGGTAGCTTTCGGACATGTACGTCGAATAGTGCACGCCGATGATGATGAGCCCGAGCGTCAGCGACGGGATCCCGGCGAGCACCGGATGCTTGGCGAACAGGAAGTAGATGAACAGCAGCTGCACCACCAGCGGCGTGTTGCGCACGAACGCGACGGCGAGCTTGAGCAGCCAGTTGATCCACCGAGGGAGGATGCGCAGCAGAATCGCGATGACGAGTCCGAGCACGATCGCGATGAGCGTACCGCCGACGGTGGCGATGAGGGTATTGCCGAAGCCCTTGAGCAGCAGCGGCAGCGCATCGAATGCGCGCGACCAATCCCACATCAGCCCAGCACCTCCTTCTTCGGTCGGTGCTGCCGGAAGAACACGCTGCGCAGCCGTCCGGACTTCTCGCGCCGGCCCAGCGCGACCGCGGCCCGGTGCTCGAGGGCATCCATGCCGACCTGGAGCAGCCAGGCGAGCACGAAGTACAGCAGCAGACCGACGGTGTAGGCGAAGAAGGTGTCGCCGGTGGCCTGCCGCAGCTGGTCGATGCGGTCGGTGAGGTCCTGAAGGGTGATGAAGGAGACGACTGCGGTGCCCTTGAGCAGCTGGATGAGCAGCGTCGCCAGCGACGGGATCATGAGCAGCCAGGCCTGCGGGAAGATGATGCGCCGCATCATCCGCACCGGCGACAGGCTCAGCGCCGTCGCCGCCTCCCACTGGCCGCGGTCGACATGTGCGATCGACGAGCGCACCACCTCGGCTGAGTATGCCCCGTAGTTCAGTGCCAGGGCGAAGATGCCGCAGCTGAGCGGATCGAGATTCACCCCAGCAGCGGCAGCACGTAGAAGAGCCAGAACAGCTGCACGAGCAGGGACGTGCCGCGGAAGAACTCGACGACGATGCGCGCCGGGATGCCGAGCCAGCGGTACGGGCTGGCCATCGCAAGGCCGAGCACCAGGGCGATGAGCAGCGCACCGGCTGCGCCGCCGGCGGTGAGGAGGAGGGTGATCTTCAGGCCGTCCCACAGCTGGGGCACATAGCTGAAGAGCGTCGAGAGGTTGTCTGTCATGAGTGCGTGTCTGTCATGTGCGTGCCTGGATTCCGGGGCGAGGGTGCAGAGGACGTGCCGTCACCGGCAGGCGGCCCGCTTTCGAGGTGCGGGCCGCTCAGCCGGTGACAGCCGACGTGATCAGCTGGGCAGGTCACCCGAGCACAGCTGCTCAGTGGTGATGGACCCGTCAGGGCGCTCCTCGGCGGTGAAGCCGAACTCGCCGACGATGTCGAGGTAGCGCTGTTCGTCTCCGACGATCTCGTCGAGCTTCTCGTTGTAGGCCTTGAGCAGCTCTTCGTCGTCGGTGCGGAAGACGGTGCCGCCGGCACCGATCTGCGGCACGCCGTCGATCTCCTGCACGAACGACTCGGTCACCTCGACACCGGCATCCGGGTTGTTGTCGGCCATCCAGTTGAGAGAGATGCCGGTGAGCGCGAAGACATCGGCTCGGCCGGAGGTCACCATGTCCATGCCGTCCTGCGGGGCGCCGACCTCAGTCGAGCCCTCGATGCCGAGATCTGCCGCGTAGTCCGATTCGATAGCGCCGGTCATCGTGGCCAGCGTGACATCCGGATTGGCTGCGACGTCATCGAGCGTCTTGAGGTTGTGCGGGTTGCCCTCTTCGACCATCAGCGCGGTGGTGTACATGAATTCCGGATTGGAGAACGACGCCTGTTCGCAGCGGTCGGGCAGGATCGACATGCCTGCGGAGACGACGTCGAAGCGGTCGGCGTTGAGGCCCGGGATGAGGCCGCCGAACTCGGTGAGCACGCCGTCGACCTCCTCGATGCCGAGCTCCTTGAAGATCTCACGGTGCAGCGCGACGGTGGCGCCGGTCAGTTCGCCGTCGGCTTCGAAACTGTAGGGGGCCTCACCGGCGAAGCCGACGGTGATCTTCTTATCCTCCTGGGCCTTCTCCAGCGTGCTGCCCGCATCTGAACCGCCTCCGCCGCAGGCGGCGACGAGTCCAAGTGATGCGATGGCGGCAAGGGCTGCCAGGGGGGCGGGCGATTCTGTGGTTGCGCATAGATACTCCGTTTCGTGCGTACAGCAGGTGACGACCAGGCAAGAAGTGTCGACCGAGCCGGTATGACCCACGTCACTGTTCAACAACAGTACCGAGCCGCGGCTCTGCGCCTATCGCATTCCCGGGAGCGTTAAGACATCGTTACATGTCCTGGCCGCCGCCGAGGTGTCCTGCGCTAGTCTGAGAGCGTCACCAGCCCCTGATGGAACGGATGCGTATGAAGGTCGTCTGCCCCGGCTCCTATGACCCGGTCACCGTCGGACACATCGACATCGCCGCCCGGGCCGCCGCACTGTTCGACGAGGTTGTCATCGCGGTGGTGCACAACCCGGCCAAGACCGGCCATTATCCGGTCGCCCAGCGCATCGAGCTCATCGAAGCTGCGCTGGCGGCCGAGCCGCGCACGGCGGAGGCCGCGAACATCGTCATCGACGATGTGCCCGGCGGACTGCTCGTCGACTACTGCGCGCAGATCGGCGCCGCTGCCGTCGTCAAGGGTCTGCGCTCTGGCACCGACTTCGCCTATGAGCTGCCGATGGCGCTGATGAACCGGCATCTGACCGAGCTGGAGACGATCTTCCTGCCCGGCGATCCGCGCTTCGAGCACGTCTCCTCCTCGCTCATCCGCGAAGTCCACGCCCTCGGAGGGGACGTCTCCGGGCTCGTGCCCGCCGCGGTGCTCGCTGCGATGGATGCCAAGTGTCAGGCCGAATGACGGCCGGTCGCCGGTTGTCGGCAGGCGCCCGGTGAGGTGCACATCACCTCAAGTGGCAATCACTGGGCGAAGCCATTAGACTGTTTCCTTGCGTGTGATCCGTTGCGTGCCGACATCACGGACAGCGTCCAAACCGGAGGTGAAGACACATGAGCAGTCGATCTGACCTCATCGTCGACCTTCGCTCGCTCGGCCTGGCAGACAGGCCCGGCGAATGGACCCGGCTGGAACGTGACGTCCCGGCTCCGGCGGATCTGCGGATCGAGATGATCGGAGTGCCAACCGGTTCGCCGCTTCACCTGGACCTGCAGCTCGACTCCGTGGTGGAGGGGATCTTCGTCTCCGGCACCGTCACGGCCACGGCCCAGGGACAGGACGCCCGCACGCTGGAGGATCTGGAGGTTCCGCTGAACGTGGAGCTGTCCGAACTCTTCGCGTACGAGGTCGAAGAAGGCGACGAGGAGACATATCCGGTTGATCGCGATCGGATCGACCTCGAACCGGCGATCCGAGACGCACTCGTCATGGCTTTGCCGTTCCGTCCTCTCAAGGATGGGGAGGATGCGGACGAGTTCCGGTACACCGTCGGCGAAGACATCGTCGAAGAGGCACCGGAAGATGACCCGCGCTGGTCAGAACTGAAACGACTGTTAGAAGAGAAAGAGAGCTAGACGTGGCTGTTCCCAAGCGAAAGATGTCGCGCAGCAATACCCGCCACCGTCGTTCGCAGTGGAAGGCCAAGGTTCCGACCCTGGTCAAGACTGTGGAGAACGGTCGCGTTGTGTACTCGCGCCCGCACCAGGCCAAGGTGGTTGAAGACTCCGCCGGCACCCCGCTGTTCCTTGAATACAAGGGACGCAAGGTCGCCGACATCTGATTCGGTTCTGCACCGGAATCGCATCAGACAGTGGAATCAGCACCTGATCTGAACACACTCAACGAGCGTCTCGGGGTCGACATCGACCCCGAGACGCTTCGTCTTGCCCTCACGCACCGCAGCTACGCGTTCGAGAACGGCGGCATCCCCACCAATGAGCGCCTCGAGTTCCTCGGCGACGCCGTCCTGCAGCTCGTCGCCACCGAGTCGCTGTTCCTCGACAACCCCGAGCTGCCCGAGGGCCGGCTGGCGAAGATGCGCGCCGCCGTCGTCAACACCCGTGCGCTGGCACAGATCGCCCGGCGTCTGAAGATCGGCGAGTTCGTGCTGCTGGGCAAGGGCGAGGAGATGACCGGCGGGCGGACGAAGGACTCAATCCTCGCCGACACCGTCGAATCCCTCATCGGCGCCTGCTTCATCAGCCGCGGCCGCGCAGAGGCCTTCGCACTCGTCCACCGGCTCATCGACGACATGCTCATCGACGCCGTCCGCCTCGGCGCAGGCATGGACTACAAGACGACCCTGCAGGAAGCCGCCGCCGACCTCGACCTCGGCGCCGTCGTCTACGACGTCACCGGCCGCGGACCCGACCACGCACGCGTCTTCACCGCCGTCGCCCTGCTCGGCGGGACGGCATGGGGCACCGGCGAAGGCACCTCGAAGAAGGCCGCAGAAGCCGTCGCCGCCGAGACCGCCGTCACCGCGATCCGCGCCGCCCACCCGGACTACAGCCGGCACTGAGTCCCCCGCGCCCCGGATCGATCGGCGCCGGTGCGGCAGGGGTACAATTCGTGTATGAACTCCCTTCTTCTGGCCGCTGACAATCCCCTCATGCCAACCGCATACGACGTCGTCTGGTCGACGATCTTCATCGCCGGCGTCATCATGGCGATCATCGGATTCATCTTCCTCTTCAAGCTCGATCAGCCCAAGCACATGCGGCTGCTTCTGGGGATCCTGCTGCTCTTCATGCCGCCGGTCGGGCTCATCGTCGTCATGTACATGTACTACAGCGGCCGCAAGACAGCGGCTGCCTGAGCGAGGTCCGTGCCCGAGCTTCCCGAAGTCGAATCCGTCCGCCGAGGCCTGGCCGACTGGCTGCCCGGCGCCCGCGTCGACGCAGTTCGCCTGCACGATCCGCGGATCCTCGGCACCACCTCCCAGCGCACCATCGCCCCAGCCGCCGCCGAGGCGTTCGCCACCGGCATCACCGGCGCCGGTTTCGACGTGCCGGCTCGCCGGGGGAAGTTCCTGTGGGTGCCGCTGGCCGGCACCGGAGATACGCCGGAGCGCGCACTGTCGGTCCATCTGGGGATGAGCGGACAGTTCCGCATCCACGAGCCCGGCGACCCGGTCCACCGGCACACGCGTGCAGACTTCACCTGCTTCTCACCTGATGGCCGGGAGTTCTCGCTCCGGTTCGTCGACCAGCGGATCTTCGGCCACCTCGGCATCGATGAGCTCACCGTGCCAGGCCGGTGGAACAGCAGCCTGCCGGTGCCCGCACAGATGACGCACATCGCCCCAGACCCGCTGGAGGAGAGCACTGATCTCGATGCGATCGCGCGGCTGGTCAAGACGAAGCGCTCAGCGATCAAATCGGTGCTGCTCGACCAGAGCGTGCTCAGCGGCATCGGCAACATCTACGCCGACGAGGCGCTCCACCGCGCTGGTGTTCATCCGCTCGCCCAGGCGTGTCGGCTGCGGATCTCCCGGGTGCGGACCGTGCTGGAGTCCGCGCGCGAGGTGATGCTCGAAGCACTCGAGCAGGGCGGGACGAGCTTCGATGCCCTCTACGTCAACGTCAACGGTGAATCCGGCTACTTCGACCGGTCACTCGGCGTCTATGGCCGCACCGGGCAGCCGTGTCTGCGCTGCGGCGCCCTCATCACCCGCCTCGTCGTCGGCGGCCGTGGCACGCACATCTGCCTGCAGTGCCAGAAACCGCAGCGCTGAGCCCGAACGTGAGGCGGGCTCTGGCGCGAGCGAGCCGCCCATGCTGAAGTCGAACTCACGAGTGATCGAACTCAGTAGTGGTAGCGAGCCTGCAAGATCACTACGTCGTCACCGTCGACAAGATACACAAGCCTGTGCTCCTCAGTGATCCGACGCGACCAGGCCCCCTGAGCGCCGTACTTGAGCTGCTCCGGCTTGCCGATCCCGGCGAAGGGTTCGCGCAGGCAGGCATCGATGAGCGTATTGATGCGTTTGAGGACCTTCCGGTCGGCAGTCTGCCAGTACGTGTAGTCCTCCCAGGCGGACCTGTCCCAGACCAGGCGCACTCAGATGTACCGGTCGGCATCGTCGGTGCGGTCGAGTTCATGCACCTCGGTCGTGCCCGAGGTGGCGCGCTCGTAGGAATCGAGCAGCCGACGGGCGTTTGCGGGCGAGCGGAACAGGTAGGCGGTCTCCTGCCATGCCGCGTACTCGTCGGCCGGCATGAGGACGGCGTTGCCCTTCCGAGAGACAATCTCCACGGCCTCCCGGTCATCGTTGACGCGCTGGATGAGTGGAAACAGGGTCTTGCGGGCTTCGCTGGCGCTGATGGACATGGGTTGCTCCCTTCGCCACATGTATCGTACTAGTTTATGGTACCAGTTAGATCGGTTTCGCGGAACGGCAGGCTTCGGGTTCGCGGCGTTCGTCACTCTCCCACGCCGAAACTCACCGAAGTAATCAGGCTGACTCGGCTCACATGATCTCGCGCTGCCCCAGGTCCCGTGCTGAGACTGAGATTACCTCCCCGAAGTGGACGCGATCACCGCCTCGGGAGCGGTGCGCAGAACCTCCGTGTGCGGTTCTTTGAAGCTGTTGCGGCTGGTCAGGCCCGGCGCGTCGTCCCAGACGGTAGACTTTCGCACAATGTCACCGCTGGCATGACACCGGACCCGACCGCGGAGAGGAGCCCAGGCGATGTACCTGAAGTCGCTGACGCTGCGCGGTTTCAAGTCCTTCGCCTCAGCCACCACGCTCGCATTCGAACCCGGCATCACCTGTGTCGTCGGACCCAATGGCTCGGGCAAGTCCAATGTCGTCGACGCGCTGGCCTGGGTGATGGGGGAGCAGGGGGCGAAGAACCTGCGCGGCGGGAAGATGGACGACGTCATCTTCGCCGGCACCTCCTCCCGGCAGGCCCTCGGGCGCGCCGAAGTGTCGCTGACGATCGACAACACCGACGGTGCGATTCCGATCGAGTACACCGAGGTGACGATCTCCCGGACGCTGTTCCGCACCGGCGGCAGCGAGTACGCCGTCAACGGCGCACCGGCCCGGCTGCTCGACATCCAGGAGCTGCTCAACGACTCCGGTCTGGGCAAGGAGATGCATGTCATCGTCGGGCAGGGCCGGCTCGACCAGATCCTGCACGCCGACCCACTCGAGCGCCGCGGCTTCATCGAAGAGGCCGCCGGGGTGCTCAAGCATCGCCGCCGCAAGGACAAGGCGCTGCGCAAGCTCACCGGCCTGCAGACCAACCTCGACCGGGTCGCTGACCTGCGCGCCGAACTCGCCCGGCAGCTCGGCCCGCTCGGCCGGCAGGCCAAAGCAGCCAAACGCGCCGCCGTCGTGCAGGCGACCCTGCGCGACACCGCCGCCCGGCTGCTCGCCGACGACATCGTCCAAGTCCAGGCCCGGCTGGAGACCATCACCGGGCCCGAAGACTCCCAGCAGCGCCGCGAACAGCTGCAGGCCGCGCTCACCGACATCGACGAGCGGATCCGCGCGGTCGAAACACAGCTGCGCGACCACGACTCCGGCGCCGAGGCGATCCGCACCCGGCTGCGCACCGCCGGCAACCGCGCCACCCGCGCTACCGCGCTGGCCCAGCGGGCAGGCGACCGGATCGGGTTCCTCGAACAGGCCCCGGTCGAACGCAGCGGCGGCGACAGCCCCGATGCCATCCGCGCCAGGGCTGCGAAGTTCGAAGAGGAACTCGAAACCGTGGCAGCCGATCACGAGCAGAAAGCCGGCGAACTCGCCGCGCTCACCACCCGGCGCGATGAAGCGGCTGGGAAGCTTGAGGAAGCCGAGCAGCAGCTCACCGCTCAGCGCCAGCGCATCGCCCAGCGGCTGCGGGAGCGCTCCAGCGTCGAATCCGCCCGCGATGTCGCGCGCAAGACCCTCGCCGACACCCAGCGCCAGCTCACAGGCGTCGACGAACAGGAATCGTCCCTCACCAGCAGGCTCAACGAGGCGAAGACGGCACTGGCCTCAGCCCAGCAGCAGGCACAGGACACCGAATCTGGGGAGACCGCGCTCGACGAAGCCCACGAAGCGGCACTTGAGAAGCTCAACGCTCTGCAGGAGACGAAGTCGCAGGACGAAGCTGAACGCGACGAGATCCGCACCGAACTCGGCCAGGCCAAGGCCCGGGTCGAGGCGCTGCAGATGAGCACCCGGCTGGCCGCCGAGACCGCTGAGCTGCTCGACAGCGGACTGCCCGGCATCCAGAGTGCCGTCGGCGATCAGCTCGGCATCACTCCCGGCTGCGAAACCGCGATCACCGCTGTCCTCGGCGAACTCGCCGGCGCTGTCGTCGTCGACGACATCGATGCCGCACTCGCCGTGCTCACCCACGTCGGCGAGGACACCGACGTCGACCTCGTCGTCGCCGGACCGCCGAACGCTGCCACGGGCAAGACGGGTGCACCGGCGACCACCGCCTCGGGAGCGGAAGCCCCCGACCTGAGCCGCGGAATGGCAGCACTCGACCTCGTCTCCACCAGCCACCCCGGCCTGGCGGCACTGCTGAGGGCCAGCCTCGGCGAGGTCATCGTCGTCGACTCCGCTGACACCGCCGCCGCGCGCGCCCGCGACGCCGGCGGAAAGACCTTCGTCACCCCGGCCGGTGAGGTGTTCTCACCCTTCCGGGTGGCTCGGGCCAGCTCCGGTGAGGGCGCGCGTATCGCCTCACGCCAGGCGCTGGCCGAAACCGTCGAGAAGGTCGAGGCACTCGAGCGGTCGCTGGCCGCCGTCGAGAAGCGCCTGGCTGATGCCGAACCCGGCATCAGCCAGGCACAGACCGCAGTCGATGAGGCACTGGAGAAGCTGTATGCCTCCGATGCGCAGATCGTGGCCGTCGGCCAGGAAGTCTCCCGCGCAGCAGAGGAAGTCCAGCGCCTGGAGAAGACCCTCGCCGGCACCGAGGAGACCCGCAGCAGGCTCAGCGACGACATCGCGCAGGCCGAAGCCGAACTCGCACGCGCCGAAACCGCGCTGCAGGCCAACACCGACCACGTCGAGGACGAACCGGACACGAGCGAACGCGACCGACTCGCCGCACGCGTCGCAGGACTTGGCGATGAGGTGATGGAAGCCCGCATCGCCGAACGCGGACTCAGCGACCGCGTCGGCTTCCTCACCGACCGGATCCGCGGCCTCGAACGGGCAGCCAAGCACGAGGAGGACGCCCGCGCCCAAGCCGCCCGGGCCGCAGCGCGGCGGCGCGCCCAGGCCGCATCAGCCCGCGTCATCGAACGACTCGCCGAAGCGCTCGCCACACGGCTCAAGGACATCGAAGCCCGCGCCGAAACCGAACTGGCCGAATCGAAGACCCGGCACGAACAGCTCGACGAGGAGCTGCGCCGGCTGCGCGAATCCCGCGCCAGCCAGGCCGAAGAGCTCACCGCTGTCACTGATGCCGAACACCAAGCCCAGCTGGCACGCGAACGGTTCGTCCTCACCCTTGATGAGCTCACCCGCCGGGCACGCGAGGACATCGGCCTGTCCCCGGAGAACCTCGTCGACCAGTTCGGACCGCACATGCCGGTGCCGATCCTGGACGAGACAGCCGGCCGCGACGACGACGGCCCGGCCGCCGAGGTGCCCTACGTTCGTGCCGATGTCGAGAAAGCGCATGCCGCTGCCGAGAAGGAACTGAAGAAGATCGGGGCGGTCAACCCGCTGGCATTGGAGGAGTACGCCGCGCTCAACGAGCGCCACGACTACCTCGAAAAGCAGATCAACGACATCGAGACGAGCCGGCGCGACCTGCTCAAGCTCGTCGACGACGTCGACGAGCACGTCCGTGCCGTCTTCGCTGAGGCGTTCGCTGACACCCAGCGGGAGTTCGCCGACATCTTCTCCCGCCTCTTCCCGGGAGGCGAGGGCCGGCTAGAACTCACCGAACCCGATGACATGCTCGCCACCGGCGTCGACGTCTACGCCCGCCCGGCCGGCAAGAAGGTCAAACGGCTCTCGCTGCTCTCCGGCGGTGAGCGCTCCCTGGTGGCGATCGCCATGCTCGTGGCGATCTTCAAGGCCCGGCCGAGCCCGTTCTACGTCATGGACGAAGTCGAAGCCGCCCTCGACGACCTCAACCTCTCGCGCCTGCTCACGGTGTTCCAGGAGCTGCAGGAGTCCTCCCAGCTCATCGTCATCACCCACCAGAAGCGCACGATGGAGATCGCCGACGCCCTCTACGGCGTCACCATGCACGGCGACGGCGTCTCAAAGGTGATCTCTCAGCGAATTCACCGCACCGAATCATCCGGTCCGGCAAGTGATTAGGAGGCGGGGATATACACTGAAGAGGACGAACGCTCATCGCCGAGGTGCTGGGCGTTCACGAGTACACGGACACCGGTAGAAGAAGGAGCTCCCCGCCCATGCCCGCAGGTCAGCCCATTTCGGAGACGCCATGGGCATAGGCGGCGGCATGGCAGTCCTCATCGGCATGGGAGCCACGGTGCTCATCGGCCTCGTCATCGTGCTCGTCGTCGCGCTGCCGGGCCTGCAGTCCGAAGGCCGGATCAAGAGCGACCGCACCCAGCGCTTCCGGCTGCCGAGCGAATGGACCGGATACGACGATGACGCCTACGGGTTCTTCGGCCACGACGAGGAGACCTCGCACCTGGCCACCCGCGAACAGGCTGCCGTCACCGCGATGCGCGAGCACTCCTATGTGCTGCGCCCGCAGCCGCGCCGCCACTGCACCCCGCCGCTGCTGACCTTCCGCCCGCGCACCCGGCACTGGAAGGTGCCCGAGACCGGATCGGGCTTCCGCACCGCCATCACCCTGCTGTTCGGATAGGCCCGGCTGGCAGCTTGCCAGTCTCTGACGCACATGGCACTGTGCACTGTGAAGCGCCCGACCCGGGCACCTGAGATCATGACCTTCCCCTCAACTGACCGCCGACCGACGCTGCCGCACATGGCCGGCCCGCCTACTGTTTGGAGATGAACGTGGACCTCCTGACCGGAGACTCACTGCTGTGGATCGTGCTCATCGGCGCCGCCGTGCTCATCATCGGCGGAGCCTTCCTCTTCGTCCCGAAGCGCCGCAAGCCCGCCCCGCCGGAAAGCGAGCTGCCGGACCTGGCCGAGGAGCCGGGCCTCGAACCCGGTGACGAGCCCGCCGAGGCGCCGGTTGCCGTTGAGACGCCGACCGAGCCCACGACACGGCTGGCCAAGCTGCGCAACCGGCTGTCGAAGTCGAACTCCACGCTCGGCCGCGGGCTGCTCGCCCTGCTCTCACGCGACACCCTCGATGAGGCGACGTGGGAGGAGATCGAGGACACCCTCATCATGGCCGACCTCGGCGTCGACACCACCACCGAACTCGTCGACCGGCTGCGCGAACGTGTCCGCGTGCTCGGCACCCGCGAACCTGACACCATGCGCGAACTGCTGCGCGAAGAGCTCATCAACGTCGTCGATCCGACCATGGACCGCAGCCTCAACGTCGAACGCGAGAACTCCGGCACACCCGGCAGCGACCCGGCCGTCGTGCTCGTCGTCGGCGTCAACGGCGCCGGCAAGACGACAACGGTCGGCAAGATCGCCCGCGTGCTCGTCGCCGAGGGCCGCAGCGTGCGCCTCGGCGCAGCCGACACCTTCCGTGCTGCGGCTGCCGAACAGCTGACCACCTGGGGTGAGCGCGTCGGCGTCGAGACGATCAGGGGAGAAGAAGGCGCCGATCCCGCCTCGGTCGCCTACGCCGCAGTCGAACAGGGCAAGGTCGACGGCACCGACGTCGTGCTCATCGACACCGCCGGGCGCCTGCAGAACAAGCGCGACCTCATGGACGAGCTCGGCAAGGTCAAGCGTGTGGCCTCCCGCCCGCTGAGCGAAGAGGGCCACGACATCGACGAGGTGCTCCTGGTCCTCGACGCGACCACCGGACAGAACGGCATGCAGCAGGCCAAGGTGTTCTCCGAAGCCGTCCACATCACCGGCATCGTGCTCACCAAACTCGACGGCACCGCCAAGGGCGGCATCGTCGTCGCCGTGCAGCGTGCCCTCGGCGTGCCGGTCAAGCTCATCGGCCTCGGTGAGGGCGCTGACGACCTCGCACCCTTCGACGCGGCGGGATTCGTCGACGCGCTGCTGGCCGAATAAGCGCGCCGCAGCCGTGCGTCACGGCCGGCACGCTGGCCATGCGGCGGGCGGCGGCCGTGCGTTATCCTGAGATGTTGACAAGCACTGACTCTGACGAAAGCTGAAGACCTTCGTGTTCAATTCACTCTCCGATCGTCTGACATCGACCTTCAAGAACCTGCGCGGCAAGGGCCGCCTGTCCGAAGCAGATGTCGATGCCACGATCCGGGAAATCCGGCGCGCCCTCCTCGACGCCGACGTCGCGCTGCCGGTGGTGCGCACCTTCACCGGCAATGTGCGCGAACGCGCGCTGTCCTCGGAGGTCTCAGCGGCACTGAACCCGGGCCAGCAGGTCGTCAAGATCGTCAACGACGAACTCGTCTCGATCCTCGGCGGCCAGACCCGCCGCCTGCAGTTTGCCAAGCGCCCGCCGACGGTTATCATGCTCGCCGGCCTCCAGGGTGCCGGTAAGACCACCCTGGCCGGCAAGCTCGCCCACTGGCTCAAGTCCGAAGGGCACCGGCCGATGCTCGTTGCCGCCGACCTGCAGCGGCCCAACGCCGTCAACCAGCTGCAGATCGTCGGTGAGCGCGCCGGCGCCTACACCTATGCTCCCGAACCCGGCAACGGCGTCGGCGACCCGGTCAAGGTCGCCACCGACGCCATCGGTGTGGCCAAGTCGAAGCTGCACGACGTCGTCATCGTCGACACCGCCGGCCGGCTGGGCATCGACGAAGTCCTCATGCAGCAGGCCGCTGACATCCGCGCAGCCGTCAACCCCGATGAGGTCCTCTTCGTCATCGATGCGATGATCGGCCAGGACGCCGTGCAGACCGCCGAGGCGTTCCTCGAAGGCGTCGACTTCACCGGTGTCGTGCTCTCCAAGCTCGATGGCGACTCCCGCGGTGGTGCCGCACTCTCGGTCGCCCAGGTGACCGGCAAGCCCATCATGTTCGCCTCCACCGGCGAGGGCATGAAGGACTTCGAGCAGTTCCACCCCGACCGGATGGCCGACCGCATCCTCGATATGGGCGACATCCTCACCCTCATCGAGCAGGCCGAGAAGACCTTCGACCAGGAGCAGACGCAGAAGCTGGCGAAGAAGGTCCAGGCCGGTGAGGACTTCGACCTCAACGACTTCCTCACCCAGATGGCTGCGGTGAAGAAGATGGGCTCGCTGAAGAAGATGATCGGCATGATGCCGGGCATGAGCCAGTACAAGGAGCAGCTCGAGGCCTTCGATGAACGCGAGATCGACCGGGTCGAGGCGATCGTGAAGTCGATGACCCCGCAGGAGCGCACCAACCCCAAGATCCTCAACGGCTCTCGCCGCGCCCGTATCGCCAAGGGCTCGGGCACCACCGTCACGCAGGTCAACCAGCTCATGGAGCGCTTCGCCGCGGCCCAGAAGATGATGCGCCAGATGGGCAAGGGCGGCGGCATGCCCGGCATGGGCGGCCAGCCCGGCGGTGCCCCCGGCATGGGAGGCATGCCCGGAATGGGAGGCCTGCCCGGTGCCCCCGGCGGACGTGGTCCCAGCCGCAAGAAGAAGGGCAAGAAGGGCAAGGCCGCCGGCAAGTCCGGCAACCCGGCCAAGCGCGCCGAGCAGGAGAAGCTCGCACAGCTCAAGCGCGAGGGCAAGGAGCCGACCCCGACCGGCTCGGCCTTCGGCAACCTCGGCCTGGACAAGGACGAGGACATCGATCTCTCGAAGCTGCCCAAGGGCTTCGGCGGGATCTTCGGCAAGGACTGATACAACCGCCCGCCTGCCGGTTGTCTCCGGTTGGCGCGGTGTGCACATTTCTGGCAGAATATTCGCTTGTACTCGACTGTGCTCGGACCCTCTCAACCGCAGCGCAGTCCGGTCCACGCGCGCGTCAGCTGAGTCCATCCCCACGGATGCGGTGACGCCTGCAGCACCTAACATGCAAAAGGAGACACCACTACAGTGGCAGTCAAGATTCGACTCACCCGCATGGGCAAGATCCGTGCACCCTTCTACCGTGTTGTCGTTGCCGACTCCCGCACCCGCCGTGACGGCCGTGCGATCGAGGAGATCGGCATCTACCACCCGACCCGTGAGCCCTCGGTCGTCGAGATCGACTCCGAGCGCGCACAGTACTGGCTGTCCGTCGGCGCCCAGCCGACCGACCAGGTCAAGGCACTGCTGAAGCTCACCGGCGACTGGGCGAAGTTCACCGGCGAAGGCAGCACCGAGAGCTCGGTCAAGCCGCAGCAGGAGAAGGAGGGCTTCACCGCCCCGGCCGCCGACTCGGTCGTCAAGGAGACCAAGAAGGACGACGAGGCCGAGCAGGCTGAGGAGAAGTCCGCCGAGGCACCGGCCGAGGACAAGGCTGACGAGACCGCTGAGGCCCCGGCTGAGGAATCGGCCGAGGCTGCGAGCGAAGAGAGCTGATCATGCTCTCCCAGGCTCTCGACCACCTCGTGCGCGGCATCGTCGACAACCCCGATGATGTCTCGGTGCGTTCGCGCGGATCGCAGCGCGGCACCACGCTCGAAGTCCGCGTCCACCCCGACGATCTCGGCCGCGTCATCGGCCGCTCGGGTCGCACCGCCAAGGCGCTGCGCACTGTCATGAGCGCCCTCGCCGGCCGTGAACAGGTGCGCGTCGACCTCATCGAGGCCTAAGCGCAGCCGCAGACAGCTGAAAAGCCCCGGCACCACCCCATGTGGGAGGTGCCGGGGCTTTCGCGTGCCCGGTTCGCAGCCCGCACAGGGAAGCTACATCCTGTGCTGGTTGAATGGCATGCGGAGAAGTCACCCGCCTGGTCGCCGGACCAGCCAGCTGAGTTAGCCGAAATGAGTGCCATGACATCTGCGAGTTCACAACCGAGCCGGAGGCGATGGCGCCTTTGGGTGGTGGTCGCGGTGATCGCTGCAATCGCCTTAGTCGTCGCCGCAGTCGTCTGGCTGCGCGGAGGCGTCGAGCAGCGCACGGTCGGAGACCTGCTCGAATCGGACAGCGAGATCCATCCGGTCGAAGCGACATCGGAACTGTGCCGAGAGCCTGGGTGCGTCGAAGGCTGGCGCACAGACGTCGGTGACTATCTGCGGTTCGACTCCGTCGGGGAAGCCGAATACTGGGCCGCCGTGCGCGGGGATGAGAGCAGACGGTGGGAGAACTTCGTCCTCGATTTCGGTGACAACGAGTTGAATGCCGATCAGCGCCGCCTTGCTGTCGACATCCTCTTCGCCTGGCACGACTGGAATTGAGACCAATAGAGGTCCGGCTGAGCTGGCTCCAGGCCTCGTGCCCAACGGCTGGACGTGACCGCCTGCGATACCGTTGGAGTCATGAGCACAGTAGTCGCCCGCCTGGGCAAACCGCACGGCATCCGCGGTGAGATGACCGTCGAAGTCCGCACCGACGATCCCGATGAGCGCTTCGTTCCCGAGGCGGTGTTCGGCACCGAGCCTGATATCGGCCCGCTGACGCTCACCCGCGCCCGCTGGCACCGCGACCGGCTGCTGCTCAGCTTCGCGGAGGTGCCTGACCGGAACCGGGCCGAGGAGATCCGCAACACCCTCATCACCGTCGATGCCGAGGACACCGATGACGACGATGAGGACGCCTGGTACATCGACGACCTCATCGGTGCTGAGGCGCTCATCGGCGACCACCTCGTCGGGAAGGTATCCGGGGTCAGCCCCGGCGCGGCACAGGACCTGCTGCACATCACACCCTCCGCACAGCAGGTCGAGCGCAGCGACTCCGATGAGGAGATCCTCGTGCCCTTCGTCGCCGAGATCGTCCCCGAGGTCGACATCGACGCCGGACGCATCGTGCTCACCCCGCCCGCCGGCCTCATCCCGGGGTTCGACGACTGATGCGCATCGACGTCATCTCGATCTTCCCCGACTACCTCGCCCCGCTTGAACTCTCCCTGACCGGCAAGGCGATGGCCGCAGGCCTCCTCGACGTCGGCATCCACGACCTGCGCGACTGGACCACCGACCGGCACCGCACCGTTGACGACACCCCCTACGGCGGGGGTGCGGGTATGGTCATGAAGCCCGAACCATGGGCCCAGGCACTCACCGACGTGGCCGAATTGGCAGGGCGGGCCGAGCTGTCAGGGTCGGCCGACCTGGCCGGTTCAAGCGACGACACCCCGGCGACCACCGCCTCGGGCACGGGTACCGCCGCCGAGGCGGGGGAGAAGCCGGTGCTCATCGTCCCCTCACCGGCCGGTGCCCCCTTCACCCAAGCCGACGCCCGCCGGCTGGCCGGCCGGTCGCATCTCGTGTTCGCCTGCGGCCGCTACGAGGGCATCGACCAGCGGGTCATCGACTGGGCAGGAGGCGACTTCGACGTCGAACTCGTCTCGATCGGCGACTACGTGCTCAACGGCGGCGAGGTCGCCGCACTCGTCATCATCGAAGCCGTCGCCCGTCTCATCCCCGGCTTCATGGGCAACCCTGAGTCCCTGGTCGAGGAGAGCTACGAGGACGGCCTCCTCGAATACCCCGTCTACACCAAACCCGCCGACTGGCGCGGACACCAGGTGCCCGACGTGCTGCTCTCAGGCAACCACGCCGCGATCGCGCGGTGGCGGCGCGACCAGCGGCTCATCCGCACCCAGCGGACCCGCCCCGACCTGCTCGCCGGCCTCCCCGACGCGGCCCTCGACGCCCGCGACCGCCAGGTGCTCACCGAGGCCGCACGTGAAGTTGAGCCCGGCGGACCCGGCGGCTAAGATAGAGCATTGCGTTTGTTGGCACCGATCTGCCCCGGGGGAGCAGGTGCCAGCGCCCACCGTTAGCCCATGAGGATCATGCCAGCAGGTGAGCGCAGCAGAGGAACAGCAGTTCCGGCAGACGAACTCATCTCATCACCGGCCGTGCGCCGGGCTGATCGAAGCTGTGCCGACCCGAGGCGAGCACACAGGAGAACACATCATGCAGAAGCTTGACATTGTCGACAAGAAGTCGATGAAGACGGACCTCCCCGAGTTCCGCGCAGGCGACACCGTTGACGTCGCCGTCCGCGTCATCGAGGGCAGCCGCTCGCGTATCCAGATGTTCAAGGGTGTCGTCATCCGCCGTCAGGGTGCCGGCATCTCGGAGACCTTCACCGTGCGCAAGATCAGCTTCGGCGTCGGCGTTGAGCGCACCTTCCCGCTCCACTCGCCGACCGTCGAGCGCATCGACGTCGTCTCCCGCGGCATCGTGCGCCGCGCGAAGCTGTACTACCTGCGCAACCTGCGCGGCAAGGCAGCGCGCATCCGCGAGAAGCGCTGATCACTCGCCACAGCGAGACCATGACACCGGCGAAGGGCGTGACTGCACAGTCGCGCCCTTCGCCGCGCCCGAGGCGGTGGCTGCGTGTCATCGCAATCCTCGCGATCGTCGCCGTGCTCACCGCCGCCGGCATCCGGGCACTGGGCGTCCAGTCGTTCTCCATCCCCTCGGAGTCGATGGAGCCGACATTCCGGCCCGGCAACCAGGTCACGGTGCTGCGCGCCGACGCGCTGACCGGCAGCATCGACACCGGTGATGTCGTCGTCATCGACGGCCGCGGCTCCTTCCTGCCGACCAGCCCGCCGAACGCCGCCCAGCAGGTCGGCTCCTGGTTCGGCGCCGGACCCGGCGACGTGTTCTTCATCAAACGCGTCATCGCTGGACCCGGCGACACCCTCGAATGCTGCTCGGATGACGGCAGGCTCATCCGCAACGGTGAAGAGCTCGACGAGCCCTATCTCGCCTCTCCGCCGAGTGCCGACCACCCGGCCTCGGCCACCCCGTTCGCCGTCGACGTGCCCGCCGACCGGCTGTGGCTCATGGGCGACAACCGCGACAACTCGACCGACTCGCGTGCACTGCTCGGCAGCCCCGGCGGCGGGATGATCCCCACGCGCCGGGTCATCGGCGTCGTCATCGGCCACGGCTCCTCGGTTGACCGGGGCAAGTAGGTAGACTGCCTGAGTGGCCCGAAAAAAGTCAGAGAAGAAGAGCCTGCGTTCCTTCCTCGTGGAGGTCGCCGTCATCCTCGTCATCGCCCTGGTCGTCTCGACGGCTGTGAAGACGTGGGTGGTGCGCTCCTTCTACATCCCCTCCAGCTCGATGGAGCCGACCCTGCTCGTCAACGACCGGGTGCTGGCCAACCAGCTGCCGGGCAACTCGGTCAACCGTGGGGACATCGTCGTCTTCACCGATCCCGGCGGATGGCTCTCACCCGGGCTCGTCGCCGACTACAAGCCCAACCCGATCCTCGAGTTCATCGGCCTCGTCCCCTCCGATGCCGGCACCCAGCTCGTCAAGCGGGCGATCGCCGTCGGCGGCGACCACGTCGAATGCTGCGATGCCGAAGGCCGCATCTCCGTCAACGGGCAGCCGCTGGATGAGACCTACCTCGGTGAGGGAACCGAGCCCTCGGAGATCGAGTTCTCCGAAGACGTCCCGGCCGGGCACTACTGGATGATGGGCGACAACCGCACCAACTCGCTCGACTCCCGTTACAACGGTGATGCACCCGGCGGTGCCTTCGTGCCCGAGGACAAGGTGGTGGGCACCGTGTTCGTGCGCAACTGGCCGTTTGACCGGATCGGCCGGCTGAAGAACCCGGAGGCGGTATACGCCGATGTCCCGCAGCCCTGACACCGCCACCCTCGAACGCGCCACCCGCACCGGCAGCACCGCTGCCGGACTGCGCGACCTGAGCGTCGAACGCGAGCTTGCCGCCAGCGGTGTCGAGACGATCATCGGCATGGATGAGGTCGGCCGCGGCTGCGTGGCCGGGCCGATCGGCGTCGGCGCTGTCCACTACCGGCTGGTTGACCTGCTCGCAGGCGACATCCCTGCAGGCATCCACGACTCCAAGCAGCTGAACATCACCGCCCGGCAGACGATCGCCCAGACCGTCACCGCCTGGCAGCAGCACACTGCTGTCGCCTTTGCCGAACCAGCCGAGATCGATGCTCTCGGCGTCACCCTGGCCCTGTGCCTGGCCGGCCGGCGCGCCCTGGCCGCACTGCCGCCGGCCAGCCTCGTGCTGCTCGACGGCAGCCATGACTGGCTGTCCGCACCGCTCACTCTCGACTGTTTCGACACCTTCGGACCCGCCGCCGAGGTCGAGGTCCCGGACGTGCGCACGATCATCAAGGGCGACGGCACCCGCGTGACGATCGCTGCCGCCAGCGTGCTGGCCAAGGTCGCCCGCGATGAGCTCATGCACGCTCTGGCCGCCGAATACCCCGGCTACGCCTGGGACTCCAACGTCGGCTACCTCACCCAGGCCCATCGCGCCGGAGTCGCCGCGCACGGGCTGAGCCCGCATCACCGGCGCAGCTTCCGCATCGACGTCTGAACACCAGCCGGGCAGACGCTCACTGTCCAGACCCTGCCGCCGGTTGAAGATTCTGCAACCGCTGTCGGTGGCATAGGATGACGCCATGAGCGCCGAGGACCTGGAAAACTACGAAGCCGACTTAGAACTGCAGCTGTACCGCGAGTACCGCGATGTCGTCGGACTGTTCTCATATGTCGTCGACACCAACCAGCGGTTCTACCTGGCCAATTCGGTCGATCTCAAGGCCCACCACGAGGGCTCGGACGTCTACTTCGAAGTCACCCTTAAAGACGCCTGGGTGTGGGACACCTACCGCACCGCCCGCTTCGTCAAGCACGTGTCGATCCTGACCTTCAAGGACGTCAACATCGAAGAGATCGCCAAGAACGAGGACTTCGATCCGCCGCAGTCGCTGCGCCCGTGAATGGCGAAGAGCTGTGACCACACGTCGTTGTGCGGCCACAGCTCTGCGCTGCCGCCTGTGGATCAGCGAGCGTCGGCGATGCGCTGACCGGCCATCTCCTCAGCGACCTCGGCAGCCGGACGGCCCTCCGCCTCGGCCTGATCGAGGACCTGCGTGACCCGGTCGTACAGCGAGAGCACGCTGGCACGCGAACCCTCCAGCGACGGCTCGGAGTAGATCATCGTCGCTGCGGCCATGACACCGCCGGCGTTGGCGAGGAAGTCAGGCACGTAGGCGATGCCGCGCTCACGCAGCTGCTGGCCGTGGGCTGGGGTGGCGAGCTGGTTGTTGGCGATGCCGCTGATGAGGCGGGCCTTGATGTCGCCGATCGTGTCATCGTTGATGATGCCGCCGAGAGCACAGGGTGCGAACACGTCGACATCCTGGGCATGGATCTCATCGGCGGGAACAGCGGCGGCGCCGAATGCCTCAACGGCGGAGTCGACAGCCGGCTGGTAGACATCGGAGACGACGAGTTCGGCACCGGCCTCATGCAGCATCCGGCACAGTTCGCGCCCGGTGCCGCCGAGTCCCTGCACGGCCACGCGCAGACCCGACAGGTCAGTCCGGTCTGCTGGGTCTGAGGAGTCGGCCTTGGCGCGTTCCTTCCACACGTGTGCGACACCGGCCTGCAGCGACGTGAACGCGCCGAGGGCGGTGAACTGGGAGGTGCTGACACCTGCGGGGAACTGGCTGGCGCGGGCGAAGATGTAATCGCAGTTCTCCGCCAGCACGTCGGCATCCTCGGGGCCGACGCCGACGTCGATGGCGGTCCAGTAGCGGCCGCCGAGTGTCTGCACGTGCTTGGAGAAGGCGCGCAGCACCTCTGCCTTGTCGGGGCGGTGCGGATCGGCGATGATGACGCACTTGCCGCCGCCCAGCGGCAGGCCGGCGATCGAGTTCTTGTACGTCATGCCGCGCGAAAGGCGCAGCACGTCGGTGAGCGCATCGGCTTCGGACTCGTACGGATACATGCGGCAGCCTCCGGCAGCCGGTCCGAGAGTGGTGTCGTGCACGGCGATGATGGCGCGCAGGTCGAGGTCGCGGTCATGGCAGAAGATGACCTGCTCGTGGTGATCGAACTCAGGGTGCGAGAAGAGGTCCACGGTGACTCCTTCGGTCTCAGGTGTGAGCAGCAGGCGCGGGATGTGCGCCCGTGCAAAAACCGCACGCGGTTCGCGCGAGCGGCCTTTGTTCTCACCGTACATCGGTTCTGCCGGACAGAGGTAGCTGGGCGGGATGGTCCGGTGGCTTTACTACTTCTACTCTGGCTGTCCTTCTCACCGCGCCTGTGCACGTGGGAGCTTGATGAGCCATGACCTCGGGGTTCGAACGCAGATCCTTCTCCAGGATGTGTCGGACATTCGCGCAGTTCGGAAGCGAAAGACTCGAAGCTGGGTGACCCAGCGCAGATGATGGCGTGCGCATACGAAAGGCGGATTTGCCGAAAATGCAGATTCTGGAACTAGTCTGCTGAGGCGCGGGGTAGGGCAGCGAGCGGTTATTTCGTCTCGTTCGGGTGGCTTGTGTGAACCTGCTCGAGGAATACAGTCTTGTCGACGACGAAGTACCAGATCCGAGCAGTGCCTTTCGCGGTCGGTTTGTGCTGCCAACGTTCGTGCGTGGTTCCGCCTCGGGAAAGATGTCCGAGCTGGCCCTTGAGCCGATAGTTGGTTGGAGTGGTGGTCAAAGGCGCCCGGGTGAGGAAATCCCAGGTATCGGCCATCGGATTGCGGATGGTTGCGACGAGGTCGCGCCAGCCCTTCTGTGCTTCGGCGGTAGCGAATCTGATTTCATACTCGACCTTCTTCGGAGGCCGAGGAACCAACTTGCCCTTCTTGCTGCCTGACACGGTCAGGGGCGCTCCACGACGTCGTCACCCTCGTCGAGCCATTCGAGTTCGGCACTCCCGAGTCCGGCGGCCATTGCCGTGGCTGTCTCCTTCCACGAGGTCAGCTCAGCGATCGCCAGGTGCGGTTGATCAGTCGAGAAGGACGCTCGTGCGGCGTCGACGAGATTGTGAGCGCAGGACTCGCGGTCCTCGGGAGAGAGAGCGTGCATCCACGGGAACGACCTCGTCATGCGTTCGGGGAGAGTGCCGGATTCGTCGAGGGCGACGGTCAGCAACCGAGCAGCGAAGTCAAGCAGGTGAGTGCGGGCGTCTGCCTCGCGCTGCGACATGAGTACGAGCGCTTCGCCGTCTCGGCGCGTCACCGTGACGGGGTGATCTTCAGCCTCGGCGAAGACCTCGGCGGAGTGCTTACTCAGATCCGACGAGCGCCGAGTGTAGGCAGGGAGGGCGGAAGCAGCGGTCATAGATCCATCATATTCGGAACGTGTTCGGAAGTCTAGGGTTTATTGCTGCGGCTGTCTTCCCTCCGATGCTGACCTCGCGACTGGCTGGGTGTGGACCGGCACGGAGGCGTGAACCCGGTCGGGTGTGCACGATCGGTGTCCGTCCACACCGGTAGGGCAGGCGTTCTCACCAGCCGCATGCGCTGGTGAGGTGGAGCCATGAAAGCACAGACACTCGGCCGCACCGGTGAGGACTACGCCACCCGCTACCTCGAATGCCTCGGTTGGACGATCCTGCACCGCAACTGGCGCTGCTCCAATGGCGAGATCGACATCATCGCCCGCGACGGTGACACGCTCGTCTTCGTCGAGGTCAAAACCCGTATCGCGTCCTGGGCAGGGCACCCGCTGGAGGCGATCACCCCGATCAAGCTCAGAAACCTGCGGACCCTCGGTCTGCGGTTCCTGGCCGAGTGCGATGAGTGGTATCCGCAGTTCAGGTTCGATGCCATCGGCATTCTGTGGAGCGCCCGCCAACCGGACCTCCAACACGTCCGGGATGTGCGATGAGTGCGGTGGAAGAGGAGCAGAAGGTCCGCGTCGTCGGCGGTGTGCGCAACCGTCTCGGCCGGGCCCAGGCAGTCGCGCTGTGGGGGACCAGCGGCACACCGATCAGCATTGAGACGAGCATGAACCAGGGCATTCCCGGCATCGACATCATCGGCCTGCCTGACGTCTCGGTCAGCGAGTCGCGCAAACGGGTCCGCGCGGCCCTGTCGAATCTGGGGATCTCGCTCAGCGCTGCGAAGGTGACGGTCAACCTGCAGCCGGGTGCGGTGAAGAAGGTCGGCACATCCTTCGACCTCGGCATTGCGGTGACGATCCTCGCCTGCGAGGAGCTCATTCCGGAGCACTCAGCAGATGGGGTCGTGCACTGCGGTGAGCTCGGTCTCGACGGGCGCATTCTGCCTGTGCGCGGGGTGCTGCCGACGATCCTCGCCGGTCTGGAGGCGGGCTTCACTCGCTTCGTCGTTCCCTACGGGAATCGTGCCGAAGCAGCTCTTGTCCCGCAGGCTGAGGTCGTTGCCGCCGGGCATCTGGCCGATGTCGTCCAGGCTCACGGTGGTCGTGCGGCACCATCCAACACCGAACCAGTGCCCGCGGCTCCCAGCAGTCGCGAGAACGTCATCGAACCCACCGATCTCGCCGACGTCCACGGTCAGCATGACGCCCGGCGCGCACTCGAACTGGCGGCCGCCGGTGGCCACCACTTGCTCATGAGCGGTGCTCCCGGCGCCGGCAAGTCGATGCTCGCCGCCTGTCTCAGCGGCATCGTGCCGCCGTTGAACCGCGATGAGCGCATAGAAGTGCTGGCCATGCAGTCACTGGCCGGCTGCGTCGAAGCCGATGAACTCGATGCTGTTGCTCCACCGTTCGAAGCGCCTCATCACCGGACGACAGCCACGGCGATGGTCGGTGGCTCCCGGCCGGGAGCGATCGGAGTGTTCTCACGTGCTCACCGCGGGGTGCTGTTCCTCGATGAGGCTCCGGAATTCAACCGCGACGTGCTCGAAGCGCTGCGTCAGCCGCTGGAGAGCGGCTACTGCGATATCCACCGCGCCTGGGGGTCGGTGGTGCTGCCGGCGAAATTCCAACTCGTGCTGGCGGCCAACCCGTGTCCCTGCGGTGTCGCTGGCAGCAGCACCCAGACGTGTTCGTGCACCCCGCACGTGCGCCGCCGCTACCGGCAGAAGCTCTCCGGCCCGCTGCTCGACCGCGTCGACATCCAGCTCGACGTCCTGCCTGTCACCGCAGCCGACCTGCGCACGGATGCGCCAGTCGAGTCGTCGACTGTCGTCGCCGAGCGGGTGGCGGCAGCACGGGAGCGCCAGACCCACCGCTATGCCGATATGCCGTGGAACACGAACGCCCGCGCACCGGGTGCGTATCTGCGAGAAGCGTTCTCCTTCAGATCCAGTGAGACTCACGTCCTCGACCAGGCACTCGAACGCGGTCTGCTGTCGATGCGCGGATATGACCGAGTGCTGCGGATCGCCGCGACCATCGCCGACCTCGCCGGCCGAACCCGCCCCGATGGCGACGATGTGCTCGCCGCGGCACTCCTGCGCATGCGGGAGGCACAATGACCACCGACACTCAGCGACTGGCCTGCGTCGACCTGCTGCGCCTGGCCGAACCCGGTGACGAGATCCTCAAAGCCGGCGTTCTCGCCCTTGGTGCCGAGCGGATGCTCGCGCTCATCCGCTCCCGGCAGTCCGAGGCCGTTCCGCAGCTGCATGAGGCATGCGAAGCCGTCGGTCTGCAGGTCCCGGGAGACAAGCTGTCGACGGTTCACGAGCGGTGGCGGATGCGCCTGCCCAGCCTCAATGCCGTCCAAGAGCAGCGGATCATGGCCCGGCTCGGAGCCCGCCTCATCCACCCGGAAGACGATGAGTGGCCGACGCAGCTGACCGAGCTCGGCATCCACGAGCCCCTCGCGCTGTGGGTGCGCGGACCCGGGAACCTGCAGGAGCTGCTCACCGGTTCGATCGCACTCGTCGGAGCACGTGCCTCAACGCACTACGGTGAGCACGTCGCCGGCAGCATCGCCTACGAACTGGCCATGCGAGGACACACCATCGTCTCCGGCGGCGCCTACGGCATCGACGCAGCCTCCCACCAGGCGGCGCTCGCCGCAGCCGAGACACCCGAAGTTGGCACGGTCGCCTTCATGGCCGGGGGAATGGATCGCTACTATCCGCGCGGCAACGCCGACATGCTCACCCGCATCGGCACTCGGTATGCCGTCGTGTCCGAAACGGCAGCCGGACAGACGGCTATGAGGCACCGGTTCCTCCTGCGCAATCGCCTGATTGCCGCCGCTGCCCAGGCCACCATCGTGGTGGAAGCCGGTTGGCGGTCCGGTGCACTGAATACTGCCAACCGGGCAGCTGAATTGCTGCGCACGGTCGGGGCGGTGCCCGGGCCGATCACCAGCCAGGCATCCGCCGGCTGCCACCGTCTCATCCGCGAGGGCCAGGCTGTGTGCGTTACGTCAGCCGATGACATCGCCGAACTCGTCGAACCGATCGACACCACCCGCAGCGAGACCGAGCATCAGCCAGCGCTGCGGATCACTGACGAGATGACCGCAGACCAGAGCAGGACCTACAACGTGCTGCCGACCTCTCGCGGGATCGAAGCGGCGACTGCCGCCGTCCGCTCGGGTCTCGACGCCCACACCGTCATGGCGGCGCTTGCCGCACTCGAACTGTCCGGGCACGTCGAACGCGAAGCCCACGGCTGGGTGAAGAAGCGCGCAGTCGTCACCCGAGGAGCGACCGGCTGACGCGGCTCGAATCCGGTGGCAGCGGTCAGCAGTCTGCCTGCAGATCAGTCGCCGGCACACGATGTCGCTCATACGACGTCATCTGGCCAGCCACTCCACGCTCAACGCTCGCGGCAGCGTCAGCTGCTCGTCGCCGGCGAGCCACCGGCTGGCCCGACAGCGTGGCTGGCTACACTGAGAAGCATGTCGACTTCCCCCGACACCGAGGCACAGCTGCCCGGAGAGTACGCTGAAGCGCTCGCCGCCTTCGACGAAGAGCTGCGTGTGCACCGCAACGCGTCAGCGCACACCGTGCGCAATTACCTCTCCGACGTGCGCACCCTGCTGACCTTCCTCACCGACGACGATGGGCACCTGCCGCTGGACGCCATCGAGCTGGGCAACCTGCGCCAATGGCTGCTCGCCCAGTCGCGCACGGGAGCCGCACCGGCCACCACCGCCCGGCGGATCGCAGCGGTGCGCGCCTTCTGTGCGTTCTGCACCCGCCGCCAGCTCATGCGATCCAACCCCGCGCTGCGCCTGGCAAGCCCCCGCAAAGCCTCACGGCTGCCAGCGGTGCTTCAGCAGCGCCACATCGATGCCGTCATGCAGCACACGGGAACCGAACCCGGTGACGCGACATCGCAACCCGAACCCGCGGAGTCCAGTGAGACACAGCGCTCCCCGAAAGACGAGGCGCTGCGGCTGCGCGATGCCGCACTGCTCGAACTGCTCTACGCCACCGGCGCACGCGTCTCCGAGATCGCAGCGCTGGACACCACCAGCATCGACACCGAGCGCAGGCTCGTCACCGTCATGGGCAAGGGCGGCAGGGAACGACGCATACCCTTCGGGCTGCCCGCCCAACGCGCACTGCAGGCCTGGCTGCGAAACGGCCGACCGGTGCTGGAGAACGACACGACAGCCCGAGATGCCACAGCACTGTTCCTCGGCGCCCGCGGCAGGCGCATCGACGTCCGCCAGATCCGCTCAGTCGTCCACACAGCCACTGCGGGACTGCCGGACGCACCGGAGCTCTCACCGCACGGGCTGCGGCACTCAGCTGCCACCCACATGATCGAAAACGGCGCTGACCTGCGTGAAGTGCAGGAGTTCCTCGGCCACGCGTCGCTGAGCTCGACGCAGATCTACACCCACGTCTCCCTCGGACGGCTGGCCGAAAGCTACCGGCAGGCGCATCCACGCGCCTGAACCGGCAGCAGCTTGTCACGAGCCCAGCGTGGCCTTGAGGCTTTCGTGCATCGGAGTCTCACCATCGATGATGTCGAACTCCCGGCCGACCGTGCGACCGTCATCGAGGATCATCGCGATGAACTCCGCAACATCCTCACGCCGCGTCGTAGCACCGCGCTCAGTGCCGGTGGCGATGTCGAGACAGCCGGTGCCAGGCTCATCGAGCAGCCGGCCCGGCTTGACGATCGTCCAGTCCAGACCGCTGGCACGCAGCGCATTGTCAGCCTCGCGCTTGGCATCCCAGTAGGCGGCGAAGACCTCTTCGGTGCCCTCCGGGGTCGGCCCGCCGGCGCCGATGAATGAGATCTGCACGAAACGGTCGATGCCCGCCGCGGTCGCTGCCTGCATCGCCGCGATCGCGGCTGCAAGGTCGACGGTGTACTTGCGGAAGATGCCCGACCCACCGCCGGCACCGGCGGCGAAGACGACGGCATCGGCATTGCCGAAGGCCTCCACCAGCTCAGCCTGTGAGGCCTTCTCCAGATCGCAGACGACCGGCACCGCACCGAGTGCCTCGAGCTCAGCAGCGTGCTCCGGATTGCGGATGATCGAACGGACCTCCATATCCGGGGTGACGATCTCAGTGAGGTGACGGGCGATCTTGCCGTGGCCGCCGACGACGGCGATGCTGTGAATGCTCATGCCAGCCTCAACGACACACAGCAGACAGCTATTCCAGCCGCTCACCGATGGCGCAATTGCTGCGGCGGCCCGCTACCGGCCCTTGTACTCCCAATGCCATGCCTCCGGCAGCGCCCCGGACTGCCTCGCCCAGCTGGGGTGCACCCAGCCGAAGCGCGGGGCGTTGGTGCGCATCCACTCATGCTGCGCGGTGCCGAACCGGTTGATCCCGCCACCGAGGTCGACTGCCAGGCCCCAGCCGTGGTTCGACCTGCCGGGAGTGGCAGCCATCCGGCCCTTGCGCCTTTTGAGGATCACCTGCGTCTGGTAGTCCCGATACGAATCCGTCACCGCGATCGGCTGGCCGAACCGCTGCCGGTAGGCATCACTGAGCTCATCGAACGCCCTCGCCGCATCACAGCGCAGCCGGTGCCCGGCCGCGCGATCAAGCGGGCACATCGCGACCGCTGGGATCCGGCCGTTGGAATGCCCGCCCCACGCGCTGGCACCGGAGGATCCGTCATCGCCGGAAGCCTCCGGCATCTCCTTAGGCGCCTGCGCTTCAGGCAGCAGAATCGAGAAGTCCTGGGAGAAGAACACAGCCGGATTCAGATAGTCCTTCGGCTTGCCGGTCGCCCACACCCCGACGTGCACACACCCGGCATCGCAGTGACTCGGATCAGCGACCGTGCCGACGGGATGACCAGCCCACACCTCGTCACCGGCTCTGAGATCCGTGTCGACCGGCTCGAAGGACACGATGTGCCCACCGACGTCGAGACTGAGCACCGGACGCCCGCCCACGCTGCCGGCGAAGTGCACACGCCCGGACTGCGGAGCGCGGATCGACTCTCCCGGCAGCACCGCGACATCGATGCCGCGGTGGCCTGTCTGCCAGTTCTGCTTCGGCTTGTCGAAAGCGCGCACGACCTCGAACCCGGGCACCGGGGTCACCCAGCCACCGGAGTCAGCTGCAGATTCCGCCGCCTGCGCCGCTGCCGGGGCGATGATGACAACGGACCGGCCCAGCCTGCCGGAATCACCGATCTGCGCGGCCGGCAGCCCGGCCGGCACCGCGACGATGCCGGCGAGGATCCCGCACACGACGATCCACCCCAGCTGCTGCAGCCTGGCCCTGAACCTGATGCGCTCACGTCCACTCATGGACTCCACACTCAGGTCGCGCACACTCCCAGCCCACGCCTCGGCGACGGCTGTGGAGGAAGGCCCGCCATCCCCAGCAGTCCCCGCGCAGACGCCGAGAGCATCCACACACCTCGGGCCAGGAGAGATCAGCCACGGCAGGTTTGGTCGCTGGCGGGGAAGATCGTAGACTACACATAGCAGAACTGTGCGCTCTTCAGCCCGCCTGCGCGCGAGGCTGAGCGGCTGCAGATCTGACTACGCGCATCCGAGTACCCGCAGCGGGCCACCGGTGCAGATCCCACCCTCCGCGACGACGCACACACGTGTGCTGTGCCGCGTGGCTGAGCTGGGACTGTCGGCCCGAGACGGCGGATGCCAGGACTCAACCGAATGACAATGAAAGGAGTGCGCCGGCATGGCCGTCGTCACTATTCGCCAGCTGCTTGACAGCGGCGTCCACTTTGGACACCAGACCCGTCGTTGGAACCCGAAGATGAAGCGCTTCATCTTCACCGAGCGCAACGGCATCTACATCATCGACCTGCAGCAGACGCTGGGCTACATCGACACCGCCTTCGAGTTCATCAAGGAGACGGTCGCTCACGGTGGCTCGATCATGTTCGTCGGCACCAAGAAGCAGGCCCAGGAAGCCATCGAGGAGCAGGCCAAGCGCGTCGGCCAGCCGTACGTCAACCAGCGTTGGCTCGGCGGCATGCTGACGAACTTCCAGACCATCTCCGGTCGTCTGCGCCGCCTCAAGGAGCTTGAGGAGATCGACTTCGACGACGTCGCCGGCTCGATGTACACCAAGAAGGAACTCCTCATCCTGCGCCGCGAGAAGGACAAGCTCGAGAAGACCCTCGGCGGCATCCGCGACATGCAGCGCACCCCGTCGGCCGTCTGGATCGTCGACACCAAGAAGGAGCACCTGGCCGTCGACGAAGCGAAGAAGCTGGGCATCCCGGTCATCGGCATCCTCGACACCAACTGCGATCCCGACGAAGTCGACTACCCGATCCCGGGCAACGACGACTCGATCCGCTCGGTCGCCCTGCTCACCCGCGTCGTCGCCGACGCTGTGGCAGAGGGCCTCATCAAGCGCCACTCCTCGGACGAAGGCGGCGAGAAGAACGTCTCGGCCGTCTCCGTCGAGCCGATGCCGGAGTGGGAGCGCGAGCTCCTCGAGGGCAAGGGCGAGGCCAAGGCTGAGGACACCGAAGCCAAGGCTGACGAGGCCAAGGCTGACGAGGCCAAGGCCGAGGAGACTGCTGAAGCTCCGGCCGAGCAGCAGACCGAAGAGACCGCTGAGGCCGGCTCCACCGAGTCGACCGAAGCCTGAGCCGCACCCGCACGTCTGACCCAGACCACCACGTCTCAACAAGGAGATCGCATGGCAAACTACACTGCCGCTGACATCAAGGCACTGCGCGACCGCACCGGTGCCGGCATGATGGCTGTCAAGAAGGCTCTCGACGAAGCACAGGGAGATCAGGCCAAGGCCATTGAGATCCTGCGCCTCAAGGGACTGAAGTCCGCTTCGAAGCGCGAGGACCGCTCGACCTCTGACGGCCTCGTCGCCACCCACGTCGAAAACGACGTCGGCACGATGATCGAGCTGAACTCGGAGACCGACTTCGTCGCCAAGTCCGACAAGTTCCGTGAGCTCGCCGATGAGGTCCTGCGCCTCGCCGTCGAAGCCCAGGTCGACAATGCTGAGGCGCTGCTGGACTACGAGACCAACGGCAAGAAGGTCTCGGAGTTCATCGCCGAGCAGGGCGCGGTCCTCGGTGAGAAGGTCGTCCTGCGTCGCGTCGGCCTCATCAAGGGCCAGAAGGTCGACTCGTACCTGCACCGCACCAACCCGGACCTGCCGCCGCAGGTGGGTGTGCTCTTCGCCTACGAAGGCGATGACGATGCAGCAGCCCACGATGTCGCCGTGCACATCGCCGCGATGACCCCGACCTACTTCTCCCGCGAGGACGTCCCCTCCGACGTCGTCGCCAAGGAGGAGAGCATCGCGCTGGAGACCTCGAAGAACGAGGGCAAGCCCGAGCAGGCGATCCCGAAGATCGTCGAGGGCCGCGTCAACGCCTTCTTCAAGGACACCTGCCTGCTCGATCAGCCCTTCGCCAAGGAGCCGAAGAAGAGCGTGCAGACCGTCCTCGACGAGGCCAAGGTCACCCCGCTGGGCTACCTGCGCTTCCGCGTCGGCAGCTGAGCGAGGCTCTGATCGCTGACTGAAGGCGGCAGTCCCCACGCGGGGCTGCCGCCTTCGGCGTATCCGCATCCCGTGCCCGAGGCGGTGGTGACCTGCCGTGCCGCAGGTGGAACCGGGGGCAGGCGGACACGTTAGACTGATCGGTGGCGTGCCCCCAGAAGGCGCCGCCAGCCTGCCGCCTGACAAGGAAGAGAGCGATGTCGGAATCTCCAGTCCATTCCTCCAAGCACGACCAGATCTCCCCGGTGCGCACCGATCGCCGGCGCATCCTGCTCAAGCTCTCCGGTGAGGTGTTCGGCGGCGGCACCGTCGGCGTCGATCCCGACGTCGTGGCAGCAGTGGCGAAGGAGATCGCCACCTGTGTGCCGGAGGTCGAGATCAGCATCGTCGTCGGCGGTGGAAACTTCTTCCGCGGCGCCGAACTCTCCCAGCGCGGCATGGACCGCACGCGTGCCGACTACATGGGCATGCTCGGCACCGTCATGAACTGCCTGGCGCTGCAGGACTTCCTCGAGCAGCAGGGCGTCGACACCCGTGTGCAGTCAGCGATCCCGATGACTCAGGTCGCTGAGACCTACATTCCGCGCCGGGCGATGCGGCACATGGAGAAGGGCCGGGTCGTGATCTTCGGCGCCGGTGCCGGACTGCCGTTCTTCTCCACCGACACGGTCGCCGCCCAGCGCGCCCTGGAGATCCGCGCCGACGAGGTGCTCATCGCCAAGAAGGGCGTCGACGGCGTCTATACCGCCGACCCGAAGACCGACCCGACCGCTGAGCGGATCGACTCGATCACCTACCAGGAGGCGCTGCAGCGCGGCCTCAAGGTCGTCGACGCCACCGCCTTCAGCCTGTGTATGGACAACGCCCTGCCGATGCGCGTATTCGGCATGCAGGGCGAGCACAACCTGCGCCGGGCGATCGCCGGGGAGCCGATCGGCACGACTGTGCGCGGCGCCTGAGCCGCCGGGCCTCTGTCACCCTGCCCGCCTGCCGTGCTGGTGGAGGCGGAGACAATAGAATAGACCTGAGGGACGACCAGCAGTTCCGCAACCGACCGAAGAAAAGAGTGCACCGCGATGCAAGCAACTCTCGCCGAAGCCGCAGAGAAGATGGACAAGACGATCGAGGCGACGAAGGATGACTTCGCCTCGGTGCGCACCGGACGGGCGAACCCCGCACTGTTCGCCCACATCGAAGTCGAGTACTACGGCACCCCGACCCCGCTGCAGCAGCTGGCGTCCTTCCAGGTGCCCGAGGCCCGCACTCTGCTCATCACCCCCTATGACCGCACCGCGCTCGGCAACATCGAGACCGCGCTGCGCAACTCCGACATCGGCGCCAACCCGGCCAACGACGGCAACGTCATCCGCGTGGTGCTCCCGGAGCTGACCGAAGAGCGCCGGAAGGAGTACGTCAAGATCGTCAAGGGATACGCCGAGCAGGGCCGCGTGTCGATCCGCAACATCCGCCGCACCGCCAAGGACGCCATCGAGAAGATGCAGAAGGACGGCGATGTCGGTGAGGACGAGGCCAAGCGCGCCACCGGTGAGCTCGACGAGCTGACGAAGAAGAAGGTCGACTCCATCGACCGCCTGCTGGCAGCCAAGGAAGAAGAGCTGCTCGAAGTCTGAGCCCAGCGATGGCGCAGCAACCAGTCGACGGCGAGAAGCGGGAACTCTACACTCAGGAGTTCCCGCGTCGTCGTGATGCCATCAGGGCCGAGCAGGAGGCCGCCCGGACTGGTCAGCTGCCGGTCGTGCAGCCTGCGCCGGCACTGCCGGCCCACCGGACCGGCAGCAGCGCCGCGGGGACGAAGGACGCGCCGCAGCCAGTCGAGACGCAGCCGCAGGCAGTGGTCGGCTCGCCGCCGGCCTCGGCCTACGGGCACGGGCTCGTCACCCCGACCCCGGTAGCCGAGAGGGCCGCCGAAGCCACCAGCGCAGACACCCTAACGGCAGCCGAGGCCGTCCCGGGGTCATCGACTGCAGCCGAGCCGCAGCAGAAGGACTACGGGCGGGCGGGGCGCAATCTGCCGGCAGCGATCGCGGTCGGCGTGGTGCTCGGCGGGGGAGTGCTGGCCTCGCTGCTGTTCTATCCGCCGTCGTTCGTCGTCATCGTGCTCATCGGCGTCGTCGTGGCCATGTGGGAGCTGGCGAATGCGCTCTCACGCTCCGGCTCCGTCGTCGCCCGCGTCCCCACGGTCACCGCTGCCGGCCTCATGATCCTGGCGACGTACTTCGCTGGTCGCGAGGCATTATGGGTGGCCTTCACCGTCGGAGCCGGAGCGATCCTGCTGTTCACACTGCTCGAACGCCGGCCCAACCCCGTCAAGGACGTGTGCCTGAGCCTCTTCGCCCTCACCTATGTGGGGCTCATGGCCTCCGCTGTCGTCTTCATCCTCACCCAGCCTGAGGGCAACCTGCTCGTCATCCTCTTCCTCGCCCTCGTCGTCGCCAGCGACATCGGCGGCTACACCTTCGGCGTGCTGTGGGGCAAGCATCCCATCGCCCCGAAGATCAGCCCGAAGAAGTCCTGGGAGGGCTATGCGGGCTCTGCCGTCTTCTCCACCGCTGTGGGCATCGGCGTGGCGCTGTGGGTCTTCGATGCCCCGATCTGGACCGGCCTCGTGCTCGGCACGATCATCCCGGCTTTCGCCACTCTCGGCGACTTCGCCGAATCGATGATCAAACGCGACCTCGACCTCAAGGACATGGGCACCCTGCTGCCCGGGCACGGGGGAGTGATGGACCGTCTCGACTCGATCCTGCCGACCGCCCCGGTTGCCCTCGTCCTCTTCACCTTCCTGCCTGGATTCATCACATGAGCCTTCTTGCTTCCCTGTCTCAGGTCCTGCCGGCCGAGACGATCATCACCGATGCCGACATCATGGCCTCCTATCTGCACGACGAGGCCGAATGGGCGCCATATGGTCAGGCACTGGCGGTCGTGCGCCCGCGCGAGACCGCCGAGGTGCTCGCCGCCGTGCGCTGGGCGATCGAGCATTCCGTGGCTGTCGTCGCCCGCGGCGCCGGTACCGGCCTGTCCGGCGGGGCGAACGCACTTGAGGGCTGCCTGGTCATCAGCTTCGATGCGATGAACCAGATCCTCGACGTCGACCCGGTCGAGCGCACCGCCCGCGTGCAGCCCGGCGTCGTCAACAACGACCTGCGCGCCCGGGTGGCCGAGGACGGCCTGTGGTACCCACCGGACCCGGCCAGCGCACCCTGGTCGACCATCGGCGGCAATGTCGCGACGAACGCCGGCGGCCTGTGCTGCGTCAAATACGGCGTCACGAGCGAATACGTCCTCAACCTCGAAGTCGTCACCGGCACCGGCAGACTCGTGCGCGTCGGCAAGACAACGGCGAAGAACGCCGCCGGCTACGACCTGCGCGGGCTCATCATCGGCGCTGAGGGCACGTTGGGCATCGTCACTGAGATCACCGTGCGTCTGCTGCCGCTGCCGCAGGACTCCCGGGCGATCGTCGGCTACTTCGACAGCCTCGTCGACGCCGGCCGGGCCGTCGCCAACGTCACTGCTGCCGGCATCATCCCCTCTGCTCTCGAACTCGTCGACTCCTACTGCCTCAAGGCGGTTGATGAGTGGAAGAACATGGGGCTTTCGGCCGAGGCCGAGGTGCTGCTGCTGGCCGCCACCGACGTCCCGGGCGCTGCCGGGCAGGCCGAGGCCCAGGGCATTGTGACAGCCTTTGAGTCCGCTGGTGCCACGTTCGCTGCGATCAGCGAGGACGCCGAGGAGGCCGATGCGTTCTTCGCCGCCCGCAGGCTCGCCTACCCGGCTCTCGAACGGCTCGGCCCGGTGCTGACCGAGGACATCTGCGTGGCGCGCTCGAAGGTGCCCGAGGTGCTGGCGAAGATCCAGGAGATCGGCCGCAGGCACGACACGGTGCTCGCTCAGATCGCCCACGCCGGCGACGGCAACCTGCACCCGCTGCTCGTCACCCCGATCGGCGATGATGACGCCCGCGAGCGCGCCCAGGCGGCATTCGAGGAGATCATCACCGTTGCCTTGGAAGCCGGCGGCACGGTCTCCGGTGAGCACGGCATCGGGCTGCTGAAGAAGCCGGGCCTGTCACGGGAGCTCAGCGAGGACGTCCTTGATATGCACCGGGCGATCAAGACCGCACTCGACCCGCACGGCATCATGAATCCCGGCAAGGTCTTCAGCGTCGAGGCCTGAGCGGATCGCTGTCACCGGAGGTTGCTCCGAGCCGGCGGCGATAGCGGGGATGGCTGGGCACAATCGCTGCGCCGCAGATGGCGGCGCTCACTCGCCAGGGAAGCGGACGACGCCGCGGACCCGTCTGGGGTCATACTCACGCCTCGTCGTTGCCCGGTGTGCCGGGCTCGCGAGCAGGTGCGGACCGGACCTGGCTGTCTGCCCGGCACCCACGCCCGCGCCGGCGGGCGCGGGCGAGGATGTCGACGGCCATGATGGTGCCGATGAGGATCTGCAGCGCAGCAACGAGCTGATCCCAGCCGTCGAAAGAGAACAGCAGATAGACGCCGGTGCCGATCATGACGACGGCAGCGACCAGACGGAAGATCTCATGACCTGTCATGGGGATCACGTCTTTCGTGAGAGATGGGGGTCACGTCTTTCGTGTGCGGGAACCTTCATCGTGCCAGATGAGACCACCTGTCACCAGCATCTGAGGCTTCTGGGCGCAGAGCAGACCGCTCTCACACATCGCCCAGCCTGCACATGCGATACTGGAAGGACATGACTGAGAAGACCTCCTCCACACCGACCAACAGGCCGCCCCGCCGCCAGGTGCGGCCCATCGTCGAGCACGCAGACGGCACCACCTCGCGCACCCCGACGCGTGACGGCCGGCCGCTGCTGAACTTCAAGTCCCCGCGCGTCACCCAGCCGCCGACCCACCTGGCCGACATGTCGATGGACGAGCGGATCGCCGCCGTCACTGAGATGGGCCTGCCGGCGTTTCGCGCCAAGCAGCTCTCAACCCATTACTTCGTCCACCACACCACCGATCCCGAGGCGATGACCGACCTGCCGAAGGACCGGCGGGCTGAGCTGGCCGAGAGGTTCTTCCCACCGCTGCTGAGCGAGGTGCGCCGGCTGCGCACCTCCAACGGCGACACCATCAAGTTCCTGTGGCGGCTCTTCGACGGCGCGCTCGTCGAATCGGTGCTCATGCGCTACCGCAACCGCATCACCCTGTGCGTGTCCTCGCAGTGCGGCTGCGGCATGAACTGCCCGTTCTGCGCCACCGGCCAGCAGGGCCTGACGCGGAACATGTCGACCGCGGAGATCGTCGAGCAGGTCATCCGCGCCAACCAGGTCATCGCCGCAGGCGAACTGGCCGAGGACACCTCAGCCGATACCGACATGCTCGGCAACCCGGCCGCCGCTGTCGGGTCTGAGGCCGATGAGGAGCAGGGCGAGGCCCCCGCCCAGGGAAGCGGATCTGCCGGCGGCACCACCGCCTCGGGCGCGGGCACCACCCGCACGTCAGGCCAGGCTGAACGCGTGACCAACATCGTGTTCATGGGCATGGGCGAGCCGCTGGCCAACTACAAGCGCGTCATCAACGCCGTGCGCCGCTTCGTCGACCCGGCCCCGGCCGGCCTGGGCATGGGAGCACGCCGCATCACCGTCTCGACCGTCGGGCTGGTGCCCGGCATCAACAAGCTCGCCGCCGAGGACATCCCGGTGACCTTCGCACTCAGCCTCCACGCCCCTGACGACGGGCTGCGCGATGAGATGATCCCGGTCAACACCCGCTGGAAGGTCGATGAGGCCATCGACGCGGCCTACAACTACTACCAGGTCACCGGCCGGCGCGTGAGCATCGAATACGCGCTCATCAAGGACATGAACGACCACGCCTGGCGCGCCGAGCTGCTGGGCAAGAAGCTCAACGCACGCGGCCGCGGCTGGGTGCACGTCAACCCGATCCCGCTCAACCCGACCCCCGGTTCGGTGTGGACGGCATCCGAGCCCGAGGTGGCCGCTGAGTTCGTGCGCCGCCTCCAGGACGCCGGGATCCCGACGACGATCCGCGACACCCGAGGTCAGGACATCGACGGGGCGTGCGGCCAGCTTGCCACGGCCGAAGAGGACTGAGCGCTACACTTTAAGCACCGCACAGCATTCACAAGGAGAGCGACGTGGAGACGAACTTCCCCAGGATGTCGGGTTGGAAGAACGGGTACGACCCCGCACAGGTCGACAGCTTCTTCAAGCGGGCCCGCGAATCCTTCGAATCCGACACGCCGCAGCCCGGTGATCTCGATGCGCGTGCGGTGCGCACCGTCGGCTTCGACCTGGTGCGCAACGGCTACCACGTCGGCGTCGTCGACGCCGCCCTCGACCGGCTCGAAGACGCCTTCGCCAAACGCAGCCGCGACCGGCTCATCTCCAGCTCCGGTGAGGACGCCTGGGTCAAGGAGCTCACCCGAGCCGCCAGCTCGCTGCGCGGCCGCCTCGCGCGTGAGTACGGGGAGCGGTTCAACCATCCGGAGAAGGGCCAGATCGGCTACGACGTCGAAGAGGTCGACGACCTGTGCGACCGCATCAACGGCTACTTCACCCAGGGCAAGCCGATGAGCGTCGACGAGGTCCGCCGCGTGCTCTTCCGCACCCGCAAGGGCACCCGCGCCTACGACGAGGACCAGGTCGATGCGTTCATCGACCGGGTCGTCGAGGTCATGGCCAGTGTCGACTGAACAGCTGCACTGGTTCCGCAAGCCGGGCACGAACTCACCGAAGGACAAGGGCACCTTCAATCCCGTCTTCGAGCTGCTCGACTACCCGATCGTCGCAGGGCAGGCTGACGAGGTCTTCTTCGCCGACGCCGAGGTGTCGCTGACGTATGAGGACGCGCTCGACCGGGTGGCGAAGTTCGCCGGCATCCTGCGCGCCGTTCACGAACCGGCCCCGCCGTTCGTCGTCATCGACGACGGGTTGCGCCCGGTCACCCTCATCCTCGCGATGCTCGCCGCCCTCAGGCTGGGCAGCTGCGTGGTCCTCGGGGCCAAAGGACTCAAGCCGGGGGAGAAGAAGACTGCGCCGGTGCTGCGCCCGATCGATGGTGCGCCGGCGGAAGCAGGTGAGCACATCAGCAGCAACGGCGATGCTGCCGCTCAGACTGCTGCGAAGGCCGGCATGCACACCGAGACCCGCAAGATCTGGTCGCACTTCGAGGGCACCGAGCTGCTTGCCGACGGGCCGGAGAGCAAACCCCTCGACGCCGGGGCGCTGATGAAGGAATCAGCGTTCAAGCACGCCGCTGCCGCAGAGATCGGCCCCGGCCGCGAGGTGCTGCGGCTCGACGGGGTGAGCCTGAGCGCTGCTGAGAGCCTCAACGCCGTGGAGATGTTCCTCAGCCGCTGAGCGCCGCAGAGCAACATTGCGGCCGGACGGTTCGCGAGAGGGCCGCGATCGGCTCTGTGCCGCCGATCACAGGCGTCCCGAACGGCCTCGATCCCGGTGTTACCGTAATCCTCATGGCGATCGACAGACGGAAGCTGGCGCGGCGGGCGCGCCGCTATTGGGCGATCGTCATCGTCATCTGCACCTACTTCGGCTTCCACTCCTTCATGCTCACCGGCCTGGCCGTCATGGCCCCGAACCTCGGGCTGGCGTCGCTGACGGTGACGATCTACATGGGTCTGGGCATCCTGCTCGACTCACCGGCTGCCTCGGCGATCGAACGCTTCGGCCTGCGGCGGGTCATCGGCACCTCCGGCATTCTCATCCTGCTCATCACCATCGGGCTGCTCATCGCCGGCTCCGGCTGGTGGATCGTCATCTTCGGCGCCCTGTACGCCTGCTGCTCCAGCCTCATCTACATTCCGGCGCTCGCGCACTACGCTTCGATGCTCGGGGAGCGGCAGGCCGACGGTCAGCGCATCAACGTCCTCATCCAGCGCGGCGGCGCACTGGCAGCCGGCCTGTTCATCACGTGGGCGCTGGCTGCTGAGCAGCCGCACGTGCTGTTCATCATCGTCGCGACCACCGGGCTCGGCATCCTCATCGCCGCCTGGTGGCTGCCGGGGCCCAGCCGCGACCGGCGTGTCACGCAGCGGGTGCCGCTGCTGCGCACCATCGTCTATTCGGTCGCAGCGATCGGCCGGTCGTCGGTCATGGCCCGTGGGGCGCTGTCGGCCTCAGCACTGTCTGTCATCTTCATCACGACGAGTTCGATCTTCCCACTCGCGCTGCCGGAGTTCGGTGCTGCGATCGGTGTCGGACTCGTCATGCGCGAGCTCATCGCCATGGCAACGGCGACCGCCTTCGGTCATGGCTCGATGCGCCGGACCAACCGCGAGTTCGCCGCTGCGGTGCTGCTCGCCCTGATCGGGATCTCCGGGGCCCTGTGGATCGAGCGGAACTGGGCGGTCATCACCGGCATCATCCTCACCGGCCCGCTCATCAGCTCCGCGATCGTCACCTCATCCCTCAACACGCGCATGGCCAGCCTCAGCGCAGTGCACCCGTGGGCCTGCTTCGCAGGCATGGGCATCGCCTCGCGGACCAGCGGCCTGCTCATCCCGCTCGTGCTCAGCGCCGCGCTCTCAACCAGCCGGCAGGCGCTGGAGATCGTGCTCGTCATCGTGTTCATGCTCATCGCCTGCGGCATGCTCATCGGCAGGCAGCGCCAGGACGGGGTGCCGGGCTGAGCGGAACCTGCTGGACACGGTCGTCCGTCCTGAGGTCGTAGCCCGCCCGGGACTGCCAGGCACCAGCTGGCGAACAGAGGTTTGGTGGTGACAGCCCGCCGGTCAGCGGCGAAGGATGGAGCGTCAGCCGACAGGCACCCGGCTCACACGTACATCGGAACGCGGATGAGCAGCCGCGACGTCAGCTGCGCGTCGTTTCGCAGATGCCGCGTCCGGCTGCGCCGAGTCGAAACCCATCAGCTCGTTGTCGTGCCAGTGCTCGACGATCCACACCTCTTGAGCCCCGCGGTGCACCTGGGCCGCCACAGGTATCTCGGAGATGGAGATACCCGTCACTTCGCCCTCGGGCAGGACACGATGCTCAACATAGAGCTTCGCATCCTCAGAACAGCGGAACGCCCGTATCGTCCTCCAAGGTGGAGAATGGTCGCGTTCAATCGACACCACCCACAGGTGTTTCGCTCTCGGCCAGAGCCGGATGGAGGACAATTCCGGTTTCGTGGGCCAGCGGAATCCCCAGCGTCGCCGATCCGACGCTTGCTGGGCGGTGCGAGACTGGCTGTTATCGGCGGGAACACCGAAGCGTTCAGAGAACGGCACCCGGCTCACGCGAACCTCGGAACCCGGATCAGAAGTCGTAAGTTCAGCTCTGCGGTGATTCGCGGATGCCGCGTCCGGCTGCGCAGAGTCCCACCCCATGAGCTCGTCTTCGTGCCAGAATTCGACTACCACAGCTCGTGAGTTCTGTGGTCCACCGTGTCTGATACGGGAATCTCAGCGAGGAGGATGTCGTTCGCTTCTCCCTCGGGCAGCACGATCTCATCAGCACAGTCGTCCGCATCGTCATAATGGCGAAATGCCCGGACCGTACCTCCGGGAGTCGACGTGTCGCGTTCAACTGACACAACCCACACGTGTCTGACGCGCGGCCAGAGCTTCATAGCGCACACGCATTCGTCACTGACATCGTGGAAACTCCCTCATCCGATCCCTCGCTCCCACAATACGCGGAGCAATCCGCACCTTGGCGGCAGCAGATCGCGAGAACGCCACCCACCTCAGTCGAAACGACAACGGCCCCGGTGACTCGCGCGGAGTCACCGGGGCCGTGATGCCTGTCAGCTGATCAGCCCTCGTAGTTGGCGAAGGCGTTGATGCCGGTCATCGCACGGCCGAGCGTCAGCTGGTGCACCTCGTGGGTGCCCTCGTAGGTGAGGACGGTCTCGAGGTTGATGGCGTGGCGCAGCGGCGAGTATTCGCTCGTGATGCCCGAGCCGCCGAAGGTGGCGCGCAGGTCACGGGCGATGTTCATCGCGGTGTCGACGTTGACCATCTTGCCCAGCGAGATCTGCTCCGGGCGCACACCGACGGTGTCCTTGAGCTTGCCGAGGTGGGCAGCCAGCAGCGTGATCGACGAGTACTGGCCGAAGGCCTTCGCCAGCTTCTGCTGCGTGATCTGGAACGACGACAGCGGACGGTTGAACTGGATGCGGGTGCCGGTGTACTCCAGTGCGGAGAGGATCGAGTCACGGGCAGCACCGGTGACGCCGAAGACGATGCCGTAGCGGGCCTCGGACAGGCAGGACAGCGGCCCCTTGAGCCCCTTGGCCTTCGGCAGCATCGCCGATTCCGGCAGACGAACGTTGTCGAGCACGATCTCACCGGTGATCGAGGCGCGCAGCGACAGCTTGCGCTTGACCTCAGGCACCTCGACGCCCGGGGTGTCGGTGGGAACGACGAAACCGCGGACGACCGGGCGGCCCTTCTCGTCCTCTTCCTCGGTCTTGGCCCACACGACGCAGACATCGGAGACCGGGGAGTTGGTGATCCACATCTTCGCGCCGTTGAGGATCCAGTCGGAGCCGTCCTTGGTCGCGCGGGTCTTCATGCCAGCCGGGTCCGAACCGACATCCGGTTCGGTCAGGCCGAAGCAGCCGAGCTTCTTGCCGGCGGCCATCTGCGGCAGCCATTCCTCCTTCTGCTCCTCAGAACCCCAGTTGTGGATGGCGAACATCGCCAGCGAGCCCTGCACGCTCACCAGCGAACGCAGACCCGAGTCGATGGCTTCGAGCTCACGGCAGGCCAGGCCGTACTGGGTGGCGGTCGCTCCGCCGCAGCCGTAGCCTTCCAGGTGCATGCCGAGCACGCCGAGCTCACCGAGCTGCTCTGCGAGCTCACGAGCCGGGATCGTGCCTTCGAGGTACCAGTCGCCGATCTTCTCCCGGACGTTCTCGTCCAGCCACTTGCGGACGATGCCCGCCCATTCGAGGTCCTCCTTCTCGAAGACCGAATCGATCGCCAGAATCTCGTCAGGGGTCATGGTTTTGCTCATCGTCGAGTTCCTCTCCTCGTGGGGCATCAGTGAGCGCACGTGTCATCGCGTTCTAAGAAAACAATGAGATGATCTGTCACCGTGAAGGTACGTAATGTCATTGTACTGGGGGCCACTGGCTCGGTCGGCACCCAGGCCCTCGAAGTCATCGCCGCCAACCCCGCCAGATTCGCCGTCACCGGCATCGGAGCGGGGTCGAATGTCGACGCCGCGGTCGACCAGGCGATCCGCACCGGGGCCCGCGCGCTGGCCGTCGCCACCCCGCCTGCTGGGGGAGAAGCCCAGCTCAGACGGCTGCTGGAGGCACGCGCCGAGCAGCTCGGCGCGCAGGTGGCAGTCGAGACGATCTTCACCGGTCCCGAGGCGTCGGCCCGGTTGGCAGCCGAGCCCGCCGATGTCGTGCTCAACGCTGTCACCGGTGCCGCCGGTCTGACATCGACGCTGGCGGCCCTCGCATCAGGCACCGATGTCGCCTTGGCGAACAAGGAGTCCCTCATCATCGGCGGTGAGCTCGTGCTGCGCACCGCTGAGGAGAACGCAGCCCAGCTCATCCCCGTCGACAGCGAGCATTCGGCGATCGCCCAGGCGCTGCGCGCCGGCCGCCGCGATGAGGTCGCCCGGCTCATCATCACCGCCTCCGGAGGTCCCTTCCGCGGGATGAGCGCAGACGAGCTGGCAGCCGTCACCCCCGAACAAGCACTCGCCCACCCGACGTGGAACATGGGCACCGTCATCACGACGAACTCCGCGACCCTGGTGAACAAGGGCCTGGAGGTGATCGAAGCGCATCTGCTCTTCGGCATCGACTACGACCGCATCACCGCTGTGGTCCACCCGCAGAGCCGCATCCACTCGATGGTCGAGTTCGTCGATGGTTCGACGATCGCCCAGGTCTCACCCCCGGACATGAAGCTGCCGATCGCCTACGCACTCGGCACCGAGCCTGACGGCACCACCACCCGCATCGCCGGAGCCACCGCACCCGAGCCCTTCGACGCCGCCAGCTCCTGGACCTTCGAACCCGTCGATGACGCCAACTTCCCAGCCCTCCGACTGGCCGTCCGGGCCGGCCGGGCCGGCGGGACGGCACCAGCGGTCTACAACGCCGCCAACGAAGAGCTCGTCGCCGCCTTCCACGCAGGCACGATCACCTTCCCGCAGATCGCCGAGGGGATCGCCGCCGCACTCGACGACCACCTCGGGAACGGCGAGAACCACCTCGGGAACGGGACAGACGCCGCTGCGCTGACCCTGGAGACGGTGCTGGCAGCCGACCGCAGTGCACGCGCGTTCATCGCCGGCTGGCTGCAGCCCACCGCTGCCGAGGAGGCGCGCGCATGACCGGTCTGCTCTACGCCCTGGGCATCGTCCTCATCCTCATCGGCGTGTCCATCTCGATCGCCCTGCACGAACTCGGCCACCTCATCCCGGCCAAGAAGTTCGGCGTCAAAGTCACCCACTACATGGTCGGCTTCGGGCCCACCCTGTTCTCCCGCCGCCGCGGGGAGACCGAATACGGCATCAAAGCGCTGCCGCTGGGCGGATTCATCGCAATGCCCGGCATGTACCCGCCCACGCACGCCACTCACACCACGGTCGCCGCCGCGCACGGGGCGACCGACGCCTCGGGCATCGTGAGCGAGGCGACCGGCGGCCACGAGGACCGGGAACCCGCCGGCGTCGGCGCGCACGCCGATGCCGCCGGCGCGTCGGCTTCCGTCCGGAGGGCAGCCCGGAAGCCGCGGATGTTCGAGCGCACGATGGACGACGCCCGCGAATACTCCAACCAATTCATCGAACCCGGCGAGGAGCACCGCACCTTCTACGCCCTCTCGGTGCCCAAGCGGCTCGCCGTCATGTTCGGCGGCCCGCTCGTCAACCTGCTGCTGGGCATCCTCATCCTCGGCATCATGCTGCTCGGCGTCGGTGTGCCCACACTCGGCACCACCGTGTCGACCGTGTCCGAATGCGCGGTGCCGGCCAGCGAGATGGCCGAGCGCGCACCGGCTGACCAGGACCGCTGTCTGCCCGGTGACCAGCCGACCCCTGCCGCCGAGGTCGGGATCGCCCCCGGCGACAGGGTGCTGTCGATCGGCGGCAAGCCGATGGAGACCTGGGATGACATCACGACCGAGATCCGCGGGCTGGCCGGCAGGGAAGTCGAGATCGTCGTCGAACGCGACGGCGCGCAGGTGTGGATCCCGACGAGGATCATCGCCGCCGAACGGCCCGTCTACACCGACAGCCGCGAACTCCAGCGCGACGGCAGCGGCGAACTCGTCACCGAGACCGTCGGCTTCCTCGGCATCGGCCCCGCCCGGGAGTACCAGCCGATCCCGCTGACGGAGTTCCCCGGCCAGATCGGTCAGGCGCTCGGCCGGACCTTCACCGCGCTGGCGACCCTGCCGGTCAAGCTCGTCGACATCGTCCAGGTCGCCACCACTGACCAGGAGCGCGACCCGGAGGGCATCATGGGCATGGTCGGCGTCGGCCGGGTCGCCGGCGAGATCGTCTCGACCGATCAGATCGACGTGACCGGAAAGGTCGTCACCGGCCTCGGGCTGCTCGGCTCGCTCAACCTGTTCCTCTTCGCGTTCAACATGATCCCGCTGCTGCCGCTTGACGGCGGGCACATCGCCGTCGCGCTCTACGAAGGAGCCCGCCGGCGCATCAACCTGGCCCGCGGCCGAGGTGTGATCGGCCCCTTCGACACCGCGCGGCTGCTGCCGCTGACCTACGTCGTCATCGGGCTCATGCTGTGCATGACGGTGCTGCTCGTCTACGTCGACATCGTCAAACCCGTCATGCTGTTCCAATAGCTATGGCAATCGCTTCCATCAGGGACGGCAATCGTTAGCGAACTGTAGCCACCGGATTTCCTGAACCGCAGCTGGCAGCTGTGTGAGAGGTTACGATGATTCCACCGGCGGACGGTCTCCGGCCGCCGGGATCATCACCACCGACGTACAGGGAGCCCAGTGCACCACGCTCAGCGGCGCGCGACCGCGATGTCCGACGCCTTGGCCCGGGAGATGCTCCCGGCCGACTACCCGATCATCGGCTTGGTCGACCTCGACACCCTCGACGAGCTGTTCCACGCCGCTGAGGCGGCCTTCGACTCCCCGTCGCCGGTCACCCACGCGGTCGCCGCGAAGGCGGTGACCCTCGTGCCGATGATGCGCCATCTGGCCGAGCTCGGCGCCGGCTGCGAGGTGGCCAGCCCCGGTGAGCTCAAGATGGCGCAGCTGGCCGGGTTCACCCCTGACCGGATCGTCTTCGACTCCCCGGCCAAGACCCGTCACGACATCGACACCGCCTTAGACCTCGGCGTGGCGATGAACCTCGACAACTTCACCGAACTCGCCCGCATCGACGAGCACTTGGGCGGCGCGACCCCCAAGGGCCGGATCGGGGTGCGCATCAACCCGCAGCTGGGTGCCGGCGCGATCGAGGAGATGTCGACAGCGACCCCGACGTCGAAGTTCGGCATTCCGCTGCGCGACGAAGGCTCCCGGCAGGCGATCATCGACGCCTATGCCTCCCGTCCGTGGCTCAACCAGATCCACGTCCACTCCGGGTCCCAGGGCATGGCCCTGTCCTCGATGGCTGCCGGCGTGCGCGCCGTCGTCGACCTCGTCGCCGACATCCACGCAGCGATCGGCCGCCAGCAGATCACCCACATCGACATCGGCGGCGGGCTGCCGGTCAACTTCGACTCCGACGCACACACCCCGAGCTTCGCCGACTACCGGGCCGCGCTCGATGCCGAGGTTCCCGAGCTCTTCGACGGCACCTTCGGGATCATCACCGAGTTCGGCCGCTCCCTGCTGGCCAAGTCCGGTACGATGCTCACCCGGGTCGAGTCGACCAAGGTCGTCGGCGGCCGGCCGATCGCCGTCTGCCATGCCGGCGCGCAGGTCGCAGCTCGCACGATCTTCATGCCCAACGCCTGGCCGCTGCGGGTCAGCGTGCTCGACCCGGCAGGCGAGGAACGTGAGGACGAGGTCTGCGTGCAGGACGTTGCCGGTCCCTGCTGCTTCTCCGGCGACATCATCGCCCACCAGCGCTCGCTGCCGCTCATCCGCGAAGGCGATGTCATCGCCATCCACGACGTCGGCGCGTATTACTTTTCCAACTCATTTTCCTACAACGCCTTGCCACGTCCTGCCGTCTACGGATACAGAGAGAAGGACGGCGCAGTGGCCTGGGTCACCCTCAGGCGCCAGCAGACCATCGACGAGGTGGTCGTTGAGGCAGGAGGCGACGTTGACTCCAGCTGGTAGCAGCCGGTCCGGCAGCCACCGGCATCCGGCGGACGCAGCACCGCGCTGCACCGCCGCCTGACAGCTCATGCGGCCCACCGGCCGCAGCGGTAACCACCGCAGGTGAGAAACGGAAACCACAGAAGGAGCGAACCCGGTATGAAGATCGGACTCGTAGGACGCGCGGCGGCAATCATGTCCGCTGCAGCACTTGTACTGAGCGCATGCGGCGGCGCCGGCGGCGGTGGCGGCAACGGAGGCGGCGAACCGGCCGAGGACTTCACCCAGGACCTCACCTTCGCCACCGGCGGCACCGCAGGCGTGTACTACCCGCTGGGCAATGAGTACTCCCGCATCTTCCAGAACGAAGTCGAGGGTCTCACGGTCAACGCTGTGGAGACCGACGGCTCGGTGGACAACCTCGGCCGCATCGCCAAGGGCGAAGCCCAGCTGGCGTTCACCCAGAACAACACCGCCCACGACGCTGTGAGCGGCTCCGGCGAGTTCGAAGAGCTCGGACAGCCGCTGGAGAACATCGGCTGGATCGGCCAGCTGTACCCCGAGGCCGCACAGGTCATCACGCTGGAGGACAGCGGCTTCGAGTCGATCGAAGATCTCAAGGGCAAGAAGATCGCCGTCGGCGCCCCCGGTTCGGGCACTGCGGCCGTCGCCAAGCTCATCCTCGATGCCTACGGCTTCGAAGACGGCGACTACGAGCCCTTCGAGGAGAGCTTCGCCGATGCCCGCTCGAAGCTTCAGGACGGCAACATCGACGCCTCGATCGAGATCCTCGGCGTCCCGGCGGCATCGCTGTCGGAGCTGGCAGCCAATGCTGATGTCAAGCTGCTGTCGCTGGACAAGGAGAAGGCCGACCAGATCGCCGGCGAATCGCAGTACGAAAGCTACGTCATCCCGGGCGGTTCCTACGACTTCGCCCCTGAAGACGTGCAGACCGTGACCGTGTTCGCCACGATCGTCGCCTCGACCAACCAGGTCAGCGAAGAGGATGCCTACGGCATCACCAAGGCGATCTACGAGAAGGCCGGAGACATCTCCCTGGCACAGGGCAAGCTCATCAAGACCGAGGACGCTCTGCTCGGCCGCGGTGACGTGGAGCTGCACCCGGGCGCCAAGAAGTACTTCGACGAACAGGGCATCAGCACCGAGTGACGGTGGCGAGTGCCCAGCGCAATCCGAATGCGGGGAGTTTCCATCTGGAAGCTCCCCGCATTCCTGTGTGTTCGGGGCCGCCTGCGCTAGGCCCGCCGCAGTGCGGCTACTCGGAGTGGTAGACGTCGAAGCTCTCGAGCAGCTGCTCGCGCGTCTCAAGCGACCGCCGCGACTGACGGCTCTGCGAGGCTGCCGTCGCTGCGGCGAGCGTCTGCACCACGGTGACCAGCGCTGTGACGGAGCGCATGACGGACGCGCCGGTGGTCTCGACATAGAAGACCGTCTGAGCGTGGTGCGTGAGCGGTGAGGACGGGTTGTCTGTCAGCGCGATTGTCGAAGCGCCCTGAGCTGCCGCCCACGAAAACGCCTCGACGGTGGCACGGGCATACCGCTGGATGGAGACGGCGACGACGCAGTCGCCTGCTCTGATGTCCCTCAGCTGGTCGGTGAGGGAGCCGTCAGCGCCGTGGAGCACTCGCACATCGTCGCGCACCAGGTCGAGGAGGTAGCCGAGCAGACCTGCCACCGGCGCACACTTCCGCATGCCGACAATGTGCACACGAAGCGACTCGGCAAGTGCCGCGACTGCCCGCTCCCAGTCGGGCTCGTCGATGCGCGCCATGCTCCGGGCGATGTTCGCTTGATCGAACTGCGCGGAGACTTCGAGCAGTGAGCGCCCGGCATCATCCAGCGATTCGAGCGAAGAGAACCGCCGGATCAGCTGCGCTTGGCTCTGCAGCCTCACGCGGCACAGCTTGACCAGACCGGGATACCCGTCGAACCCCAGGCTTCTCGCCACGCGCACAACAGTCGCCTCATTCACCCCAGCACTCTGGGCGAGCTCGGTGACCGTCATGAACGCAACGCCCTCAGGGTCGGACAGAATGCGCTGCCCGACTGCCTTCTGCGCCCTCGACATACTCGCCAATCGCCGGGAGAGAACATCGGCGAGCTCTTCGAAGGTCGCCGGGGCTTCGCATGCGTGCGCACCATCGTCGGTCATAGCTCAATCCTCCCATCTGTCCGCGCTGCGAACCGACCCCTTGCCCAATCGATATCGAATTGGCAGACTTAGTTCAATCTGCAAATTCTATTGCACAGAAGGTTCGGTTGATCGACGATGATCAAGCACTCGGCGACGTTGGCCATCAATGAGAAGATCGCCCAGCGTCGCGCCCGCGGAGAGACGGTCGTCCACCTCGGATTCGGTGAGGCCGGCATTCCCGTACTGCCCGAGGCAGCCGAAGTGCTGGCCTCTGCAGCCTCGCGCACTGATTATGGTCCGGTGGCCGGATCAGAGGATCTCCGTACCCAGATCGCCGGGTATTTCGACCGGCGGGGGCGTGCAACGCATCCGGAGCAGGTGCTGCCGGCCCCCGGAAGCAAGGCACTGCTGTACGCGCTCATCCAGAGCCTTCCGGGCGATGTCGTGCTGCCGCGCCCGTCATGGGTGAGCTACGCGGCGCAGGCTGCTCTCGCGGGCAAGAAGACCATCTGGGTCGATATACCGCGCGATGCGGGCGGGGTGCCGGACCCCGGCAAGCTGCAGCACCGACTCGACGAGGCGCGCCGACACGGAGCTGACCCCGGCATCCTCATCCTCACGATCCCCGACAACCCGACGGGAACCGTCGCTCCAGCAGCGACAGTCGAGGCCGTCTGCCGGATCGCCGCTGCCAACGGCATCACCATCGTGTCCGATGAGATCTACCGCGATCTCGCCTACGACGCGACGTCCTTCTGCACCCCAGCAGATTTTCTGCCGGACCGCACCTTCGTCACGAGCGGCCTGTCGAAGAGCATGGCGCTGGGAGGATGGCGTGTCGGCTTCGCACGCGTCCCCGCGACTGACGAGGGGGCCGCGGTTCGCGACGAGCTCATCGGAGTCGCCAGCGAAGTGTGGTCGAACATGGCGACTCCGATGCAGGAAGCGGCCTGCTGGATTCTGAGCGAACCGCCAGAGGTGTCAGCGCACGTCGCCCGGGCGCGGACCCTGCATCGATCAGTGAGCCTCGGCGTCCACGAGATATTCCGCTCAGCTGGAGCCGTCGCACGGACTCCTGCCGCTGCGTTCTACCAGTACCCGGATCTCGGCAGTTTCGAGACTGCGCTCAGACGACGCGGCGTCACCGGTGCGGAGGCGGTGTCCGATCATCTGCTGGAGACATACGGCATCGGCATGCTCAGCGGGGCAGCGTTCGGTGACGATCCCGCCGCGCTCCGTTTTCGCGTTGCCACGAGCCTGCTGTACGGATCCACCACGGAAGAGCGGTGGCGGGCGATGGAGTCAGCTGATCCACTCGAGCTGCCGTGGATTCGCAGTGCCCTCGATCGCCTCGGCGATGCGCTCGCCGATCTGAGCATCGATTCGGAAGGCGCGGATCGGGAATGGGAACGGGTGTGAGTGCCTGCCGCGTGCTGGACGGACCACGGCTTCCGGTCAGCGCAGTCGACGACATCAACAGCCGAACAACAGGAAGCGGAAGAACATGAAACACGGATTCGGACGAACACTGGCGGCCGCAGCAGCCGTCCTGACGCTCGCGCTTGCCGGGTGCGGGTCCGGAAGCGGTGGGGGAGGCTCGCAGACTGAAGCGGACTTCACGCGCGACCTGACCTTCGGCACCGGAGGAACGGCCGGGGTGTACTTCCCGTTGGGCAACGAGTACGCCCGGATTCTGGAGTCGAATGTCGATGGTCTGTCTGTCAATGCGATCGAAACCGACGGTTCAGTCGACAACGTGGGCCGGATATCGCGGAACGAACTCGAGCTTGCGCTCATCCAGTCGAATACCGTGAATGAGGCAGTCACCGGCACCGGTCAGTTCGCCGACGTCGACGAGCCGGTCGAGAACCTCGGATGGATCGGCCAGCTCTATCCCGAATCAGTTCAGGTGGTCACCGTCGACGGTTCGGGAGTCGCCTCGATGGACGACCTGAAGGGCAAGCGCATCGGGGTCGGGTCTCCAGGTTCGGGAACCCGGTCAGTCGCGGAGATGGTGTTGAGCGCACACGGCATCGAGGAAGGCGACTACGAACCCTACAGCCAGACCTTCGCCGACAGCCGGAGCCTTCTGCAGGACGGCAACCTCGACGCATCGATCGAGACGATCGGCGTCCCGGCCGCGTCGCTGACCGAGCTGGCCGCTACCACCGACGTGAAGCTCATTCCGCTTGACGAAGGCGTAGCCCAGGAGATCGCAGACGGGTCCTACTTCGAGACCTACACGATCCCCGGCGGAACCTACGAGTTCGTTCCCGAGGACGTTCCAACGGTGACGATGTACGCCACAGCGATCGCGTCGACGAGTCGAGTGAGCGAAGACGATGGCTATGCGATTGCCAAGACGATCTATGAGAAGGCCGGTGACATCACGCTTGCGCAGGGCGAGATGATCTCGCTGGATGACGCCCTGCTCGGACGCGGGGATGTGCCCCTTCATCCCGGAGCAGAGAAATACTTCACGGAGGAAGGTCTGCTCGACTGATTTTGGGCGTTTCAGGGCGCAGACAGCATGTAAAGTCTATGTGAACGTGATACCGGCCCTGCGCCAGGTCATCTGCGTGGGGATGCCCGGCCGGGTGTTCCCGCGCGGCTGCGCCATAGCCTACGGAGTAGACGATGAACTCGACGAGAACCCCGCGCGACGACGAGAAGCCTGAGGGCGGCAGCACCGCCGCAGGCCGCGCAGCCGAACGCAATGACGCCGGCGACCCCGGCGCTGCTGCCACCGACGCCTACCGCGACGCCAAGCACCACGGCGCCGCGTCGGAGACCGCCGGCGACGCGGACGTCGATGCCAGCAACGTCGCCGTCATGAGCTCGGCCGAAGCCGAGGAGAAGGCCCAGGAGGTGCTGCGCGAGCACGACACCGCCTCCCGCCACCGTGTGGACTCCGAACTCGGGCCGTGGCGATGGCTCATCTTCATCCTCGCGCTCGGCCTCACCGGGTTCCAGCTCTACACCGCCTTCGCAGGCTCCCGCCCGACCCTCATCCAGGGTGCGATCCACGTCGGCGGTGCGATGGGGCTCATCTTCCTGCTCTACCCCCTGCACCGCAGCCTGAGCCTGCGGGAGGACACCAAACCGGCACTGTACTGGGGCTCCCTGGTCCTCGACACGATCCTTGCGTTCGCCGCGATGGGCTGCTCGGCCTACATGGTCTTCAACTACGACTACCTCACCGGCGTGCAGGTCCAGATGTTCGGCTACAGCGACTTCGACACGTTCGTCGCCCTCGTCGGCATCCTCCTCATCCTCGAAGGCACCCGCCGCTGCGTCGGCCTGCCCATCGTCATCATCGCCACTCTGGCGCTGCTGTACTTCTGGCTCGGCAAGTACTCGCCGATCCTGCCGTACCACGGCACCACCTGGCAGAACATGGTCCAGCAGACCTGGTACTCCTCGCGGTCGGTCTTCGGCATCCCGATCCAGGTGTCGTCGACCTTCGTGTTCCTGTTCCTGCTGTTCGGCGTCGTGCTCGTGCGCACCAACATCGGCGCCTACTTCAACGGCCTGGCCTTCCGCCTGACCGGCAAGTTCGCCGGCGGGCCGGCCAAGGCAGCCGTCGTCGCCTCGGCGATGCAGGGCACCGTCACCGGCTCCTCGGTCGCCAATGCTGTGGCCTCGGGCTCCTTCACCATCCCGATGATGAAGAAGGTCGGCTTCAAGGCGAAGTTCGCAGCCGCCACCGAGGCGACCGCCTCGACCGGCGGGCAGATCATGCCCCCGATCATGGGCGCTGCCGTGTTCATCATGGCCGAGTACACCGGCATCGCCTACTCGACGATCATCCTCGTGGCGGTCATCCCGGCGTTCCTGTATTTCGCCGGTGTCATGCTCGCCGTGCACTTCGAAGCCAAGCGCAATCGCATCCACGGCATGCGCATGGACCAGCTGCCGAGCTGGAAGTACCTGCTCATGCGTATCGACCAGCTGCTGCCGCTGGCCATCATCATCTACATGCTCATGTCCGGCACCACCCCGGCGAAGGCCGCCCTGTGGGGCATCGGCACCGCACTCGTGCTCAGCTTCTTCCGGGAGTCGACCCGCCTGAGCATCCGCGGTGTCTTCGAGGTCCTCGAATCCGGTGCCCGTGTCGCCCTGCCGGTCATCGCCGCCTGTGCCACCGCCGGCATGGTCGCCGGCATCGTCACCGCCACCGGCCTCGGCGGCCGTCTGGCCGACGGCATCCTCACAGCCGCCGGGGAGAACTTCTTCCTCGTCATGTTCTTCACCATGCTCGCCTGCCTGGTGCTGGGCATGGGACTGCCGACGACGGCGAACTACGTCGTCACCGCCACGGTGGCCGCGCCGATCCTCATCAGCAACTTCGATGTCCCGATCCTGGCCGCTCACCTGTTCGTGTTCTACTTCGGTCTGCTCGCCGACATCACCCCGCCGGTGTGCCTGGCCGCCTACGCCGCCTCCGGCATCGCCGGATCGAATCCGCTCAAGTCCGGTGTCACCGCCTTCCGGGTGGCGATCGCCGGATTCATCGTGCCCTATGTCTTCGTCACCGCACCGGGCCTGATCTTCCAGACCGACGACACCGTCGTGCACTTCCTGCAGGTGTTCATCACCGCGCTGCTGGGCATGACGGCGATCTCCGCGGCGACAGCCGGGTACTTCTTCGACCACCTGCACTGGTGGGAGCGGATCGTGCTCATCGCCGCCGGCATCACGATGCTCATCCCAACTCTGTGGATCTCGCTCATCGGCATCGCCGTCGCCGTGCTCATGGCGCTCCTGCAGCGCATGCGCGCCAAGCGCCGCGACGGTTCGGCACCGCCTGCCGAAACAACAGCTGCCGCCGGCGCCGAGGCGTAGGCTGGGCCTGTGTGCCGACCGCCCGTGTGTGCCCGAACACACGGGCGGTTCAGCATTCATTCACATGCCCTGCCTAGAATGGGACGCAATGACCACCGGCCCTCACGGGCCGGAAAGCCACCTGCTGTCGAACTGAAGGGACGTCTGTGACCGCGATCAGCCTGGGAATGCCCGCTCCGCCGCCGCCGGTTCTCAACCCCCGGCGCAAGACCCGCCAGATCAAGGTCGGGAAAGTCGGAGTCGGCTCGGATTCCCCGATCAGCGTCCAGTCGATGACGACGACGAAGACCACCGACATCAACTCCACCCTGCAGCAGATCGCCGAGCTCACCGCCGCTGGCTGCGACATCGTGCGTGTGGCCTGCCCTTCGGCCGATGACGCCGAGGCGCTGCCGGCGATCGCGCAGAAGAGCCAGATCCCGGTCATCGCCGACATCCACTTCCAGCCCAAGTACGTCTTCGCCGCGATCGACGCCGGATGTGCCGGTGTGCGGGTCAACCCCGGCAACATCCGCAAGTTCGACGACCAGGTCAAGGAGATCTCCAAGGCCGCCGCCGACGCCGGCGTCTCGATCCGCATCGGCGTCAACGCCGGATCGCTGGACAAGCGGATCATGGACAAGTACGGCAAGGCCACCCCCGAGGCGCTCGTCGAGTCCGCGGTGTGGGAGGCCTCCCTGTTCGAAGAGCACGGGTTCAGCGACTTCAAGATCTCCGTCAAGCACCACGACCCGGTCGTTATGGTCCGCGCTTACGAGCTGCTCGCCGAAGCCGGCGACTGGCCGCTGCACCTCGGCGTCACCGAGGCCGGCCCGGCCTTCCAGGGCACCATCAAGTCCGCCACCGCCTTCGGAGCGCTGCTGAGCCAGGGCATCGGCGACACCATCCGCGTGTCCCTGTCGGCCCCGCCGGTCGAGGAGATCAAGGTCGGCAACCAGATCCTCGAATCCCTCAACCTCAAACCGCGCACCCTCGAGATCGTCTCCTGCCCGTCGTGCGGACGCGCCCAGGTCGACGTCTACGAACTCGCCGACAAGGTCACCGCCGGACTCGAAGGCCTCGAAGTGCCGCTGCGGGTGGCTGTCATGGGCTGCATCGTCAACGGGCCCGGCGAGGCCCGCGAAGCCGACCTCGGCGTGGCCAGCGGCAACGGCAAGGGACAGATCTTCGTCAAGGGCGAGGTCATCAAGACCGTGCCGGAGGCCAAGATCGTCGAGACACTCATCGAAGAGGCCATGCGGATCGCCGAGGAGAACGGCGACCCGGCCGGCCCACCGGAGGTCGTCGTCGGCTGACCGGCACAGCTCTGCAAGGGCTGTCCGATCGCCCCACCTGGGAAGGACGTGGACGCGTGACACTGGCACCACTGCGCGCCATGGACACCCAGTGGCTGCGCGACACGATCGCAGCCGACCCCGCCGGCTACGCCTATGCCGCACGACTGCTCGAGCACACCGGCACCGCTGAGATCGACACGCCTGCCGGACGGCTGTGGGGCTGGTTCATCCACGGCCGGCCGGTGAGCGCCTACTACATCGGCGGCACCATCATGCCGATTTCCGCGACCACCGGCGGCAATGCCGCGGTCGCCCGGATGCTCAACGCTCGCGGCCGCTACATGTGCTCACTCGTCGGCCCCGCCAACGCCGTCCTCGACCTGCACCACCGGCTGACCTGGGGCGTGCCCAGGGTGCTGCGGCCCAAGCAGCCGCTGCTCATCGCCGACCGTGAACCCGACACCACCGCTGATCGGCGGGTGCGCCTCGGCCGGCCCGAGGAGATCGACATCGTCTTCGAAGCCGCGGTGCACATGTTCACCGAAGAAGTCGGCTTCTCACCGATCGAAATGGGCAAATCCGGCTACTTCCACCGGGTGCGCGGTCTGCTGAGCGCCGGTGAGACCTTCCTCATCACCAGCCGCCACGGCCCCGACGGTGGGCCGATCCGCCGCTACCCGGCACCGGAGTCGGACGAGCAGGTGGTGTTCAAGGCCGATGTCGGCATCCGGTCTGCAGCGGTTGCCCAGATCCAGGGCGTGTGGGTGCATCCGGACTTCCGCGGCCGCGGCCTGGCCGCCCCCGCCGTGCTGGCGGCGACCGAACAGGTCAAGGCGACGATGAGCCCGCTGGTGAGCCTGTACGTCAACGCCTTCAACGAACCGGCCCTGAGCACTTACCGGCGTGCCGGCTACCGGCAGATCGGCACCTACGCCACCGTCATCTACTGACCGGAGGATCGGCAGCCGCTCATTGCCCTGAGGGCCGGCAGCCGCCTACTGACCTGAGGATCGGTAGCCGCGCAACCGGTCGAGTTCGCGGCGATCCTTCTTCGTCGGCCGGCCCAGCCCTTTGTCACGCCGCGGGGTGAACCCGCGCAGTGCCGGGTCCGGTGCCGGGGTGCGGTCGTCATACAGCTGCTGGGCCAGTGTCGCCGGCCCGCGCCGGTCGGTGAAGCCGCGGACGACGAGGATCTGCTCGAAGCCGGCCTTGCGCACCCGGATCGTGTCGCCGATGCGCACCTTCTGCGCAGCCTTGACCCGCTGCCCGTCGACATGAACGTGCCCGCCCCGGCAGGCGGTCGTGGCCGCCGAACGGGTCTTGAAGATCCGGGCCGTCCACAGCCACAGGTCGACGCGCTGGCTGCGTTCAGGCGAGAAGTCGGGGCTCATGTCCATCGTCCCCACAGCCTAGCGCTTACGGGGTCGGCTGACCGCCGTTGACATTGAGCGTCTCACCGATGACGTAGCTCGACTCAGGAGAGGTGAGGAACACATACGCCGGCGCCAGTTCGGTCGGCTGCCCGGCCCGGCCGAGGGGAGTGCCCCTGCCGAACTCCGGCAGCGCCTCCTTCGGCTGGCCGTCCGAGACCTGCAGCGGCGTCCAGATCGGGCCCGGCGCCACCGCATTCACGCGGATGCCGCGCGGGGCCAGCTGCTGGGCCAGTCCCTTCGTGAAGTTGTTGATCGCCGCCTTCGTCGAGGCGTAGTCGAGCAGGTGCGGGGAGGGGTCGTAGGCCTGCACCGAGGTCGAGTTCACGATCGTCGACCCGGCCGGCATCACCGTGATCGCCTCCTGGGTGATGCGGTAGATCGCGTGGATGTTGGTGGCGAACGTCGTCGTCCACTGCTCATCGGCCAGCTCGCCGAAGTCCTCGACGGCGATCTGCTTGCCGGCGTTGTTCACCAGCGCGTCGAGTCCGCCGAGGGCCTGCTCGGCATCCGCGACCAGCCGGCGGCAGAAAGCGGCATCGGTCAGATCACCGGGGAACAGGAACGCCCGCTGCCCGGACTCCTCGATCCAGCCTCTGATCTCCTGGGCATCGGCCTCCTCATCCGGCAGATACGACAGGGCGACGTCAGCGCCCTCACGGGCGAACGCGATCGCCACGGCCGCACCGATCCCGGAGTCGGCCCCGGTGATGAGCGCCTTGCGGCCGACGAGCCGGCCGGTGCCGCGATAGGAGCGCTGCCCGCGATCGGTCTGCGGGCTCAGAGACTGGTCGAGGCCGGGTTCGGGCTGATGCTGCTGCGGCGGGCGGATCTCGGGGAAGCGGGTGACGGGGTTGAGGAAGGTCAGCTGGTCGTGGTGCTCTGCTGCATTCATGTCTCGAGCCTAGTCGTCGCCCGGCGCCGGGACAACGGTTCCAATAGCTCAACCTGCCTTGCCGGAAAGGCGACCGATCCCGAGGCGGTGGTCGCCACCGCCTCGGGACCGGTGTGTCAGCGGTGCCCTGGTGCCGCGCAGCAGGGCCCGCTGAGCGCGGTGGGCACGCGGTTCGGCAGTGATAGAGTCCGAGGTGACCGTCCTGAGAACGAACTAGGGGAGAACACCTTCATGGCCCTGCGGATGTCGACGCTGTTTGCGCGCACCCTGAAAGAAGACCCGGTCGATGCCGAGGTCGCCAGCCATAAGCTGCTGCACCGCGGCTCCTACATCCGCCGTGCCGCCCCAGGAATCTACACGTGGCTGCCGCTCGGGCTCGAGGTGCTGCGCCGCATCGAGAACATCGTGCGCCAGGAGATGGTCGCCGCCGGTTCCCAGGAAGTCCACTTCCCGGCGCTGCTGCCGGCCGGTCCCTACGAGGCCTCGGGCCGCTGGGAGACCTACGGTGACGGGATCTTCAGGCTCAAGGACCGCAAGGAAGCCGACTACCTGCTCGCGCCGACCCACGAGGAGCTGTTCACGCTGCTCGTCAAGGACCTGTACTCCTCGTACAAGGACCTGCCGCTGAGCATCTTCCAGATCCAGACGAAGTACCGCGACGAGGCGCGCCCGCGCGCCGGCCTGCTGCGCGGACGCGAGTTCATCATGAAGGACGCCTACTCCTTCGACATCGACGACGCCGGGCTCGACGAGTCCTACCAGATCATGCGCGATGCCTACATTCGCATCTACGAGCGCCTCGGACTGCCCTACGTCATCGTCGAGGCGACCTCCGGGGCGATGGGCGGCTCGGGCACCGAGGAGTTCCTCTACCCCTCCGAGGTCGGTGAGGACACCTACGTGCGCACCGCAGGCGGATACGCCGCCAACGTCGAGGCCGTCACCACGCTCGTCGGCGAGCCGCTCGATGCCTCGGATGCGCCGGCCGCGCACAAGGAGACGACCCCGGAGGCGAACACCATCGCCTCCCTGGTCGAGGTCTCCAATGAGCTCTTCGCCCGCGAAGACCGCCCGTGGCAGGCCGCGGACATGATGAAGCTCGTCATGTGCACCCTCGTCCACCCCGACGGGCAGCGCGAGGTCATCGCCATCGGCCTGCCCGGTGACCGGGAAGTCGACCTCGACCGGGCCGCCGGCTCCGGGATGCTCTCCAGCGGCGAGATCGACCTCGAACCGGCGAGCGCGGAGGACCTGGCCAAGCACCCGGACATCGTCGCCGGCTACATCGGCCCCGGCACCTCGCTGGCCGACCAGGTGCTCGGCTCCGAGGGCAGCTCCGGCGTGCGCTTCTTCGTCGACCCGCGCATCACCCGTAAGGGTTCGCGCTGGGTGGCCGGCGGCAACGAGGCCGGCACCCACGTCTACGACCTCGTCCTCGGCCGCGACTTCACCGTCGACGGTGTGCTCGAAGTCGCCGAGGTCCGCGAAGGCGATCCGGCCCCGGACGGCTCCGGCCCGCTGGAGCTGGCCCGCGGTGTGGAGATCGGCCAGATCTTCAAGCTCGGCACCCGCTACGCCGAGGCCCTCGACCTCAAGGTGCTCGACGAGAACGGCAAGACCCAGGTCGTGACGATGGGCTCCTACGGTGTCGGCGTTACCCGCGCCATGGCCTGCATCGCCGAGGAGAACCACGACGACAAGGGCCTCATCTGGCCCCAGCACCTGGCGCCGGCCGACGTGCACATCGTCGCCACCGGCAAGGGTGCAGAACCGCTCGAGGCCGCCGAGAAGATCACCGCCGAGCTCGAGTCGATGGGCGTGCGCGTCCTGCTCGACGACCGCCCGAAGGCCTCACCGGGCGTGAAGTTCGGCGACGCCGAACTGCTCGGCGTGCCGACGATCCTCGTCGTCGGCCGCGGCCTGGCCGAGGGCAGACTGGAGCTGCGCGACCGCCGCACCGGCGAAGCGACCGACGTGCCGGTCGAGGACGCCGTCGCCCGCACCGTCGAAGCTGTCGATGCGAAGTACCAGGAGCTCGGCGCCAAGCGCGGCGAACTCTGAGCTGAGCCTCCGCAGCGGCCGGGACACGCAACCGTGTCCCGGCCGCTGTGCTGTGTCTGCTGCTGTGCCCCAGCGTCTGCTGTCAGGGCTGAACTGTTGTCAGGGCTGAACTGTTGTCAGGGTTGAACTGCAACCAGGGTGCATCTGCCGTCACGGCTCATCTGCTGTCAAGGTTCATGACGAACAACGGCGCTACACGACCGCAGGTGACACCAGACGTCGGCACATGACGCCACCGGCGCCTCGGGAACGGGCCAGCCGTCAGGCTGGGCGTGTCGCACCGACACCCGACTGTTCTGGAGGACCCATGACCGACACTCCCGTCTCCCCAGCCGCCGGCCTCGCCACCCCATTGACGTTCGCCTACTGGGTGCCCAACGTCTCCGGCGGGCTCGTGATCTCCGAGATCGAGCAGCGCACCAGCTGGGACTTCGACTACAACCGCACCCTGGCCCGCATCGCCGAGGACGCCGGCTTCGAATACGCGCTCACCCAGACCCGCTACGCCGCCAGCTACGGCGCAGCCTCTCAGCATGAGGCGACGAGCTTCTCATTGGCCCTGCTCGGTGCGACCGAGCGGCTCAAGGTCATCGCCGCCGTCCACCCGGGCATGTGGCACCCGGGCGTGCTCGCAAAGTACATCATCACCGCCGATCACCTCTCCGGCGGCCGCGCGGCGGTCAACATCGTCTCCGGCTGGCTCACGCAGGAGTTCACCGGCTTCGGGCTGCCGTGGCTGGAACACGATGAGCGCTATGTGCGTACCGAGGAGTTCATCGACGCGCTGCGCGGACTCTGGACCCAGGCCGGCTACTCGCAGGAGGGCGAGTACTACTCGATCGAGGACTTCACGCTCTCCCCGCAGCCTGTCGAGGTGCCCGGGCGGGCGCATCCGGAGATCTTCTTCGGCGGCAACTCGACTGCCGCCCAGGCCGTTGCCGGGCGCACCGCCGACTGGTATTTCTCCAACGGCCGCACCCTGGAGGATTTCAGCGACAACATCGCAGGCGTGCTGGCGGCAGCGGAGTCCGGTCAGCGGCGCGCAGCCGCCGCGCCCCGGTTCGGGCTCAATGGTTTCGTCATCGCCCGTGATACCCACGCCGAGGCGGTCGAGACGCTGCGGGAGATCGTCGGCAAGGCCCACCGGCCGGCCGTCGACGGCTTCGCCTCCGCGGTCAGGGAGGCCGGGGCGGCGACTGCGGACGGGAAGGGGATGTGGGCCGATTCGAGCTTCGAGGACCTCGTGCAGTACAACGACGGGTTCAAGACCGGGCTCATCGGCACCCCGGATGAGATCGCTGAACGGATCGTCGAGTACAAGAAGATCGGCGTCAACCTGTTCCTCACCGGTTACCTGCACTTCCAGGAGGAGGTCGAGCACTTCGGCCGCGAGATCATCCCGCGGGTGCGTGCGCTCGAAGCTGACCTCGCCCGAGCCCATGGCGTCGAGCTGCAGGCCGGCCTGCAGCCGGCGGCAGCGATTGTGTGAGGTGATGCGATAAGCAGCAGACCGAGATCAGGCACGCAGGGGCCGGAACCGTGGAGGTTCCGGCCCCTGCCGCGTCGATGCTCTCCAGCGTCAGCCGACCGGCACGCGCTCAGCCGACCGGTACGCAGTCAGCCGACCGGCACGCGCACCGGTGCAGTCAGGTGCCGGTCGAGTTCGGTGAGGAAGCCGGCGGTCGCGCCCGACACCTCGGCGGCGGCTCCAGGGGAGATGACGCCGGCGCCAGCGCTGATGTGGGCGGAGTTGATGAACCGGCCGGCGGCGATCGACGTCGCCCCAAGGGTTGAGAGCAGCGGCTTGAGGCCGTGGTCGAGGGCGAGGATATGGCCATCGGAGCCGCCGGTCAGCAGCGGCAGCACCGGCACGCCGCGCAGCACACCCACCGGCAGCACATCGCAGAAGGTCTTGAGCAGCCCTGAATAGCTTGCCTGGTAGACGGGTGTGCCGACGACGAGGGCGTCAGCGGCCTGCACCTCGGTGAGGGCGGCAGCCAGCTGCGGCTGGTCGGTCCGGGCGAGCAGCAGCGCCTCGGCAGGCAGGCTGCGCAGGTTCATCAGGGTCGTGTTGTACCCGTGCATCCGCAGGTCGTCGGCGACGTGGATGAGGAGCGCCTCGGTCGAGGAGCGGGTCGAGGGGCTGCCGTTGAGGAGGACAATGCGCGGCATGGGATTCCGGCCTTTCGCCACGGGGACAGGCTGACCGTTCACACGCTAAAGCGCACCGCGGGCAGGGACGAGCCTGACCGTCATGTCATGTCATCGCCTGTCATATGACGTCACGTCCGGACAGCCGGCACGGTTCAGCCGAGGCGCTTGAGGTCGTGGGCGCTGACGCCGCCGACGCTGACCCCGCACATCGCCCGGCACACCCACAGCGAGCGGGCGGCATCGCCGAAGGCCTTCTGCGTGCCCTTATAGGCCGAGCGCAGATACCAGAACATGTTCTCCAGCTCCCGCACCACCGTCGCCCCCATGCCGTAGGCGGCTTCGATCTCAGCGTGATGGCACAGCCGGTGGGCGAACTCGCGCAGCCACTGCGCCTGCTCCTCACCGGTGGGCCGGGGGATCTCATACAGCCGGTTCCACAGCACCGGGGCGACCATATAGGCCGTCGGGCCGATCAGCGGCTGCGGGTCGATCGCCTTCCAGGTGGCGACTCCGTTGAGGTCCGGGTGACCAGCGAGGATGTTGTAGTAGTGCAGGTCGGCGTGCAGCAGCCAGTGCTCATCGGAGTACGCCAGCTTCTCCATCCACATCCGGGCGCTGTCGAGCACCTGATAGTCCTGGGCGGAGAATTCCGGGAAGTCGCGCACGAGCGCGCAGTCGGCCTGGAAGGTCTCCAGCCATTTCGCAGCGATGTCCTGAACGCGCACGAACCCCGGCACGCCGGGGACCTTGAGCGCGCGGACGAGCTGGCCCCAGATCGGCGGCACGCTGCCCAGCGGCTCGGTCGAAAGGTTGACGGTGGTGCGCAGCCGCTCCTGCAGCGTCGCCCGGAACGAGCTGTCCTGTTCGAACACGCGCACCGCACCGTGGCCCTGCCAGGCCTGCAGGGCCTCGAGGACCTGCCGGTGGACCTGCGGGTTGGCGGTGTTGGGGGCGGCGAAGCGGATGATCGCCTGATAGTTCTCCTGCGTCAGCACCGGGATGACGAGGCTCTCGGCTCCGGCCCACGGCGAACCGGGCACCGGGTCGCGGGTGAGCTTCCACCGGTCGAGCAGCTCGATGAGCATGAAGTCCAGCGCCTGCGCCCACGCGCCGGCGTATTCGGCGCCGATCACCTCAGCAGCCGAATTGAACAGCACAGCAGGTACGCGCATCGTCATCCTTCCGTTGTCGGCGTGGCGGTGGCAGGGTCGGTGATGTCGAAGCGCAGCGTCTGCAGCTGCCCGAGCTGTGCGCGGGCTGAAGCTGACTGCCACAGGCTCGCCAGCCCCAAGCGCGGGGCCTGCACATCGTCACCGAAGAGCGGCTGGATCCGCGTGATGAGCGCATCCTCATAGGCGGCGCCGGCCGTCTCTGCTCCGGCGCTGGCCGGATCCGGGTCGATCTGCCAGGCCGGCCGATTCTCCGCAGCCGGGTGGCCGGCGTCGGCCAGCCGCTCATTGGCCAGGTCGGCTGCGACATCGAGTTCGGTGATCCGGGTGCGCATCATCTGGCGGGCGGGCGCGTCAGCGGGGACGAGCACGGCGGTGCGCTCGTAGGCGTACGAGCCCTGATAGCAGGCCTCAGCGAAGGCGGTCAGCGCCTGCTGCTGCGGATCGGCGTCCTCGTCCTCGCCGGCCGGGGTGGCGCTGCCGTCGCTCGGCGAGGCACCGGCGTCGGTGTCCGGCCGGTCGGCCGGCACAGCGCGGATCGTCTCCAGCAGCGCCTCGGCCCGGTCATCGCCGGCCTGCTGCAGGTGCAGCACCGCACCGACAGCGACATCGGCCAGCACCGCGCGCATCGAGTCGAGGTCATCGAAGTGGGTCACGATCGCCTCGGCGGCGGCATGTAGCCCGTCGGCATAGGTGTAGGAGTCCGGGCCCGAGGTGTGGGTCGGGGTGACGAGTTCGCTCGGCGGCGCCCACTCGGGCCCGACTGCTGCAGCCAGGGTGTCCACCACCTCGGCGTCGGTGCCATCGGCCTCGGTGCGGGCTAGGATCCGGGCGACGGTGTTGCGCACCTCATCAGCGGTCGAGAGCGCAGGGACCTCCGGGTCGCGGTCGAGGCGCAGGCCGCAGCCGGAGAGCGCGAGCACCAGCGCTGCCGCCCCACCGATGAGTGTCCGGCGGCTGATCCTCTTCCCCTGCAATGCCATGCTGACAATCCTAACGGCATTAACCGGTCCGCCAGTCCATGGTCGGACCGCCTCGGTTGTGATACGCCGCGAACCCGGGATAAGTGAGTTGTTCTAACGTCAGCCTCAAACTCAAATCCGGGCTGTGACCCGAATTGGACGGTTGGTGGTGTATGCGCCTTCGTGCGTGTGTCTGTGCGTGT
>NZ_JACSPY010000020.1:0-31442 GCF_014836885.1 Brevibacterium gallinarum
TGAGTGTGGTTACCCACTTCGATATCGGAGGTCTTCTTTCACCTCAAATCCCGATCACAACCTCCCGAGGAAGTACACCTAGCAATTCGTCGGAGGTGACGCGCACCTGAATGTCATAGTAGCTTTCGAAGACCGTCGGCAGCCGAGCATCGCGCCCGGCAGCGAGCCTCACACCTTGTTGCGGCTGATGAGCTGCTTGGCGATCACGTTCAATTGGATCTCGTTGGTGCCTTCGCCGACGATCATCAGTGGAGCATCCCGGTAGTAGCGTTCGACGTCGTATTCGGTTGAGTATCCGTAACCGCCGTGGACGCGGATGGCGTCGAGAGCCACTTCGGCTGCCATCTCCGAGGCGTAGAGCTTCGCCATTCCAGCTTCCATGTCCACCCGCGCTCCGGAATCGTAGACGCGAGCGGCATGAAGAACCAGCTGACGTGCGGCCTCGAGCTTCGTGGCCATCATGGCAAGCCGATTGCCGACGGCCTGGTGCTTCCAGATCGGCTTGCCCATCGATTCACGCTCCTGGGCATACTTCACGGCGTCGTCGAGCGCCGCCTGCGCTACCCCGAGAGACCGGGATGCGACCTGGATGCGGCCGATTTCGAGTCCCTTCATCATCTGCTTGAAGCCGACGCCTTCGACCTCGCCGAGCAGTTGAGACTGTCGCTGACGGAAGTTCTCGAAGGACAGTTCGCATGTCTCGACGCCCTTGTACCCGAGCTTCGAGAGATCCTGGGAGATGGTGAAACCCTCGCCCTTCTCCACGAGAATGATCGAGATGCCCGCATGGCGAGGTTCGGCAGTCGGATCGGTCTTGCACAACAGCGCGATGAGGTCGGATTTGCGGGCGTTGGTGATCCACGTCTTCGATCCGTTGATGACGTAGTCGCCCCCATCCTTGATCGCGGTGGTGCGCATCGCCTGGAGGTCGGATCCGCCGCCGGGTTCGGTCAGCGCCATGGTTGCACGCAGCTCACCGGTGGCCATCCGGGGCAGGTAATGATCCTTCTGCTCGCTGGTGCCGAATTCCTGGATGAGCTTCGCGACGACGGTGTGTCCGCCCATCGCACCCGCAAGAGACATCCACCCGCGAGCGAGCTCCTGCGTGATGAGTGCATACGCCTCGGCAGAGACCTTGCCGTCACCCCACGGTTCGTCGATGGCGAGCCCGTAGATGCCCATGTCCTTCATCGTCTGAATCCAGCTGTGCGGGTACTCGTTGGCATGCTCGAGTCGATTGACCGAGGGCTTGACCTGTTCGTCGACGAATTGCGCGACCAGGTCGATCATCATCTGTTCTTCACTGCTGACTGTCATGGCATCAGTCCCCTGCTTTCATACTGGTGTCTGTTTGACGGCGTGCACTGGATTTCTCTCTGGGCATGTCCTGCCTGGCCGGAGCTCGGTCAGTCCTATCCGGCGCCGGCGCGGATGAAGCCAGCTGCCAAGTAGCAGCCGCTGGCACGGCCCCGGCACTGCAGCGCTCAATCGTGATGGCGTGAGCACTACGGCCAGTGAGCTGACACAGGTCAAACAGCGCGGCAACGGACTGCTTGCGGCTCATGACCATCACGGCTGTCAGCGGCAGATCGGGAACCTGCCAGATGTCATGCCGAGCGACAGCGTGTGCCAATGCGGGCGCCTGAACTGTTGCGGCCATTGCCCCTTCACAGTGTGGGATAGGTCTCTGACGATCACATCATACATATTTCCGAAAATGATGCATTATATGGCATCCGTGAGACCATCGCGTCTGTAGACTGGACTCGCCAGCGCACGTACCAAGGAGGCGCGTGCGGACCACGGATGGACGGAAAGCGATGAGGTGACGTGGACTCAGCATCGACGAAACGGGACGTCATCGTCCTCGGACTGCGTCGGAAGATCCTCTCCCGCGAACTCGATCGCGGTCAGCGGCTGCGGCAGGATCAAGTCGCCGAGTGGTTCAGCGCTTCGATCACCCCAGTCCGTGAGGCACTGCGCATTCTCGAAGCCGAAGGACTCATCACCTCGGAGGCTCATCGCGGTGTGCGCGTCGCAGGTGTCGACGTCGATCGGCTCAAAGCCCTCTATGTCACTCGACGGCTAACCGAGACTTTCGCCATCGCACGCGCGACCACGCGGATCTCCCGGCATGAACTGCGGCAGGCCGAGCATCTGCTAGAGGATCTTGACCGCGCCAGTGCAGACGGCGATTCCTTCGCTCGCAACACTCTCAATGAGCAATTCCACTTCTTCTTCTACGACCGCTGCGGCTTGCCCGCGTTACGCGATGACATCGCCACACGCTGGCGAGCCTTCCCGTGGGACCTCACACTCGACAGCTCAGAGCGGGTTTGCCAGGTCCGGTTGGAGCACCAGGCCATCGTTGACGCCGTTCGGGAAGTCGACCCCGACGCCGCAGCGCACCATCTTAGCGAGCACATCACGAATGGGTTCCTCCGCTTGGCGGAGTCGACCACCGGGGAAACGGTCTCCGATCCCTTTGACTTCGACTCGGACTGACGCCTGCTCACGACGCTCGCTCACGGAATTTGATCACGACACCAGCCGGGGTATAGATTCCTGCTCGTAGGCGTAACCCGCATCACAGCGCAAACGGTGTCTCGCCAGCGCGCTTCATCCCCGCTCTTGTGAGCCTTTCCGCGTCGGCAGACACGTCATCCCCATATCTCCAGTCCCCATCCGATCCTCCTCGAAAGGCCCCTGCCGCAGATGCCCGCACCAGCAGTGACCCTTGACCGAATCGCAGAAGAGTTCGACGACCTGGACGTCGGTTACGAGCTCGACGAAGAGCACATCGCGACCATCCTCGACGGCATCGCACTCGTCGTCATGTCACCCCAGCCGCCGGTGCTCATGCTGACCGGCAGGTGGCTGTGGGATCTGCAGGCAGACGAGGACGTCGAGAAGGCGCTTGCCTTCGCTCACGAGTTCAACGAACGGGCATACCAGCCGCGGCTCACTGTCGAAGAGGGTGAGGACGAGAACGAGGGCACGGCTCACGTGTACTTCAGCTGCTCTATGCCTGCAGGCGCCGGCATGACCGACGAGCAGCTCACCGGCGCCGTCGAGATGGGCTTGCAGGCGATGTCGATGGCCGCTGCCGCACTCTGTGACGAATTCCCCCACCTCGAGCCTTCCGACACGAACGAGGAGAACTGACATGGCCCGGTTCAAGAAGAAGCCGGAAGCACCTGCGGAGGTCACGCTCGAACGGATCGCTCAGAGCCTGCAGAGCAAAGACATCAACCATCAGCTCTTCGAGAGCGAAGACGGGCACCCGGCGACGCTGTTCGTGCCGGTCGACGATGTGCAGATCACGATCATGCTCGACGGCGGATGGCTGTGGGTCTCAGGCAAGCGATTCGACACACCGCTGACGCAGGAGCGCGGGCCCGAGGTGCTCGGCTGGCTCAACAGCTTCATGTCCTCGACACGATTCGGCACCGGCGTCGTCACACTCGACACGGACACCGGGTGCTACGACCTGCACTACAACGCCTACTTCCCCGTCGAAGAAGGCCTGCACGACGACCAGCTCGACGAGTACATCCTCGCCGGTGTCAACTGCGTCCTCGACGGCGTGGTGAGCTTCTGCAGCCACTTCCAGATCCCCGTCACCCCGGGCTGACAGATCGGCGTACCCGTTGCGGCCGATCGGTGGAACCGACCGGCCGTGACGGCTCTGTGAGCTGCAGAGCTGATCCTGCCCGCTGCTGAAAAGAACCACACATGCTCGCCCCCGATTCCCTTCTCGCAGCCGACGTCGACGCCGTCTGGGGCTTCGACTGGCTGACCCACTCGCCTGTCGCTGTAATGATAGGCACAGTGCTCACGGCCGTCATCGGACTCATCGTCCTTGTCTGGAGACTCGTGCGCACGCTCGCACCGTCGCTGCTGGAGCACAAACCGGACGACGCCTTCGCCATCGCCGCGATCAACCGGCTCGAACCTACGGGAATGCGCATCGATGACTCACAGCAGTACCGCGTGCACATGCGCGTCTACACTCCCGACGGTCAGGACTTCGACACGATCAGCAGACAGACCTTCTGCGAGCACGAACTCATGACAATCAGCCCCGGAAACCTCGTTCCGGTCACCGTAGACCCGGCCGACCGCTCGCGAGTGCGGTTCCACACAGAGGCACAGCTGCTCGACGCGCACGAGGTGTACGACCGGGTCCGCACGGAGCTGGGACTGACTGACGCCCGCACCGCGGAGATCATCGCCCGCGGCGTCCGAACAACAGGGACGGTACGAACCGCAGGCTCACCGGCCGGATCCGCCACGGCCACTCCGAACTGCTCGTCACGGTCCAGTTCATCTGCACCGACGGGCGTCCCGTCACCCGCACGAAGAGTGCGTGGCTCCTGCCGATGTGGTTCCCCAGCATGGAGATCGGATCCCAGGTCACCGTCGCCTATCTGCCGGAGGACGACTCCCAGTTCATCGCCGGCGGAACTCTCTACACGTACGACTGACCACGCTCTTTCACCTACGGCTGACCGCGCTCATACGCCCACGCCTAACCGCACTCAGCCAAGCTGCGCTGCTCGGCTACTCGTCGCCGTCCATCGACAGATCGAGGCTCTCAGCCGTGCCCCGGTCCATCTGGAACATCGAGATCTCACCAAGGCCCTGCAGGGTGATCGTCTGCCGGTTGGAGAACACGTACTCCCCTGACCGCTCCAGAATCCGCGCCGTCTCCCAGTCGGTGGCCACCGTGCCCGGCTCACCGATTGCCGTCAGCCTGGCAGCAAGGTTCACCGTCGAACCGAACACGTCGCCCAGCCGGGACAGCACCCGCCCCCAGGCAAGCCCCAGCCGGGCCTGTGGCAGCTCCTGGTCGCTGATGATGAGGTCGCGGATCGTCAGCGCGATCTCGGCACCGGCCTGCGGGGTCTCGGCGACGAAGAACACCTCATCGCCGACGGTTTTGATGACCCGCCCGTTGCCGGTGGCGACGACATTGAAGACGATGTCCTGGAAGCGCTTGACGAGGAACGCCAGCTGCTTGGGCTCCAGCCGCTGGGACAGGCGGGTGTAGGAGACGAGGTCGACGAAGCCGACCGAGCGGGCCAGCGGCATCTGGGAGTCATACCAGCCCTGCCGGTTCTCGATCGCCAGGCCTTCGGCGACATTGACGTTCATGCGCCCGAGTGCGCCGGCGAGATTGCGCCGCCATGCGTAGACGAGGACCCGTTCGAGCGGCTTGATGCTGCTCTCGAACAGCTCGATCGCCTGCTGCCGAGCCTCGGTCTCCTCCAGCCCGCGGGTATCGGACAGGTACTCGACGAGCGTCTCCATCTGCCATACGACAAGCCGGTCGCTCGTCTGGCCGATGGCGCGGGCAAGCGAAAGCACCGTGGCCTCATCGAGCACGCCGGTGTCGACGACCGAGGCGATCTCGCGCAGCGCCTTGGCGTCCTCGACGGTGAAGGCGGTCTGACCTTCGGGCACACGTGCCATACCGAGGGCACGCCAGAACTTACGGGCAGCGACTGTGGAGACGCCGGCGAGTTGGGCGACCTCCTTGCGGGTGAGCACGCGCTTGCCGCCGAGCAGACTCTCCTCAAGCTTCTGGGCTGCTGAGCGCAGGTGGTAGATCGTGTCCTCGATCTCGGCCTTCTCCCGCTCGTCGACGATCGATTCGTCGACGGTCTCGGGTATGGGCCGGGATCCCGCCAGTCGGGCGGCGAAGGCCTCCTGGGCAGCTGCGGCGACAGCGTCGAGCGCCTCGTCGCCGAGTTCCTCAGAGGCGAGGTTCTCGTCGGCGTTGGGCGTTTCGGTCATCGGGCCGGCCTCAGGTGGGTGACGTCGCCGGCGCTGACCACCTCGCGGCCGTGACCGGTGTCGATGATGAGGTTGCCGCCAGCATCGACGCCGACGGCGCGCCCGCGCACCTGGGTGCCGCCGGGCAACTCGGCGCGGACATCCATGCCGAGGGTGGCCATGCGGTTGCGGATCTCGTCAGCGGCCACGGACTGGGAGAACGCCTCGGCGGTTGAGGAGCCCAGCAGGAACGGGGTCGCCTGGTGCACACGGCGCAGCACCTCGGCCAGCAGCACCTCCCGGGAGATCGACCCGCCGGCCAGCGTCAGCGAGGTGGCAGTCTCGACCGGGAGTTCGTCTGCGGTCATGTCGACGTTGATGCCGATGCCGAGGATCACGGCCATCTCGGCCGCATCGGCCGCAGGCAGCTGGGTGGCGCGGGTGAGGATCCCGCAGATCTTCTTCCCGTCAACGAGTACGTCATTGGGCCATTTCACCTGCGCATCGACACCGGCGGTTCCCACCGCCTCGGCGACGGCCCAGCCCGCGATGAGCGGCAGCCAGCCCAGGCCGGCCAAATCGAACCCCACCGGCACCCGCATGACGGTCGAGAACGTCAGGCTGGCAGCAGCCGGGACGGTCCAGGTGCGACCGAGCCGGCCGTGGCCGGCGGTCTGATGATCGGTGCCGTAGACGGCATAGTCAGCCCACGCCTCGGGAGCGGTGGCGATCGCCTCGACGAGCGCATCATTGGTCGATGGGCAGGCGGCTGGCCACTCGATGCGCGGGACGGTGACCTCGGCGCGGGCGAGCGCGGATCGCAGGGCAGGGATATCAAAAGAAGGGCGGGAAGGAACGGTGTGCACCAGATCACTGTATGGCTTTTGGCGGCTTCGCACAACGCAGGAGGCGGGCGGTACATTAGTGCCATGACCGAAAGCACTGTGCCGCGTACCACCGCCGAACGCATCGCCGCGTTCGAATCCCGTCGTCAGGCCGCGCATGCCGGAAACGAGCGTGCCGTTGCCAATCAGCACAAGCGAGGCAAGCAGACTGCCCGCGAGCGCATCGACCAGCTGCTCGATGACGGGTCGTTCCAGGAGATCGACGAGTTCGTCCGCCACCACAACACGCAGTTCGGGATGGAGACCAACCGGCCCGACGGCGATGGCGTGGTCTGCGGTCTCGGCACGATCGACGGACGAACGGTGGCGGTGTTCGCCCACGACTTCACGGTGCTCGGCGGGTCACTGGCAGAGGCGAATGGTCGCAAGATCGTCAAGGTGCAGAAGCTCGCACTCAAGCTCGGCTGCCCGATCATCGGCATCAACGACTCCGGTGGTGCCCGCATTCAGGAAGGTGTGGGCTCGATTGCACTGTTCGCTGAGATCTTCAAGTGGAACGTCGCATCGTCTGGTGTCATCCCGCAGATCTCGCTCATCATGGGCCCGTCTGCCGGTGGTGCGGTCTACTCCCCTGCGCTGACCGATGTCACGATCATGGTCGATGGGACCAGCCACATGTACATCACCGGCCCCGACGTCATCAAGACCGTCACCGGTGAGGACGTCGGCCATGAGGAGCTCGGCGGTGGGCGGACCCACAACTCGGTGTCCGGCAACGCCCACTACCTGGCAGCCGATGAGACCGATGCGCTGAACTTCGTGTGCGATCTGCTCTCCTTCCTGCCGCAGAACAACCTCGATGACGCCCAGGACTTCGACGCCCCGGCCGATCTGACCGTTGATGATGAGGATCTGGCCCTTGATGAGCTGATGCCGGATTCGCCCTCGCAGCCCTATGACATCCTCGATGTCGTCACCAGGGTGCTCGATGAGGGTGAGTTCCTGGAGATCTCCGAGCTGTTCGCTCCGAATGTGTGCACCGGGTTCGGCCGCGTCGAAGGAACCACGGTCGGTGTCATCGCCAACCAGCCGATGCAGCTGGCCGGCACGCTCGACATCGACGCCTCAGAGAAGGCCGCCCGGTTCGTGCGGCTGTGCGATGCCTTCAACATCCCGATCCTCACATTCGTCGACGTGCCCGGGTTCCTGCCCGGCACCGACCAGGAGCTCGGCGGCATCATCCGCCGCGGTGCGAAGCTCATCTACGCCTACGGTGAGGCGACCGTGCCGCTCATCACCGTCATCACCCGCAAGGCCTACGGCGGCGCGTACTGCGTCATGGGCTCCAAGCAGCTGGGTGCTGACCTCAACCTCGCGTGGCCGAGCGCGCAGATTGCGGTCATGGGTGCACAGGGGGCTGCCAACATCGTCTACCGCCGCAAGCTCAAGGCCGCTGGCGAGGCCGGTGAGGACGTCGACGCGCTGCGCGATGAGCTCATCCAGGACTACGAGGACGCGCTGCTGAATCCGTACAAGGCCGCCGAAGAGGGTTACATCGACGCGGTCATCAAGCCGAGTGAGACCCGCGAGCGGATCGTCCGCGGGCTGCGCGCGCTGAAGAACAAGCACGTCGATCCACCGGCCCGCAAGCACGGAAACATCCCGCTGTGACTGGCGAGCACGCAGATCAGCCGATCACTCCCACCGACGGGGATCTCGACGGCATCGAGGTCACCGTCGACAAGCGACCCGCTGGCGCTCTCCTCTCCCCTGATGAGGAGCGGCGCTTGGCCCGTGCCGCCGTGGCGGCCGCGTTGGTTGCGGTGCGCCAGCTGGCCGGTGCCGCTGCCGAGGAGCCGGTGAGGAGGGCCGGTGGGTTCGCCGACCCCAGGCGGAAGGTGCGCCGGCCGATGCCGGCCAGCTGGCGGCGCCGCTGATGGCAGGCGAGCAGTTGGCCTATGAGGGTGTGCTCGTAACGGCTTTCGAACCGTTCGGCGAGCATGACGCGAACCCTACGATCGCCGCCGCCGAGGCGGTCGCTCGCGAATGCCCCGGTGTCGTCACCGAAGTGCTGCCAGTGGAGTTCGAAGCTGCGACGAAGCGGGTCCGTGAGCTCATGGACGACCACCAGCCGCACACCGTCATCAGCCTGGGGCTGGCGGCAGGACGGACGGAGATCACTCCCGAGCGTGTGGCCATCAACGTCATGGACGCCCCGATCCCAGATAACGCCGGCGCCCAGCCGATCGACGAGCCTGTCGTCGGGGGAGGGCCAGCCGCGCATTTCCTTACGCTGCCGAACAAGGCGATCGTGCAGGCGCTCAAGGATGAGGGAATCCCGGCGAGCCTGTCGAACTCGGCTGGGACGTACGTGTGCAATGCGGTGGCATACGCGGCTGCTGAACACGCACAGTCAGCGGGCATGAACACACGGACTGGGTTCATCCATGTGCCGTCGGCTCAAGAACCGGGCGCTCAGGCAAACCCCGCGCCGTCGATCCTACAGACCGTCATCAGTGCTGCGATCGTCTTAAGCGTGCAGACGAGCCTGTCGCCCCGAGAAGGCGTTCCCCCGACTGCGATGGGGACGACGTTATAGAACGGAATCCACCGCATCCGGGGAGTCGTGACGCCGGATAGAGGAACGATCATTCTGTTCCTGTGGAATCACCCAAATCGGGCAGGTTGTCGACGATCTCCATGGTCTCAAGACTCACGGCGGTGATCTTTCCGATGAGGTCGATGATGTATCGGGGCTGCCCGTGCTCGCGTGACCAATCGTTGGGGTCGTTGACGATCCCCGACGCTTTGTGAGCCGAGATCTTGTAGCGCTCCAGAATCCAGTCCAGGCCCGACCTTGACCCGAGCATGTACCGCTGCGCTTCCTCCGGAATCCCGGTGATCGTGATGTACGGATTGTACCGGATGGTCGTCTTATCCCACGCGCCGGCCTTGCCGCCGTAGCGCATCTTCGTCACCGCATAGAGTTCGTACTCGTCCTCCGGCAGCACCGTCGCCAGCTCCGCAGTCAGCGGGTACGGCTGCACGTCCTCGTAGCCGATGTGGATCCGGCTGAGCTGCCGGCCCGCCTTCACAAATGCATCGAACCGCTCCTTACCTGGCACCTGCGGGATCCTGGGCAGGGCTTTGCGCAAGTCAGCAGCATAGCGAGTGCGGTACTCCTCCGAGTGCAGCAGCCCGTACACATAGAAGAAGATATCGTCCTTGCTGACATCAGCACCGTAGGCAGCCTGATACTGGCTCAGCGCCCAGTCGGTGATGTTGTCGACCTTCTGCCTGCCTGTGAACAGGCCGTCGTCGCCGAGGTCCCGGTAGGCATATCGTGCAAAGAGCTGTCCCGTATCGTGCAAGTGGAGATCTGGAATCAAATCAGTCGCGATAACCGAGAATGACGGGTAATGCGTCGAAGGAGAGGTCAGATAGAACCCAAAGTTATCCGACTCTGAACCCGAGAATAACCCTGGCGTAATACCTGGAGCATGATTAATAAGCCTATCAAAATACCCATACTGTCGATTAAACGGCCGGTAGAGTCCGACTCGAATTTTTTCCTCCGAGAACGACAGCTTCTTTCTCTGCCTCAAGGCATTTCGAAGACTCAGCGTCCAGCTAATTTTTTGAGGATCAAAATCAATAAAGTCTTCAGCGGGAAGTGGAGACCCTGCACTGACCCAGCGATCAACCTCGCTGTTGTAGAAATCAATCATTCGCGCAATGTTTGTCGAAACCTCGGCCTTAAGGCTGCTGTATACCCACGCATCACGCCCCGCTTCGATCCCACGGCCATAAACATCAAAAATAGTTTCCTTTGTATTAGTCCGTTTGTCACCTATAAGCGGATATTGCTCATAGTGAGGGTCTCGCTGGTTGATCCCGTCGCCGTAGTCGTTCGGCGTGATGCGCTGCCACTCAATGGTGGAGAGGCTGCCGGAGTCCAAGATCTGCAGCCAATCCAGGCAGCGGGAGCGCTCAAGGACGTTGAAGGTGCCGTCAACATGCTGTGCCTGCATCTCCAGGGCGGACTGGGCATCGCTGCGGCTGACCAGGAGTTCTTGGCCGACTTTTTCAAACTGGTCTGCAATGGCTTTGGACTCCTTGATGTTGCGAGCAAAGGCCACCGCACGATTCATGGGAGCGTCGTCCGTGATGGACAGGCGCGTGCCATTGACGCCGCGCTTGGAGAGCCCGTTCCAGCAGCCCACGATCCTGGCGACATCGTCCAAGTTGAGGTCGCCGTCTTCGGAAAGCAGCTGCTGGAAGGATGAGGCAACTGATCCTTCATCGACGGCCAGGATGAGCACCTTGTAATCAGAAAGGTGGCCCAGCTCGACAACTCGGCCGAAACCCAGGTGGTGGAACTCCGGGCCGTACTGGGACTCGTCATCCATGGAGTACATCTTCACGCCGTCCTGCGCGGCCTTCGCCCGGGAGTCTTCGACGTAGATCCTGGGAGTGGCCGTCATATAGAGGCGCTTGGCTGCCTGAATGAAAGCGTTGTCGTGGACGCGGACAAACGCGGAATCATCTGCTCCGGGTTGAGAGATGCCCGTAGTGCGGTGAGCCTCATCGCAGATGACCAGGTCGAACTCCGGCAGGCGGCTAGTGTGGGCTGGCGCGGCGGAGTGCTGCCCGGCTGCTTCCTGCTGGGAGATACCCTGTTGGGCGGCGTGAATGACGTCGATGGACTGATAGGTGGAGAACACAACGGTGATCGCATCATCGCTGTGGCCGAGCTCGAACCTCTGTACGAGGACCTCCGGGTCGGTGGTGACGGGGAAGCCCAGGTCATGCGAGGAGACGTCTTCGTTCTGCTTTCGTCCCACCGAGGTATCCGAACACACCGCCAGCGGTCGCAGAGGAACCCCGGCCTGTGCCGCCCATTCATTGAGGGTCTGCTACAGCAACGCGATCGACGGGACAAGGAACAGCACAGTGCCGCCGGGCTTGACGAATTCCTCCACCAGGGATAATGCGGTGAAGGTCTTGCCAGTCCCACAGGCCATGATGAGCTTTCCGCGATCATGGGTTTGGAAGCCGGAGATAACATCGTCGATCGCTTCGCGCTGATACTTCCGCAGCTGCTTGGCCGGCTTGGCGACAAGAACTTCTGGTTGGTTGAAGTCGAAGATCGACCAGTCGATGGTGGATTCAGCGAAGTCTTTCAGCCGTACACGCTGGACTTCTTTAGACTGATCACGCAGCGCGTCCTCGGCATGCTTCGACCACTTGTCCGTGGAAGTGATGATCATTCCGCGCGAGAAAGCATCCCTGCCGAGCTCGGTGAAGAAGGAGTCGATGTTGGCCTTCTGCAGCGAGCGCTCAGGGTCGAAGAACTTCGCCTGAATGGCCACCAGTTCGCCAGTGTAGCGGTCTTCTGCGACAAGGTCTACGCCGGTGTCCACCAGTCCGTTGCGGCCAGGCCAGTCCATCCACCGCCACACCTTCGAGAACTGATCCGCATATTTGGGTTCGGTCTGGAGGTAGGACTCCAAAAGGCGTTCGAACTTCGACCCCGCTCGGTTTTATCCTCTGTGGAGAAGTACAGTCGATCAAAGACCTCATCAAACGCCATCGCAGTCATGCATCCGATTATGGCTGAAGATTCGGCATCGGTGTGAGACCAGCGTCAGCGCATTTGCTTAGTGTCGTGGATCGGCACCGTAGCCGGAGGCTAGATCGATGCGGTTGAGGAGGCCCTGGCCGGCTTCGTAACTGCACAAGTTCTCCAGGAAGAGATCTGTGAACTTCGCATGCCGGTCGGTGGTGTCGCCGGACATGTGCGGAGAGATGACGACATTCGGACAATCCCACAGCGGATGGTCGGCAGGCAGCGGCTCGGGATCCGTGACGTCGAGGATGGCAGCTGCCTCAGGCCGGGCGTGCATCGCCCGCGCCAGTGCGACATTGTCAGCAGTCACGCCGCGGCCGACGTTGACGAACACAGACTTCGGCGCGAGCGCGTCGAGGAGAGCGGCGTTGAGCATGCCAGTGGTCTCCGCGGTGGCCGGCAGAGCCGCGACGACGACCGAGTACCCGCCGATCACCTCGGGCAGGTCAGCGAACTGCAGGGCTTCGCCGAACACCGGATCCAACGGCCGGGAGGAGCGCCGGACGCCGGCGACCATGGGCACACCGATGTGCTTAAGCGCGCGGGCACAGGCGGTGCCGATGCCACCAGCTCCAATAATGAGCGCGGTGAGCTCTTCGTTGCCGAGCGGTTCGCGGTAGTCGGCCCTACGCTGCCGCGTGTCGTAAGCCGAGCGGACGAGGCCCTTGGACCACATGAGCACTGCGGCAACGGTGAAGTCGGCGATCGCAGCATCGAGCACGCCCTGCGAATTGGTGAGCACCACTTCGGAAGCGGCGAGCTTCTCCGTCATCAGATGCTCGACACCGGCCATGGTGACGTGCACCCAGCGCAGCCCCGGTGCCAGATCGAGCAGCCTATCGATCTCCTTCCAATAGCCGGCGCGAACGAACGCCACCTCGGTATCGGGCAAGATCTCCGGCAGCTGATCCGGCAGGATGCGCTGCAACCGGCAGCGACTCTCCAGCTGCCCGATGCGCGGATCATCAGCACCGTCGGTACGGTCGATGACACAGAGCTTCACCATTTCACTTCATCCCTCCAGCCGGTGCCGGGCAGGGTGCCCGGCACCGGCTGCGCTCAGTTCCTTCCGGCGACGATGTTGGCTGCCTTGCCGAAGAACGACGTCTCCGTGCCGCCGCGGCGGTGTTCGATGTTGTCAGCGAACTGGTACAGCGTCTGCACTGCGCGTGAGCCGATCCAGCGCAGCGGCTCCGGCTCCCAGTTGCGCGGAACCTTGCGCACCCACGAGGAGGTCGTCAGGCCACTGGACTTCTCCGTCGCGATATCGGCCACGGTGCGGCCGGCCACATACGCAGCGGTGACGCCCTGGCCTGCGTAACCGCCGACGCGCACAAGCCGGGTGCTGCGGTTGACGTCGACGAACGGCGACCAATCGCGCGGCACACCGAGAATGCCCCGCCACGCGTGGGCGAACTCCATCGGCACGGTCGGGAACAGGCCGCGCAGGGTGTCGGTGAGCTGCTGGATGGTGTTGCGGTCGAGTTCACCATTCCTGTCGAACTGCGATCCCCAGAAGTACGGGATCCCGCGCCCGCCGATCGCGATCCGGTCGTCTGCGGTGCGCTGGGAGTAGAAGTACATGTGCTGGGCGCCGGACATGCACTCGTAGCCGTCCCAGCCGATCTCCTGCCACGCCTCAGCACTCAGCGGCTCAGTCACGACCATCGAGGAGATCATCGGCAGCAGCTCGCGCTTCATGCCCGGCATCGCCGAAGTATAGCCCTCAGTGGCGAGAACGACGAGCTTACCGAAAGCATGCCCGCGGCTGGTACGGCAGTCGCCGTGGGTGATGTCCTCGACATGGGTGTTCTCGTAGATCGTGACTCCCATGTCCTCGCACAGCTCTGCGATCGCATACGCCAGCTTGGCAGGGTTGCACTTCACGGAGTACGGGCTGAAGATGCCGCCGGTGACGCCTGAGACGTGAACACGGGAATAGGTCTCCTCGGCATCCATAAGGCGCAATTCGTCTTCGTTGAATCCCCAGGCGCGATCTGCGGTGACGTGTGCCTTGAGGCGTTCGAGTTCGGAGTCGGTGCGCGCGATCTGCATCCATCCGCCGCGGTGAGCGTCGATGTCCTTGTTCTCCGACTTCATGAGGTCGTCGATCTCGTAGACCGCCTGGTGGCAGACGCGCTCCATTGCAGCGACTGCCTCACGGCTGACAGTGTCCGAGATGAGGTTCTTGCGCAGGCCGACGGTCTTGCCGGTGATCCATCCGCCGTTGCGGCCCGAAGCGCCGAAGCCGACGTACTCCTGGTCGAGGACGACGACGTCGAGTGCCGGGTCATTCCTCTTCAGCCAGTACGCCGTCCACAGCCCTGTGTACCCAGCTCCGACGATGACGACATCAGCGTGCACATCGCCTTCGAGCCGCTCACGCCGACGTGCGAGGCTCCTGGTCGAATCGAGCCAGAATGACCCGTTGCCGTTCTTCATTGCTCTCCCTCCGTTGTGACTGTCGCTGCAGTGGTTTCGAGGACACGAACGTCCTCGGGATCCCAGGTGAGGAACACCTCGTCGCCGATGTCGATAGTGGGTGCCTTATGGCTGCTGGTGCGAACGACACCGCCGCCGTGTTCGGCCTCCACCGAGTGCTTGACTGAATGGCCGACGAACACCGTGTCCGTCACGCGTGCTGGGACCAAGGGTTGGCCGGGGCCAACAGCTGCCGCATCGGGCACGATGGTGACGCTTTCAGGACGGATCATGAGTTCGGCACTGCCGGTGTAGTCGGCCTCAACCGGGAATGCCGTCTGACCGGAAGTGAAGACGCTGCCGGAGTCGGTGCGCTCCACTTGCCCCGCGATGTGGATAGATTCGCCGAGGAACCGGGAGACGAAGTCGTTCGCTGGGTCGGAATACAGCTCTGCAGGGCTGCCGATCTGCTGGATACGGCCGTGGTTGAAGACAACGATCCGGTCGGACAGGGCGAGTGCTTCATCCTGGTCGTGGGTGACGTAGATGACGGTGGTGCCCAGTTCGCGGTGGATGCGACGGATTTCAGACTGCAGGCCCTCACGCAGGGCCTTGTCCAGGGCGCTGAGCGGCTCATCCATGAGCAGCAGCGGTGGGTCGTAGGCGATCGCGCGGGCCAGTGCCACACGCTGTCGCTGTCCGCCTGAAAGCTGGGCGGGTGTGCGGGTGCGGTACTGGGTCAGATCGACGGTCTCCAGGGCACGGGCGACGGCTGCTTCGCGAGCCTGCTTGTCGAAGCCGTGTTGCTTGAGAGGATATTCAACGTTCTTCTCCACGGTCATGTGAGGGAACAGCGCGTAACCCTGGAAGACCATACCGATATTGCGCTTGTGGATCGGGATGTCGGTGATGTCCGAACCGTTGATCCTGATACGCCCGGAGGTGGGCTCGTCGAAACCGGCGATCATGTTGAGCGTCGTCGTCTTTCCCGAACCGCTGGGCCCGAGCAGGGAAACGAACTCGCCTGGTTCGACGTCGATGGTGATGTCTCCGGCTGCAGTCACAGATCCGTAGCGTTTCGTGATGCTCTCTAGAGCCAGGGCAGCGCCGGTAGTCCTGTGGGTCATCGGCGATTCCTCCTCAGTTGTTGCGACAGGATCGAGCCCAATGCCGCAGCGGTGGTGGTGATCATGATGAGAGTGGCGGCTGCAGCAATGGTGGGGTCAACCTCGCGCTGCAGCCCGGAGAACATGCGGACCGGCAGGGTCTGCAAGTAGGGACTGGAGATGAACGTCGACACCACGACCTCGTCGAAGGAGGTGATGAAGGCGAAGAACGCTCCAGACAGGATGCCAGGCAGCAGCGCTGGCACCGTGACGGTCATGAAGGCGCGCGGCTTGCTGGCTCCGCAGATCCAGGCAGCACGCTCCAGCTGAACGTCGTAGGCGGCCAGCGTTGAGCCGACCGTGACGACGACGTAGGGAACGGCCAGCACGGTGTGGGCCAGCAGGAAACCGGGCAGGGTGCCGACGAGCCCGATACGCAGGAACAAACCATAGAGACCGACACCGAAGATGACGGATGGGATGAGCATTGGAAGGATGAGGAAGTTGCGCCCAAAGGCCTCCCGAATACCGGAGACCTTCGACAGACCGTAGGCGGCCAGGGTGCCGATGACGGTGGCGATGATCGCGGTGAGGATCGCGATCTGCACAGAGTTGAGCAATCCGCCCAGCCACTGGGAGCTGGCGAAGAAGTTCTCGTACCAGCGCAGGGAGAATCCCTTGGGCGGGAACGCCAACGACCGCTGTTCGTTGAAGCTCATGGGAATGACGACCAGTGTCGGTGCCACCAGCCAGAGGCCGACGAACACGCTGGCGACCCACAGGAAGATCCGTGACTTACTCACAATCCCATACCTCCGACCTTTCCGATTCTGACTCCGAAGACGCGTGCGATGAGGAAGAGCAGCAGGAACACCGCACCGACCAGCAGGAGCAGCGCTACTGCCAAGGCACCGCCGCGGCCCCATGCCAGGAGTTCGATCACCTGAGTGAAGAGCGCGTTGGGCACGAGCTGCTCACGCGGGGAGCCGAGCAGCGCGGGTGTGATGTAGAAGCCCAGCGAAAGGATGAAGACGATCAGCGAGCCAGCAAAGACACCGGGCAGCGAGAGCGGAAAGTACACGGAGAGGAAGGCCCGCCACTTCGGGGCACCCATGATCTGGGCAGCCAAGGGCAACTTCATGTCGATGCCGAGCATGACCGAGACCATCGGCAGCACCATGAAGGGCATGAGCACTTGGCACATGCCGATGAGCACGGCAGTGTTCGTGCCCAGGATGCTGACTGCCGGCAGGCCGACGGCATCGAGTGCGCTGTTGAGCAGGCCGTTGCGCTGCAGGATGATGATCCATGCGAACGCGCGGACCATCATCGACGTCCAGAAGGGCAGCAGGACGACGACCATGAGTATGCCCCGGACCAACGGGGTAGTGGTCGCCATGAGGTAGGCATACGGATAAGCGAGTACGGCGGTGATGAGCGTCGCCAGCAATGCGGTGTACACAGTCCGCACGATGACCCCCTGAGCCGTCTCGTTGGTCATCATCCACTCGAAGTTCTGCACCCCCAGCTGCGGGTCCGTAAAGCTCCGCGCGATGATGATTCCAACTGGCAGGATGAACGCCAATGCGATGAGCGCCATCGCGGGCCAGGCCAGGCTGTAGGTCTTCGAGTTCGCACTCGTGCTCACGACGACCTCCTTCTCTGTTGTCACAGTTCTCCTACGCCGCTCAGCTGTGCACCGAATGGTTCACACAGCTGAGCGGTGTTGGAATGGTCAGTTGTTCAGCCAGCCGCTCCAGATCTCTGAGAGCTCGTCACGGTTCTGTCCCCAGTACTCTGCATTCTGCGGAACGGTCACCTCAGAAACCTCGGGACGGGAGACATCAAACTCCTTCGCTGCCTCGGAGAAGTTCGGCTTCGAGTCGACGTTGACTGGCGAGTAGCTGGTGAGCTCGGCCATTTCGGTCTGCTGTTGCTCACCGAGTGCGTAGTTGATGTACGCATAGGACGCCAGGCGGTTGGGCGAGCCCTTCACAATTGAGAACGAGTCCGAGGCAAGGAACCCCTTGTCCCAGACCGGTTTGAAGTTCGCTCCGTTCTCGTTGGCTTCGAAGATGCGACCGCTCCATCCGAAGATCATGTCTGCTTCTCCGGACTGCGCCTGTTGGGTCTGGTCGGCGCCGCTCTGCCAGTAGACAAGGTCATCCTTGATGGTGTCCCACTTCTTCAATGAGCGCTCGGTGTCGAGCGGGTACATCGAGTCGAATTCGACTCCATCGGCGAAAAGCGCTGCTTCGAAAGTTCCGGCGGTCGGGTTCGGCCGGCCCTCGACGCCGCGTTTGCCCGGGAACTTCTCGGTGTCGAAGAAGTCTTCCCAGGACTGAGGCGGGTTGTCACCGTACTTGTCGGCGTTGTAGAAGAGGCCGTAGACGTAGATGAGGGAAGGCACGAAGCATTCGCCGCGCGGCGCGCCCTCCGGGATCTTTGAGTCGTCGATGAGACTCATATCGAGCTTCTCGAACTGGTCGCCGCAGGATGCCTCATTCATCGTCGGACTAGCGTTGACGACGTCCCAGGCGATGTTGCCGGACTCAACCTGGGCCTGGACCTTCGCTGGGTCTGTGGGGCCGTCGGAGAGCACCTCGGCACCGGAGATCTCGGAGAACGGTTCGGAGAATGCCTTGACCTGGCCGTTCTGGAACTCACCTCCCCAGGAGACGAAAGTCATCGTCGTGCCTTCGAGCAGGCCCTCGGCGACCTCCCCGCTCGTCGGGTTCTTGAAGTCATCCTCGTTGAGGTCACTGCCCCCGCTTCCGCCTCCTTGCATGCAAGCAGAGAGAACAAGCGGGACTGTCAGAGCCAAACCTGCCAGAGCCTTCTTTCTCATTTCCTTCTCCTTCTCCTTACCGGTGGTTCTTGATGATGAGCAGGGCCTCACATGGGTTGGGGCCAGGATTGTAGACAACGTTCTGGCGCGTGGAGGCGAAGTCGAGGCTGTCGCCCTCGCGCAGAATGTGGACATCGGCGCCGAGCTCGATACCGAGGAACTCCGACTTGCAGATCCACAGCTCAGTTCGTGACGTTCCCGATGGCGTGCGCAGTCCAGTGCTGGATCCTGGGGGAAACTCGAACATGCAGACGTCGACATCAACCATCTCTTCTCGCGTCAGAACGAACTTGTCGACGCCGTTGTAGTCGAAGCGGCGATAGCTGTCCTTCCGTATGATCCGCCCGGGCTGCTGCGCCGGTGGGGAGAAAAGGTGCCCGATCGTCGTGTCGAGTGCCGCGCAGATGCGGTTGAGGGTCGTTATGGTGACATCGGTGTGGGAGCGTTCCAACTGGCTGATGAATGAAGTGCTGACGCCCGCGTGTTTGGCCAGCTCGGCCTGTGTCAGCTGCGCCTTGCTGCGCAGCGCCCGGATAGCGGCGGCCACGTCGGCCGAAGACGCTTCGGATACAGATGCTGCAGGAGGAGCAACATTGACAGTGTCGCTAGAGGACGTCATTGGAATCTACCTCTCACCATTGAGTGCCACCCACATTAGTGAAAAGTGACCGCAGTCACAAGAGTCTCACTAAATTTTCCGACAGTCTCACTGCATTCTCAAGTGGTGAGAATGCAGTGAGACCAACGACTCCGCCTTGATTCTCCACCCCGCACCGCGCCTGCGCCCGCCTCGGTCTGCACAGAAGCCAGCACGCGGGTGCTGCTATCAGCAGACGCAGCGCGCCGGTGGCGAGAGGCGCTCGGAGACGCGACCGGCCGAAGGAGTCGTGCCGTTCGTCAGGCAGCTGAAGAGCAGCCTAAGGCGCGCCGGAGTTCTTGAACTGCAGCCGCCTGAGCTTCGTTCCCTGGTGAGGAGGCAATCGAAGCTGGGTTGCGGTCGTGATTGCAATCGGATGCTGTCTCCGCGCACATGCGGTGGCTCTCCCAGGGCCCATAGAGCCTGGTCGCGGTCGGCTGGTGAGACCTGGAAGCGCTCGGTGAGGCGTCCTTCAGCTCAGATCCCGATCACAAGCTCTGAGGGAGGGACAGCTGACCGACTCAGCCTCTCCTGCGCGCAGCCACGACTCCGAGCCCGCCTGCGACGAGCAGTACAGCCCCAGCCGCCAGCGGCCAGAGTCCGGCGCCGGTGCGCGGCAGCGACGAACGGTCATCGCGCCTCGGAACATCTTCGTCACGTGAGGACTCGTCATCATTGCGCTTGCCGTCGTCGTCACCCGGGCCCTCGGATGGGCTGCTCGTGGGATCCTCTGAAGGGTCGGCAGAGGGGCCATCCGTTGGGTCGTCACTGGGATCGCCTGACGGGTCGCCGGTGGGTTCTGGTGTCGGCGTTTCCGAATCGGTCGGTTCCGGAGAGGGCGACTCTGCATTCTCCACTGGATCGACGAAGACTGCCTGCCACGGGCCGTACTCGCCGGATCCGTTCCGCGCTCGTGCGAAGACGAATTTGGCCTGTTCCGAGCCTTCCTTTGCAATGGTGGCTTCGAAGTCGACGGTCTCCCCCGCCTCGGCAACGGCAGGCTCGCCTGGAGCGGTCGACTCCCCGGCATCAAGGGCGGTGCGATCGACCGCGGCCTGGATCTCGACATCGTCGATCTGTGTGACTGCCGGCCGGCGCTCAGCCGACCCTGCGTCCTGGCCATAGGCGTCATCGGTTGCTGTGCCGGTGACGATGATGGACCCGTCGTCCTGACGCTCAGCTGTCAGTTCGGACACGACACCGCCAAGCGAGGCGGTGTAGGGCTCGTAGGCGGCCTCAGCGGCGAAGCGCAGACCAGGCCGGACCTTCTGCCAGTAGTCATCGGCGCGCTGGAAGCCGGGGAAGAAGCCGCCTTCGCGGGCGGTGCCGATCTCGTAGACGTAGCCGGGTACGCCGAGTTTGCCGTAGGCGTAGTCGAAGTCGCCGCCCGAGGCGTTGTACAGCACATCGCCGGGTGCACCGGTGGCATAGTCGTTGCCGAACGACTGCCGGAAGGCACCGGCGATCAATGCGTCGGCGTTGGGGAGGTTTGCAGTGTTGTCGAAACCATACGGATAGAGGATGAGGTCCGAATACGAATGCAGGTGAATATAGGTGCCGGCCCGCTCGTCCGGCGCAGCGGTCGTCGTCTCAACGTCGTAGGTGCCGTAGAGGTCTTCGAGCAGGTCCTTGAGCGCTGCCACCTCAGGTTCGGACGCCGGTGCGGATCCCTTGTAGAGGACGCTGCTCGGATCGCTGCTCGTTGACGCGCCGCCCCAGCCGTAGGGCCAGTTCCGATTGAGGTCAATGCCGGGCTGGCTGCGAGACCAAGGCGCACCGGTGTCTTCGAACCCTGCGGTGTTCTGATTCTTGCGCTGCCACGCCTTTGAGGCGGAGTTCGGATTGCCGTCACCGGCCGGTGTCATGTCGACGCCATCGGCAAAGGCCTGCTCCACGACGTCGATGCTGTCGGGATTGTGCTGGAAGCTCACCCACACCTCGGTCGAGTCGAGCAGCGAGGTGATCTGCGCGTCGGTGCCGTAACCGTCGATGAGCTCGGTGGCGAAGCGCCAGGCCATCTCGCTGGTGATGATCTCACGCGAGTGCGTCTGCGCGCCGAGGAAGAACCGCGGCTTGCCGTCCTGCCCGTCAGCATACTCGGGCTGGTCGGCGACGTCGGCGGTGATGCGCACGGCGACGAGGTCGTGCCCGCCCTGGCCCTGCTGCTTGAGGAAGGTATCTCCGTAGTCGACGTGCTGGACGAGCTCTGGATACTGGGATGCGAGGTCCTGGGCGAACTGCGCATAGGCACTGGTGGTGCGATAGCCGTTGAAGAACGTGTCGTAGTCAGCGGCATTGAGCTTGGCCGGCACCGGGGCGGGTGCAGCCGGCTGTGCGCTGGCAGGGCGGGCGCCGAGGGAGTCGGCGTAGTTTTCGGCAGTGACCGAGGCTCCGGTCTTCTCCAGTTCCTCGGCGAGGTCCTGATCGCCGAGGACGATGACATTGTCGCCTTCTGCGCTGACGATGTCGAGATCGCCGAGCGTCTCAGAGGCCTCCTCGACGTCGTCGGCCGGAACTGTCAGCAGCAGCACGTCACCGGCGGGAGCGGCGAAGGCGGCACCCGCGCTGGTGGCGGAGGCTAGGAGGGCGGCGACGGCCGTGCCGGCGCCAAGACGGTGCAGGGTGTTCTTCATGGGTGACTTTCTCTTCGTTGAGCACGCCCGGGTCATCGATGCCCGGGATCAGCCATACAGCATCCTATGACACTCTTCACAGTTTCGAGGGTCGGTGTTGCTAAGATTCGTCATATCTGCTGGTGAGAGACCAGTGGCGGAAGAGTGCGTGAAACTGCCTTCGACGGCCTTCAGACAGTGTTGTCATCAATGAAGTTCTCGTCAGCGTCGAATCGGGGCCTGTTAGCCCACGGCCGCTGGCCTAAGTGCGCTGGCGACGCCCGTGGAACAGCCAGTACAACCCGAGGGCCACGCCCATGAGTGCTGCGGCGACGAGATAGACTCCGCGCAGCCCGATGGCCGGGGTGAGCGCTCCGAGCATGACCGGCCCGAGCCCGGTGCCCACGTCGAGGAAGATGAAGAACGTCGAGACCGCCAGCGCTGCCCGGGCGGGCCCGGCCAGGGTGACGGCGATGGCCTGGATACTGGGAAAGAGCGAACCGAAGCCCAGCCCGGCCGGGATCGCAGCGGCGATGACGACCCAGCCGGCCGGAGCCAGACCGATGACGACGAGGCTGAGGGTGAAGCTGACGATGAGCGGGTAGACGACGACATTGTCGCCGTAGGCGTCCTGCAGCCGGCCGACGAACAGCCGGCCGAGCAGCATCGCGACCGAGAACACCATGAAGAACACGCTGGCCGCCGCACCGAAGTCCTCTTCGTTCGCGAAGGTCTGGAGGAAGGCGAGCACAATGGAGTACGAGAACCCGGCCAGCAGCATGATGGTCGCAATGCGCACACTGCGGTAGTCGATGATCGTACCCAAGCTCAGCCGCCACTTCAGCGCCCGTTCCTCCGGCGTCACCGCTCTCTCAGCTGGGCGCAGCAGCAGGCTGAAGACCACGCCGATGACAGAGAGCCCGGCACACATGATGAACACGGCCGTGTAACCGTATGCCCCCGACAGCCACACGGCAAGGAACGGCCCCAGACCGGCTGACAGAGTCGTCGAGGTGCCGAAATAGCCCGTCCCCTCAGACCGCCGTGACTGCGGGATGAGCGATTGGGCGACCGCGGTGATGGTGTTCGACCCCCAGCCGAAGGCCGCCCCATGGATGAGCCGGATGACGATGACCAGCCAGATCTGATCGGCGACCACGTACGCCAGAGCAGAGATCACGAACACCACGAGCGCGGCGATCGCCGAGGTCCTCCGGCCGATGAAGTCGAGGTACTTCCCGGCGATGATGCGCGCCAGGGTAGCCCCGATGATGAAGGCGCTGGCCGTCAGTCCGGCGACCGAGGAGCCGGCGCCGAATTCGGTAACGGCGTAACCGGCCATCGAGGTGATGAGCACGTAGAAGGAGATGGAGAGGAAGAAGTTGATCCCGAAGGCCAGCAGGAACTGACCGGTCCACAGCGGCTGCGGTGCGGCGGCACTCGCCCCAGCGCCAGGGTGCGCTGTCATGGACGCACTCCCCCCGCCTCGGGGGCGGCGAACCGTCCGTGGACCAGCCAGTAGAGCACTCCGCTGACGCCCACCAGCAGCGCCGCGACAGCGTACATCGTGGTGAACGAGGTCGCTGCGATGAGCGCACCGAGGGCGACCGGTCCGAGCCCGAAGCCGATGTCGATCATGAAGAAGTACGTCGAGGTCGCCACACCCACGCGGGTGGGCCCGGCGCGGCGGATGGTGATCGCCTGGGTTGAGGACATGAGCGTGCCGAAGCCCACCCCGCCGAGCACGCCGGCGAGGATGATCGTCCACATCTGCGGGACGACGGCGATGAGCACCATCGCGGTGAAGAACGAGGCGTACAGCGGGTAGACGACGATGTTGTCACCGTAGCGGTCCTGGATGCGGCCGAGGGTGAGCCGGGCGATGAGTGAGGAGCCGGCGAAGGCGAGGAAGAACGCAGGTGCGGCATCGGCAACGCCGATGCTCGTTGTGTAGGTGGTCAGGAAGGTCATGACCGAGGAGTAGGCGACACCGGCGGTGAGCACTGCCGAGCCGATGAGCAGGCCCGAGGGGTCGAACAGGCGCACCGGGTGGAAGCTGCGCCAGCTCAGCAGCTCGCGCTCACCGGCGGCGCGTTCGGGCACGCGCAGGAACAGGATCGCCACCAACCCGAGCACCGTGAAGGCTAAGGAGGTGATGAACAGCCAGTGGTAGCCGTAGTCGCGTACAACGATGATCGCGATGAGCGGGCCGAGCGCTGCCGCCAGGGTCGTCGAGGTGCCGAAGTAACCGGTGCCCTCCGCACGGCGAGACGGCGGGATGATGTCCTGGACAGCAGCCATGATGGCGGTGTGCCCGGCGCCGAACACCGCGCCGTGGACGAACCGGACCGCCAACAGCAGCGGCAGCGAGTCGGCAGGAAGGTAGAGTGCACCGGCCACAGCGGAGAGGGTGAAGGCGGTGATGAGCACCCGGTAGCGGCCGAGCGTGTCGAGCATGGTGCCGACGAACATGCGGGCGGCGACCGCGCCGAGGACGAACGAGCTGGAGGCCAGACCGGCGGCTGAGTCGGAGGCGGCGAAGCGGATGACGGCGTAGCCGGCCATTGTGGTGATGAGCAGGTAGAAGACGAAGGAGAGGAACACGGCGGCGATGATCGCGACGGTGAAGTCCTTCGTCCAGAGCCTCGGCTCTGCCACGCGCCTCCCTCCCTTCCATCACTGCTGTCTCATCTGCCGCCTGTGCTCGCACTCCTGTTCGGCGACCTACTCACTGTAGAGCACCTCGGGCAGCCAGGTGACGATCTGCGGGAACGCCGAGAACAGCACGATCGCCAGACCGAGCACCACGATGTACGGAAGTGAGCCGCGCAGGATCTCTGTCAGCCGGATGTGCGGGGCGATTCCCTTGAGGACGAACAGGTTGAGGCCCACCGGCGGGGTGATGAGGCCCATCTCCATGTTGATCGTCATGATGATGCCGAACCAGATCGGATCGAACCCGAGTTCGAGGATGAGCGGCAGCAGGATCGGGGTGACCATCACAATGATCGACACCGGCGGCAGGAACAGGCCCATGACGAGCAGCACGATGTTGATGAGGACGAGCACCAGCCAGCGGTTGAGCTCGAGTTCGGTGATCGTCGAAGCGAGTTCCTGCGGCACCTCCAGGTAGCTGAGCACTGTGGCGATGACGGCGGAGAATGCGGTGATCATGAGGATCATCGACGACTGCGAGACCGAGGAGCGCAGCACGCCCAGCAGCTTGGCGCCGTTGTGCTCGCGGTAGGCGAAGATGACGAGCGCTGCGACGAGCAGCACGCCGATCGCTGCCGCTTCGCTCGGGGTGGCGATTCCGCGGTAGAGGACGATAAGTACGGCAGCGACGAGTGCGATGAACGGCAGCACCTTGAACAGCGCGGTGAACCGGTCGCTCCACGTCCAGGTCTCAGGCCCCGTGCCCGAGGCACCGATGACGCGGGTGCCGCCCGGCGCCTCGGGCGCGGTGCTGAGTCTGCGCTGCTCGCGGGAGACGGCGATGTAGATCCAGATGCAGAACATCACCATGATGACGATGCCGGGGATGATGCCGGCGGCGAACAGCTGGCCGATCGACTGCTCGGAGGCGATGCCGTAGAGGATGAGGGTGACGCTGGGTGGGATGAGGATGCCGAGGGTGCCGCCGGCGGCCACAGCTCCGGTGGCAATGCGCCCGGAGTAGCCGCGGGCCTGCATCTCCGGAACTGCGACCCGGCCGATCGCTGCGGCGGTCGCCGGTGAGGAGCCGGTCATCGCAGCGAACACGGTCGAGGCCACGACCGAGCTCATCGCCAGTCCGCCGCGGATCCGGGACAGCCATGCCTCGCCAGCGACGAACAGCTGGCGGGAGGCTGCGGAGCCGCCGAATAGGTTGCCCATGAGCACGAACAGCGGGATGGCGAGCAGCCCGAAGTCGTTGAGCGAGTCGAAGGTGAGCTTGCCGAACAGTTCGGTGTGCTCGGGGCCTAAGAAGATGAGGATGCCAGCGAGTGCCGTGATGGCGAGCGCGAAGGCGATCGGCATGCCGGAGGCGAAGAGGACGAGCGAGATGAGGATGATGAAGCCACCCTGCAGCAGCGGGCTCATGGGCGTTCCTCCCCGCGTCCGATGGGATGCTCAGGTGGAGAGGTGGCCGGTTGGTCGGAGGCCGGTTGCTCAGTGCTCGACTGCTCGGCGGCGTGGGCGTCGATCTCTGCCTGGATCTCCGCGGCCTCGCCGGTGGCGCCGAGCAGGGTGACATGAGCAGGGTCGAGGCGGCCGGTGAGAGCGAGGACGGCTTCAATGAGTTCGGCGACGTACTGGAGGAACACGAGCGCCATGCCCAGGGGCAGGAACGCATACGGCACCCACAGAGGCGGGCCCCAGGCGCTGGCCGAGCGGGTGTCGAGCGCGTAGGCCTGCTGCCACATCGTCCAGCCGGTCCAAGCGACGACGCCGACGACCCCGAGCACCAGCACTGTGGTAACGGTGCGCAAGATGAGCCGGCCCCGCAGCGGCAGCGCCTCAGGCAGCAGGTCGACGCCGACGTGGGCGTTGTGCCTGACGCCGTAGGCGGCTCCGAGGAAGGCGACACAAATGAGCAGGTAGATCGTCGTCTCCGTCTGCCACGTGGTCGGAGCTTTGAGGACATAGCGGACGAAGACGCCCCAGCCGGTGACGAGCGTCGCGATGATGAGGGCGGCACCGGCGATCAGGCCGGCGATCTCGGACAGAGTGTCGGCGATCCGGCAGATCGCCGGCTTCGGGTGGCCGTTCGTCGGCTGGCCGCCGGGTCGTTCGCGGGTGACAGGTGTGTGGCTCATTGCTGTCCGTGTCCGTTCTCCTGGGCGAGGTCCATGAGCTCGGCGCCGCCGGGCACGTCCTCGCGGAAGGCCTCCCACTGCTTGCGCGCCAGCGGCAGCCATTCGTTGAAGGCAGCATCGTCCATCTGCACGACATCGACGCCGGCATCCTGGAAGATCTTCTCGACCCGGGCGTCATCGGCTGCCGAGTCGCTGTAGGCACGCTCCTGCAGATCGGCGGCCACCTGCCGGACTGCTTCCTGCTGCTCGGTGCACAGCTGTTCGAACGCGCCCTTGGTGAGCGCCAAGGGCTCGTACATGAACCAGAAGGTGTTCTTCGTCGGTGACACATAGGAGGTGACGAGCTCTTCGAGGCGGTAGGAGGCGAAGGAGCTCGCCGACGTCACCGCCGCATCGAGCACCCCGGTTTGCATGGCTGAGTAGATCTCTGAACTCGGCAGGCTGGTGATGCCGGCTCCGGCATCCTGGAGCATGTACTCGACGTAGTTGCCGGCTGCACGCATCGTCGCACCCGGCGGCACATCGTCAGGGGTGAGCATCGGCTCGGACTTCGACCCGATGCCCCCGGCGTTCCACACGTGGACGAGGCGGACGAGCTCATGGTCGAGCATCGAGCGGTCAAGGGCCTCGCCCATCGGGCCCTCGTCCCACTCGCGTGCTTCCTTGTGGCTGCGCACCAATCCCGGCATGAGGCTGATCGACCATTCGGGCACATGGCCGGAGGCGTAGTCGAGCGGCATGACCGCTCCGTCAATGGAGCCTGCGAGCATCGCATCGTACTGGTCGTTGGGCTTCGATAGTGTCGCGTTGGCGAACACCTTGATGTTGACTTCACCGTCGGTTGCCTCCGAGACCTCTTCGGCGAAGTCCTCGGCCAGTTGGGAGCGGAAGTCGCTGCCGTCTCCGCGGGCAGCTGGCCACTGGTGGGACAGTCGCAGACTGTGGCTGGTGCAGCTGCTGGCGGCGACGATGGTGCCGTCACCGCTGTCAGCACTGCGTCCGTAGCCGGGCGCGCAGCCGGCGAGGACGACGAGCGCTGCGCTGGTGAGGACGGCACCAACGGTGGTGGGGCGAACCATGAGCATCTCCTTTGAAGCTGATGTAAATGGACTCTAACAAGCGTTCGGTGTGTCATTCACACGACACCCGCCATACGGACACGTCCACCTCCTCAGCAGCGGCGGATCCTGCGGGTGGTTGGGCAGGCGGCAGGCTGTTTTCGGCGTTAGGGTGGTGCTCATGACAGAGCTTTCACGCCCCACCAGCGGCATCGACGCCGTTGCCAATGACTACGTTGCCCGCCTACTCGACATGAGCCCCTCGTTCCGCATCTCGCTGGGAGTCGACGGCCGGATCGACGAACTCGATGACTACTCCCCCGCCGGTGCCCAGCGCCGCGCGGACCTCGCCAGGAACACCCTGTCCGCCCTCGACCAGGCCGTGGCCGCCGCCGAGACCCTCGACGACACCGACCGGGTGACCATCGATGCGATGCACGAGCGCCTGGAGCTCGACATCCAGACCGTCGAACGCGGCTATCATCTAGGCGATATCAACGTCATCACCTCCCCCGTCCAGCTCATCCGCGACGTCTTCGACCTCATGCCCACCGACTCGGAAGGCGACTGGGAGCACATCGCCGCGAAGCTCTCATCGGTGCCCGAGGCGCTCGACGGCTACCGCGAGTCCCTGACCACCGGCCGCGAAGAGGGCCGGGTCGCAGCGATCCGCCAGGTGACCGAAGCTGCCAAGCAGGCTGAGGAGACCGCCAAGCCCGGCGGGCACTTCGATGCCCTTATCACCGGCGCCTCGGTCCCAGAAGCACTTGCTGCCGCCCTGCAGGAAGGTGCCGAGCAGGCGCGGTCGGCCTACGGTGAGCTCGCACAGTTCCTGCGCACCGAGATCGCCCCGCACGCCGGCAGCGACGATGCATGCGGCCGCGAGGAGTACGAACTGCACAGCCGGACGTTCCTCGGCGCAGACATCGACTTCGAGGAGACCTACCAGTGGGGCCTCGACCAGCTGGCGCAGATCCACTCCGAACAGGAGAAGACCGCAGCCCAGGTCTCACCCGGCGATGACGTGTTCGCGGCGATGAAGGCACTTGATGAGGATCCCTCCCGGCAGCTGCACGGTCTTGATGCGCTGCGCGAGTGGATGCAGGCCACCGCTGATGAGGCGACCCGAGAGCTGTCGAAGGAGCACTTCGAGATCCCCGAGCCGCTCCACACGATCGAGTGCATGGTGCTGCCCGATGGCACCGGCGGGATCTACTACACCGGACCGACCGATGACTTCTCACGGCCTGGCCGCATGTGGTGGTCAGTGCCGGCCGGCACCGAGACGTTCTCGACGTGGCAGGAGAAGACGACCGTCTATCACGAGGGTGTGCCGGGCCATCACCTGCAGATCGGGCAGGCGACGTATCTCAAGGAGCAGCTCAACGACTGGCGCCGGCACGCCTGCTGGGTCTCCGGACACGGTGAGGGCTGGGCGCTGTACGCCGAACGGCTCATGGCCGACCTCGGGTTCCTCGACGACCCCGGTGACTACATGGGCATGCTCGACTCGCAGCGGCTGCGCGCCGCTCGCGTGTGCGTCGACCTGGGCGTGCATCTGAAGCTGAAGGCTCCGGAGTCGGTGGGCGGCGGCACGTGGGATGCGAAGAAGGCCTGGCAGTTCCTCACCGACAATGTCGCGATGGACCGCAGCTTCCTCGCCTTCGAGCTCAACCGCTACCTCGGCTGGCCGGGTCAGGCCCCGAGCTACAAGATCGGCCAGCGGCTGTGGGAGGAGATCCGCGACGAGGCCAAGGCACAGACCGGCGCATCGTTCAGCCTCAAGGACTTCCACGCCAGGGCACTGGCCGTGGGCTCGGTCGGGCTCGATACGCTGCGGCGGGCGCTGGTGTGACGGTGCGGTGCTAGCTGCGCGCTAGGAGTCAGCTTGCGGGCCGGTCGGGTGGTTTCACCTGACCGGCCCGCGTGCTGCGCGGGCAGCAGGTGACGGTGTGTGCACTTCGTGAGGAATCCAGACTCGTCGGGTCTGCACGAAATGCACGCGGATCGGCTCGATCGTGTGCTTTTCGTGTGGAATCGACAGCGCTCGAGTCTGCACGAACGGCCGTCAGGAGCCGAGCAGCTGCTCGGCGACGATCTCCCCGGTGACCGGCCCGAAGACCACTCCCCACATGCCGTGGCCGGTGGCGGCGGTGACGCGGTCGCCGATGCGGCGGGTGACGGGCCGGCCGTCGGTGCTGACCGGGCGCGGGCCCACCCAATGATCACGAGTGTCGGCCAGGTCGATGCCGTGGAGCAGCGGTGAGATCTGGGCGACGATCGCCTCGATGCGACCGGGCCGGAGTGGGGCGTCGGGGTCGGCGAACTCCATTGTGCCGGCGACGCGGATCGCGTCCTGGTACGGGGTGAGGACGACGCGCCGGGCCGGCAGGTAGACGGGGCCCTCGGGCAGGTGTGCTGGGTCGGCGTCGACGGTGAAGGAGTAGCCGCGGCCGCTGGCCTGGCCGGTGGCGGCCCTGCGACCGCAGATCGCGCGCAGCACGCCATCAGACCACGCGCCGGCGGCGACGACGAGCTCATCGGCGGTGAAGGCACGGCCCGTGCGGTCGACGACGCTGACGGAATCGGTGCCCGCATGGCCGGCCACAACCTCGGCGTCCGTGACGATCTGCACGCCGGTCTGCTCGGCGAGTCCGGCAAGTGCCTGGCAGTACTCGCCAGGGTCGATGTAGGCCTGTCCGGTGACACACAGGGCTGCGGTGATGCGGTTGGAGAAGAACGGCACGGTGGCCGGGTCGATGCGGTAGCTGCCGACGTCGATGCCGAGTTCGGCGATCTGGTCGAGTTCGGCGTCGAAGTCGACGATCGTGTCGTTGTCCTCGGCGCCGATGGTGAAGTCGGCCCGGTGTACGGGGCTCGTGACGCCGGCATCGGCAAGCCGGTCGAAGGCCGGCAGCGCCTGCCGTGCGAGGCCGGCATTGTCGCGCAGTGCGGCGTGGAAGCGGCGTTCGGTCATCTGCGCGGCGAACTTCGCCAGGAACACGGTCAGCGCCGGGGTGATGCGCGAGAAGGTGAGCGGGGCGTGCGGTTTCGTCACGGCGTCGATGCCGTGCCGCCACCCGCCGGGTGCGGCCAGAGGTGTTGCGAGACCGGGACACACCCAGCCGGCGTTGCCCCAACTGGCACCGGCGGCCACGCCTGAGCGGTCGAGGACAGTCACCTCTGCGCCGCGCTGGGCGAGCTGGTAGGCCGTGGCCAAGCCGATGATTCCTGCTCCGACGATCAGCACCCGAGTCATGGTGCCAGTCTGCCATGCCGGCACCGACGGCGGCAGGGCAGGTTGTCGTCAGGACGAGGAGATCAGGACAGCTCCCGCCTCAGCTGCACGGCGATGGCGCGGGCCTTCTCGGTGACGGCCGCGTTCGCGCCGTACTCAGGTGAGCAGTCGAGGAGCAGGACGACGAGCTGGTCGGCAAGCACCCGGTCACCCAGGTCGGGAACGGCGGGCACCGAACCAGCCGGCGCCTCGGGCGCGGAGGCCGTGTGCGCACCGGTGGCGGCCATGAGCACGGTCGAGCGGACCGGGCGGGTCGCCAGGCTCAGCGCGGCCAGGGACGACAGTGCCTCGCGGATCGCCTGGCGGCGGGTGCGGCCGTCGGCGAGCACGGCGTCGAGGCTGTGGTCAAGGTGGGGTGAGGAGGCGAGGGATGTGATGCGGATGCGAAGACGGCGGACCTCCTCGTGGGGG
>NZ_JACSPY010000020.1:31452-45702 GCF_014836885.1 Brevibacterium gallinarum
CAGCCGTGCGCGCATCGGCGACGAACTGCCGGGGGGGGGGGCCCCCCGCTGCGTGGGTATTCATAGCGAGGGAAGCACCTTAGGTCAGTTCTGCCTGAAGTACGACAGCAGGCGCAGGATCTCGATGTAGAGCCAGATGAGGGTCACCATGAGCGAGAACGCGCACATCCACGAGTACTTCTCCGGGATGCGGTGCTTGACGCCCTCTTCGATCATCTGGAAGTCGGCCACCAGCGTGAGCGAGGCGAGCACGACGGCGACGATGCCGATGACGACACCGAGCGGCATGGTCATGCCCATGATGGTGATCTCGACGTTGCGGGCGTTCATCGCACCGCCGGTGAACATCGCGAAGCCGAAGTTCACGAGCGCGAAGATCGCGTACCCGCCGACGGCGAGCATGAGGAACTTCATCATCTTGCCGCTCATCCGGATGACCCGGAAGCGGAACAGGGCGAACATCAGGCCGAACACGCACAGGGTGGCGAGCACGGCCTGGACGACGATGCCCTGGTACTGCGCGTTGAAGATGCCGGAGATGCCGCCGAGGAACACGCCCTGGACGCCGGCGTAGAGCAGGATGAGGCCCTTGTTCGGTTCGCGCTTGAACGCGTTGATCAGGCCGAGGACGAGGCCGACGAGCATCGCCGGCAGCGCGAGGATCGGCATGAACCAGCCGAGCACCGCACCAGGCAGCAGCACGGCGAAGCAGATGCCGGTCTTGATGAGGACATCGTCATAGGTCATGACACGCTCGTCGACCGGACGGCGCGGCTCGGCAGACGGCTGCATGTACATCGAGTTGAGCTCTTCGGCGCTTGGGGTGGCGGGCTGGTTGCCCGCCTTGATTCCCTGTTCAAGGCCGCGTCGAACGAGCGGGTTGGACATCCGTGTTACCTCCGGGTATCGCGTGAGTTGTCGCACGGCGGCGACGCTGTTCGCAAGTGTACCGAAGGAAGCTGGACAGCTCCTGAAGTCCGCAGGCTGGCCACCAGCTGTTACGCACCCGTTACCGGCGCCTCGGCAGCGGGTGCGTGACAGCTGCCCTGGTTCACATCTCGTAGCCGGTCTGCGCGCCGGGGCCCATCGGGATGCCGGTGGCCCACCAGATGAAGAACAGGATGCCCCAGATGATGAACATCGCAAAGGACAGCGGGATCGTCAGCGACAGCAGCGTGCCGATGCCGGCGTCCTTCTTATAGCGCTGGATGAACCCGAGGATCATGACGAAGTACGGGCTCATCGGCGAGATGATGTTCGTCGTCGAGTCGCCGATGCGGTAGACCGCCTGGGTGATCTCCGGGGCGATGCCCAGCAGCATGAACATCGGGATGAGCACCGGGGCCATGAGCGTCCACAGGCCTGAACCGGAGGTGATGAACATGGCGCCGAGCGCGGTGAGCAGGTAGCCGCCGATGAGGATGAGGAAGGTGGTTGCGCCGATGTTCTGGAAGAACTCGGCACCGCGGATGGCGAGGATGACGCCGAGTTTCGACATCGCGAACAGCGCCAGGAACTGGGAGGCGGCGAAGAACAGTACAAGAACCTGCACGAAAGGGGCCACACCCTTGACCATCATCTCCGGGATGTCGTTGGGGTGCTTGATGCTGCCGGTGACGACGCCGTAGACGATGCCGAGGACGAAGAAGCCCATGCCGATGATCGGGGCGATGCCGGCCATCAGCCCGGACTCCATCGTGAAGCCGCCGTCGGCGTCGCGCAGGAAGGAGTTCTCAGGCCACGCGATCGCCACGCAGGCGGCCACGCCGATGATCGCGACGATGAGGGTGATGAGCATGCCGCGCTTCTCGATCGCGGTGACCGGGGCGGAGAGGTCCTGGTCCTGGACGTCGCGGCCGGCGGTGCCGTCGTCGCTGCCGGCCGTTGCTGAGGCGGCGGTCGCGGCGGCGCCTGAGCCGTTGGCTCCGCCGGTGGTGCTGTTGCCGTTCTCTTCGGTGAGCTCCATCTGCTCACCGCGCTTGTTGAGCAGCAATTCGGTCACCAGCGTGATCGCCAGCGCCACGGCGAACATGGAGACGAAGTTGAAGTACAGGTTCGCCACCGGGGTGACGGTGTAGCTTTCGTCGATGATGTGGGAGGCAGAGGTCGAGATGCCGCCGAGGATCGCATCGAGGCTGTTGACGAACGGGGCGGCGGAGTAGCCACCGGAGACTGCGGCGTAGGCGACCGCGCAGCCGATGACCGGGTTGCGGCCTACGGCCTTGAATGCCAGCCCACCGAGCGGGATGACGATCATGTAGGAGGCGTCGGAGGCGATCGAGGCGGCGGCTCCGACGAGAGCGACGACCGGGGTGACCAGCCGCGGGGAGACGTTCGACAGGGCCGCGCGCATCATGGTGGGAAACAGGCCCGACTGCTCAGCGACCGCCACACCGAAGAGTACAACGAGCACGAGTCCCAGCGCAGGGAAGGTGACGTAGCTTTCGGTGATGCCGGAGACGATCTCGCGCAGGCTCTCGGTCGAGAGCAGGTTGACGACGGCGACTTCCTCGTCATCTGCCGGATTGACGGCGGAGACGCCGGCACTGGCCAGCCACCAGGACAGCAGCATGACGATGGCGGCAAGGCTGAGAAACAGCCAGAAGGGGTGCGGGAGCTTGTTGCCGGCCTTCTCGATGAGGACCAGCGACTTCATCAGCCAGCTGAGGTCCTCCTCGGACTTCTGCTTTCCCGGATGTGCTGCTGCAGTGGACATGGTGGGGATCTTTCGCTCGGAGACATAGACGGCTCGACGCGCGGCTTGTAGCCTACTACAGCACAGGAATGACAGCCATGGGATGCATTCGCAGACGATGCCCTCCCCACTGCCGGGTCCGCACTCCAGCCGACGGGTCTCCAGATGCCACGACGGGCCCTGCCGTCGAGCAGGGCCCGTTGATGGCGGTCAGCGGCGCGTCACGCGACCGCTCCAGCGTTCGATGCGCCCGGTTCAGCGTTCGATGCGCCCGGCGATGAAGTCCTCGACGGCCTGGCGGGCCAGTTCGTCGTTCTGCTGCTCGGGTGGGGACTTCATGAAGAAGGACGAGGCGGAGATGAGCGCACCGCCGACCCCGCGGTCGAGCCCGATCTTGGCCGCACGGATCGCGTCGATGATGACGCCGGCGGAGTTCGGGGAGTCCCACACCTCCAGCTTGTACTCCAGCGAGACCGGAGCATCGCCGAAGTTGCGGCCTTCGAGGCGCACATACGCCCACTTGCGGTCATCGAGCCACTGCACGTAGTCGCTCGGCCCGATGTGGACGTCCTTGGCGGCCAGTTCGGCGGACGTGTTCGAGGTGACGGCCTGGGTCTTGGAGATCTTCTTCGACTCCAGCCGGTCGCGCTCGAGCATGTTCTTGAAGTCCATATTGCCGCCGACGTTGAGCTGATAGGTGCGGTCGAGGACGACGCCGCGGTCTTCGAACAGGCGCGCCATGACGCGGTGGGTGATCGTCGCACCGATCTGGCTCTTGATGTCGTCACCGACGATCGGCACGCCGGCCGCACGGAACTTGTCGTCCCATTCCTTGGTGCCGGCGATGAACACCGGCAGGGCGTTGACGAAGGCGACGCCGGCATCGAGCGCGGCCTGCGCGTAGTACTCGGTGGCCTCCTGGGAGCCGACCGGCAGGTAGCATACGAGCACATCGGCCTGGGCGTCGCGCAGCGCCTGGGCGACGTCGACGGGTGCGGCGTCGGATTCGGTGATCGTCTCGCGGTAGTAGCGGCCGAGCCCGTCGAGCGTCGGGCCGCGCTGGACCTTCACGCCGGTGTTCTCGACGTCGCAGATCTTGATGGTGTTGTTCTGCGAAGCCCGCATCGCCTCGGCGATGTCGCGACCGACTTTGGCAGCGTCGACGTCGAAGGCAGCGACGAACTCGAGATCGCTGACGTGGTAGTCACCGAAGTTCACGTGCATGAGACCGGGGATGGTGTCCTCGGGGGAAGCGTCCGCGTAGTACGTGACGCCTTCGACGAGGGACGTTGCGCAGTTGCCCAGTCCGGCGATTGCGACGCGAATCGGTTGAGTTGTCACTGTTGTCGACCTTTCCTGATGAACGCCTTCGTGTTGTGAAGCGGTATGCCTGTCCAGCGGGTTCGTGATGTGACAGCCCTTATGAAGGCACAGATGACTATCTTAGTCCTCTCCTGGAACGGTTCAAAGCTGAATGATCTTCCATTCCTGGGAGGCGAGATCAGTCACATGCTCACCAGCGCATATGATGCGCCGGCGCCGAGGCGGTGGTTCAGGAGACGACGAGGGGTTCGAGGACGAGATCGGGGTGCTGGCGTTCGACGCCCTGCAGCCGCCATCGGTCGGAGAACAGTGCCAGCAGTTCGCCGTCGGAGCGCGAGAGCACCTCGACGGAGCGCTCCCGGGCCAGGGTCGGCACACATTCCTCAGTCGTGCGGCGGGCGATCGTGTAAGGCAGCGGCTCGAGCCGGCAGGGTGCGTTGAACTCCTGGACCATGCGGTCTTCGGCGACTTCGAACTGCATCGGGCCGACCGCGCCGAGCACGGGCGCTTGGTCGCCGCGCAGGTCGGAGCGCAGCACCTGGACGACGCCTTCGTGGTCGAGCTGTTCGATGCCGCGGCGGAACTGCTTGTACTTCGAGGAGTCCTTGGCGCGGATGACCATGAAGTGCTCAGGTGAGAAGGTCGGGATGCCGGGGAACTCGACTGGCTGATCCAGGTACAGCGAGTCGCCGACCCGCAAGGCGGAGGCGTTGACGAGGCCGACGACGTCACCGGGGAAGGCTTCGTCGATGACGGCGCGGTCGCGGCCGAAGACCTGCTGGGCGTACTTTGTGGCGAACGGCTTGCCGGTCGAGGCATGGGTGACGACCATACCGCGTTCGAACACGCCGGAGCACACGCGGATGTAGGCCAGCCGGTCGCGGTGGTTGGCGTCCATACCGGCCTGCACCTTGAACACGAAGCCGGAGAACGGCGCGTCGACCGGGCGGGGCTCGCCGTTCTTGTCGGGCCGGGGTTCGGCCGGCGGGGCGAGGTCGACGAGGGTGTCGAGGATCTTGTGCACACCGAAGTTCAGCACGGCAGCAGCGAACATCACCGGGGTCGACTTTGCTGCGAGGAACGACTCCTGGTCGTGGTTCTGCTCTTCCATCTCCAGCAGATCGGATTCGTCAACCGCGGTGGTGAAGGCGTCGCCTTCGAGTGCCTCGGCGGCTTCGGCGTCCATCGTCTCCTCACCGGCAATCGAGGCGCCGCCGTCGGAGCGGGTGTACTTCGTGTAGGTGCCATCCGCCCGGTTGAGCACACCGCGGAAGTCACCGGAGGCGCCGACCGGCCAGGTCAGCGGGGTCGGCAGCATGCCGGTGCGTTCGCGGATCTCGTCCATCAGCTCAAGCGGTTCGAGGCCTGGCCGGTCCCACTTGTTGATGACGGTGATGATCGGGATGTTGCGGTGGGCGCAGACTTCGAAGAGCTTCATCGTCTGCGTCTCCAGGCCCTTGGCGGCGTCGACGAGCATGATCGTGCAGTCGACCGAGGAGAGCACCCGGTAGGTGTCTTCGGAGAAGTCGGCGTGACCGGGGGTGTCGATGAGGTTGAGGACCGCATCCCGGTACTCGAACTGCAGGGCGGCTGAGGAGATCGAGATGCCGCGCTCCTGCTCCATCTTCTGCCAGTCCGACACGGTCGCCCGGCGGCCGGCCTTGCCGTGGGTGGCGCCGGCCTGCCCGATGACCCGGGCGTGCAGGGCCAGCGCCTCGGTCAGGGTCGACTTACCGGCATCAGGATGGGAGATGACCGCGAAGGTGCGCCTGCGGGCGGCCTGTTCGCGGATGGTCTTAGAGCTGTAATCACCGGTGGAAGTCACCCAAGAGAGTCTAGTACCTTGGGGATGACGCTGGCACGTCGGCCGGCGCTCACTCCCTGTCTCTTTCGATGACCTGTTTCTCTGACTCCGAGGACTCCATGAACCAGCACTCCGAGTACTCGCAGGTCGCCCGCGACCCCGAGCGTCGGGACAAGATCGTCAAGGCACTCCCGCTCGTCATCGCCGCGCTCATCTCGCTGCCGCTCGTGTGGCTGTCCCTGCGGTTCTCGCTCATGGTCGGCCAGATCGCCTACTACGTCATCCTCATGGGAACCTCGGCGCTCAACATCCTCGGCCTGGGCATCATGACGCTGCTCGGCGTAGCCGGTCTCATCGGCGCGATCGTGTGCCTGTGGCGCGGCTTCAAGCGCCGCACCTGGAAGTGGCGGATCGGCTGGGCGCTCGGCACTATCGCCTGTGCCGGTGCCCTGCCGCTGAGCTGGGTGCTCCTCGGCTACACCTCCGGCCCACCCGTCTGATCCCGGCTGGTCCCAGCAGATTAGAGCGCGGCGAGCGCCTTGTGGATGCGGGTGTCGCTGACCGGATGCGCGGTCGGCAGGTGCTGGGCGAAGTAGGAGATGCGCAGCTCTTCGACTGACCACAGTACCGCAGCCCAGTCAGCGGGCACGCCTGCCGCCTGGACCGGAACCGGCAGATCTGCCAGGTTCGGGAAGGCCTTGGTCAGGGCCTGTTCGATCTTGCCAGCCACCACGCTGATGCGGTCCATGAGCTGCCGGTCACGGGCTGGGCTCTCCTGCATCTTCGCTACCCGGTGTTCGGCTGCCTGCAGGTAGACCGGGAAGCGGGCGAGTGCTGCCGCGTCGGTGATCTCGAAGACGTCAGCGCACAAGAGGTCGATGAGCCAGCTGCGCACATCGGCCAGCTGTTGGACAAGCGTGAGTGAGGAGGCGGCGCTGATCGCCTTGTCGACGGCGGTGGCGCGGGTGAGGATGTCGACGACGAGGCTCACAGCCCGGGTGGCTTCGGTGATGAAGCCTGCGTCGATCTGCCGGAAGACGGTGTCGAACTCCTCGCGGGTGCGCACGGTCGTATCGGAGCCGAGCAGCCGGTCGACAGCGATCCGGGCGCATGAGCTGAGCAGGTCGGGTCGGGTCTGCGGGCTCGCTGCCCCGAATCCGGTCTTCGCATGCCCGGCGAGGACGAGCTTCTCGTTCGTCGACAGGTGCTCGGCGATGTAGTCGATGCGGGACTTCAGGGCGATGACGAGCAGCCGAATGAGCCCATCGCGGGTGCGGCGGGCGGCCTCTTCAGCGGTTGAGAACGCGGTGATGGCGACTGCGTCGCGGTCATCGCGCAGGCCGGGCTGGACCTCAGTCTCCTTTCCGGTGGCCACCGGCCGGGTGTCGAGGGTGAAGTCCCAGTCGCGGATGCCGGTCCGCTCGGTGAACGTCGTCTTCTGCGCTGCTTTCTCGGTCGGTTTCGGTGCCGCGGCCGAGGTGGTGAGCTGGCGGGGATCGCGGGTCGGCTGGCTCGTCTTCTTCCCCTGCCGGGTGGTGAACTCCATGACGAGGTGGGCTGGCAACCGGTCGGTGTCGAAATCGCTGGCCTCGACCGTGATGGGCACGAGGTCGGTGAGCTCTCCTCCCCCGGCGCGGGCGGTGAGTTCGGCGGCGAGCACTTCGGGCAGCCGTCCGGCATAGGGTTCGAGCACGTCGAGGATGTCGGTGGCGACATCGGGGGCGGGCACGAAGTAGCGACGCTTAGCTTTGGGAAGGGAGCGGATGAGCGCGGTGACGAGCTCATGCCGCAGGCCGGGCACCTGCCAGGTGAACACGTCGGTGTCGACGTCGGCGAGTGCCTCGGCAGGCAGCTCGACCGTCACCCCGTCGGTGGCCTGGCCGGGTGCATACGCGTAGTGCAGCTTCGCCTCCGAGCCGTCCGGCAACGCCCAGGTGAGCGGGAAGTCGCTGGCTGCCCGGGCGGACATGTCCGCTGAGTCGTCAGCGAGCAGCGCTTCGGGGTCGATGTCGAGGAGTTCGGGTTCGCTGCGGCGCTTCTTCTTCCACCACGAGTTGAAGTGGGCCCCGGAGATGATCGTGGTCGGCAGCCGGTCGTCGTAGAAGTCGAAGAGCACATCGTCTTCGGCCAGCAGCCGGTGGTCGCGCATCCGGGAGGCGAGTCTTTCGGCCTCGTCGATGGCCTTGGCGTTGCGGGCCAGGAACGGGTGGCGGTCGTTCCACTCCCCGTCGATGAGCGCGTGGCGGATGAACATGTCGCGGGCGGCTTCGGGGTCGATGCGCCCGTAGCCGATGCGCTGATCGGAGATGAGGGTGACGCCGTAGAGCGAGATCCGCTCATAGGCCATCGCCTGCCCGCCCTTCTTCGACCAGTGCGGTTCGGAGTGCTGACGGGTGACGAGCTCGCCTGCGGCTTCGACGATCCACTCGGGTTCGACGGCGGCGACCATTCTGGCCCACAGCCGGGAGGTTTCGACGAGTTCGGCGGCGACGACGACCTCGGGAGCGGACTTGAACAGCCCGGAGCCGGGGAAGATCTGGAACTTCGTGCCGCGCGCACCCTGGTAGTCGTAGCCGCGGCGCTTGGGCCGGCGCTCACCGGGCCGGGGCTTGGGTTCCGGTGCCCGCACCCCGATCATTGACAGCAGGCCGGTCAGCAGCGCCCGGTGGATGGCCGCGGCATGCGGATCCATCCCTTCCGGGGCACTCGGCGCGCCCTTCCTGCCGTCGCGGCCGCCGCCTCGGGACCGGCTGCCGGCATGCGTGGTGGTGTCGTCGTCGCTGCCGGGCCGCCAGTGGGAGCGGTCGATTTTCACGCCGACGCCGCCGAGCAGGTGGCGCAGCTGGGTGACGAGGTCCTGCCATTCGCGCACCCGCACGAAGTTGATGAACTCGGCCTTGCACAGCTTGCGGAGCTTCGACGACGACAGCGCCGCGGCGTTGTCTTCGAGGTGGTTCCACAGATTCAGCAGGGTGAGGAAGTCGCTGTGGCGGTCGGTGAAGCGGGCGTGGAGCTCATCGGCCTGCGCGCGCACCTCCGCCGGACGTTCGCGCGGGTCCTGGACGGACAGCCCGGCGACGATGACGGCAACCTCCCCGCCGCAGCCGGCCTCAGCACCGGCGAGCACCATGCGGGCAAGCCTCGGGTCGATCGGCAGCTTTGCGAGCATCCGGCCGATCTTCGTCAGCCGGATCCGGCCGGTCCCATCGGTGCGGGTGGCGCCGAGTTCGCCAAGCAGCACGCGGCCATCGCGCACCGCCTTCGATTCGGGTGGGGTCAGAAACGGAAACGAGGTGATGTCGGCCTCGGTCTGCGCGAAGCCCAGCGAGATCATCTGCAGGATGACGCTGGCGAGATTGGTGCGCAGGATCTCCGGGTCGGTGAACTCAGGGCGGGTGTCGAAATCGTCTTCCGAGTACAGGCGGATGCAGATGCCCTCGCTCGTGCGCCCGCAGCGGCCCATGCGCTGGTTGGCCGAAGCCTGGGAGACGCGTTCGATCGGCAGCCGCTGGACCTTCGTGCGGTTGGAATACCGCGAGATGCGGGCGGTGCCGGCGTCGATGACGTACTTGATGCCCGGCACCGTCAGCGAGGTCTCAGCGACGTTGGTCGCCAGTACGATGCGCGGCCGGTCATGAGGTGCGAACACGCGCTGCTGCTCCCCGGCTGACAGCCGGGCGAACAGCGGGATGACCTCCCATCCGGCGAACCGGGGTCCCTTCTGCTGCAGGTGGGCGGCGAGTGCGTCGGCGGTGTCGCGGATCTCGCGTTCGCCGGAGAGGAAGACGAGGATATCGCCGGGGGCTTCGCGGGCGAGTTCGTCGACGGCGGCGAGGATCCCCTCGGTCTGGTCGGCGGCTCCTGCTTCGTAGTCGCCGTCGGCTCCGGGGCCGTCAGGGTCGTCGTCGCTGGCGGTGTCGTCGACCAGCGGCCGGTAGCGCACCTCGACGGGATAGGTCCGCCCGGACACGCTGATGATGGGGGCCGGGCCGTCAGCGGAGGCGAAGTGCTCGGCGAAGGATTCCGGGTCGATTGTCGCCGAGGTGATGATGACCTTGAGATCGGGCCGGGTGGGCAGCAGGCGGGCGAGCGACCCGAGCAGGAAGTCGATATTCAGGCTGCGTTCGTGGGCCTCATCGATGATGATGACCTCGTAGTCGTGCAGCTGCCGATCGTGCTGGAGTTCGGCGAGCAGGATGCCGTCGGTCATGACTTTGACCCGGGTGGCGTCGGCGACCTGGGAGGTGAACCGGACCTGGTAGCCGATGCCTGCGCCGAGCTCCTGGTCGAGTTCGTCGGCCAGCCGGGCGGCGACCGCGCGGGTGGCGATGCGGCGGGGCTGGGTGTGGCCGATGAGCCCGGTGATGCCGTAACCGAGTTCGAGGCAGATCTTGGGTATCTGGGTGGTCTTTCCCGAACCGGTCTCACCGGCGATGATGACGACCTGGTGAGCGCGGATTGCCTCGGCGATCTCGTCGCGGTGCTCGGTGACGGGAAGTTCGGCCGGATAGGTGATGGCGATGTCGAGGCCGGTGCGGGCAGCCTGGCGGGCAGCAGCGCGCTGGGCGTGCTGTCGTTTGGAGGGGCGGTGCGGGCGGTCGCTGCGCGAGCGCGCGCCGGGGCGCCGGCGGTCGGGCCGGGAGTCAGACATATCCCCACCAGGTTAACCCCTCGGCTCTGCGGCAGCACCGTGCATTCAGACGTTCAAGGCTCCATCACATGTTCAAGACTCCACGCGTCCATCGTCGGACTGCATGCCACCAGTGTTTCCTTCACTGCATTTCAGCGATTCATCCCCGGGCTCGCGATGACATGACCCCGGAATCACGGGCATGTCTGCCGCAGGAGAACGCACGGCCGTAGGGAACTGCGACCAAGGGAGCTACAGTCAAAGGAGAACCGATACGACTTTCGCGCACTATCGGACGATCAGCAGAATCGGTAGCGTCATGTCGTCACGCTCTATTGTCGCCAGCTGAGGAATCTCATTCACTGGACCCCGGAGGTAATACAATGGTCCGCCGCACGTCGTTCATTTCTCTCGCCTGGCCGATTCAGTTGGTGCTCTGGCTGTCCATGCTCGCGCTCGTCGTCATTCTGATCGCACTCTGGACTGCGCTGGATACGTGGCTCCTCATCCTGTTGACGGTCGTCACCATCGCGTCGTTGTGGCTCGCGCTCGCCACGAGCGTCTTCAAGGTGTCTCTCGACGATTCGAGGTTCACCGCCGGGTCACTGCTCGGCTGGCCCCGGCTGTCTGTCGCGGTGGCGGAAATCGAATCGGTGCGGATCGTGGATGTGAAGCCCCTGGGTGAGTTCTTCGGCTGGGGCTACCGCATTCGGGGTGTCCGCGATAAGGGGATCATCACCCGCGGCGGCCCAGGGCTCGAGATCAGGTCTCGGGACGGTTCGCTCATCACCGTCACGCTCAGCGACGCCCCGGCTTTCGCCGCGGACCTTGAGCGCCACACGCTGCCGGGCTGACAGTTCGGCGCTGTCGATGCGATCCCCATTCCACGACGCTGTCGGCATCTGACGCCCATCCTCACCCGGCGCAGTGCCCCGGTACAGATCGAGCATGTGCCGTACTGGTGACCGCCCGCTTCATCTCATGCGTTCTTTTTGGCGACCGCGGTGTGCAGAGGGGAATCGGATTCGATAGTCTCCACCTGGAAACCGGGGTTGGACTCTGAGACCTGGGCACGATCGCAGTTTCGTCGTCAGCGCCGGTCGCACACTCGCGCAGCACAGCTGACGATCCGCCGGGCGGATGAACGCCCCTGAGAGAAGGAACTGACCGCACCGTGCTCGATGTGCTCGAAGGCTTCGGCGTCATCGCCGTTGTCATCTTCGCTGGCCTCATGCTCGGCCGTTCTGGGGTGCTCGGCCCGACCGGCCAGCAGGTGCTCGCCCGCGTCGTCTTCTACGTCGCCACCCCCGCGCTGCTCTACGTCACGATCTCCTCGACGGACATCGATGCGATCTTCTCCCCTGCCCTGCTGGCCACCGGCGGCTCGGCGGTGCTCGTGTTCACCGGGATCTTCGCCTTCACGCTGTGGGCCCGGCGGCGCAGCTTGGGTGAGGCGACGATCAGCGCCATGGCCTCGGGCTATGTCAACATCGGCAATCTCGGCATCCCCATCGCCACCTATGTGCTGAAGGATCTGAGCTTCGTCGCCCCGGTGCTGCTCTTCCAGCTCATCCTGCTCAGCCCCATCATCATGGTGCTGCTCGACTCCACCCGGGCACAGGCCGACAGTCAGTGGTGGCGACCGGTGCTCATGGTGCTGCGCAACCCGATCGTCATCGGCGCCGCCCTCGGCGTGGCCGGCTCGCTGACCGGGTGGCGGCTGCCCGAGGTGGTGCACGAACCGGTGAGCATGCTCGCGGCGATGTCGGTGCCGGGCATGCTGCTGGCCTTCGGCATCTCACTCAAGGACGGTTGGAAGCTCCCGCCGGCCGGTTCGCGCCGCCAGCTTGTCATCATCACGGTCACCAAGCTCGTCATCCAGCCGTTGATCGCCTGGCTCATCGGCGGAGTGCTGCTCGGTTATGACGGCCCCATGCTCATGGGCATCGTCGTGACCTCGACCCTGCCGACGGCGCAGAACGTCTACATCTACGCCATGGAGTACAAGGCCTCGGCTCAGCTGGCCCGTGACGCCGTGTTCATCACCACGATCCTCTCGGTGCCTGCCGTGGTGGTTGCAGCTCTGCTGTTCGGGGTCTGAGCCGGCTCCGGAATCTGCACCCGGCTCCGGGACCTGAACGTGGCTCCAGGATCTGCACCCGCAGCCGGGGCCTGAGCCCCATGGCCGGACGCGGGCCGGCAGACACCGCGCACCCGTCCTGACTTGCCGGTTTGTGCGTGTCGCTCCACTAGCGCAGTGTTCATCCGTCGAACAATGGGAGCGTGGCTATCGACGACTCGAAGAACACCGACGACCTGCTCTCCCGGCGGATGAGCTCCGGCAGCGAGCCGGAATCATCTGCCGAGTCGATCGACGGTGCCTCCGGCTCCCGCCGCCACGACCGCGAGGCGCACATCGGCGAGCACGTCGCAGATGAGCAGACCTTCTCGATTGACGCGTCCGGCACTGACGAGTCGCCCGGTTCGCCGCTGAGTGAGGAGACTGTCGAGTTCGACCCGATCGCCCACCGCAACCGGGAGCTGCGCGACCGCGCTTTCGCGCAGAGCACCCCTGACCCTCACGCCACCGCCGAACACCGCCCCATCGACGCCGACACCAGCACAGCCACCAGCGCCACGGCCACCGGCACCGGCGCTGCCGCCGGTGCCACCGCCTCGGACGCGGCCGTGGCACCCACCCAGCAGATCCGCACCCGCGGCCACCACGACGCCCATGACGATGTCGACGAGCCGGCCAGAAGGCGTGTCAACGCCCTCGACATCATCGGCGGGATCTGGATCGCGCTGGCCACTCCCTTCGTGCTCGCGGGCCTGGCCGTCAGGATCATCGCCTCGGGCCTGTTTCTGAAGTTCGCATACTTCTGGCGGCCCGGTTTCCCCGCCGACGCCTACGGCTTCACCAACGACGACCGATTGCACTACGGCTCCTACGTTGTCGACTACCTCAACAACTTCGACTCCAGCCGCTACCTCTCCGACGTTGTGCTGCCTAACGGGGTGCCGCTCTTCCAGCCCGAAGAGATCGCCCACATGGAAGACGTCAAGGACCTCGTGTCCCTGCTCTACCTGATCGCCGTCATCGGCGCGATCGGCATGCTGCTCTTCGGCCTGTACATGTCACGGGCCAATGGTCCGGGCCTGCGCCACGCGCTGCGCTTCGGGGCGCTGCTGACGATCATCGCCTTCCTCGCCCTCGGAGCGCTGGCGATGCTGGGCTGGGACCGGTTCTTCACCCAGTTCCACGCGATGTTCTTCGACGCCGGCACGTGGGAGTTCTACGTCGACGACGCACTCATCCGGCTCTTCCCCGGCCAGTTCTGGGTTGATGCCGGCATCGCCGCAGCCGCGATCGTGCTGCTGATCTCCGCACTCATCCTCGCGCTGTCGTTCATCGGCCGCAGGCGCGCTGAGCGCAAGGAGCGCCGCAGCGAACGCCGCGCAGCCAAGGCCGAGAAGAAGGCCCATCGCAGCGACAGCCACACCGACGGCCGCGGCGACCTGCCCGACCCGGCCACCCAGGCGAGCACGTCCCGGGAGGCGGACACCGCCTCGACGCCGGAGGAGACAGCGCGCCCGGTCACGGTGCGCCCGCAGCATCCGGAGGACCCGGCCGGCCCGACGCGCAGCTGACGCGTCCCCACGATCCTTCCCCCCCCATCGACCCGAGTGGCGCTTTCCCCTGCCACTCGGGTCGAACTCTCCCTAGATGTAGTTCCTCGGGAGGTTGTGAACGGGATTTGAGGTCAGAGAAGACCCCCGGTATCGAGGTGGGTAACG
>NZ_JACSPY010000021.1 GCF_014836885.1 Brevibacterium gallinarum
GTGACCAGCGCGGCAATCGCGGCCTTGACCTCCGAGAAGTACACGCTCTTCTTCGTGGCCGTGATCGAGACCAGCAGTGTATCGAGCTGCCCGAGCAGTGTCGGGTCGATTGTGGCGGCCTGGCTTGCTGCGTAGGTGAAGCGGTCAAAGCTGAGCTTGCCGGACCGAATTCGTGCGGTGAGTTTCGGCAGCCCGATGAACGCCGTGGCAGCGCCGGTCACCCGTGACCATGCGGTGCTCGACGTGACGTCGAGGGCGTGGGCGAGAGCAGTCAGCGTCGGTGTGCCGATGCGCTCCCGCAGCCAGGTGAGCGCCTCTGCGCGCGCCGCGTCCGAAGCGCCAGCTTCACCAGCAGTCTCATCAACTTCGGCAGCAGTCTCAGTACGTTCAGCCGAACCGACTCCCGCGAGGAAATGCAACGCATCGACCTGCGTGTCAATGTTGTCGCGGCTGTCGGAACGCACCCGTTCGAGCACAACACCGAACATCTCCTCATAGCCCTGCAGGTGCGCCCGTTCGAGCACGCTGAGAGATTCTTCGAACGCTGAGAACCTCGTCCGGTACGCACCAGCAGACACCGACACGGGCGCTTCAGCTGTCGCTGTCATCGCCGCTGCCTCCCTCCGCTTACCGGTGCAGTGGTTCCATCACGCCATGAGGCACTGACATCGCCCTCTGACCAGAGGCGACGCCGGAAAGTAGGCTCCGCAGCACCCGTGACGGCCACTGGATTCACGATCATGGCCATCACTCCTCCGTGCTCCTGACTTCCGTGCTTCTCCTGCCTTGCTTCCATCACAGCACGAGGCACTGACATCACTCGCTCACCAGCAGATATACACCCGACGGGCACTGAGTTGGGGTCGGCAGACCCCACCCAGCGACCACCTCGGCAGCGGCGACCACCGCCTCGGGAGCGGTACCCCCCCATCCTGGCAACGGCGACCCCCGGCTCGGGTGCGGAGGCCGCCCCAGCAGACACCGCACCCGGCAAGGCGCACTGACGTTATCCGCTGTCAGGTGTAGACTCGCAGGTCAAGGCACGATCCACTGACGGCAGCCGAGGGGAGCCACGCACGTGTGGGAGTACTTCACGCAGCGCTCTGACCAGATCCTCTTCGCCTCCTGGCAGCACTTCAGCCTCGTGGGCCAGAGCCTCCTGCTCGCCACCCTCATCGCCGTCGTCATCGCGGTGCTGTCCTACCGCTCCTCGGCCATGAGCGCAGCCGCCAACAGCGTGTCCGCGATCGGCCTGACGATCCCGTCGTTCGCACTCGTCGGCCTGCTCATCGCCCCGGTCGGCTTCGGTGTCATCCCCGCCGTCATCGTCGTGACCTTCTACGCCGCCCTGCCGATCCTGCGCAACGCCCTCGTCGGGCTCTCCGGCATCCCCGACGACGTCGTCGAATCCGCCCGCGGCATCGGCATGAGCCGCATGCGCACCCTGCTGACCGTCGAACTGCCGATGGCCTGGCCGGTCATCCTCGCCGGCGTCCGGGTCTCCGGGCAGATGGTGATGGGCATCGCGACGATCGCCGCCTACTCCCTGGGCCCCGGCCTCGGCGCCTTCATCTTCTCCGGCCTCGACCGCCTCGGCGGGGCGAACTCGCTCGAATCCGTCGTCATCGGCGTCGTCGGCGTCATCATCCTCGCCTTCATCCTCGACCTGCTGCTTGTGGCAGTCGGCCGTCTGACCATTCCGAGGGGTATCCGTGTCTGAGAACCACCGCACTGCATCCACCGCTTCCGAGGCGCCCGGCACCGAACACGATTCGGGCACCCAGGGCGTGTCGATCACCCTGGAGGGGATCACCAAGCGCTACGACTCCGGCAAGCCGCCGGCTGTCGACGGGCTGAACATGGAGATCCCGGCCGGGTCGATCGTGATGTTCTGCGGGCCCTCGGGCTGCGGGAAGACGACGACGCTGAAGATGATCAACCGGCTCATCGAACCCAGCTCCGGCCGGGTGCTCATCGACGGGGAGGACGTCACCGACCTCGATGCCGACAGGCTGCGCCGCCGCCTCGGCTACGTCATCCAGGCCGGCGGGCTGTTTCCGCACATGACGGTGGCCAAGAACATTGGGCTGGTGCCCAGGATGCTCGGCTGGGACGCCAGCCGGATCCGCGCCCGCGTCGACGAGCTGCTCGAACTCGTCTCCCTCGACCCGGCCACCTACCGCGACCGGTTCCCCCGCGAGCTCTCCGGCGGCCAGCAGCAGCGCGTCGGTGTCGCCCGGGCGCTGGCAGCGGACCCGCCGGTACTGCTCATGGATGAGCCCTTCGGCGCCGTCGACCCGATCACCCGGCAGCGGCTGCAGGATGAGCTCATCGCCATCCACTCCGAGCTGAAGAAGACGATCGTGTGCGTCACCCACGACTTCGATGAGGCCGTCAAGCTCGGCGACTGGATCGTGATCTTCCGCGAAGGCGGCATCCTCGCCCAGTACGACTCACCTGAGAGGATCCTCGCCCAGCCGGCGAACTCCTTCGTCGAGGACTTCATGGGCGCAGGCGCCGGGCTCAAGCAGCTGTCCCTGTCCCGCCTCGATGACGTCGAGCTGACCGAGCCGGTGCGCGTGCGTGCTGGTGCTCCCGCCGCCGAGGCGGTGGAGACGATGCGGGCGGCAGGAGAGGACTATGTGGTCGTCGTCGACGACCAGGACCGGCCCGTCGACTGGCTCATCGCCAGCCAGCTCGAACGCTTGGAGACCCTGCCGACGCAGGTGAATGAGGACCTGCCGGTGGTCTACAACCGCGCCTCCCTCAACGACGCTCTCGACTCGATGCTCGTGACGACGACGTCATCGGCGATCGTCGTCGGAAAGCGCCGCCAGATGCTCGGGCTCGTCACCGTCGACACGATCATGGACGTCATCTCCGGGCTCAACGGTCGCGCCCACGACACTGCCGCCGAGGCGCCGCTGGGGCAGAACGAACCCGAGGAGTTCGAGATCCCCGAAGACGACGGGCGCACCGGCCGCAACACCGACGAGGCGATCGCTGCCAAGCAGCGCGAAGACTCGACCGCAGACACAGGCGACGCCGGTGACGACACGGCTGCCGGCGACCCGGCAGGCGGTGCGATTGCCGACGACACAGCAGGCAACACGACAGGCGACACGGCTGCCGGTGAGCCTGACGATCGTCCGGCCGGCGCGCACCGCGCAGACGGGGACAGGCCATGAGCACCCTGACCGCCGGACAGCGCCGGGACATCCGCGACCTGCTCGTGCAGGCCGGGCTCATCGTCGTGGCCTTCGGCGTGCTCATCTGGTGGCTGCTGACCACGGATCTCACCGACGTCGAATCCTCGACTCTGGCGCCCGGTGCAGTCTGGTCGCTGACGCTGGAGCACCTGCTGCTCACCGTCGTCTCCGCCGTCATCGTGCTCGCCGTGGCGATCCCGCTCGGCATCCTGCTCACCCGCCCGGCCCTGCGCCGGGCCGCAGGACCGGTCATGGCCGTGGCGAACATCGGCCAGGCCGCCCCGGCTGTCGGCATCATCGTGCTGTTCGGATTCTGGCTCGGCTTCGGCCTGCAAGCCGCCATCGCAGCACTCGTCGTCTACGCGCTGCTGCCGGTGCTGCGCAACACGATGGTCGGCCTCACCCAGGTCGACCGGCAGCTCATCGAAGCCGGCCGCGGCATGGGCATGAGCGCTGCCGCCGTGCTCTTCCGCGTCGAACTGCCGCTTGCAGTGCCCGTCATGCTCTCCGGCATCCGCACCGCACTCGTCCTGCTCGTCGGCACCGCCACCCTGGCGACCTTCGTCAACGGCGGCGGACTCGGCCTGCTCATCACCACCGGAGTGACCCTCGACCTCACCCGGGTGCTCATCGCCGGGGCCATCCTCGTCGCCCTGCTCGCCCTCGTCGTCGACTGGACCGGACGCGTCGTCGAACTGGCCGTACGGCCGAAGGGACTGGCATGACATCCCACCCGACCACCACCCCGGTCAGCCGCAGACGCACGAGGCTCGGCCGCCTCGGCGCCGGGATCGCACTGCTGAGCACCCTGGCGCTCGGTGCCTGCGGACTGCAGCCCTCGGCCGCCTACATTCCGCCGGTCGGCCCCGGGTCGATCGAGGAGATCCCCGGTGCCGCCGACGGGAAGGTCTTCACGGTCACGAGCAAGAACTTCACCGAAGCAGTCATCCTCGGCAAGATCTCCGTCATCGCCGCCGAGGCCGCCGGATTCAGCGTCAAGGACCTCACGAACGTGCCCGGCAGCGTCTCAGCCCGCAAGCTCATGACGAGCGGGCAGGCCGACCTGACCTGGGAGTACACCGGCACCGCCTGGCTGACCTACCTGAATGAGGAAGAGGGCATCGCCGATCCGCACGAGCAGTGGCAGGCCGTCCACGACGCCGACCTGGACAACGGCCTGACCTGGGGCCCGGCTGCCGAGCTCAACAACTCCTATGGCATGGCGATCCGGCCCGACGCCCCCGGCGAGCTCGGCGCGGTGACGAAGATGTCGCAGCTGGCAGACCTGAAGCCGGAGGACCGCACGATCTGCGTGGCCGCCGAATTCAACTCCCGGCCCGACGGGCTCACCCCGATGCTGGAGGCCTACGACATTCCGCGCGGGGAAGCCGACGGCACACCGGAGGACAACATCGGCATCTACGACGCCGGCCCGATCTACTCCGCAACGGCCGCCGGGCAGTGCAACTTCGGCAACGTCTACCTCACCGACGGCCGGATCAAGGCGATGGACCTCGTCGTCCTCGAAGACGACAGGCAGTTCTTCCCCGCCTACAACGCAGCCCCCGTGTTCTTCACCCAGACGCTCGAGGAGTATCCGCAGCTTGAAGAGGTCTACGCGCCGATCGCCGAGAAGCTCACCACCGAGCAGATGCAGGAGCTCAACCGGCAGGTCGACGTCGACGGCGACGACCCCGTCGACGTGGCGCTGCGCTGGATGGTCGACGAAGGCTTCGTCACCGAACGGTGACCCAGCGTCTAAGCGGTAGGCTCGTCACCGACACGTGACGGAAGGAAACGGCGATGTTGGGGCTGAATCTCACCGAAGGCACGGTGCTCATCATCTGGCTGATCGGCATCGCCTGCGCGGCCGGCACCCGGCGCGAACCCGGTGACACCGCCCGCTACCCGCTCACCGTCATGGCCGCCCTGTTCGTCCCGGTCATCGGTTCGGTCTATGCGGTTGTACGGTTCTTCCAGGTGCGGGCACGCCACCGGCAGCAGCGCGGACTCGGCCGCGCGAAGGACACAGCGCTCAGCCGAGAGTGAGCGGCTCGTCGGCTGCGATCGGGCCGTCCTCGCCGACCCGCCAGGAGATCTCGACCTCCACCTCGCGTTTGGTGCCCTTGCTCGGCTTCTGCTCGGTCGCCGGCTTGTCCTCGTCGACGACCTCGACGGACAGGCGCACCGAGCTCGGCATCTCCAGCCGGGTCTCTTCAGCGCCCTGACGGAACACGAGCGTGCCCTCGGCGATCTGGTCGGCGAGCTGCTGGAGCAGGTCGGCGAGCTCGTCGCGGCTGCGGATCTCTTTGGTCTTGAGGTGAACGGTCTTCACAGTGACATCCCTTCAGGTGCAGGGTGCCGGCGCAGATGCCGTGACAACGGCGGAAAGGCGCGCAACCGGCCGGATACCCATCGTATCGGAGTCCGCATCTGCGGGATACGGGCGTCGTGAGAGCAGAAACAAAAGGTCTCGCCTGCTGGCACCAGTTCACAAGCGTGACCTGCATCGCTAAGCTCTGTGTATGGACGTCACTCATACTCTCGGTTCATTTGACTACGTTGACCCAACTGATCTCAAGAGGATGGCTGAGGCCTCAGGACCCAAGGTGACCATCCTGATGCCGACATCGCGAGCGGATCACCAATCCCGTGAATCCTCCACCCGGCTCAAGTCACTGCTCGATGAGGCGGGCCGCAAGCTCGCCGACGCCGGCGTCGAGGCGAAGGAAGCAAAGGAGATCCTCGCCCCGCTCAACGACCTCGTCAACGACGGCCCGTTCTGGCGGCAGCAGGCCGACGGACTGGCCCTCTACGCAGCCAAGGGCATGACGCTGACCTACCGGCTCGGTGTGCCGCTGACCGAGCACGTCAGCGTCGGCGACTCGATGACGGTCCGCCCGATCGCCCCAGCGCTCGCCCAGTCCCATGCCTTCTACATCCTGGCGCTGTCACGGAACAAAGTGCGCCTGTTCGACGCGACGAAGGACTCGATCGTCGAACTCGACCTCGGTGAGACCGTGCCGCAGAGCATGGACGACGTCGTCGACCCCGATGAGCGGCAGCGGCAGCTGCAGAGCCGGTCGATCGGCGGTGACCGTGCCATGTTCCACGGCCACGGCGCCGGCGGAGAGGTCGACCGGATCTTCGTCGAGAAGTTCGTCAAGGCCGTCGGCGAAGGCGTCGGAACGCTGCTCGGCAAAGCCCGCAGCCAGCCGCTGATCCTCGCAGCCGTGGCTGAGGCGATGCCGCTGTTCAAGCCCGTGTGCACCTACCCGGCGCTGCTCGACGAGATGGTCGCCGGCAACCCCGATGACCGCACGCCCGGCCAGCTGCACGCCGATGCCTGGGAGGTCGTCATGCCGGCCTTCGCCGAACGCGACGACGCAGCCTACTCCCGCTTCGCCGATGCGCAGGGCACCGGCCGCGGCGTCACCCAGACCGATGTCATCCGCGAGGCGGCTGCCGAGGGGCGGGTCGACACGCTGTTCATCAACCCGTCGCTCACGGCCTCAGAGGGCAGCGGCGATGTCGATTCCGCGATCCTGTCGACGCTGCAGAACTCCGGCACGATCGTCATCATCTCCGACGGCCGGGTCGAGAACGTCGCAGCGCTGATGCGGTACTGACCCCCGGCCGCTCAGGCGGTCCTGATCTCTGTCAGAGCGGCGAGTGCGGCAAGGGCTGCGCTCGCCGCTTCGTGTCCCTTGTCCTCCCGTGAGCCCGGCAGCCCAGCCCGGTTGCGGGCCTGCTCGTCGTCATCGCAGGTCAGCAGCCCGAACCCGACCGGTGTGCCGGTCTCGGCCGCCACCTGGGCCAGCCCGTCGGTGGCGGCCCGGCAGACGTAGTCGAAGTGCGGGGTGCCGCCGCGGATGACGACGCCGAGTGCGACGACGGCGTCGAAGCGTTCCGCCGCCGCACGGGCCAGCAGCGGCAGCTCGAAGCTGCCCGGCGCCCGGAAGACGCTGACCTCCATCCCGGTCGTCTCAGCTACGGCCTCGGCGAGGGCGCGCTGGGCGCCGGCGAGGAGCCCGTCCATCACCTCGGTGTGCCAGGAGGAGGCGACGATCGCCACGCGGGTGCCCGGTGCGGCCTGCGGCTTCATCCTCGGTGCTCCGCTCGATGCCATGATGTGATCCCTTCTCTCAGTGTTCGGTGCGGTGTCCGGTGCAGTGCCCGGTTCAGTTCTGGTGGGCGGCTGGGGTGTGCGTGTCGAGCCACGTGCGCAGGTCGGCGATCGAGATGACCGGCAGCCCGAACCGGGTCCCGAAGGCCAGCAGCGCGTCGAGGCGCATGACCTCGCCGGTGTCGTCGACGACCTCGGCGATCGCTGCGACCGGCCGGCAGCCGGCCAGCCGGGCGAGTTCGACTCCGGCCTCGGTGTGCCCGGCGCGCTCGCGGACCCCGCCTGCGGCGGCGATGAGCGGGAACACATGCCCCGGCCGGGTCAGCTGCTCCGGGCCCGCCTGCGGGTCGGCCAGCGTGCGCAGGGTTGTCGTGCGCTCACCGGCGCTGATGCCGGTGTCCAGGCCGCGGGCATCGCAGCTGACGGTGTAGTTCGTGCCCTTCGGGTCCTCGTTTACCGCGGTCATGGCCGGCAGATCGAGGTGGGCTGCGATCTCAGCGGTCATCGGCGCGCACACCACGCCGGAGGTGTGGCGGACGATGAAGCCCATCCACTCCGGGCTCAGCAGCTCGGCCGGCACGATGAGGTCGCCTTCGTTCTCGCGGTCGGCATCGTCGACGACGATCGCCGGCACACCGCGGCGCAGCCGGCTGATCGCCTCCTCGATCGAGTCGAGCCCGCGTGCCGGGGACGCGTCGGCTGCGGTGGTCTCCCACGGCTTGTCCTGCCACGGCGACGGCGGCGCCTGCACGGGATCGGCGCGTCGCACGTGCCGTCCGGCGAGGCTCTGGGCGTACTTGGCCAGCACATCGGTTTCGATGTTGACGAGGTCCCCGACGCTCGCCTGCCCGAACGTCGTCGCGGCCAGGGTCGCCGGGATGAGCCCGACCTCGCACCACGGCTGCCCGGCACCTGCCGGGGAGACAGCGGTGATCGTCAGCGAGGTGCCGTCGAGTGCGATCGAACCCTTCTCCACGCACAGCGGGGCGAGCGTGGCTGGCAGCTCGATGCGCATCCGCGTCCACGCCCCGCAGTCCTCGAACACGCTGATCCGCCCGACCCCGTCGACGTGGCCTTGGACGATGTGCCCGTCGAAGCGCCCGCTGGCCGGCATGCAGCGTTCGAGGTTCACCTGCGCGCCCGCCCGCAGCGCGCCCAGGCTCGTGCGCGCCAGCGTCTCGCCCATGATGTCGGCGGTGAAGACCCCCGGGCCCGAGGTGCCGGCCGGGTTCTCATCAGCTGGCGCGGTGTCGGCGGGAGTGCGGGTGGCGGTGAGGCAGACGCCGTTGACGGCCAGGGACCCGCCGGCTGGCAGGTCGTCGATGAGGCTGCCGGCCCTGATGCTGATGCGGGCGGTGTCGGTGCCGGGAACGGAGGTGACGGATAAGACGGTGCCGGTGGCTTCGATGATGCCGGTGAACATGTGGTGACTCCTGTGGTCGGTGGTGGATGGGGCTGGCGGTGCCTGGGCCGGGGCGGCGGGTGCCGGTCTCAGGTGCAGGATGGTGTCCGTCCCGCTCGTGGCAGCGGCAGGGGCAGCAAGGTCATCGGGGATGAAGCGCGGGGCGGCTGCGAGTGTCGGCACCTCAAGGCCGGTGGTGGCGGCGAGCCCGCCGGTGCCGAGCAGCTGCGGGCCGAGGTGGAGGAACAGCTCGTCGACGAGCCCGGCGGTCAGGAAGCCGCTGAGCAGGTGCGCCCCGCCCTCGACGAGCACGTGCTCGATCCCGCGGGCCCGCAGCTGCCGCAGTGCGTGCAGCAGGTCGTGGGTGCGCAGGTGGATGGTGCGCGGGTCGGCGGCGAGGTGGCTGGAGGCGTCGAGATCGCGGGTGCCGATGACGACCGGCACCGGCTGCCGGGCCGCAGCGCGGCCGTCGACGCGGGCGGTGAGCCGCGGATTGTCGGCCCGGGCGGTGCCGGTGCCGACGATGACGGCATCGACCCGGGCGCGCAGCGCGTGCACGCGGGACCGGGTCTCATCGGAGGTGATCCACTGACTGGTGCCGTCGGCAGCGGCGATCCGCCCGTCGAGGCTCTGGGCGAGCTTCGCCGTCACGAACGGCCGGGACGCACGCTGTGCGGCCACCCACCGGTCATTGAGTGCAGCCGCCTCATCGGCTGCCAGCCCGGCGACCACCTCGCGTCCGGCCGCCCGCAGCACCTCGGCACCACCGGCGGCGACCGGATTCGGGTCGGCTGCCGCGTAGACGATGCGCGGGATCCCGGCCCTGACGATCGTGTGCGCACACGACGGGGTCCGGCCGACATGTGCGCAGGGTTCGAGCGTGACGACGAGCGTGGCAGTGCCGAGGTCGATGCCGGCTGCGACGGCGGCTGCCAGGGCTGCCGGTTCGGCGTGCGGGTGCCCAGCGCCTGCGTGGTAGCCGGTGACGATCGTCCCGTCGGCGCTGATGACGGCGGCACCGACGACGGGGGTGGCCCCGCGCTGGCCGCGGCGGGCGGCGGCGAGGGCAGCGGACATGGCCCGGCGTTCACGGGCAGTGATCCCGGCGGCAGGCGCGGCGGGTGCAGATGAGCGGTGCATTCTCCCTCTCCTCCTACCGGGGAGACGGGAGCCAGGCGGCAGGCGTCCGCGCAGACACGGGTGCGCCGCTGCCGGTCCGGGCAGACACGGGTGCCCTGGACCGTGTGTTCCTCCCATCCAGACTTTCACTGTCGGTCTCGGAATCGCACCGAGTCAGCCGAACCCCTCCGCCCGTGTGGGCTTCGGCGTTCGGGTCGCGGACTGTCACCGCCGGTACGGAATCTCACCGTCCCCGGAACATCTGCCCACACCGTAGCACGCGTCACAGACACACCGGTCACCGCGCCCGAGGCGGTGGGCGCCTCCCGTACTCCGCCACCGCCGTTGTCCGACCCGTCTGGCATAGTGAAGACAGGATGCTCACCAGGGAGATCATCACGGTGTCCCTGCTTGCGAAGGAACAGTCATGCACCCGTTCTCCCGCCCCGCGCTCGCCCTCATCGCCGCCGGCGCTCTCACACTGGCCGCCGGATGCACGGCCGCAGATGACGCACCCGGCAGCTCGCCTGCGCCCAGCACCCCGGAACCGCCGCAGCTGAGCGAGGCGATCACCCTCGACTTCTACGCCAGCCTGCTGGCCGACAACGACACCGACCGGGCGCTGGTCGCCGACGCCATGGGCGGCAGGCTCGTCGCCGTCGGCGCCGATGGTGCCGAGCTGTGGAGCCACCAGGCGCAGGTCGATATGGACCGGCCCGACAGCGTGGCCGCCTACTCCCACGGCCAGACCGTCATCGTCGATGACGGGACCGGCCGTCTGCGCGCACTCGACTGGGGCGACGGCAGCGAAGCCTGGACGTATACGCCTGCCGATGCCGATCTCGGCTGCACCGAACCGGGAGACTACTACTCGTCCTCCTCCACCGGAACGAGCGCACTGGGCGAGGACGGGATCATCCTGCTCGAATACGGGATGATCGACGCCGAGCGCGGCAGCTGCACCGGCGCTGAGCAGAAGGCCATGGTCCTCGGCCTCGATCCGGCCTCCGGCCAGCCGGCGTGGCCGGCCGTGCAGGCGGCCGCCGATGCGCAGCCCATGGGCGGGGCGAACCTGCAGATCACCCCGGACCGCACGCGCGCCTACCTGCCGTGGCGCGATGGCGACGGCAGCTTCCTCACCCGCCTCGACCTGGCATCGGGCCAGCATGCCACCGTCGACCTCAGCACGTACGGCGAGCAGGGCCTCGGCTTCGGCATCTACCCGCAGACGGCACCCGGCACGTTTGTCTACGCCTTCGGCACCGCCGATCCTGACGACCCGTACGCCGGGTCCGTCACCCGCACCGCACTGCTGACGGTGCCGACGGACCTGCCGGAGAGCTCTGGGGTGCTCACCCCGCTCAGCACTGCCGACGATCCTGACCTCGCCGCGGGCATCGACTTCAGTGAGGAACCGGTCGACTACTGTGCCGCCCGGCCCATCTCCACCGCCGCGGGCACTTTCGTGTGCGCGAGCACCCAGCTGTTCGCCTCCCGGATCCTGGTGCTCGGCTCACTGCTCGACGGCGAGGCCTGGCACACCGACATCTCCGAGGACGCCTTCGAATTCGGGCTGTTCACCGAGCAGTACGGTCGCCTCCACACACCCGTCGACGGCACCGACGCGCCGCTGGTCATCATGCCCGGTCTCGACGCCGGCGTCCGGGCCGTCAACGCCGCTGACGGATCGACACTCTGGGAGGCAGGAGAGGACGCCGATCCGCTCGATCCGGTCGAAGGCAGCTACGGATTCGGCGGCAACGGCGCACTCCCGCAGCTCGGCCTCATCCCGGTGCTGCTCAACGACGCGGTGCACTTCTTCACGCTTGACGGCACCGAGCACGCCGAGGCCCACGATGTCGGCCAGTATGCCGAGCCGAGTGCCACCGGCCGCTGGTTCGCAGCAGCCGCCGGTGAGTCCACCACGCTGTGGACCGTCACCGGCGGCTGAACGACGCCGCTGTGCGGTGCTGGCTGCGCTGCGCTGAGTCTCACCAACCGCGCTCGGCCAGGCGGTGCGGGGCCGGCAGGTCGCTGACGTTCAGCCCGACCATCGCCTCACCGAGCCCACGGGAGACCTCGGCGAGCACCTCGGGGTTGTCATAGTTCGCCGTGGCCGTGACGACGGCTTTGGCCCGTGCCTCCGGGTTGCCGGACTTGAAGATGCCCGAGCCGACGAACACACCCTCGGCACCGAGCTGCATCATCATCGCCGCATCAGCAGGGGTGGACACGCCCCCGGCGACGAACGTGACGACCGGCAGACGGCCGTCGCGGGCGACGGTGCGCACGAGGTCGAACGGCGCCTGCAGCTCCTTGGCCGCAACATAGAGCTCATCTTCGTTCAGCGCGGACAGCCGGCGGATCTCAGCGCTGATCGTGCGGATGTGGCGGGTCGCCTCCGAGACATCGCCGGTGCCGGCCTCGCCCTTCGAACGGATCATGTCGGCACCTTCGTTGATGCGGCGCAGCGCCTCGCCGAGGTTGGTGGCACCGCACACGAACGGCACCTCGAAGGCGCGCTTGTCGATGTGGTTGACGTAGTCGGCAGGGGAGAGGACCTCGGATTCGTCGACGTAGTGCACGCCGAGGGACTGCAGGATCTGCGCTTCGACGAAGTGGCCGATGCGCGCCTTGGCCATGACCGGAATCGACACGGCCTCGAGGATCCCGGCGATGAGGTCCGGGTCGCTCATCCGGGCGACCCCGCCCTGGGCGCGGATATCGGCAGGCACCCGTTCGAGCGCCATGACGGCCACTGCACCGGCGTCTTCGGCGATGCGGGCCTGATCAGGGGTGACGACGTCCATGATGACGCCGCCGGCCAGTGAGCGTGCGAGTTCGGAGCTCAGCTGGGCGTCGGCGGCGCGCTGGTGCTCGGCGCTGCCGGCGGTGCCTGCGGTGGGCGTGTGCGCAGCGTCGTCAGAGGCGGTGTTCTGGGTCAGTGTGGCAGTCATGCAGTCTCCTGGGTCTCAGCGGGCGCCGGGCACCCGCGGGTGGTGAACCGGACGACCAGGCGCCCGGCGGGTATTCGTGAGCCTAACGAGCATTGGACTGCAGATATGGTCCAGTTCCAGGGGTATTCTGTAGTCCAGTTGCGCGCGGTTCCGGAAAGCCGCGAGGCCAGGTGAGGGAGGGGTGCTCATGGCGCATGACGCGGATCTCACGGTGAGGCTCGACCGCAGCTCGCGCATCGGTCTGCCGCTGCAGATCGTCGCCGGCATCCGGGCCGAGATCGCCACCGGCCGTCTGCGCCCAGGCGACAGCCTGCCCTCCAGCCGGGTGCTCGCCGCGCAGCTCGGCGTCGCCCGCGGCACCGTGCAGACGGCGTATGAGCACCTCATCGCCGAGGGTCAGCTCGTCACCGCCGCCCGGTCGGGCACACGCGTCAACCCGGCACTGCAGACGGCGCCGTCGCGCCGACCCTCCGCTGCCCGCGCCCTGACCGGTCGCGGCCTGACCGGTCGCGCCCCGACCGGTCGCGCTTCGGCTGCGCGCCGCTCGGGGACACGTGCCGCGCCGGTGCGAGCGGCCCCCGCCCAGCACTCCACTGACACCTCGGCTGAGGTGCGCATCGATGCCCGGGATGTGAGCGTGCGCCCCGACCCGCGCGACGAGCCCGATTTCCGGGCTGCCTGGCGCCGCGGACTCGACACCCGCGATGTCAGCGATGACGGCTGCGGCACCCAGACGGTGCGCCAGGCGATCGCCGGGCACCTGCGGCTGGTGCGCGGCATGCAGGTCGAACCCGCCGACATCGTGCTGACCGCCGGCGCCCGCGACGGGCTGCGCACCGTCCTCAACGTCCTCGCCCCCACGGCGCTCGGAGTCGAGAGCCCGGGCTTCCCCGGTCTGCGCCGAGCGCTGGCGAACACCCCCACCGTCGATGTGCCCGTCGACGCCGACGGCATCGACCCCGCTGCGATCCCGGTGCGGCTGCGCGCCCTGCTGCTGACCCCCAACCACCTGCATCCGCACGGAGACTCGATGAGCGCGAGGCGACGCGTGCAGCTGCTGCGCTGGGCCGAATCGTGCGGCGGACACCTGATCGAAGACGACTACGACACCGAAGCCCGCTACGCCGGCAGCCTGCCGCCGACCCTCGCCGACCTCGACAGCAGCGGCCGGGTGCTGCACCTCGGATCCTTCGCCACCCTGCTCGGCACGCGCCTGGGCATCGGCTACATCATCGCCACCGGCCCGCTCAGCGCTGCGATCGCCGCCCACCGCCGGATGCTCGGTCCCGCCGCCTCACCGCTCATTCAGGCAGTGCTCGCCGACTACCTGGACTCAGGCGGGCTGCGCCGGCGGATGCTGCGGATGCGCAAGCGGCTGGCGGCCGCCGCCGAGGCGGTCGATGCCGCAGGCCTGCCGCTGACTCATGTGCGCGGGCGGGTGATCCTCGAACGGCCGGCCGGGGATGCGCGGCGCCTGCGGCGCGCACTCGGTGAGCGCGGCATCCTCGTCGACGATCTGGCTGGCAAATGGACCGGCGGGCAGCAGACCGGCATCGAGATCGCGCTGAGCTCGCTCACCGGCCCGGAGCTCTCTACTGTCCTGGCGGCTGTGCGCGATGAGCTCAGCCAGGACTGATGACGCTCAGCAGCGGTCGCCGGGCATCACCGCAAGCGGATCCCGTTCGGCGGCCGGCAGGTGGAGATCCGGCTGTGCCAGCGCCCGCGTCAGGGCAGCCCGGGGTGTCAGCGGCTGATGGGCAGGCGCCCCTGCGAACAGCTCGGCGCGCCAGCTGTCGCCGGAGGAGACCATGTCCTCCTGAAGCGATTCGATGAGCGCCTCGACCGTCGGTCCCGGCAGATCCGTCAGCACCGCCGCAGCCTTCGCGACGAGCGGCTCCGGCAGCGGGCCGCCGGGCACCTGCGGGCGGACGAGCCCGCTGAGCTCAGTGAGCAGATCGATGAGCTCAGGGTACGACATCACCGTCCCGCCGCCGATCGAGAACTGCCCGGTCGGCCGATCGACTCGCAGCGCCGCCTCGATCGCGGCGGCCACATCGGTGATGGCGATCGGCTCGACGAGGTGGCGCATCCACGACGGCACCACTGTGACCGGCAGCCGCGTCGCCAGCTGCCGGACGAGGGCCAGGCTCGTCGAGCCCGCCCCGACGATCATCGCCGCACGCAGCGTGATGACCGTGGCGTCAGCTCTGGAGAGCTCCTGTTCGACTTCGAGGCGTGAGAGCAGATGCTCGGACAGTCGCTCCTCGCCGACAGCCGGGATGATCCCCGAGAGATAGACGATCCGGCTGATGCCTGCAGCATCGGCTGCCCGGCGGACGCGCAGGGCTGACTGCCGGTCGACCGTGCGGAAGTCAGACCCGCCCATCCCGTGGACGAGGTAGACGATGGCATCGGCATCACTGTGAGCCACCACCGTTGATACGGATGCGTCATCGGTGACGTCGAGCCGGGCGGCGGTGACGCGGTCTGCCCACCAGAACGCCCTGAGCTTCTCCGGTGAGCGGGCCGCGGCGGTGACGGTGTGCCCGGCCTCGAGCAGGACGGGGATCGTGCGCGAGGCAACGTATCCGGTGGCGCCGATGAGCAGAACTCGCATTGCAGTCATCTCCTAGACTGGTGCCATGACGTCGCAGCGGGTGCTCACCTCACGTGTTGCTGTCTGGGCGCCTGCGACCGTCACCATTGTCCTCGGCGCGCTGATCCTCCGCAAGGCCTTCGGGCTCGGCGCATCTGCCGGCACTGCGGCACTGCCGCTGTGGAGTCTTGCCCTCGCCGCGGTGTGGACGCTCGGCGGGATCGCCCTCATGCTGCTTGCACGCGCGCATGCCAGACGCCACCGCTCAGCTGACCTCGCACCCGGCCCGCCGACGCGCCGCTCCGCCGCCTCTGCCGGGTGGCGGGCGCTGGCCATCGGCGCGGTGCTGGCGGGCGCGTCGTTCCTCGGCGGCTGGATCCTCAGCCTCATCCCGGCAACCGCGCCGTGGATCACCGCGGCCCTTGTGACTGCCGGGACCTCGGCGGCCGGGCTGACGCTGGCGGCGGCCTTCGTCACGGGGCTGTCGGAAGAGGTGTTCTTCCGCCTCGGCCTGGCCGACCTGTTCCGCGGCCGCGCCCGCTGGATCGCCCCGACCATCGTCTACACGCTCGTCACCTGCGCAACACTCAACCCCGGCCTCATCGCCGCCGCCCCCGTCGTCGGGCTCGCCGCCGCCTGGGCCCGTGAATCGACCGGCCGCTGGTTCGCCCCGCTCATCGTCCATGGCCTGTGGTCGCTCGTCATGGTCGGGATCTTCCCGCTCGCAGCCTCCCTGCTGGGAGGCATCTGATGGCCGCCCGGATCGCCCCAGCACCGGCAGCCCCAGCACCGGCAGCGCCGCGGCAGCCCGGCGCCGAGGTGGGCCGCGCCGTGGTGGGCAGCGCGAGTGCGTGGAGCCGGTGGTGAGCGCTCCGGAGCGGACCGCAGACGGCCGCTACATCATCGTCAAGGGCCGGCGCTGGCGAGCCCAGGATCCTGTGCTGCCTGAAGAGCTGACCGCCCCGCTGCTGAGCGCCCTCGGCACTGCCCGCTCGCAGCTCTCCCGCCGGCGCCAGCTCACCGACGAGCAGACCGCAGCGCTGCGGCAGCGCGTCACCTGGGCCAAAGAGGGCCTCGGTGAGCGCGGCACCCCGTGGTGGGAGCTGACCGAGGATGAGCGGCTCGCCCGCGCACGCGACCGGCTGGAACGCCTGGCGCGCCGGGATGGCGCAGAGCGCGACGGGGATCGCTGAAAGAAATCTGTCCGCCGGTGGAATAATCTCCCCTCCAGCAAAGTTGAGTCTGGTGTACGCAACTTTCATGATGCTGGGTTTGACACTCGAATTCAGCGTGACAAGACTTGAGTCAGATGCACTCAACACCGGCGTCAGCCGGGTTGGGCCTGACTCAGAAGAAAAGGAGAAACACTATGGCTCGTGCAGTAGGAATCGACCTCGGCACCACCAACTCGGTCGTGGCTGTGCTCGAAGGCGGCGACCCCAAGGTCATCGCCAACGCAGAAGGCGGCCGCACCACCCCCTCGGTCGTGGCGGTGAGCAAGAACGGCGACTCCCTCGTCGGTGAGATCGCCAAGCGCCAGGCCGTGCTCAACGTCAAGAACACCGTCGCCTCGGTCAAGCGCCACATGGGCAGCGACTGGACCACCGAGCTCGACGGCAAGACCCTCACCGCCCCCGAGGTCTCCGCCCGCATCCTGCAGAAGCTCAAGCACGATGCTGAGGAGTACCTGCAGGAAGAGGTCACCGACGCCGTCATCACCGTCCCGGCCTACTTCAACGACTCGCAGCGCCAGGCCACCAAGGACGCCGGCAAGATCGCTGGCCTCAACGTCCTGCGCATCATCAACGAGCCCACCGCGGCCGCACTGGCCTACGGCCTCGAGCGCGGCAAGGAGGACGAGCTCATCCTCGTCTTCGACCTCGGCGGCGGCACCTTCGACGTGTCCCTGCTCGAAGTCGGCAAGGACGACGATGACTTCTCGACCATCCAGGTCCGTGCGACCTCCGGTGACAACGAGCTCGGCGGCGACGACTGGGATCAGAAGATCGTCGACTGGCTCGTCAGCCAGGTCAAGAACGGCTACGGCGTCGACCTGACCAAGGACGCCGCTGCCGTCCAGCGCCTCAAGGAGGCCGCAGAGCAGGCGAAGAAGGAGCTGTCCTCGGCGACGAGCACGAACATCTCGCTGCAGTACCTGTCGATGAGCGACAACGGTCCCGTCCACCTGGATGAGACCCTCACCCGCGCGAAGTTCGAGGACCTCACCAAGGACCTCCTCGAGCGCACGAAGGCTCCGTTCAAGGCCGTCATCGCCGATGCCGGCATCTCGGTCGACGAGATCGACCACGTCGTGCTCGTCGGCGGTTCGACCCGCATGCCGGCCGTGGCCGAGGTCGTCAAGGAGCTCACCGGCGGCAAGGAGCCCAACAAGGGCGTCAACCCCGATGAGGTCGTCGCAATCGGCGCCGCCGTGCAGGCCGGTGTCCTCAAGGGTGAGCGCAAGGACGTGCTGCTCATCGACGTCACCCCGCTGTCCCTCGGACTGGAGACCAAGGGCGGTGTGATGACGAAGCTCATCGAGCGCAACACCCCGATCCCGACGAAGAAGTCCGAGACCTTCACCACCGCTGAGGACAACCAGCCCTCCGTGTCGATCCAGGTCTTCCAGGGCGAGCGCGAGTTCACCCGGGACAACAAGCCGCTGGGCACCTTCGAGCTCACCGGCATCGCCCCGGCACCGCGCGGCATGCCGCAGATCGAGGTGTCCTTCGACATCGACGCCAACGGCATCGTGCACGTGTCCGCCAAGGACAAGGGCACCGGCCAGGAGCAGTCGATGACGATCACCGGCGGCTCGGCGATCCCGCAGGAGGACATCGACCGGATGGTCCGCGAGGCTGAAGAGCACGCCGACGAGGACAAGAAGCGCCGCGAGGCTGCTGACACCCGCAACATGGCTGAGAACCTCGCCTACCAGACCGAGAAGCTCATCACCGACAACGACGACAAGCTGCCCGAGGACGTCAAGACCGAGGTGCAGGGCGACGTCGACGCGGTGAAGGAAGCGCTCAAGGGCGAGGACGACGACGCGGTCAAGACCGCCGTCGAGAAGCTCAGCCAGTCTCAGACGAAGATCGGCGAGGCACTGTACCAGCAGGGTCAGGAGGGCGGCGCCGAGGGCGCTGCCGGTGCCGAGGGAACCGCAGACGCCGGTTCCGATGCGACTGAGGACGACGTCGTCGACGCTGAAGTGGTCGACGAAGACGAGGAGAAGAAGTGATGTCCGCCGAGAATCCTGAACAGGGCTTCTCGTTCACCGACAAGCGTCGGGTGGACCCGGAGACCGGCCAGGTGCGCGAGCCCCAGGCCGGCTCCGGCGCCGCCGGCGATGCTCAGGAGCAGGCACAGGCGGCAGCCGCCGAGGGCCGGCTCGACAGCGACGGCCCGGAGGTCGCCACCGGCGGCGAACCGGCCGCCGAGACCGACCCGGCAGCCCAGGCAGCCGAGCAGGCTCAGGGAACCGAGCAGGCTGAGGGAACCGCGCAGGCCGAGGCGCCTGCCGCCTCGGGTGCGGAGGCAGGGGACGGCGCACTCGATCCGGAGAACGTCAGCCCGGCTAACGACACCGAGGCCGAGCTGCTCGATCACCTCAAGCGGATCAACACCGAATACGCCGCCTACCGGATGCGCTCCCAGCGCGAGCAGGACCGTGCGAAGGAGGCCGGTGTCGCCAGCGTCGTCGAGGCGCTCTTCCCGGTGCTCGACGAGGTCCGCCTGGCGCGTGAGAACGGCGACGTCGAGGGCCCCTTCGACACGCATGTGACGAAGCTCTTCGACACGCTCGCCAAGCTCGGCGTCACGCAGTACGGCGAGGTCGGTGAGGAGTTCGACGCCAACATCCACGAAGCGCTCATGCAGCAGCCCAGCGACGAGGTCGAGACACCCACGGTGTTCCTCGTCATGCAGCCGGGCTACATGCTCGGCGAGCGGGTGCTGCGCGCCGCCCGCGTCGGCGTGCAGGCCCCGGCAGACTGATCTGCCCAGCCGGCACCCGGCGTGAGCCGCCCGCAGCATGAGTTGCGGATTCCGTTCCCGAGGCGGCCACCGCCTCGGGCACGGACCGGATGGGCAGGCAGTCCGCCTGCGCATGCGGTGCGTGAGGAACGACAGACCGGCAGCCGCGGCTGCCGCACAGCAGACAGGGACCGACATCCAGACACACACGACACACGATGACGGCGCGAGCCGGAAAGGAGGTGCCAGGTGAACTCCGGACCTCAGAACGAATGGTTCGACACGGACTACTACAAGATCCTCGGCGTCTCCAAGGACGCCTCGCAGTCCGAGATCAAGAAGGCCTACCGGAAGCTGGCCCGGAAGTACCATCCGGACACCAACCCCGGTGACAAGGCCGCTGAGGAGAAGTTCAAGCAGATCGGGCAGGCCAACCAGGTGCTGTCGGACAAGGAGACCCGCGAGCAGTACGACCAGGTGCGGGCGATGGGCCGCGGCGGCGCCCGGTTCTCCGCCGGTGCCGGCGGACCCGGCGGTGCCGGCGGGTTCGAGGACATCTTCTCCGGCCTGTTCAACACCGGCGGCGGGGGCACACGCACCCGCTACACCACCCGCAGCCCCGGCGGCGGGCCGGCCGGATCGGCAGGCGGGGACATCCCCCCGGAGTTCGCTGATCTGTTCGGCGGATTCGCCGGCTCCTACGGCGGCAGCCCCTATGACAGCCCCTACGGCGGCGGCTTCTCCACCGGCCCGCTCAAGGGCGGGGACATCAAGGCGAACACGACGCTGTCCTTCACCGAAGCCGCCAAGGGCGCGACCGTGAAGCTGTCGATGCCCGGCGGCAAGCCGCTGACCGTGCGCACGCCGGTCGGCGTCAAGGACGGGCAGAAGATCCGCCTGCGCGGCAAGGGCAAGGCCAGCCCCAACGGCGGCGATTCCGGTGACGTCATCCTCACCGTGCAGGTCGAACCCCACCCGGTGTTCACCCGCGACGGCGCGAACCTGCGGATGACCCTGCCGGTGACCTTCGACGAGGCTGCCCTCGGCGCCGAGGTCGAGGTCCCGACGCTCGGTGGGATGCCGGTGCGGGTGAAGATCCCGGCCGGAACACCGTCGGGCCGCACCCTGCGGGTGCGCGGGAAGGGCATCGAGACGAAGAAGCTCACCGGTGACCTGCTGGTGACCGTCGAGATCGCCGTTCCGCAGAACCTGACGCCCACGGCCAAGGAGGCGGTCGAGGCCTTCCGTGAGGCGACCAGCGGTGAGGATCCGCGAGCCGGGCTGCTCGATCGGGCCCGGGAGAGGTGAGCGGGGTGAGCGACGATGAACATCGGAGCGACAGCAGCCGTCTACGTCATCTCCGTCGCCGCTGAGCTGGCGGGCATGCACCCGCAGACGCTGCGGCAGTACGACCGGATGGGCCTGGTGGTGCCCAAGCGCACTGCCGGTGCCGGGCGGCGCTACTCACCGCGCGACATCGAGCGGCTGCGGCTGATTCAGAAGCTGAGCAAGGAAGACGGCATCAACCTCGCCGGCATCAAGGAGATCCTCGCCCTGCGCCGCGACCTCGACGAGGCCCGCGACGCCGCCACCCAGGCACATGCCGCCGTGCACGAGCTGCGCCAGCAGATCGAGGGACTGCGGCAGCGCGTGCAGGCCGAATCACGGGTCTTCGCCGCCGGGCAGAGCGGTGACATCGTCTCCGTCATGCACGGCAGGCGCCCGCGGGTGCGCATCGCCGGGGCTCTTCCCTCGGCAGCCAGCGCCCGGCCCGGCGGGAGCGAGGCCGATCGCGCCTCCCGCGACATCCTCCTCTACCGCCGCCGGTGACGCGGCAGCCTGCGAGACGATCGACGGTGAGGTTTCAGACCTGACGATGCGAAGCGGCGCCCAGCGCAGAAGCTGGGCGCCGCTTGCGCTGTCCCGGCTGTGCGGCCCGGACTGATCGCCTCAGATGATGGTGTCGAGAAACAGCGGGGCGAGTGCGAACCAGCTGAGCAGCACGGCTGCCGGCCCGGAGAGCACGAGTGCCGCCGTCCACCGCAGCCGGGTGAGCGTCACCGCCGTGAGGCCAGCGGTGAGCACGGCACACGCCCACGGCACCCAGTGGCCGGGCGTTTCGGTCAGCGCAGTGGTGAAGAACGACCCGGCGATCACCCAGCAGGCGATGAACCCGAACACGACCGCGCAGCGGATGACAGCACCGGCAGGCCGGGCCGTCTGCGGTGCTGCCGCCGTTCCCGGCGGACCTTGTCGAACTGGTGCTTCGGTCATGCCTGCTGTGCTCGCTTCCGGCCGACGATCCACAGGATGATGCCGAGAATCGTCAAGCCCACACCGAGCAGACCGCCGAACACGGCGATGAGGATGCCGCCGACGGTGGAGAAGACCCCGCCGGCCGACAGCGGTGGGGCGAGGATGACATCGGGCTGGTTGCACGTGATCGAGTAGGTGCCCGCCTCGCGGACCGAGAACCCGTCGATCGACTCATAGGTCCTGCCATCGAAGGAGTAGGACGACGTCTGATTCGTGCCCTTGCTCACCGGGGTGGGCCCGGTGATCGTGCAGCTGGTGAAGCCGGAGTCCTCCGGCACGTAGACCTGCCACTCGGATTCCGCTTCGAAGAACTGGTTCGTGGTGCCGTTGACGCGGATCGCCTCGTCGGAGAACCCTGACAGGGACGAGGCACCGGCGATCGTCATGACGATGCCGCCGATGATGGTGAGCACGAGGATGCCGGCGCCGACGAATGTCAGGATCTTGCCGATCAGCGGCATCTTCGACTTCGGCTTCGGGGCACCGGTGCCGGTGGCGCACGGGTCCTGGCCGCCGTACTGCGGCGCCTGGCCGGGATACTGCGGTGGCTGCTGTCCCTGCCGACCCTGGTGTCCCTGGTGGCCGGGATACTGGGGCGGCTGCTGGCCCGGAAGAGGTGCCTGGCTGCCGTACTGCGGTGCCGACGGCGCTCCGTACCCGGGTCCGCCTGGTCCCTGCTGGCCGGCTGGGCTGTCGGCCGGGTGCATGCTGCTGCTTGCGTGCGAGCCACCGGGGTGCTGGCCGCCGGGCTGCGCCGGACCGGCTGGAGGCTGGGAACCAGGAGGCTGCTGGCCACCCGGCGGCTGCTGACCTCCCGGAGGCGGACCGCCTGCTGGCGGGCCGTTCGGCGGGGGCGGCTGGGGTGGGTAGCTCATGACGCTCGTCCTCTTCCTCGTCGTTGTCGGTGCTAGATCCAGGGCGGCGGCTTGGGGAGGTCCTGCGGAGTCGCCGTTCCCGAGGCGCCCTTGTCGTTGTCCTCGACGCCGGAGTTGGGCCAGCCGCGCCCGGTGAGATAGGAGACGATCTCGGCGGCCTCGCCGGTCACCTCGATCGGCTCGGCTGGACGCGTGTCGTCCGGCCCGGCGACGACCATGCGCGGGGAGTCGTCGCGGTCGGTGATGTTGAGCTTGAAGTTGACCGGTTCGTCGCGGGCGATCCACATGCCGGTGATCTCATCGAGCAGTGCGTTGACCATCGCGGCCGGGAAGTCGAGGGTCGTCATCCCGATGTTGAGGTCCAGGGAGTGCATCCAGGCCTCCCGCGCCCGCGCCCACGGGATCTGCGCGGCCTGGATGTCCTTGCCCTGCCCGTTGACGACCGTTGCGCTCCAGGCCTCATCGTCCATGTCGTCGAACTCGTCGCTGAGCTCGTCGACGACCTCATGGGCCATCGTCATCACGTCACCGTTGGAGGTGTGGGCGACCGTCGAGTCGATCTCCTCATCGCGGGCCTGCCGCGAGGGGTACATCCGGTTCTCCTCACCGGTCCGGGCCCATTCGAGCAGCCGCATGAACGCCTCGGCGTTGTGGATGACGTGTGCTGCAACGTGCTTGCGGGTCCAGCCGGGCAGCGATGAGGGCTGGTCGAGATCGGCGCGGGAGAGCTGGTCGAGTGCCTGCAGGAAGAACTGCTCGCCGAGGAGCCGCAGGTCGAGGTCGCGTTGAAGCTGATCTGCATCGATTGCCATGTCCTCAGCTTAACGTCCCACCTCGGCCCGCGCCTGCCTGAACCTGAGCCCTCAGACGAGTCCCAGCCACTTCCAGTACGTCGCCGAGAGAAGCAGCACGAACAGGTAGCCGGCGATGGTGAGCGGGATGCCGGTCTTGAGGAACTGCTTGGCGGTGAACGCGCCGGTGCCGTAGGCGAGCATGTTCTGCGGTGCCGAGATCGGCAGCAGGAAGCCGAAGCTGATGACGAACTGCTGGATGATGACGAAGCCGAACCCGCCCTGGGCCGCACCCGGCAGGCTCATCGCCAGGGCGATGTAGACCGGGATGAGGGCCGAGGCCAGCGAGGTCGCTGAGGCGAAGCCGAGGTGGATGAGGATGGTGAACACCGACACGACGGCGATGATCGCCAGCATCGGCATCTCCGACAGGCCGACTGCGCCGAAGGTCTTCGACGACAGCCACGCGGCGGCACCGGTCTTGAGCAGCAGGGAGCCGAGCGAGATGCCGACGGCGAAGACGACGAGTGTGCCCCAGTTGATGAGCTTCTCGACGGCCTTCCAGGAGAACACGCCGATCTTCGGGGTGAGCATCACCGCGATCGCGACGATCGTCACCGTCGAGGAGTCGAACGGGTGCAGCACCTCCTCAGTCGACCACAGGATCAGCAGCAGCACGGCGATGATGATGAGGCGGATCTCGCGGGCGGTGATCGGGCCGAGTTCGGAGAGGTTCTGGCGGATCATCTCGCGGCCGCCGTCGATCTTGTCGGCCTCGGGCTTGATCGCCCAGCGCATGACGAAGTACAGGGTGATCGACATGAGTACCGACCATGGGGCTGCCCACAGGAACCAGGAGCCCCAGGCGACGTCGACGCCCATCTCCGAGGAGATGAAACCGGTGGCCACGAAGTTCTGCGCGGCAGCCGTCTTGATCCCGACGTTCCAGATCGAGACCGCCTGCGCGGCGGCGATGACGAGGAGTGCGCCGAGCTTCGAATTGTTCGCCAGGCCGAACGCGGCGACCATGCCGAGCAGGATCGGCACCACGGCCCCGGCGCGAGCGGTGGCAGACGGGACGAAGAACGCGAGCACGATCGAGATGACGATCGCACCGATGAGGATGCTGCTCGTCTTCTCACCGGCGAACCGCAGCACCCACAGCGCCAGCCGCTTGTGCAGTCCGGTCGCCTGCATCGCCGCAGCGAGTGCGAGCGCGGCTGCGACCAGCGCGACGGCTGGGGAGGCGAAGCCAGCCAGGCCGAGTTTCAGCGCCTCGGTCGAGCCCATCGGCTCAGGGCCGGCACCGTCTTCCAGCGCAGGGGCGAAGCCGAGCAGGATCGCGGTCAGGCCGATGATGATGACGGAGGAGACCGGATAGGTCACAGCCTCGGAGACCCACAGGATGACGGCGAAGGCGAGGATCGCCAGCGCCCGCTGACCGGCCACGCCGAGCTCCGGGTCGCCAGGCAGCAGCAGGACGACGATGAGGGCGAGCCAGGCGGCGGCGAACCAGATCGGCTTGAGCCCGAGGTGGGCGAAGAATCCATCGTGGTGCTTGGAGCTCGCGGTGCTCGAGCCGCCATCGTGCTCGGCGACGGCGCGCTGATCTGCGCGTGCCTCGGCCTGCTGCTTCGAGCGCTTCTCCGCTCGGGAGCGCAGGGGTGACCGGCGCTCTGCGGGCTTGTCAGAAGTGGGGCGATCATTCATGGGAATTGCTGCTCCTCAGCTGCACGTCGGGGATGGGCGTCACCGCAGGTTCTGCTCCCAGGGTATCGGCAGGCGATCCTCAGGCGCGAGGGTTTCGCCTGGTCACTCGCGTGGAACGCATCACCCCCGGTGGCACAGACCACCGGGGGTGATGCGTCGTGATGACCGGCTCAGCTGCGGCGGCGGGTCAGCATGATGCCGGCCGTGCCGATGGCCAGCAGCGCCAGGCCGGCACCGGCGGCGGTGAGTTCGGAACCGGTGCGCGGCAGACGGCTGCGGTCATCGCGCTTGTCGTCGCCGTTCCTCCCATTGCCATCTGTGCCGCTGTCATCGCCGCCGGAGCCGTCATCGTCTGAGCCGTCGCCGGCCGTGACGGTGAAGGCACCGGTGAGGTCATCTCCACCGGGGCAGGCGACGACGACGTCATAGGCACCGATGTAAGACTCGGCGGCTTCGGGATTGTCGCCGAAGACGGTGAAAGGGACCGTGCCGTCGGCATCGGCGGTCGCGGTGTCGACGTGAGTGCCGATGTTCTCGCTCTCCGGCGTCACTGTCAGCTCAGCGTCTGTGCCCGGCTCACACCCGGTGGCGACGATCGTGACAGCGCCCTCCTTGACGAAGTCGGCGGCTGCGATCCGCTCGGGATCGACGCTCAGCTCACGCGCAGCCGGGGTGGAAGGGCCGTCGGTCGGCTCCGCCGTCGGGTCGTCCGTCGGCTCCGTGGTTGGTTCGTCCGTCGGGTCAATCGTGGGATCTGCGGTCGGGTCCGTGGTTGGTGCGTCCGTCGGGTCCGTCGTGGGATCACCGGTGGGGTCCTCGGTCGGCTCCTCGACGATGCGCACGGTGTGCTGGGTGACCGGCAGCGTGTCCGGCAGCCGGTTGGAGCCCTTGACCGTCTCTGCACTGACGGTGATCTCATCGCCGACAGCCACCGAATCCGGCGCGGTGACGGTGAACTCCTCTGCCGGGCCTACGCTCTCCGGTGCGACGTCTGCGATCGGCTCATCACCGAGTGCCGCGGCAGGGGAGTAGCTGTAGCCCACTGCCGGGCCCTCCTGGACCGAGAATGCCAGGCCAGCCTGCGCCTCGGCGGCGGTCGCCGTCTCCGGCCCAGCGATGTGTCCGGCGTCGTAGGTCACGACTGTCGTCTTCGAGGTGCTCTTGCTGGCGCTGCTCACCTGCACGACGACGGCCTCATCGGGCTGCAGTTCGCCGACCGTGGCATTGCGCTCCGGTTTGAACGAGGAGACGAACGCGTCATCAGCGGCGAGGGTGAACGAGTACTCACCCGACTCATCGGCTGCGCCGTCGAACCGGTCGACGTCTTCGATCGGCAGGGTGTAACCGCCGTTGAACATGGCGTTGACCGACCGCACGTCGACCTCGGCGCCGGGATCAGTGGTGACGGTGACGGGGATGCCGTCGGCGAGCTCGGAGACCGGGATCGGGTAGGGCATGTCGACGGTGACGTCGGCCGCCTGGGCGGGAGCCGCCACGGCGACACCGGCACCGGCGGCGAGCAGGGCTGCCGCACCGGCGGCAAGACCGCGCAGCGACAGGGCAGAGAGCAGAGTCTTCACAGGACACCTCGCAGAAGCAGGATCGATACACACCCAGCCAAGCGGATCGAAGCATCGCGGCACTGGCGGTTAGATGAATCCAGCGAGAACTCTGCGCCCGCAGCTTCAGCCGCGGCGGCGGGTGAAGACGACCGAGGCGGTGCCGACGGTCAGCAGGATCGCGCCGGCGGCTGCGGCCAGCAGGTCGCTGCCGGTGCGCGGCAGCCGGGCGCCGCGGCCGTGCTGCCCGCCGGGCGTGCCCGTCGGCTCGGCGCTCGGGGTCGGTGCGGCATCGGCGGTGACGGTGAAGCTGCCGGTGCGCTGGTCATTCCCGGCACAGGCAACCGTAACTGCGTAGTCGCCGGCGTAGGTCTGGGCCATCATGTCGTGCTGGCCGTGGACGCTGAACGCGACGGCCCCATCGGCGTCGACGGTGGCGGTTTCGGAGTAGTTGCCGACGTTCATGCCCTGCGGGATGACGGTCATCGTCGCATCGGCGTCCGGCTGGCAGCCGGTGGCGGAGATGATGACGGCGTCCTCGCGCACGAAATCCGAGGCACTCAGCTTGCCCGGCTCGATCGTGAGGGTCTTCTCCGCAGTCGCCTCTTCCGTGCCCGAGGTGCCGGTCGCGGTCTCCGTGGCAGGTGCCGGTTCCGTTGCGGTCGTGTCCCCGGTGGCGGCAGGCTGCGGGGTCTCCGCCTCGGGCGTCGCCGGTGACTGAGTGAAGCCGCCGGATTCGTCGGCTGAGTGCTCGTGCGTGCTATCCGGTGCGGTCGGCGAGGTGTCGGGCACCGTCTGCTCCGGAGCTGGGCTCCGATCCTCAGCAGTGCTGCTGCCCGGACGCGGGCTGGTGGCCTGCATGGCGTCATCGGCGGGCTGCGCGAGGGCTGGGGTGGCACCGGCGGACATGGTGAAGGCGATGAGGACTGCTGCGCAGGTGCGGGAGAGTCTCATGGCGTGCCTTTCAAGCCGGGCGACCGGATACTCAGGATATACCCAGGTTCAGCTGAGCGGAAGAGGCTCAGGCGACGGGCAGCGGCCAACCCTCCTGACGGATGAGGCGGGTCTGCTCCCGGGTTGGGGTGCGCACGATGAGACCATGGTGTTCGACCTGCATGGCCAGGTAGTCCGTCTCGCCGAGCGGGTCGCCGTCGATCTGCATGTCGATCTTCTCTTCGCATTCGATGACGACGGACTCGCCGCGCAGAATCTGCGTGTGCAGGCCCTTGCGCTTCTGGCGGGAGAACACCGAGGCGGCCACACCGATCCATTGGAAGGCGTTCTTCGGGGCTACGACGAGGAGGTCGAGGATGCCGTCGGCGATGTCGGCCTCGGGCATGAGGATGATGCCGCCCTGGATCTTGCCGCAGTTGCCGCCCACCACCGAGCGGACTTTGGCCCGCAGCGCCTGCTCGCCGTCGACGGTGATCGTCACGCGGGTCGGGGAGCCGACGAGCTTGCGGGCACCGGCCTCGAAGTAGGCCAGCCAGCCGACCTTCGACTTGAGGTCGGAGTCGGTGTCGGCCATGACGGCGGCGTCGAAGCCGAGCCCGGCCATGACGAGGAAGGCGGAGTCCTCACCATCGGGGGCAGTCTGCGCGTGACCGATGTCGATCGGCTTGTCCTGGCCCCACAGGGCGATGCGCATCGCCCATTCCTGCCGGTCGAGCGGCAGGCCGATGTTGCGGGCCAGCAGATTGCCGGTGCCCATCGGGATGATGCCCATCGGAGTGTCGGTGCCGGCCAGCACCTCGGCGGCGGCGCGCACGGTGCCGTCACCGCCGGCGGCGACGACGAGGTCGACTCCGGCGTCAAGCGCCTTGCGGGCCATCGCCTCACCGGGATCGTCCTCGGTGGTCTCGATGATGAGCGGCGGCTGCCAGCCCTCCTGGCGGCACACCGCCGAGGCGACCGCGGCGAAGTCACCGGTCACATCCTTGACCGGGTTCATGATGACGGCCGCGCGCGGCTTCGGCGGGATATCGGCACTCTGGCCCGACTGGCTGTCTGCGCTCGTGAGATCCTCAACATCGAGCTGCTGATCCCTGCCCGCAGCAGACTGCTGCGCTGCCCGGCGATCCGCGGCACGTGAGCGGGAACCGAGCCAGTAGCCGATGAACAGACCGACACATAGGATGACGACGGCGAAGGCCAGAAGGAAGAGCATTCCGGTTGAAGATTCCATGACACCAATCTACTCCGCGAACCGGTCCAGCTGACTCAGCCTGAGCGGGCGAAATTCCGGTGAACGGGTGCTGGGAGACGTCCTGTCATCGCAGCGATAGGCTAGGTGTGTGATCGATCTACAGCAGCTCAGAGAAACCCCCGAGGCGTTCAAGGCCTCCCAGCAGGCCCGTGAGGCGGATCCGGGACTCGTCGATGAGATCCTCGCCGCTGACGAGGCCCGGCGCGCAGCGCTGACGTCCTTCGAGGAGGCCCGCGCTGAGCAGAAGTCGTTCAGCAAGCAGGTCGCCAAGGAGAAGGACAAGGACGCCAAAGCCAGGCTCGTCGCCGAGGCCAAAGGCAAAGCGGAGAAGGTCAAGGCACTGCAGGCCGATGCCGACGAAGCCGGCTTCGCCTTCGACAAACTCGTGCGCAAGCTGCCGAACCTCGTCATCGACGGCGTGCCCGCCGGCGGGGAGGACGACTCCGTTGAGCTGCGCCGTGAGGGCACCCCGCGCGATTTCGCAGCCGAGGGCTTCGAACCCCAGGATCACCTCGCGATCGGTGAGGGCCTCGGCGCGATCGACACCGCCCGCGGGGCGAAGGTCTCCGGTGCCCGCTTCTACTACCTCACCGGTTTCGGCGCCCGTCTCGAGCTGGCGCTGCTGACGATGGGCCTCGACACTGCTGAGAAGCACGGTTTCAGTCCTGTCATCACCCCCACGCTGGTCAAGCCTGAGGTGATGGGAGGCACCGGTTTCCTCGGTGAGCACGCGGATGAGGTCTACCGCCTCGAAGCCGACGACCTGTTCCTCGTCGGCACCTCAGAGGTGCCGCTGGCCGGCTACCACATGGACGAGATCCTCGACCTCGACGGCGGGCCGAGGCGCTACGGCGGCTGGTCGCCCTGCTATCGCCGCGAGGCCGGCTCCTACGGCAAGGACACCCGCGGCATCCTGCGCGTCCACCAGTTCCAGAAGGTCGAGATGTTCTCCTACGTCAAGCAGGAGGACGCGCTGGAGGAGCATGAGCGGATGCTGTCGATCCAGGAGGAGATGCTGGCCAAGTGCGAGCTGCCCTACCGGGTGGTCGACATCGCTGCCGGCGACCTCGGCGATTCGGCTGCCAAGAAGTACGACTGCGAGGCGTGGGTGCCGACGCAGGAGACCTACCGTGAGCTGACCTCGACGTCGAACTGCACGACGTTCCAGGCCCGCCGCCTGAAGATCCGCGAACGCACCGACAAGGGCACCCGCCCGGTCGCCACGCTCAACGGCACCGTGGCCAACACCCGCTGGCTCGTCGCCATCCTGGAGAACCACCAGCAGGCCGACGGCTCGGTGCGCATCCCCACTGCGCTGCGCCCCTACCTCGGCGGCATGTCGAGCTACGGGCCGGACGGCGCACGCTACGAAGACTGAGGAGAAGATTGAAGCCCCACATCATTGCTCTCGACGTAGACGGCACGATCGTCGACTACGACGACATGATGACCGATCGGGTGCGCTCCACCATCCAGGCTGCTGAGGCTGCCGGCCACCACGTCGTCATCGCAACCGGCCGCTCAGCCGGCGGAGCGCTCGAGGTGGCCAACCGTCTCGGGCAGCGCGACGGGTACCTCATCGCGTCGAACGGTTCGGTGATCGTGCGGATCACCCCGGAGGCCGAGCGCGGCTGGGAAGTCAACCACGTGGAGACCTTTGATCCGGCACCGATGCTCACTCGGATGCGCGAGCACCTGCCGATGGCGCTGTTCATGGTCGAGGATCCCGAGCTCATGCGCTGGGCGTCTGGGGAGTTCCCGGTCGGCGAGCTGGCGTCGAATGAGCAGCTCAATCTCGTGAGCTTCGATGAGCTCATGGACAAGGAAGCCACGCGTATCGTCATGCGTGAGCTCAACGGCAGCAACGAGGAGTTCCTGGACGCCGTCGAGCGGATCGGCCTGCACGGTGTGACCTACTCCGTGGGCTGGTCGAACTGGCTCGATATCGCCCCTGAGGGGGTGTCGAAGGCCAGCGGCGTCGAGTACGTCTGCCAGCAGCTGGGCGTCGCACGGTCGGAGACCGTGTGTGCCGGCGACGGCATGAACGACATGGAGATGATGCAGTGGGTCGCCCACGGCATCGCCATGGGTCAGGCGAAGGACGAGCTCAAGGCACAGGCCGACGTCGTCACCGGGACGGTGCAGGAGGACGGCCTGGCGACTGCACTCGAAGAGTACTTCGGCCTGGACAGCTGAGGCAGCTCAGCCGCCCAGGCCGTGTGGCCTTGGAAGAGCGGAGGGTTGCTGGGGGAAGTCCTACTTCTCCCGGATGAGCGTGCCGATCTCCTTGCCGTCCTTGTCCTTGACGGTCATCTCATCGGCGTTCTCATGTGAGTCGGTGATTTCGGCAGTGCTGGCGCCGCTGAGCCAGGTGTCGATATCTGGGCAGCCTTTGGCTGTTGTCACCCATGGTTCGATGTGAACCGTTGATCCCTCGATCGTGTAGGTGCTGTTGATGCCGTTGCACCCGTCGGTGCCGATGACAGTCTCATCGGTCTTGAATTCGAGGAATGGGTCGCCCTTCTGGTCGGCGCCCCACTTGCCTTCGAGTGTCTCGGGTGTCAGATCGCCAGACGGGTCACCGGGGTTTGCGGTGCTGGTCTCCTCGGAGGTCTCTGTGGCGTTGGGGGATTCACTCGGGGAGACAGTGCCGTTGCCGTCGTCAGTTCCGCACGCGGAGAGCGCAAGCAGCGAAATGCCAGCTGCGGCAAACGTGGCAGTTTTCAGTGTTCTCATGTGTTCCAGGATACTTCGGGGGCTGAGACACAGCAGTGCGGCACCGCTGATTGTCAGGGCTTTCTGACGTCTTCGGAAGATCGGATCAGGGTTCCGATGACATCGTCATTCCGGTCGCGAACGGTCATGGTGTCACCGTGGATTTCGGCGAAGCGGGCCATGCTCAGCCAATCGTTGACGCCCAGGCAGGCGCGAGCGGTGGCGATCCACGGTTCGATCGTGATGGTGGACTTCTCGAGCGTGTAGGAGGTGTTGATCCCATTGCAGCCGTCGGTTCCCCATGCCGCTCCTTCGTCGTTGAAAGTCAAGTACGGCTGACCGGGTTCGTCTGATCGCCAGGTGCCGGCCACGTCGTGCATTGTCAGCGAGTTGTCGTCATGGTCGCGGGGGTCGGAGTTCATGCTGTCAGGCTAGCCCTTTTGCTGCTGCCGTGTGAATGCGATTCGGGCTGTGAACCGGAGTGGTTCACAGCCCGAATCAGCTGGCGTTCCTGCTGTCAGGCAGTCACGGTGTCAGCGGCGTCAGTTCTTCCGACGGCGAGCGAGGACGTAGAGTCCTGCACCACCGGCGATGAGAGCGGCTGCAGCCCCGAGGGAGCCGAGTGCTTCAGAACCGGTGCGCGGCAGTTCCTTCTTGTCATCCTTCTTGTCGTCGCCGCCCTTGCCGTCATCGTCCTTGCCACCGGCTTCGGTGACAGTGAAGGTGCCGGTCAGGTCGTCGCCGCCGTCGCAGGAGACGGTGACGTCGTATTCGCCGATGTAGGCGTTCGGCATGTCGGCGTTCTCGCCGTAGACGGTGAATCCGACGTTGCCGTCCTCATCGACCGTGGCGGTGTCGGTGTGACCGGTGACGTTCGAGCCGCGCGGCTTGACCTCGAGGTTGGCCTCGGTGCCCGGGGTGCAGCCGGTGGCGAGGATCTCAACAGCATCCTTCTTGACGAAGTCGGTTGCCTTGATGTTCTCCGGGTCGATCGCGAGTGCACGCTTGACCGGGTCATCCGACGGATCCTCGGTTGCGGTCGGATCGTCCGAAGGGTCCTCCGTTGCCGTCGGATCGTCGGTCGGTTCCGTGGTCGGATCGTCGGTCGGCGTCGGCGCGCTGGCTTCAACGGTCACTGTGACAGTGGTCTTCTCCGAGACGTTGAACTTGCCCTTGCGTGCGATGAAGGAGTAGGTGTACTCGCCCGGCTCAGTCGGAGCCGTGAACGAGAACGTGCCGGCCGCAGCCTTGAACCCAGCAGGATCCTCGCTGCCCTCGGCCGCCTCAGCGGTGGCGTTCGACTCAGTCGTGCCGGAGACCGTTGCACCCGGTGCCACAGTCGCATCAGCAACCGTCGGAGCGTCGACGTGCAGGCGCACTTCGGTGCCTGCGGGCATCTGCTCGAGACCATGGTTGATGTCGGTGACGAACGAGAAATCATGCTCCGAGCAGTTCGGGTCGTCTTCAGCGCAGTCCTTTGAACCGAGGACGTAGGCAGAGGAGATGCCGAGTGCTTCACCCTTGTCGTTGAACCAGGCACCGCCCGAGTCGCCGGGGCGCAGCGTGTTCGTTGCCACAAAGCCGGTGACGTAGTGCAGCTTGGTCGGGTCCTCGATATCGGTGACGCCGAACACCATGTCGCCTTCGACCGTGCCCTGAGTGAGCCCGGTCGTGCGCCCGGACTTCTTGATCGTCTGGCCCTTGGTTGCCTTGCCGACGGACGTGATGGTCTGCGTGGACTTCGCCAGATCGCCCGAGGCCTTCGTCGTCCAGTCCGTCACTTCCGGCTTCATCTTCAGGTCGGGATTCGTCTTCTCGACGACGGCGATGTCGGTGACTGTCGGGTCTGTTTCAGGTGCGAATGGGTCGGTCTTGCCGCCCCACTGGGAGGCAGTGAACGTGCCGAAGCTGTCCAACGGCTCTGCCGTGTACTTCTTCGGGTCCATCGGATCCTGCTCACCGCCGGTGAACTCGACGTCGGTCTGAGGCACGCTGCGCGAGACATCGCCGCCGGCGCCGGGCTGGCCGCAGTGGCCCGCCGTGAGCGCGGCTTCGTCGCCTTCAGGCGTCCAAGCTGAGAATGCGAAGGAGCAGAGACCGCCTGCACCCACGATGTAGCCCGAACCGCCGACGACTTCATCAGCGGCGGCAGGCTTGATGGGCCCGTTGAGTTCGAGGAATTCGACGTTGTCGTGCTTCTGGCCGAGCTCGCGGAGTTCATCGGCGTTGTCGGCAGTGACATCGAGGGCAAGGAGCACGTCCTTGCCTGCGGTGCCGACACCTGCCGCGCCTGCGGCAAACGCCTGGTCTTCGAACTTCTTGAATTCAGCGCCTGCTGTCGGCAGAATTTCTGGGGCTGCGAAAGCCGGGGAAGCGGCCAGGGAACCGCCTGCTCCGACGATGATCGCAGCGCTCAGGCCCAGTGCCCGCAGCGAGTAGCGTTTCGTCATGTCGTATGTACTCCAAAGGTATTGAGTGCTGGTGTTGGCTGCGGGCTAGGCGCGGGGAAGATCGTTACCGTTCCGCAACACACGAATCTCAGAGTAGCCTGAGTGCCCTTGAAGTGAAACCTGGAAACGTGGCCCAGGCGACAGAATCTCCGCAGCACGTGTCATTTGTGCAGGTCAGGACGGTCGTCACAGGCTGAAAGAATTTTGTCTGAATTTCGGACTATCTGCACGCAGGCCGTAGTCGGCAGCTCATCCACGGCGCTGCGCGGCGGCTGCGAAAGCCCGGATTGTTTCAGTAATGCCGCCATCACGGACCGCCGGGGCCACGGCGCGGGCTGCGGCGAGGGTGGTCGGGTGGCCGTCGGCCATCGCATACCCCCAGCCGGCCCACGTGAGCATCTCGATGTCATTGGGCATATCGCCGAATGCGGCGACATCGTCGGCGTCGATCCCACGGCGCTGACAGTACTCAGCCAGCGTATGCGCCTTGGTGACCCCGGCAGCAGCGAGCTCGATGAGCCCGGTCGTCGGATTCGAGTGTGTGGCGTGCAGCGCATCGCCGATGAGCTCGCTGACAGCAGCGAGCATCGCATCGGAGTCCGTCGACGGCCCGCGCACCATGATCTTGGCGACCTCGCGGATGTCCGGGCTCTCAGCCGGGTCGATGGTGACGGCCTCCTGCGGCCAGCGGGTGACGAAGCCCGGTTCGATGCAGAAGGCATCGAGGGTCTCGAAGGCCAGTTTCGCCTCGGGCATGTGCGCCCGCACCCGGCTGATGAGCTCGTGCTGAACCTCGGTGCTGATGAGGTGGGCGTGGACGACCTCATCGCGCTGCAGGTTGTACACGATCGAGCCGTTGGCGCAGATGACGTGGCGCACGATCGGCAGATCCCGCTGCAGGGGTGCCAGCCAGCGCACCGGCCGGCCGGTCACCGGCACGAAGTCGACACCGGCGGCCACCAGCGCATTCACCGCATCGATGGTGGCCTGGGGAATCGGCTGGAAGCGCTGCAGCAGGGTGCCGTCGACATCGCTGGCCACGAGCCGGATGTTCTCCGGATGCTCATGCGGGGCCTGCGGTGCGCCCGTCTCGCTCACTGCTGGCCTCCGTCTCGCCGATATCTCATGAAAACGCATACCTATTGAATACATGCACCTAGTGAATGCGTGCTGCTGCCGGCACCCCACAGGCGGGGTGCCCGTACCTCTATATCTATCAGCTTCCCGCGTCGAGGCGGACGCACTCGTCGATGAGCGCGGTGACATCGTCGACGAACCGTGCCGCGGCCGCGGTCGGGGCTGTCGGGTCCTGCCCCGTCCGCACGGCGATCCGGGCCATCGCCGCCGCCTGCCCGGCCTCGGCGGCCTTGGTCGCCGCCTGGGACAGCTTCTCCGGCAGCGGCCCGCAGGCACTGCGCACGCCGGCGGGGACGACGAGTCCCTCGAGCGGCCAGCGCGCATGCAGCCGGCGGGTCAGCTCGGTGACCTGCTCGGCGGCCTCATTCAGCGGCGCGGTGAGGGCCGCGATCTGCTCACCGGCAGCCTGGGAGGCCGCCGCAGAGTCCCCGGTCTCGCGGCCGAGCGCGACAGCGGTCTCGTAGAAGCGGTCGACGGCGCGCATGAACCGGTCGTGGTGCTGGCGCCACACCCCGGTGCCGAACTCACGGTCGGCCTCACGCGCAGCGTGCTCGGCCGGGGAGAACAGTCCCGTCAGGCGGGACAGGATGCCCACGCCGGTCTCAGAGGTAGTTGCCAGGCCGCTGCTCGGCCTCAGCCTCGCTGTCCTCGCCGCCGTCCTCCTGGCCCATCACGACCGCCCCGCGCGGCAGCGCGCCGGCCTCCTGCCCTGACTGCGACTGCGCGAGCGCCTGCTGACTCATGAGCGCGGTCTGGATGCCGTGGAAGAGACCTTCGAGCCAGCCGACGAGCTGGGCCTGCGCGATCCGCAGCTCACCGATCGACGGGGTCTCCGACTCACCGAAGGGCAGATCGAGGCGCCTGAGCTCGTCGATGAGCTCATCGGACATGCCCGCCGAAAGCTCCTCGATCGTGCGGCGGTGGATCTCGGCCAGCCGCTCGCGGCCGGCCTCATCGAGATCGGTCTTGCGGACCTCCTCCAGCAGCTGCTGGGCCATCGTGCCCACGCGCACGATCTTGCCGGGCTCGGAGATCTTCGCCGAGCGCTCCTGCCCACCCTGCTGGCGCGCCGACTGCTGGCCCGCCTCGGCGCCGGAGGCCTCCTGGCCGGTGCGTTCCGGGCCCGCGGTGTCCTGCCCCGAGGTGTCCTGGCGCTGCGCTTCCTGCTCACCCTGCTGGGTGGTCCCGTCGGCACCCGAGGCGGGGCCCGCCTCGGGACCGGGGGTGCTGTGCGCGCCGTTGAGGCGGGCGGCGGCCTGCGCGAGAGTCTCCAGGTGCGGGGCCTGCGGGGTGGTCTCGTCGGTCATATCGTCCTCGTCTCCTTCGTGGGGGCGGTCAGGCGGGCTGGGCGTCATCGCCGACGCGCAGCAGCACCTTGCCGATGCTATCGCCATCTTCGAGCATCGCGTGCCCGCGTCCGGCCTCGGCCAGCGGCAGCGTGTCGTGGATGATCGGGCGGATGGTGCCGTCGAGCACGAGCGGCCACACGTGCTGGCGGACCGTGGCGACGATGAGCGCCTTCTGCGCAGCCGGGCGGGCGCGCAGGGTGGTGCCGAGCACGTGCTTGCGGCCGGTGAGCAGGCGGGCGAGGTTGATCTCGGTCTTGACCCCGCCCTGCATGCCGATGATGACGAGCCGGCCGTCGTTTGCCAGGGCCTTGATGTTGCGCTCGAGGTATTTCGCGCCGATGAGGTCGAGGATGACGTTCGCACCCGGGGTGCACGGGTCGCCGGCCGGGCCGGTGGCGGGATCGGATGCGGTGATCTCGCGGATCCGGTCGACGAAGTCCTCCTCGCGGTAGTTGATGACGGCATCGGCGTCGAGCTCGCGGCAGAACGCAGCCTTGCGCTCCGAGCCGACGGTGACGGCCACGCGGGCGCCGAGCGCCCTGGCGAGCTGGATGGCGCATGTGCCGATGCCCGAGCCGCCGCCGTGGACGAGCAGCCACTGGTCAGCACGCAGCCCGGCCTCCATGACGACATTCGAGTACACGGTGGAGACGACCTCCGGCAGAGCGGCTGCCGCGGTGAGGTCGACGTCATCGGGGACAGGCAGCAGCTGGCCGGCCGGCACGTCGACGTACTCGGCATAGCCGCCGCCGGACAGCAGGGCGGCGACGCGGTCGCCGGTCTTCCAGCCGGTCACCTCGGAGCCGACCTCGGCGATGGTGCCCGAGACCTCCAGGCCGGGGATGTCGGTGGCGCCCTCGGGTGGGTCGTAGTGGCCCTGCCGCTGCAGGATGTCGGCTCGGTTGATGCCGGCGGCCTGGACCTTGACCAGCACGGAGCCGGGCTCGATCGCGGGAGTTTCGACGTCGTCGGCGAGCACCAGGGCCTCCGGGCCGCCGGGCTGAGGAATCGTCATCGCGCGCATGACGCAAGCCTAGCGTCCAGGGCTGTCTGTGCGGTCAGTATCGCCACACGATCACACACGCACTGCGCAGCCATCGCCTCGGGCGCGGGGCTCAAACGAACATGCGGAACAGCGGCGAATCGTAGGAGACCTTCTCGATCTCCAGCGGTGAGGCGTCCATCCGGGCGAGCAGGCCGGGCAGGCTCTGCGCCTGGCCGAGGGTGATGCCGACGAATGCCGGGCCGGTCTCGCGGTCGGAGCGCTTCATGTACTCGAACAGCGAGATGTCGTCATCGGGGCCGAGCACCTCGGACAGGAAGCGGCGCAGCGCCCCGGGCTCCTGCGGGAAGTTGACGATGAAGTAGTGCTTGAGGTTCTCGTACACGAGCGAGCGCTCGATGACCTCGGAGTAGCGGGAGATGTCGTTGTTGCCGCCGGAGACGATGCACACGACCGTCGAGCCCGGCGGAATCGTGATCGGGGCGCGCGAATGCGCCCCGCCGATCGCCGCCGAGGCCAGCGCGCCGGCCGGTTCGGCGATGATCCCGTCGACCTGGTAGAGCTCGAGCATCTCCGAGGCCACCCGGCCCTCGGGCACCGGATCGATGCGCAGGCCGAGGTCGGCGATCATCCGGTACGTCAGGTCCCCGGCCCGGCGCACGGCGGCGCCATCGGCGAACGAGTCGATGTTCTCCAAGGTGACCGGGCGGCCGGCGGCCAGTGCCGCGATCATCGAGTCCGCGCCGGCCGGCTCGGCGCCGATCACCTGGGTCTCAGGCATGTGCTCGGCAGCGTAGGCGGCGATGCCGGCGAGCAGCCCGCCGCCGCCGACCGGCACGATGATGAAGTCCGGATCCTCGCTTAGCTGCTCGTGGATCTCCGGGGCGATCGTGCCCTGCCCGGCCACGGTGCGCGGGTGGTCGAAGGCCGAGACGAGCAGCGCGCCGTAGGTCTCGGCGTAGTTCGCCGCCAGATCCGAGGCGTCGTCGTAGGTCGAGCCGTCGATGACGACAGTGACCTCATCGCCGCCGAAATAGCGGATCCGGTCGATCTTCTGCCGCGGTGTCGTCTTCGGTACGAAGATCCGGCCCTTGACGCCGAGCTCCTTGCATGCTTTCGCGAAGCCCTGCGCATGGTTGCCCGCCGAGGCGCACACGACTCCGCGGGAGCGCTCATCGGCGTTGAGCTGCAGGAGGAAGTTGAATGCACCGCGGATCTTGTACGAGCGCACGAGCTGGAGATCCTCGCGCTTGAGGTAGATCGTCGAGCCGATCGCATCGGACAGGCGTTCGGAGATGTGCAGCGGGGAGGTGATGATGGAATCCGAAATGAGCGCGGCAGCGGCCTCGACGTCGCTGGCGGTCGGCAGGTTCCAGATCTTCTGTTCATGAATCAGCACCTCCCCATTGTGTGCCCGCCGCTGCGGTCGTGTCACGTCATGAGTCAATCTGTGCCATATAGTGAGCAGTTTCGTGTCGTTCGGTGACGAACGACGTCTCGGCGCACACCGCCTCGGGACCGGACACCTGTGGGGTGGGCGCCGCCTCGGGACCGGACGCCGGTGCGGCGGGCACCGCCTCGGCGCTGGTCAGGGCGGGTGTGCCGGGCGTGCCCTCCCGGCCGCACTGCGCGGTTTCGGTAGAGTGTGCCCTAGCGCATGATGCGAGCCCGCGCCGACGCAACGCCAAGGGGGAACACGGTGGCCATCAGCAGTGAACTCGAAGGTCTGCTCTCTGCCTGGCTGCCCCGCCAGAGCTGGTTCCCCAAACTGGAGACCGAGCTCGGCGCCGACCCCGACATCACGCCGATGTCCGTCACCCGCCTGTTCGAATGGGACACCGGCGAGGGCACCGTGCGCGGCACCCAGGCGATCATCTCCGTCGGCGACGGACGCACGCTGCGCCGCATCAACGTCCCCCTGAGCTTCCGCACGAGCGAGAACTTCGCCCTGCGGGCCCACCTCATCGGCACCATCGACGACATCACGCTCGGCCCCTGCTGGGTCTACGACGGGTGTGCCGACCCGGTCTTCGTCATCAACTGCGCCCACGCCGCGGCCACCGCCCGCCGGTTCGAGGGCGGCCAGGTCGCAGCACACGCGGTGAGCAACGCGATGACGAAGTTCCACCGCGTGCAGACCGAGCACCAGATGCTCGACTACGCCGCCTCGGTGCGCCTGGAGCTGCTGGAGGCCCGCGCGCACGAGTCGACCGTCGTCATCGAGGACCCCGAGAACCCCTGCGTGCTCACCTTCTTCCGCGTCGTCCAGCCGGGACTCAGCCAGGCGGTGCGGATTCCCGTCGCCCTGACCGAGGCGGAGTCGCGCGCCGTGCCCGAGGTGATGGGCTGGGTGTCCGGCCGCTGGTTCGACGCCGAGGTGCTGGAGACCCGGTCGGCGCCGCTGGCGATGCTCTCGGTCCAGTACCCTGACTCGCAGCCGGCCTGGCGCGAGGCCGTCGACATCGCCTGTGCAGTGGACTCCGGGTCGATCGGCAGCTACAACAAGAAGGCCTCGGCGCTCGGCTCGCGGATCGGTGAGCTGCACCTGGACCTCGCCGCAGAGTTCGGCGTGGTGCGCGGGGCCGGGGAGCCGACCGAGGACTGGGTCGCCAAGTGGCAGGAGCGCGTCGACTGGGCGCTCGCCCGCGCGCCGCTGGCGCTCGGCGACCTGCAGGCCAAACTCAAGGAGCACCGCGCGAACCTCGGCCGCCTTGAGACAGTCGGTGCGCTGCAGCGGATCCACGGCGAGCTGACCCTCAACCAGGTGCTCACCAGCCCGGTCGTCGGCTTCACCGTCGTCAACTTCTCCGCCGCCACCCAGGAGTTCCCGAAGCCTGCGGCGATCGACCTCGTCGCGCTGCTGCGCAGCATCGACTACGCCGCCGGCTACGCCCGGCTGCGCCGGACCGGCGCCCTCAAGGCCGATGCACAGCCGACGTTCATCGGGCTGTCCGGGCTCTCCGACGGGCACGAATCGCTGCGCGAGGTCGTCGACTCGCCCGAGTACCTGTGGTCCTCGCAGGCGCAGAACTCACTGCTCACCGGCTACTCGCACGCCGTCGGCGCCTCGGTCGGACTGCACGACCCGGTGCTGCGGGCCGTGCTCATCGACCGGCTGCTCGTCGAGGTCGTCACCGAGCTGCGCAACCGGCCCACCTGGCTCATCGTGCCGCTGGCGACCCTGACCCTGCTGCTCGGCGGCCGGCTGGAGCACGACTCCCAGCCTGCCGACGATGCCGATGGTGAGGCTGGGGCCGACAGTGGCGCCGGTGGTGCCGGTGCTCGCGGCGCGGCTGGTGCCGATGGCACGACCGGTGCGGCCACTGCGTGGAACGCCGAGGAGACCGTCAGCGCCGAGGAGTTCGCCCAGAGCGCTGTCGAGGAGATCGCCCAGCCGGCTGACCCTGTGCCCGATGCCTACGACGACCTCGACACCGAGGTCGCCCGCGCCGAGAAGAACGGCAGGGGACCCGGCGCAGCGGATCAGACTGCGGCTGCGGAGCCGGCAGCCGAGCAGGATGCGGCCCCGCAGCCGGAGGCGCCGGCTCGACCGGCGACCCCGCCGGCAGCACCGGAACAGACCCCCGACCCGGCACCTGCCCAGCCGGAATCCGACGCCAGCGAGACCACCGCCTCGGGCGCGGACGCGAACGCCGACCCCGATGACGCGGTCATCGACGAGGACGCCGACGCCGAGGCGGCCGCAGCCACCCAGTTCCCGCCGATTCCAGCCCGCCCGACGACCCTGCCGCGGTTCCCCAACCGCGACTGAAGTGGTTTATGCTGTGATGTGGACTCCGGGCGGCTGAACCGCCGCGGATGCCGAGGTGAGTTGACTGAGCGGCCGAAAGTGACGGTCTTGAAAACCGTTGAAGGGCAACCCCCTTCCGTGGGTTCGAATCCCACACTCACCGCCAAGATGGCTCTCTGACCAGGGGTGATGATGTCACCACAGGTTGGGGAGCCATTCGCGTATTCAGCGGCGCCGGATCAGCTCGGGACAGTCGGTGGACAGCTGGTGGACAGTTGGGACGCTGCGGTGCAGGGCCGCGGACTTGAACCGCTAGGCGGGGCGATCCTCGCCGAGCAGCTCGGAGATGAGGGACTCGACGCGGCGGCGGATCTCGTCGCGGATCAGGCGCACCGCAGCGATGTCGCGGCCCGCAGGGTCATCGAGCTGCCAATCCTCATAGCGCTTGCCGGGGAAGATCGGGCACGCATCACCGCACCCCATCGTGACGACGACATCGGAGGCGTGCACCGCATCGGTGGTGAGGACGCGCGGGGAAGCGGTCGAGATGTCGATGCCCTCCTCGCGCATCGCAGCGACCGCGACCGGATTGAGCTCAGACGCCGGTTGGGAGCCGGCGGACAGGACGGTGATCCGGCCCGCGGACAGCGCGGCGAGGTAGCCGGCGGCCATCTGCGAGCGGCCGGCATTGTGAACGCAGACGAAGAGCACGCTCGGGGCGGCGGGGCTGGAATGAGTGGTCATACTGGTCTCCTCAGGAGCGGCGGCCCGGCAGCGTCGGGTCGTGTGTGAAGAGTCTGCGGCCGGCCCACAGGGCGACGTAGACGAGTGCGACGAGCACCGGCACCTCGATGAGGGGGCCGACGACGCCGGCCAGAGCCTGGCCGGAGGTGATGCCGAAGGTGCCGATGGCCACGGCGATGGCGAGCTCGAAGTTGTTGCCGGCAGCGGTGAAGGCGACCGTTGTCGACTGTGCGTAATTCAGGCCCGCCGAACGGGAGGCGAACAGGCCGATGCCGAACATGACCACGAAGTACAGCAGCAGCGGCACCGCGATCCGCAGGACGTCGAGCGGCTGGGCGATGATCGCCTCGCCCTGGAGGGCGAAGAGCAGCACGATGGTGAACAGCAGGCCGTACAGCGCCCACGGTCCGATGCGCGGCAGGAAGCGCTCCTCGTACCACTCGCGGCCCTTCGCCCGCTCGCCGATGACCCGCGAGAGGAACCCGGCGAGCAGCGGGATGCCGAGGAACACGAGGACGGAGACGACGATGGTGACGACGGAGAAGTCCGCAGCCGTCGTCGGCAGGCCGAGCCAACCGGGCAGCACCTGCAGGTAGAACCAGCCGAGCGCACCGAAGGCGAGCACTTGGAAGACGGAGTTGATGGCGACGAGGACGGCAGCGGCCTCACGATCACCGCAGGCGAGGTCGTTCCAGATGAAGACCATCGCGATGCAGCGGGCGAGACCGACGATGATGAGGCCGGTGCGGTACTCCGGCAGATCGGGCACGAGCAGCCAGGCCAGCGCGAACATGAGCGCGGGGCCGACGAGCCAGTTGAGGATGAGCGACAGCGCTAGGAGCCGCCGGTTGGCGGTGACGCGGCGGGTCTCGTCATAGCGGACCTTCGCGAGCACCGGGTACATCATGACGAGCAGGCCGATGGCGATCGGCACCGAAACCTGCCCGATCGTCACCGCGTCGAGCGCCTCGTTGAGCCCCGGGACCAGGGCACCGAGCAGCAGGCCTGCCCCCATCGCGAGCAGGATCCACGCCGGCAGCCAGCGGTCGAGGAAGGACATCTCCTCCAGCACCGCGCCCGAGGTGGTGGCTGGGGCCGGTGCCGAGGTGGGGGTGTGGGGTGTCGTCTCGGGCACGTTCCTCCTCGTCGGCGACGTCATGTCTCAGGGGGAGAGTACGGCCTCATATCGATGAATGTCAATGTATGATGGCGTCATGGATGACCGCCGGAATGCTGGCCCTGCCCGCCAGGCCGCAGCCGAGTGCTGTCCGCTCGCCCTCGGCCCGCTGGCTGCGGCGGACGCTGACCGGATGGCGCACCGGCTCAAGGCGCTGGCAGATCCGACGCGGCTGCGGATCCTGTCCCTCATCGCCGCGCGCGGCTGCGAATCCGTGTGCGCCTGCGAACTGCTCGATGCCCTCGACGTGACCCAGCCGACGGTCAGCCACCATCTGAAGAAGCTCGTCGAGGCTGGACTGCTGCAGCGCGAACAGCGCGGCAAATGGGCTCACTACACCGTCGAGCGCAGCGCCGTCGCCGAACTCCAGGCCTTCCTCGCACTCGGGTGAGCATCACCGGTCGGGCAGCCCACGCCTCGGGAGCGGCCGAGACAGCACGCACGCCCGCACCCAGGATCTTTTCAGGAATGCCCCGCGGGAACTCTCAGGCGCCCAGCGGTTAGCGTCGGGGCATGGCAGTGCAGAGAGTCGAGATTCAGGCGACCGACCAGGTCGAGGCGCGTCGCGTCGAGGCGATCTACCGCCAGGGCGGCCGGCACGGCAGGCTCGAAGACGAGGTGCTCGATGCGGTCTGGCGCTCCGGCCGCACCCCGGTGGGCGGCCCGGTCTACGTCGGCCTCACGCACGGGTCGCCCGTGCTCTACCGGTTCGATGTTCCCGTCGACACAGCGGTGCGCTGAAGGCTGCTGCGTGGAGGCGCGGATTCACGGCCACTGCGGCGGCCGCGGCGGCTCCCCGTTCTCACCGAGCATCGGATCACCGGCCGGCAGTGCCCGCCAGATCCCGAATGCCAGCAGAATGCCGAGGCAGTCGGCGATCCAGTCGCCGAACTCGCCGGACCGGCCGGGCACTGCGAACGCCTGGATGAACTCGCTGATGGCTGCGTAGGCCGACATCGCCAGCATCGTCGCCAGCGGCCGGAACCCGAGCAGCAGGGGTGTGGTGAGTGCGGCGAAGCCCACGGCGTGCATGAGCTTGTCGAACCCGGCGAACGGCGAGGCCATGCCGGAGCTGGGGGAGTAGAGGAGGAACAGGTGCACAAAGAACACGGCCGCGAAAGTGGACCAAGTCCACTTCCGCGCCCGTGTCGAGAGGATCAGGTGCGCGACAAATCGCATCTGACCGAGAAGAGACGCTCTTACTTCTTGAACGCGTCCTTGACCTTCTCTCCGGCCTGCTTGAGGTTCGCACCGGACTGCTGAGACTTGCCTTCGGCTTCCATGCTCTTGTCGTCGGTGGCCTTGCCGATGCCGGACTTGGCCTTGCCGAGCATTTCGTCAGCCTTGTTTCCGAACTTGTCATCTGCACTCATGGGAACCTCCTCGGGTTGGGTATCGCCTCGGGTGGAGGCGACGCACTTCCATCTTAGTGACAAGCGGCCTTCCTGGAAAGAGTGTCCTGCGGCGTTGTCGCAGATCAGTGACGCGACTGCGGGTGGCCGTGCCGCAGGCCGTGCCCGAGGTGGTGGTTGGGTGCGTGGGATGGGTTGCCGCCGTGCGTGTGCCGGCGTTGCCGTTCCCGAGGTGGTGGTGGCGTTTGCGGGGTGGGTTGTCCGTGGCTGCTGGCAGACTGGAACCAGAACCCGCAGCAGGCACATGTTTATGTGAGTTACATGTGAACACAGTCGAAACTATTGTCACAGCATATCGAACACACCTAGACTTGAAACCAGAACGATCGCGGTAGATCACAAGGAGGTGACCGCGATGCTCGTCGAAGAACAGGTCATCACACCCCGCCGCAACGACACGGTGGCCGATACCTCTGACTTCGCTGACTGCCTCTACCGGCTGGAATCTGCCAACCGGGACATCGACGAGCGCCGTATGACTGGGCTCGGGTTCCTCTTCGATGCCTTCCTCGCCCGGGCAGCTTCCGATTCACCTGAGGATGTCTCCCTGCAAGTTGATGCGGTGCGTGAACTGGCAGCCGATCCGCGTGCGCTGGGCCGGCCGGACCGTGACGGGACTGATTTCCGAAACGAGGCCGGCCAGCGCCGGGACGCCTACGCCTGGCTGGTTGAACGAACGGCGTCGACGTCGCTGATGCACATGGCAGACGCCCTCGACACGACCGTCAAGCAGGTCCGTTCACGTGTACAGGTTGCTGCAGCAGGACTCGTCGGCCTGCCGGCCTTCACGTCCCAAGCCCGGGCCGGGGTGATCGGCTACGACCGCTACCATTATGGTGCTGCGCGTGCCACGAGTCTGGAGCCTGAGTATCTGGCGGATTTCGATGCAGGGCTCACCCGGATTCGGGTGTCGGATATTGTCGCGCGTCAGACTTAGTGGCAGGGCCGTTATGTAGGTCCTGAAGGAGAGTCAGACATGGGTAGACCACCCTC
>NZ_JACSPY010000022.1 GCF_014836885.1 Brevibacterium gallinarum
TCGTTACCCACCTCGATACCGGGGGTCTTCTCTGACCTCAAATCCCGTTCACAACCTCCCGAGGAACTACACCTAGACGAGCTCCTCGTCGACGGTGCCGGGTGCCGCGGCGAGCGCGCCGGTGATGCCCATGAGCACGCTGATGCCGATCATGAAGACGATCGGGGCCGTCCACCCGCCGGTCAGGCCGAGCAGCGCGCCGACGATCATCGGGCAGACGGCTGCGAGGATGTAGCCGCTGGATTGGACGAACGCCGAGGCCGAGGCAGTGATCGTGACATCGGTCGTCCGGCGGGTGATGAGCGCCAGCACTGCCGGGAAGGCGAAGCCGCCGTAGGCCAGCAGCACCGCCCACAGCACTGGTGCGGCGGCTGGAGAGATGAGCAGTCCGGTGTAGCCGGCGGTCGAAGCGGCGGCGAAGCTGAGGATGAAGGTGCGTGGATAGATGTCGCGGACGATGATCTGCGGGGCGAGGAACCCGCCGGGGATGCCGGAGAAGGCGACGATGCCGATCATGATCCCGGCGGTGACGAAGTCGAGGCCGCCGTCGCGGTAGATCTGGGGCAGCCAGCCGAACTGCACATAGGCGTTGACGGACTGGAAGCCGAAGAACAGCGCCATCCAGCGTGCCTTCGGCGAGGCCACGATGCGTTTGCGCACGCCGGTGCCCTCCGCCTCGGGAGCGGGGGAGGTGGCCATCTGCGGGACCGAGCCGGCGGCCCGGAGCACGAGCCAGGCGACGAGTGCGGTGACGGGGATGACCGCCCAGAAGCCCAGGCCGACCCGCCACGTGCCGGCCTGCTCGGTCAGCGGGGCGGTGAGCAGCGAGGGCAGGGTGGCGCCGAGGCCGAGCGAGACGGTGAAGACGGTCGCGGCGATCTGGCCGCGGGCCGGGAAGCGGGCTTTGACGTAGACGAGGAGGACGACGTTGCCCAGCGCCATGCCGACCAGTGCCAGCACGGTGAGCGTCGCGAATCCCGGCCAGCTGGCCGACAGGGCGCGGGCGATGACGCCGGTGGCGGTGCACACGCATGAGATCGTCAGCGCCCCGAACAGGCCTGCCCGCTTGAGCAGGGGCAGGGCGATGAGTCCGCAGGCGGCGAAGACGAGGCCGGGGAAGGCGGTGAGCAGCCCGGACTGCCAGGCGGTGAGGGAGAAGGCGTCGGTGACCTCGGCGAGGACTGGGCCCAGCGAGGTGGCGGCTGGACGCAGGCTCGCGGCGATGAGCACGAGGCAGGCGAGCGCGAGGGCATCGAGGCCCCGGCTGGTGCGAAACGGCGTGCTCTGGGCAGTCATCGCAGGCGGTGTGCTCCCTCGGTTGGCGGTGGGTGGATGGCGACAGCCCATCGTATCCCCTCACCGACCGGGGCGGGCCAGTCTCAGGAGGTGCTGGTCTGGCCGTCGGCGGCGCGGACGACGGCTCCGTCCTTGACGAGGGCGGTGGCGGTGCGCACCTGCGGGTAGAGGACGACGTCTTGGGTCAGGTGGGCGATCGCCCGGCCCTGCGTGTCGGTCGTCGAACGCAGCATGTCCATGACCCGCCGGCCGGCAGACGAGATCTCCTCACGGGTCACGGCCCGGCCGTCGGGGCGGCCGGCGGTCACCCGGAGTTCGAGTGCCTGGACGGCCATGAGCAGTTCGATGCCGACGACGGCTTCGATGTTGGCGACGATCTGGCGCAGGTGACGGCCGGCGTTGTTGGCCATCGAGACGTGATCCTCCTGGTTCGCCGACGTCGGGATCGAGTCGACCGAATCCGGGTGGGCGAGCGTCTTGCAGTCGGAGACGAGGGCGGCGGCGAGGTACTGGGGCAGCATGAACCCGCAGTCCATGCCGACCTGCTCGGAGTCGACGAGCATGTCCGGCAGACCGCGGTTGAGGGTGCCGTCGTCGAGGCGGAAGACGCGACGCTCGGTGATGTTGCCGATCTCGGTGACCGCGATCGAGAGGAAGTCAGCGGCGAAGGCGACGTATTCGGCGTGGAAGTTCCCGCCTGAGACCGCCTTGAGCGGTCGGGACAGCTGCGGGAAGACGAGCGGGTTGTCGGTGGCGGCGTTGAGTTCGCGTTCGATGACGCCGATGGCGAAGTCGAGCGTGTCGGCGACCGGGCCGAAGACCTGCGGGATGCAGCGCAGCGAATAGGCGTCCTGCGGCGGCTGCCTCTCCGGGTCGGCATCGCGGCTGCCGGTGATGAGCTTCGAGTCGGCCATGAGCTCGCGCATCCGGGCGGCAACGGCGATCTGGCCGGGCTGTTTGCGGGCGGTGTGCAGCTCGTCGATGAACGCATCGCCGAAGCCGAGTAGCGCCTCGATCGTCATCGACGCGGTCACCTGCGTGGTCTCCAGCAGAGTGGTGGCATCCCAGGCGGCCAGCGCCGTCTGGGCGAGTGAGAACGAGGTGCCGTTGAGCAGTGCGAGCCCGTCCTTGGCACCGACCGGGACGCGGTCGATGCCGGCGGCGGCCATCGCCTCGGTGCCGGGCACGATCTGGCCGTCGAGTACCGCCTCACCGGAGTCCTCGGGTTTGTCCTCTCCGGTCGGCGGGCCGGTGAGCACGAGGGCGATGTGGGCCAGCGGGATGAGGTCACCGGAGGCGCCGAGAGAACCGTATTCGGGCACGGCCGGCCACACATCGTGGTTGAGCATCGCGACGAGCCCTTCGACGAGCGGCCAGGAGATCGCCGAGTGTCCGGCGATGAGCGACTGGATGCGGATGAGCATGGTGGCGCGCACGACTTCTTCGTCGACGAGCCGGCCGATGCCCGAGGCGTCAGCGAGGATGAGCCGGCGGGACAGCTCAGCGGCATCCCCGGCAGTGGGGAACGCCTGCCGGCCGGCCAGCGAGCCGAAGCCGGTGTTGACCGAGTAGATCGCCTCAACGTCCTCGCCTGCCTTCATTCGGTCGATGACGTCATCGAGCCAGGCGCGCGACTCCCGGCAGGCCTCCTGCGCTGCCGGAGCGAGTGCAATGCGGCGGCGGTGCCGGGCGACGTCGACCATCTCGGCGAGACTCAGATCGGCCTCCCCGAGGGTGAGCACCGGGCCGTCGAACTCCTCGGCTGCTGCCGGCTGGCCGGGCAGTGGGGCGGTGGCGTGGTGCAGGTGCGGGCGTGCGGTCATAGAGGGGTCTCCTCGCAGGTCAGACGGTCAGATGGCAGGTGCGCTCGCGGCGCCGGGGTGCTCCGGCGCGGAGGCGGTTCAGGCGGGTGTGGCCTTGAGCGGCACCGAGGTGTAGGAGCGGAGGGTCGTGTGGATGAGCGGCTCGGGCTCGGCGGTCGGTTCGAGGTGAGCAACACGGGCGCAGAACGCGGAGAAGAACGCGTCCATCTCCATCCGCGAGATCGGCTGGCCGACGCACTGGTGGATGCCCATCCCGAAGGTCAGGTGCCCGCTGGCGTCGCGGTCGATGCGGAACTCATCGGCATCCGCGCCCCACTTTTCTTCGTCGCGGTTGGCCGCACCCGGGAAGACGAGGACCTTCGTCTCGGCCGGCAGGTCGATGCCGGCCAGCGTGGTGTCGCGGCTGGTGGTGCGGAAGAAGGACTGGAACGGTGCATCCCAGCGGAACGCCTCGTCGATGGCGTACTTCGCCAGCCTCGGGTCGGCATGCACGCGGGCGTACTGATCCGGGTGCTGGGCCAGCGCGTTGAGCGTGTTGGTGATCGCGAAGATCGTCGTGTCCAGCCCGGCGGAGAGCATCGCGCGCACGAGCAGTGTGGCCTCATCGGCATCGATCGTTCCGGCATCGGCGAACTCCCAGATCTGAGCACCCATGCCCGAGGTGTTGAGCACCTCGCGTGCGCAGTTCTCCAGCACCCAGTCATAGGTGCCCTCAGCGGCTTCGATGTGGCCGCGCGCGACCTCGTTCTGCGGGCCGAAGGTCGCGAAGTTCGCAGCCCCCTGCGCTGGCAGGTTTTCCGCCCGGCCCTCGCGCGGGATCCCGACCGCGTCGCCGAAGACGCGCAGCACGAACCGTTCTGCCACCTCGGCGGCGTCGAACGTGCAGTCACCGGTGAGCACATCGTCGAGGACCGTCTTCGCGTAGGTGGCGAAGCCCTTGCGCAGCGGGCGCAGGCGGCGGGGATTGATGACTCCGGTCATCGCCTCGCGCATGCGCGTGTGGATGGGCGGATCGACTTCGAGGATGCCCGGCTTGCGCAGCGGCGGGTCGTGGTGGATGTTGACGATCCCGACCCCGGCACCGGAGATGTAGGTCTCCCAGTCTTCGAGGATCTCGCGCACTTCGGCATCCCGGCCGAAGGCGTGCACGTTGTACTTGCTCAGCCAGGCGGCCGGCCCGGCGGCGCGCAGGCGGGTGAGGAACGGGTACGGGTCGCGCAGCACCTCGGGCGCGTACGGATCGTCGGCCAGCGCGGTCGCGGTGAGGGCCGTCATCGGAACCTCCGGGAGTGAGTGCGGTCAGGAGACGCCCGGCGGCAGGCTGCCATGTGCCGCCAGCTGTGTCTGCCCTCACGGTAGCCGTCGCCGAGGCGCGGCGCCCGTGCCAATCTCATGGGCTGGGAAGGCAGTCGGCAGGGTGGGGGAGCAGGCGAAGTGCGGCTCAGGCGGAGAGCTCGACACCGAGTTCTGCAGCGGCGGAGGTGAGGACCGGCGTCAGCGACTTCACGAGGTTCGCCGGAACCCGGTCGGCACGGCCGGCCACGGCCAGTGAGCAGATGACCTCCCCGCCAACGCGCACAGGTGCAGCCACAGCGACGGCATTGTCGATGAGCTCGCCGTGGGAGACCGCGATTCCGCGGGCGCGGATGTCCTTGAGGTCGGCAATGAGGTGCTGACGGCGGGCGAGTGCCTCCTTTTCATCGGCGGCATCGGCGCTGACAGCGCGGAGCGCGCCTTCGATGACGGCAGGCGGAGCGTAGGCGAGCAGCACGCGCTGACCGGCGCCGCGGTAGATCGGCAGCACTTGGTTGATGCGAAACGAGATGTCGGTATCGGCGCTCGGGGACACCTGCCGCAGACACACGGCGTTGTGCCCGGTGCGCACGGTGAGCACGGAGACCTTGCCAGTACGGTTCGTCAGACCCTGCAGGAAGGAGTGCCCTACTTCGACGAGCCGGGTGCGGGTGATGTCCTGACCCGACCAGGCCGACAGCCGCCAACCGGGCACGAAACGGCCGTGCTGCTTTTCGATGAGGTCGAAGTCTGTAAGCGTCTTGAGATACCGGTACGTCGTCGACAGCGGCAGGCCGAGTTCCTCGGAGACATCCTGGGCGCTGACCTCGCCACCTTCGGCAACGTGCGTGAGCACCCGCAGCCCGCGCACAAGCGCGGAGTCCGCGCCCGCATCGGAAGAGCGGGAATCTCCCGCTGCGCTGCCTGTCGAGTTCATAGGTTCAGGGTACGTCAGTGCTTAGGCATAGCTGTTCTCGCCAGGCGGATCGACGTCAACGAGCGGCGGCGGGGTTGGCACAGCTTGGCGACGCTTTCGGAACACAAGTTCCTGAGTGCTGGTGACACGGAGTGGATCGACATTATAGGTGTCGGCGATGACGGCGGAGAACATGTGCCTCCTGCTTCGCTTCATCATTCTTTTGAGCGTGCGATAGTCGCAGAGGTGCTCCGCCATCACGGCTGACCCTTCTGCGTGCACTCCGGCAAGAGAGAGGAACGTCTTTCGAGAGTGAGCGGCGACGTGTGCTCGGCTGAGCAATCCGATGTCTGACTGCTGGCCCTTGGTGTCAGAACGGGAGTAATACGTGGACTTGGTGGTGTGATCGAAGATCGTCCAGTGCTCACCCTGCTGCTGGAACGAGAATGCGGAGTCATTGTTGAGCGCCTTGGCGACGACGTTCGAGGACTTTGGTCCGCAGATCACGACCAGCCCAGGAGCCTGCAGGTCGATAGTCCCGTCGGGCTCGACAAAGGAATAGTCGACTCGAATCTTGAACGATTGTAAGAACAGTTCCAGTGTCTTGGCGGCAACGAAGTCTGCTTCGACGATTGCTGACCTGTTCGAGAGCTCGCGCCGTGGAAGACAGATGGTGATGGCGCGACTTCCGAAGAACTTTGCAATGACACGCTGTCGTCCACGGAACCTGATGAATCTCCAGATCACTGTCACGACGGTGACGATGGCGACGGTGCGAGACACCCAGTCGAATGCTTCAGAAATCGCGTCCATGGGGGAGTTCTCGCGGAGCGTCAGGAGGCGTGAGCGTGAACGAGGGTCATATCGTCTGCCCGACCGTGTGCAGTCATCACGTCGCGGTGAACGTTCTGAAGAACGTGCTCGGGACCGGCGTGGAGAACATCATGAACCATTTGCTCAGCGTCATCCCACGTTTCGGCTGCGAAGCCTGAAAAGACACCGTCTGTCATGAGTACCAGGTCTTCGGCGCTTGTTGATCCGGTGACAGCGTGCATGGCCGCATCGGGCCGATCGGCTGCGACCCAGAATCCTCCGCGTACATTCCTCGCAGCATCCTCGGCAGCTAAGAGAGCCGCTTTAGCGTCCTTGAGGTGTGCGCCATCAAGCTCATTGAGTTCGATCGCACGCTTCCGAGCGCGCTGTGCAACTCCGACGCATGCCAAACGAGTGTCCTGGATGAGGTGAGTTCCGTTCTCATCTGCGTACGCGACGGCCGAGTCACCAAGTACGAGCCAGTCCCAACCGCCATGCGGTCTCTGCCGCGCCATGGCTACGGTGGCTGAGACGTTGGTGCCCGAGTAGTCAGCTGCAATCTGTGCGATTGCCGAAGCGAGGAGCTCCGAGAGCGAAAGCGAGTCGTCTGCCGCGTGGGCTGTCAGAGCAGCGTCAAGAGAAGCAACGTAGTTCGAAATCGGGGCGGATGAGGTCCGAGTGGCACCGTCGATGACCCATGCAGTGCGGTTGACGGCACCCCAGCGGTCGTGATTCACGTGTTCGGTGCCCGGCGTAGATTTTCCCGAGAAGACCGGGACCGCGGCGATTGTCCGAACGCTCATGCTCCTCCTTCCGCCTGTTTTCAGTCTACGTCGCGGCACATCGCGTGTCAGGGTGTCCGCGTATCCCTGTGGATAACTCGAGAACGTCAGCGTCCGCACACACGTGTAGGTGTGCGGCCGCCTCAGTGCTTCAGGTCAGTGAGACCGATCGATCACGACGTCCAGTGCTTTGCTGAGCGCTTGGCCATCATGCGGCGGTACTCGGCGGTGGTGTCCGGGAACAACTCGCCGGTGCCCCAGTCGAGGATGACGCCGTAGCGGCGCAACACGTCGTGGACGTCGAGCTCGCCCTTCCGGTACTGCTCAGCCACCGCCTCGGGGTCGGCCTTCAGCCAGCCGGCGCGCTGGGAGCGGATCTCCGCACGCGCCTTCTCGGTCGCCTCGGCGTTGATCTCGTACTCATCGAGCTCAGCGTCGATGACCTTGATGACGACGCCGTAGTCGCGCTCGGCCCGGCGAACGGAGACGTACTCGTCGATGACGTCCTCGAGCACCGCCTCGGGCTCACGCTCCAGTGGATCACCGAACCCGCCGCCGCCAGCCGATGGGCGGGTGAAGGCGTCACCGGATTCGATCGGCACATTCGAGAACGTCGCTCCGAGGTACTTCTCGTCCTCGGTGCCCTTGTTCAGCCACACACCGTGCGGGTAGGACGGTAGTCCGCCCTCAATGCCCCAGGTGACGGAGCGGCCGCGGTCACAGCAGTAGCTCATGACGGTCTTGACGGCATCGGTGAGCACGCCGCCTTTCTCCACACCACAGCCGCCGCGGAACCTGCCGGGCCCGCCGGAGTCGGTGTTGATCGCGTGGCTGGTCGTCAGGATCGGGTTGAGGCGCTCCTGGCCCTCGACCGGCTGCACGGCAAGGCCGGTGCCGAACACCGGCGAGGTCGCCGAGGAGCCGTCCTTCGTCGCCCGGCCGCCCCAGCCGCCGGCCATCCAGTCGTACCACATGAAGTACTGCTGGTCGTCGGTGCGGCCGTCATGGCCTCCCACCAGCAGATACTCCAGGTTGAACGCGCAGGCCATCGCCCGCTCGGGCATGATCCTGCTCCACAGCTCGAAGATACCGTTCATGACCTTCTCGTACGGCCCCGAGCAGAATCCGGTCACCGCGTTCGGCCAGCCGGCGTTGACGACGGTGCCCTCTTCGCCGATGTCGGCGGTCACCGCAGCGTAGAAGCCGGAGTTGAGCGGCACTTCGGGGAAGAAGGTCTTCGTGCCTGCGTAGATCGCCGAATGCGTCGTGCCGTACCCGGAGTTGAGGAACGTCGAGACCGCCGGGGCCGAACCGGTCAGGTCGTAGTGGATGCCCTCACCATCGAGCCGCAGCTTGATCCGGATCGGCACGAGCCCCTCGCCGTGGGCGGGGTCGGCGTCGAGGTAGTCAACGGTCTCCCATTCGCCGTGCGGCAGCCCGGCGAGGCTGCCGAGCACGGTGCGCTTGACGTAGTCCTGCGTCTCCTGCATCGCGGTGAGCACGGTGTCCTTCGAGTACTTGTCGACCAGCCGGAGGATTTCGCGCTCGCACACCGCGGTCGCCTCGGACTGGGCGTTGAGGTCGCCGAGCGCCTGCGCAGGTGCTCGCGTGTTGGAGACGAGCAGCTGGGCGACGTCGTGGAGGAACTCACCGGCCCGCCACACCCGAACCGGGGTGATGCGCAGGCCCTCGGAGAAGTGCTCGCGGGCGTTGACGTCGAAGGAGCCTGGGACGTTGCCGCCGATGTCGGCCCAGTGGCCCTTGTTCTGCGCGAACCCGATGATCTCGTCCTCGACGAAGATCGGGCGGATGAACGAGACATCGTTCATGTGGGTGCCGCCGCGGTACGGGTCGTTAATGGCGAACACGTCGCCGGGGTTGATGTCGTCGCGGAACTCCTCCAGCACGGCCTTGCACTGGAAGTGCAGGGTGCCCACGTGCACGGCGATGTCGCCGCTGCCCTGCATGACGGTGTTGCCGTACTTGTCGCACAGGGCTGAGGAGAAGTCGCGGGAGTAGATGACGAACGAGTAGCAGGTCCGCAGGATCTGCTCGCTCATGAGGTCGACGCTGGTGGCGAAGGCGTTCTTGAGCACTTCGAACGTCACCGGGTGCAGAGTTGTCGCCGGTCCCGAGGCGTTGGTCAGGGTTTTCATTTCTCGTCTCCTTCGCTCGCGCTCAGGTGGATGCGGATGTTGAGCCATTCGTCGATGACTGCCGTCGTGTTCGGCGGCACGACGGTGGTCGAGTCGAGCTGGTTGATGATCGCCGGTCCCGACAGCTCCATCTCCGGGCGCAGGGCGTCGCGGTCGTAGACGGGGGTGTCGTGCCACTGGCCGTCGAAGTACACCTCTCGGCGCTCGACCGGCTCAGGCAGGGCCGAGCCGTCGGCTTCGGCCGGGGTGAAGGCCGGCTTCGGGGTCTTGCCGAGGGCCTTGAGGTGCAGCTGGTAGATCTCGACGGGGTTGTCGTCCTGGCGGAACGCGAACTGGCGCTCGTGCTCCTCATGGAAGGTGCGCACCGCCTCGGCCAGCGCGTCGGGGCCGGTGCCCATCGGCACCTGCAGGGAGCGCCACTGGCCCTGGTAGCGCATCGAGATGCCGCGCTTGAGCTCGGTGTCGGCCTCGGCGACGCCCTCATGGCGCAGCCGCTCGGCAGCAGTCGATTCGAGTTCGGCGAACTGCTGTTCGAGGTCGTCGCTGTCAGCGGTCGAGGCGACGGCGGTGTACATCGTCGAGAGGTCGTGTTGGATGTCGACGAGCAGGCAGCCGAGCGCTGAGGTGACACCGGGGCTCGGCGGGACGACGACGGTCGGGATGCCGAGTTCGCGGGCGACCTCCGCGCCGTGCAGCGCACCGGCGCCGCCGAAGGCCAGCAGCGCGAAGTCGCGCGGGTCGAGACCGCGGCGGATCGAGACGAGCCTCACGGCATCGGCCATGTTCGCGTTCGCCACATCGAGGATCGACTCGGCGGCTTCGGCCGGTTCGAGGCCGAGGGGTTCGGCGATCGTCGAGACGACGGCCTTCTCGGCCAGGTCGCGGCGCAGCGTCATCGCACCGCCGGCCAGGTCGGTGCCGAGCCGACCGAGCAGCAGGTTGGCGTCGGTGTTCGTCGGTTCGGTGCCGCCCTGGTCGTAGCAGGCCGGGCCGGGGTCTGCACCGGCGGACTGCGGTCCGTTGCGCAGGGAGCCGGCGATGTCGATGTGGGCCAGCGAACCGCCGCCGGCGCCGATGGTGAGCACTTCGATGCTGGGGAAGACGATCGGGTGGCCGTATTCGACCTCCCATTCCTTCGTCACCCGCAGCTCGCCGTCGGCGATGAGTGAGATGTCGGTCGAGGTGCCGCCCATATCGAGGCCGACGGCATTGTCGTACCCGCACTGCTCGGCGACGTGCTTGGCTGCGATCGCACCGGCGGCGATGCCGGAGGCTGCGAGCCTAACGGGGAACCGCTTGACCATCGCCGGGGTCATCGAACCGCCACCGGAGTGCAGGAGCAGCAGGTCGCCGTCGTAGCCGTCGTCCTTGAGCTGGCCGTCGAGGCGTTCGACGTAACCGGCGACCAGCGGGCCGAGCACCGCGTTCGACACGGTGGTATTGAAGCGGTCGTGCTCGAAGATCTCCGGCAGGATCTCCGCCGAGGTCGACACGGCCGCCTCGGGCATCTCCTCCTGCAGGATCTCGCGCATGCGCACTTCGTTCTCAGCGTTGGCGAAGGCGTTGATGAAGCAGACGGCCACCGTTGTCGTGCCGCGCTTCTTCAGCAGCCGGGCGAGCTCGCGGGCCTCATCTTCGTTCAATGCTTCGACGACGCGGCCGGAGTAGTCGACGCGTTCGGTGACTTCGAAGCGGTCGCGGCGGCGGATGTAGGGGCCGGACACATCTTTGTAGGCGTCCCACAGCTCATCCTTGGTGCCGTCGCGGATCTCGATGACATCGCGGAAGCCCTTCGTCGTCACGAGCGCGGCCTTGGGGAACCTGCGGGTGATGAGCGCATTCGTCGCCACGGTCGTGCCGTGGGAGAACAGGCTGACGTTACTCAGGTCGATGTTCCCGCGTTCGACACCGCCGATGACGGCGCGCATCGGATCGTCGGGGGTTGAGGGGACTTTCGTCACCCGCATGGTCTTGTCGGCATCGTCGAAGATGCAGACATCGGTGAACGTGCCACCGACGTCGACGGCCACTCGAAGATCTGTCATTTCTCCTCCTTTGTGAATTGCACCACAGTCTTGCCAAGTGTGTTCACTGCGGCAATGGAGAATCTGAGAACTTCGACAGGCGCTATTGTAGAAATCACAAAAGCCCTGGTGTGCTCCCCGCGCACGGGCCCGGCGCAGTGAGAAGGAGGACGGATGGCTCTGACCGTTCCCGAGGCGGTCGACGCCTTCGGTGGCGACGGCTCGATCCTCGTGCAGTCCCGCATGCGCTCGCCGGCTGCGATCACCGAGGTGCTGAGCGCCGGCGACCCACTGCCCGAAGTGCAGAAATCCAGCGGGGATCCCGCGCCAGCCGGCACCCGCATCCTGCTCACCGCTTCCGAGGCCGAACTGGCTGCCGCAGTGGCATCAACTGGTTCAGCCGAAGCACTGCGGTCAGCGGGCGTGCGCGCGGTCGTCATCTGCGGATCCGCGCTGGCGCGCCCCGAGGCCGCTGACACCGAGACGTCCTCTGAGGAAGCCGGCGCCTCGCTGTTCACACAGCTGAGCCAACGCGACATCAGCGTCCTGGGCTTCACCGGTGGCCCCGATGCTGCGGCAGCCCGGCTGTACCGCGCGATCGCCGACGCGGCTGCGGTCGAGACCGAGCGGCTGGCGATCATGCAGCAGCTGCTCGCCGCCGCTGACGCCGATGATCCGCTCGCCTCCCTCGTGCGGGTGATGGCCAGGCTGTGCGACGGGTCAGCGATGGTCTTCGACGACAGCCACGCGCTGCTGCACGCCTCCGGCGCCGGGCCGGTCAAGCTCATCGCCTCACACCTGGCGGACTCTGCGCATGCCGCAGGAGAGCCGTTCGCCGTCGGCCGCTGGAACGTCGCCGCCGACCTCATCCGCGTGCGCACCCACAGCTACCACCTCGTCCTCGCCTCGCATGACAGTGCCCGCCTGCGCACCACCTCGGCGACGGTGTTCGACACCCTGCGCTCGATCCTCGGATCCTTCGGCGCCGTCGAGGGATTCGCCCGCACCCAGCAGGTCGTCAGCTCCGCGGCGCTGCTGCGCGAACTCGAACTCGGGATCTCTGTCGGCGCCGAGCAGCGCAGCTGGCAGCGCATGGCCGAACTCGGCTTCACCCCGTATTCCGAGCTGCACTTCATCATCTGCGCGACCGCCGCCGGCACCGTCTTCACCCGCTCGGACCTCGACGCGATCCTCGCACCCGCCCACCTGTCCAGCCGCGTGAGCGACCGCGGGTCTGGAGCGGCACTCGGTATGCCGATGCTCGCGATCGAATCGGCCCGCCTCGGCGACCAGGACCCGGGCATGCGCCTGCTCGTCCCGGCTGGGGACGCAGCCGAGGCGCTCATCACCGGCCTCGGACAGGTGCCCGGCCGACTCGTCACCGGAGTCTCCGAACCCTTCAGTCAGCTCTCGGCGCTGCCGGAGATCGCCCGCGCCACCGAGACCGCCCTGCGCCTGGCCCGCCGCAACGCAGCGTTCGCCAATGGCAGCGGTGCTGCCGATCGTGAGGCGACCCCCGCCTCGGGAGCGGTGGTCCGGGTCGATGAGCTCTCCCCGCTCGAATGGCTGCTCGCCGGTGGGACGAGTCTGCGCGACCGGTCGGTGCTCGCCGGGTACGCGGCCGAGCTGCGCACCCGGCCCGAGCTGTTCGAAACGCTCCTGAGCTACCTGGCAGCCAACCTCACGATCAACCGGGCGGCTGCCGACCTCGCGATCCACCCGAATACGCTGCGCTACCGGCTCAACCGCATCGAGGAGCTGCTGGGTGGCTCGCTGTCAGACCCCCTCGTCATCGCCAATCTGTGCTTGGCGTTCCACTCCGAGCTGCTCGGGCGCGCGTCGCAAATGCAGACCGAGGCGGAGTAGGGCAGGGTCAGCGCTGCGAGCGCCACCACAGTAGCGCCATCAGCAGCGCAGCGCGGGACTCGGCATCTTCGAGCGAGACGCCGAGCCGCTTTTCCAGCCGCCGGGCGCGTTCGTAGACGACCGGGCGGCTGATGCCCAGCTGTGCCGCCACCGCGGTCTTGTTCCCGGCAGCCAGAACGTAGGTCTGGAGGAAATCGAGTGCTGCGTGGTCAGGAACCAATGACGCGTCTCCGCCGGTGCCGAGCAGCGGTGCCAGCTCGCTTTCGGCGAAGACCCGCATCCGCGCATCGTCGGCCAGGCCTGCGATGAGGCCGTTGAGCCGCAGGTCGGCGAACCGGTAGAAGGGACGCTTACGCACAGACATTCCTGCCGCGATCCGGGCAGTCTCGACTGCCGTCTCGAGGTCTCGGCCGGCAGCAAGCACGCTGCTGCGAGTTGGGCCCACCCCGATCGTGATGGGCCAGTTGAGATTGGCTTCGAGAGTGCGGCTGAGTTCGGCGAGAGGCGCGTCGACTGCGTCGGTGGGAAAGCCGACCAGGGCGACGACGGTGCCGTAGCGCCATGTGCCCGTCAGCGCGGAGAGACCCAGGCTTCGGCCTGCGGTGATGAGCTCGCTGCGGATGCGCCGCTCTTCCAGCTGGTAGTCGGAGAGATCGACCCCAGCGGCATCCGAGACGTCGGCAGTGTGCAGCGCGACAGCGGCGTATGTCTCCGATCGGCTCATCCCGTATCGCTGCGATCTCTGTGCGGCCACTTGGTCTGTCATCTGGGTGTGCGTCGAGAGCTCACCGAGGAAACGGTCAGTGGCGTCGAGCAGCAGATCCCGCTGATGCTGAGTCGCCATCCGCACGAGGGTGATGGCCTGACCCGCGCGCTCGAGCACCTCGGCGGCGTAGCGATCGGCAGGGTCTGCGAAAGGGGCAGCGAGTCTGCCCCACCGGTTCTGCTTCATCCCGACGGCCACCGCCCGCCCGCTGTGCAACGGCCAGTCATCGAAGAGGTCGTCCTCCGTCGCGTCGCGCAGTTCGAAGCTCAGAATGCGATGGGCGGCATCTTCGAGGACGACTGAGGTGTTGAGCAGGTCGCTTGTCCGCTCGACGATCTTCGCCTCATCCGCCCCGCTGACACTGAGCTCGGTGAACACCTCATGCACTTCGCGCGTGCGTTCGATCCACTCCAAGTGCTCGGCGATGAGCAGGCGGTGGGCCGTCTGGGTGATGCGGGCGAACCGGACCCGTTTCGTCAGTGCGATGACCGGGATCTGCAGACCTGCGCTCGCTGCGCGCAGCACCTCCAGAGAGGAGGCGTCCGGTACATCGTCGTCCGTGACGATCTCGACTGCGAACGCTGCTGCGCCGGCTGCCTCCAGACGCAGCAGGAACGCGCGGGTGCGACCGACGTTGAGGCGGAACGCCGGCCCGCTCGATAGCAGGAACTCCCCGCCCTCTAAAAGCGACGCGACGTCCTCGGTCTCAGCGATGTGGACCCACCGCACCGGTGCATCGAGCCGATCCTCACCGGAGAGGACGGCTAGCTGCGTCTGCTGAAGCTCGGGTACTGACAGAACCGTGCGGACGGTAACGCCCTCCCGGCCCGTCCCGTTCAGCGGGCTCACCTCGGGCTCCGCTCGCAGGACAGGTGTACGCGCATGGCGCTAGTTTACAGTCTGCAAAGATGCTGGGCGAGAGATTGACAGAGTGCTCAGTGCGCGGAGCCGCTGCGGGCATGATACTGGCGTCCAGCATTGTGGGGTCAGTCACACCGGGCTTCCGGCCCTGAGAACCCCGCACCTTCACATCAGCGATCGGGGAGAGGTTTCGATGGAGACTCTGGCACATTGGATCAACGGCACGGCTGTCACCGAAGACGACGGTGCGCGCACCGCTGACATCGTCAATCCGGCGACAGGAGTCGTCTCCGGTCGCGTGCCGCTCGCCGACGCCGAGCGGACACAGCAGGCGATCGCCGCCGCCAGTGACGCGTTCCCTGCGTGGCGGGACACGTCGCTGTCGAAGCGGACCGCCGTGCTGTTCGCCTTCCGTGAGCTGCTCAACGCACGCAAGGAGGAGCTCGCAGAGATCATCACCGCTGAACAGGGCAAGGTGCTCGCCGACGCGCTCGGTGAGATCAGCCGCGGCCAGGAGGTCGTCGAGTTCGCCTGCGGCATGCCGCACCTTCTCAAGGGCGGTCACACGGAGAACGCCTCGGCTGCCGTCGACGTGCACTCGGTGCGCCAGCCGGTCGGCGTGTCTGCCATCGTCTCGCCATTCAACTTCCCGGCGATGGTGCCGATGTGGTTCTTCCCCGTCGCCATCGCCGCCGGCAACACCGTCGTCCTCAAACCCTCGGAGAAGGATCCCTCGGCTGCGAACTGGATGGCCGAGCTGTGGAAGGAAGCAGGACTGCCCGATGGTGTCTTCAACGTCGTCCACGGCGGCAAGGAATCCGTCGACACGCTCTTGAGCGATGAGCGCGTCGCCTCCGTGTCGTTCGTCGGTTCGACCCCGATCGCCAAGTACGTCTACGAAACGGCGACCTCGCACGGCAAGCGCGTGCAGGCGCTCGGCGGCGCGAAGAACCACATGCTCGTGCTGCCCGATGCTGACCTCGACATCACCGCCGACGCCGCCGTCAACGCCGGATACGGCGCAGCCGGCGAGCGCTGCATGGCGATCTCAGTCGTCGTGGCAGTCGAGGACATCGCCGATGAGCTCGTCTCCAAGATCGCTGAGCGCACCCGCTCGCTCAAGGTCGGCGACGGCACCCGCGGCACCGACATGGGCCCGCTGGTCACCGTCGAGCACCGCAACAAGGTCGCCGGCTACATCGACGCCGGTGTGGAGGCCGGAGCCACACTCGTCGTCGACGGGCGAGAAGGAGACTTCGACGCCGACTCCGCTGATGCCTTCCTCAATCCGACGCTCTTCGACAACGTCTCACCGGACATGTCGATCTACCAGGATGAGATCTTCGGGCCAGTTCTCAGCGTCGTGCGTGTGAAGTCCTACGACGAGGGCCTGGCGCTCATCAACGAGAACAAGTACGGCAACGGCACCGCCATCTTCACCAACAACGGCGGGGCGGCCCGCCGGTTCGAGAACGAAGTCCAGGTCGGAATGGTCGGTGTCAATGTGCCGATCCCGGTGCCGATGGCCTACTACAGCTTCGGCGGCTGGAAGAGCTCCCTGTTCGGCGACACCCACGCACACGGAGCCGAGGGCGTGCACTTCTTCACCCGCGGCAAGGTCATCACGAAGCGCTGGCAGGACCCCAGCCAGCTCGGCATCAACCTGGGATTCCCGACCAACGGCTGATCACCGCATCGGACACCCCAGCCCTCAGCTTCAAAGGAGAACGAACCATGACAGACCAGCACGTCACCGACACCGGCCAGACGGCAGAGACCGGCAGCCGTCCGTACTCCCAGGACGATCTGGAACGTGCCCGGCGCGGCAAGGAGCTTGACCGCAAGCACGTCTTCCATTCGTGGTCAGCCCAGGACAAGATCGACCCGATGGCGGTCGTCGCCGCCCAGGGATCACGGCTGTGGGACGCCGATGGCAACGAGTACATCGACTTCTCCTCGCAGCTGGTCAACACGAACATCGGACACCAGCATCCAACGGTCGTCAAGGCGATCCAGGACCAGGCCGCCCGGCTGTGCACGATCGCACCACCGCATGCCAACGACGCCCGCTCCGAAGCCGCCCGGCTCATCACCGAACTGGCCCCCGAGGGCCTCAACAGCGTGTTCTTCACCAACGGCGGTGCCGACGCCAACGAGCACGCCGTGCGCATGGCCCGCCTGCACACCGGCCGCCAGAAGGTCCTCACGGCCTACCGCAGCTTCCACGGCGGCACCACGCTGGCAGTCAACCTCACCGGCGACCCGCGCCGCTTCGCCAACGACACCCCAGGCGCAGGCGTCGTCCACTTCATGCCGGCCTACACGTACCGGTCGTACTTCGGCTCAGCCGACGAGACCGAAGAGACCGAGCGGGCCCTGCGCCACCTCGAAGACATGATCGTCCTCGAAGGGCCGCAGAACATCGCAGCCGTCATGCTCGAGTCGATCCCCGGCACCGCCGGCATCTACGCGCCGCCACCCGGATACCTCGCAGGCGTCCGGGAGCTGACCCGCAAGTACGGGATCATGTACATCGCCGACGAGGTGATGGCCGGATTCGGCCGCGCCGGCGAATGGTTCGCCATCGACCACTGGGGCGTGACACCCGATCTCATCACCTTCGCCAAGGGAGTGAACTCAGGGTACGTACCCCTCGGCGGCGTCATCATCTCCGACGATATCCGCCAGACATTCGCCGAGCGCGCATACCCCGGCGGACTCACCTACTCCGGGCACCCACTCGCCACCGCGGCCGCGGTCGCCACCATCAACGCCATGCGCGACGAGGCGATGGTCGAGAACGCCAAGCGACTCGGAGCCGAAGTCATCGGACCGTACCTGGAGAAGATCGAAGCCAACCACCCGTCCGTCGGCGAGGTGCGCGGCATGGGCTGCTTCTGGGCCATCGAACTGGTGTCGAACCCCGAAACGCGCGAACCGCTTGCTCCCTACGGCGGCTCGTCCGAGGCGTTGGACCGGGTGACCGCGGAGATCAAGAGGAACGGCGTCCTGCCGTTCACCAACTTCAACCGCATCCACGTCGTCCCACCGCTCAACACCCCCGACGACGAGGTGCTGGAGGGCCTGAACGTCATCGACCGAGCACTCGACATCGCAGACGAATACGTCGAGCGGGTCAATTGATATCCCTCGACAGTCCGTGCGTAACTGGGACATGACTGAGAGACATGAGCTGATGGCAACGGTCTTCAGCCACATGCCGAAGACAGCACATGGGCGCACGAGCGGAACGCTCGTCTGACCTCAGCCCTTGAGACGGAAGGAACACGATGTTCGGTTTGCCAATGGCGACAATCCTCATCATTGTCGGCATCCCACTGCTGTGGATCGCCTACACGCTCATCTTCTTCTTCAGCACCCGCGGCTGGAGCCGAGAAGACGTTGAACACCCCGATGACTTCGGCGACGCCACACCCGGCGCTCACCCGGCAGCGGGAGGTGCGTCATGAGCATCGAGGTCATCTTCCTCATCGTCTACTTCGTCGCCATGGCCGGGATCGGCCTTTGGTCTGTGCGCGCCGGCTCGAAAGACGAAGAGGGCTTCCTGCTCGGCGGGCGCAGCCTCGGACCGGCGGTCACCGCCCTGCGCCTGCAGTCCTCGTCGATGTCGGGCTACATGTTCCAGGGCGCCGGTTCGCTCGGCTACACCAACGGCTACTTCGGCCTCTGGTACGCCATGGGCGACATCGGCGGCGGTGTGCTCAACCTGTCGGTCCTCGGCCGGCGGATGCGCAAGCTGTCGCAGATGCTCGGCTCGCTCACCTCGATCGAGTACCTCGAACACCGCTACCCGTCGGCGTGGACGCGTGCGATCGCAGCGCCCATCGGGCTCGGCTGCATGTTCATGTACGTGCTCTCGCAGTTCATCGCCGGCGGCCAGGGCCTCGAGATGGTCACCGGCATCCCCTTCCAGTGGGCGATGCTCGTGGCCATCGGCGTCATCGTGCTCTACACGTTCCTCGGCGGCTACCTCGCTGTGGCCTACACCGACTTCGTGCAGGCGATCGTCATGGTCATCGGCATGCTGTGGATCCTCATCGGCACGCTCATCGCCGTCGGCGGCCTGACCGCCGGCAACGAGGCGGTCGGCGAGATCAACCCCAACCTGCTCACCATGTGGGGCCCGGAGGGCTTCGAATCCGTCAAGTGGGGACTCGTCATCGGCGCCCTGCTCATCTTCTCGATCGGCTACATGGGGTACCCGCACGTCAACGTCAGCCACATGGCGATGAAGAAGCCGTCGGTCGCCCGAACGGCCGCGCTGTACTCGACCGGATTCAACCTGCTCTTCGTCCCGGCACCCTATCTCGTCGGTGTCATGGCGCTGGTGCTGCTGCCGAACCTGGCCAATCCGGAGATGGCGGTCTTCGGGGTGGCAGAGCTCGTGCTGCCGAACTTCGCCGTCGGCATCGTGATGGCAGCGATCATGGCCGCGATCATGTCGACTGCTGACGCGCTGCTGCTGCAGACCGGCACGATCGCCTCCCACGACATCTTCAAGCGCTTCATCAACAAGAACATCACCGAGAAGCAGTCGGTGTGGGTCTCGCGCATCACGGTGCTCATCTTCGCCACCGTCGGCTACATCATCGCCACGACCCGGGCACCGGGCATCGCCGATGTCGTCCTCTTCGCCACGACCATCCTCGGCACCGCATTCGTGCCCGCCTATGTTGCGGCCGTCTGGTGGAAGAAGGCGAACACCGCAGGTGCGATCGCCTCGATGATCGTCGGCACGATCGTCCCGATCGTCTGGGAGCTCGGCGGGCTCACCGACCTCACCTCGGTCGACCCGATGGCCAGCGTCGCGATCTCCGCACTCACCCTGGTCATCGTGTCGCTGGCGACGCAGAAGGCCAATCCGGTGCCTGCACACATCCACGAGATCCTCGTCGAGACCGACAAGGTCGGCCCGATCCCGGCCCGGCTGGCGATGGGGCAGAACAGCGGTCTGGCAGCCCAGGTCCCGGTGGCCGAATACAGCCAGACCGATCGGGCAGGAGGTGCCCATCGTGACTGAGGCGCCTGTACAGGAGGCAAGCCCCGCATCGTCGGGCTACGGCACTGCGGTCGCTTTGCAGCTCGAACCGACGATCACGCGCAGTGAGGCTGAGCAGGTGGTCCGACGCCGCCTCGGCGGTGGAACCGCAGCCGCGCGGCTCGTCCACCACCCGTTCTGGCTCGTCGAGGTCACTGCGCGCCGCATCCCCGGTCTGCTCGCTCGCCTCCGATCGTCCCGGCGCGCATCCGCTGGCACGCCTGCTGCTGAGGTGAACCCGGAGCAGACAGCCGCATCGACGATCACGGTGATGGTCGATGCCAAGGGCGGGACGAGCTTCATTTCCAGCGTTCCCGTCGTCGGAGATCGGGTGCCGACGCCCTTCGCCCTGTTCGGTGAAGAACCCGCTGGTGCTGTTTCAGACACCGCCCGGCAGCTGGTCGCAACCGCCCTGCGCAAACGGTTCCGACTCGGCATGAGCTTCGAGCTCTCGACCGCGACCCCGCAGCCGATCATGAAACCCAACTGGGTCGTCGACGCCACCGGAAAGGACATCGAGGCGACTGTGCTCGTCGACGGCTTCGACAGCTCATACTGGGTGATGAGCGCCGCCAAACTCTCAGCCTGAGCCGCCGGCGCCATGGACGACAGGAGAAGGTCATGAGCACACGCCGCCTGGTGGTCAACCCCTTTGCCGCGCCCGAGGCGGTGGCCCCGCCCGCAGACGCCGGAGCTGTGGTGCCCAGGACCTTCCACCAGACTCTGCCCGGATACGAGCCGACTCCGCTGCGCTCGCTGCCGGCAGCTGCCGAGGCGCTTGGCGTGCGCGCAGTGTGGCTCAAGGACGAGTCGACGCGCATCGGCACGCCGTCGTTCAAGATCCTCGGCGCCTCATGGGCGACCTGCCGGGTGCTCGCCGACTGGCTCGGGGTTGAGATCGCAGAGGCCGCCGACTTCGCTCTCCTGCGGGCCAAAGTGGCTGCCGCCGTCGAACAGACTGGCTCACGACCAACGCTGGCGGCGGCAACCGACGGCAACCACGGCCGCGCGGTGGCGATCATGGCCCGGCTGCTCGGGCTGCCCGCGCGGATCTTCGTCCCAGCCGACATGGTCGCCGAGCGGATTGCCGCCATCGAATCCGAAGGCGCTGCAGTCGAGGTCGTCGACGGTGGTTACGACGACGCGATCCGCCGCAGCGCCGAAACCGCGAGTGACGATGTGCTCGTCGTCTCCGACACCTCGTGGGAGGGTTACACAGAACCGCCGGCGTGGGTGATCGACGGGTACTCCACCATGATGGCCGAAGTGCATGAGGCGATCGCCGCCGGTGAGGCAGACGAACCGACTGTTGTGGCCGCTCAGATCGGTGTGGGTGCGTTCGCCGCTGCGGTGGTGCGCGGCTTCGCCCGCCCGGGTGGCCCGCGCCTCATCGGTGTCGAACCGACCTTGGCCGACTGCGTGGCTGTCAGCATCGAACGCGGCGAGCTGACTGAGATCCCCGGCCCGCAGACCTCGATCATGGCCGGACTCAACTGCGGGACACCCTCACCCATCGCCTGGCCCGACATGATGACAGGTTTCGACGCCTTCGCCACCGCCACCGACGACGATGCCCGCGAAGCGATGCGCCTGCTCGCCCGCGATGGCGTGGTCTCGGGTGAAAGCGGCGCTGCTGGGCTCGCTGGGCTGCTCGCACACCGGGAGGTGCTCGGTCTCGCCAATGACGATGTCGTGCTTGTCTTCTCGACCGAGGGTGCCACCGACCAGGGTGCCTACGACGAGATCATTGGCGCCTGACCGGCACGATCTGCTGACTTGGATCGAATCGGGCCCGTGGACAGTAACCCGGAGTTCAGGTGCTGAATGCCGGGAGTGTCGCGCGAAAGGCCGATCGTGCGGGGCATTAAGGCAATAGGTCTATCATCTGTGGGCGCGCCTTCATCGCGTGGATGACGAGTTCATTTCCACTGTCGAAAACCAGCACCACGGTTTCCAACAGGCGACCGCGGTTGTCGAATCCCAGGCGGAGCTGTCTCGATGGACTGTCGTCGTCGAGCTCTTCTATCCACAGAGCCCAGGTTGCTGCATGGATCGTGGCTTCAGAGTCGATTCCGTGCTTGAGTGCAGATCGGTGCACTTTCATGACAAGGCCAACGCGTCGCGTATCACCTCGGAGCGGGACTTCCCCTCGCGTTGTGCGCGCGCATCAAGGGCATTGAGTTCTTCTGCCGTCAGTCGTAGGGCAACTACTTGGGACGGTTCTGCACCTCGGCCGGGGCGTCCTCGACCTCTCTTCTTCAGAGTTTCGACATCGTATCCGGCCTCGGCTTCTGCCGCCCACGCCGCGATCTGCTCCTCAGTGACCGGGGTCCCGTTGATAGTCTCGCGCTCACTCATACATTAATGTTATACGAAAATGAGGGGTGCGCATAGCGACGGTTTCGGGCATGTGCGTTGTGCCCCGAATCCCACGGAGTCCGCCGATAGGGCCAGCACCTTCTTCGAATCTCTCTGCCTCCATTGCCCGTGGAGCAGTTCACACCCCATGCAAAGTGGAACCATGACGCGAGACATCAACGCCAAACCAAAAAGAAATCTCGGGACATCGAGCGAACGATGTCCCGAGACTTCACAAAGTGGAGCTAAGGGGAATCGAACCCCTGACCTTCTCATTGCGAACGAGACGCTCTACCAACTGAGCTATAGCCCCAAGGCCGCGCCGCGCGGCGGCGACACCAGTACTGTACTCCTGTCGTCTGGTGACCGCCAAGCAGGTGAGATCAGCGGAACAGCTGCGCCCGCACCGCGAGATGGTCTGAGGCGAAGGCGTTCTCGGCATGGTCGGGAATGTAGACGGCCTGGCCACCCGTGTCCCGCAGTCCGGCGTCGGCGGCGGCTTCCGGGTCGGGAGCCTGCCCGAGGTGCCAGCAGTCGGCGACTGTCAGACCGCGGGTGAAGATGAAGTCGATGCGATCGCGCGGTTCGTCCTCGAGCGTGTGGATCTGCGACCACGTTAACCCCGGTGCTGTCAGCGGATTAGGATGCACAGCCCGGAACGAGTCCCTGAATCCAGCCTCCAGCATCCGCGTCGTCGCAGGCCACGCAACCTCGGGTCGCAACTGGCCGTCCCAGTCGGCAGGGGAGGGGACGTTGAAATCCCCGGCGATGATGACCGGGGTGCCCTCCGGCAGCGAGGCGAGCAGCACCTCGGTGGCAGCCAGCACCGCGGCAGCCTGCTCAGCGCGCATCCGCTCACCCTCCTGGGCGAAGACCTCGGCAGCGGCCTCCGGCAGCTCGCTGGCACGGTAGGGCCCGTAGTCTTCGGGCGCCAAGTGCACCGACCAGACGAGCAGCGGCCCGCCCGGCGCGTCGACGCGGGCGGCGGTCGCATAGGGTGCGGTGTCGGTCGGCAGGTGGGTGACCGGCCAGCGGCTGGCCACGGCAGTGTCGAAGGCCTGCTGGGCGATCTCATAGCCGAGGCCTCGGGCGATCGCGATCCCGCCATCACCCCAGCACTCCTGCAGGCATAGGATGTCCGGGGCCTCGTCCTGCATGAGGGCGATCTGCTTGGCCCGCCCATCGGTCATCTTCGTGCCGCCGAACCACAGGTTCCAGCTCAGCACCGAGATCTCAGCATCCACCACGCCTCCTGCACAGCGCTGTCACCAGCGACATCGGCCGGCTCACCGCTGACGCTCACCTGTGTCAGCGAGGTCAGCCGGTGCCGGCACGTGAGCTCAATACCGGCATCGGGGTTGACGCCGGTGACGATCATGCCGGCCGCGGTCGCCGCCTGCGAGCCGACCGGCGAGTCCTCGAACGCGATGCAGGCAGCCGGCTCGACGCCGAGGGCCCGGGCGGCGGCGAGGTAGAGGTCGGGGGCCGGTTTGCCGGCGGCGACGTCCTCGACGGTGCACACCCGCGTGATGTGCTCGGCCAGACCGCTTGCCGCGAGCATCATGCGCACATCGACCCGCCGGCCGTTGCTCGCCACCGCGACCGGCACGCGTGCGGCGAGGGCAGTGATGAGCTCGGCCGCCCCCGGCATCTGCGGCACACCTGCAGCCAGCCGGGCGGAGTAGTCGGCGTCGAACTCGGCCTGCAGCTCACAGCGCAGCCGGGCCTGCGAACCTGCCGCCCGCGGGTGGCCTGCGTCGACGAGCCGGGCGAGGACCGCCTCGGCGGCGGCATCGGAGGCCAGCCCGGTGAGCGGGGTGAGGTCGGCACCGGCCATGCCGTGGCGGGCGTGGAAGTCGGCGAGCATCGCCAGCCACACGGATTCGGAGTCGAACAGCAGCCCGTCGCAGTCGAAGATCGCCGCCTGCACCTGCTCGCTGGCCGCACCCGAGGCGGTGGTCGCAAGCGTGAGGGTGGCGCTCATGCGGCGGCGGTCTCGGTGACGAAGGCCGGGGTGCCGGTGAGCTGCCAGCTCACGCGGGTGCCCGGCGGCAGGGCCTGGGCCTGGGACAGGAACGCTGAGGAGATGAGCTCGGTGCCGTCAGCCGCGCCCGAGGTGCCGGTGGCGCGGATGATGGTCCGCTCGCCGGTGTAGGACTGGCCGGTCACGGTGTACTCGCCTGCCTCGTCGGGTTCCAGGGTGAGGTCCTCGGGCCGGATGAAGGTGCGCTTGCCGTCGATGGTGAGTTCGGTGACGCTGCCGACGAACCGGGCGACGAATTCGCTGGCCGGGCGCTGGTAGACGACCTCGGGGGCGTCGAGCTGCTCGATGACTCCGGTGTTGAGGACGGCGACGCGGTCGGCGATTGCGAGTGCTTCGGCCTGGTCGTGGGTGACGAACATCGTCGTGATGCCCAGCTCCTGCTGCAGGCGCTGGATCTCATCGCGGATCTGCGTGCGCACGGTCGCATCGAGGGCCGAGAGCGGCTCGTCGAGCAGCAGCACCGAGGGTTCGACAGCGAGCGCCCGAGCAAGGGCGACGCGCTGCTGCTGGCCGCCGGAGAGCTGGTGCGGGAACCGGTCGGCGAAGGCGGCCAGCCCGCACATCTCCAGCAGCTCACCGGCCCGGCGGCGGCGCTCGGTGCGGGTGAGGCGGCGGATGCGCAGCCCGTATTCGACGTTGTCGATGACGGTGAGGTTGGGGAACAGGCTGTAGGCCTGGAACACCATGCCGATGCCGCGCTTGTTCGGTGCGAGGTTCGTGACGTCGCGGCCGGCGATGAGCACCCGGCCGGCGGTGGGGCGTTCGAATCCGGCGAGGATCCTCAGCGCGGTGGTCTTGCCGCACCCGGACGGGCCGAGCACGGTGATGAGCTCACCGGGGGCCAGTTCGAGGGACAGATTGTCGAGCACCGTGTGGGTGCCGAAGGCCTTCGAGACGCCGTCGTAGACGACGCTGTTGGACTTCGCGGTCATAGGGGCCTCCTGGAGATGAGGTCAGCATAGAGAGCAGCAGGTGTCAGCGGAAGGGGCTCAGTCACGGTGGCGTGCCTCCCTGGCGGCCGACAGTGTGGCGATGAGCATGAGCGCCCAGGTGATGAGGTTGAGCAGCACGGCGATCGCGATCGAGGCGCGGAAGTCCGTCGACGACACGGTGAACAGCCACACCGGCACCGTCTGCTGGTTCAGGGTTGCGGCGACAGTGAACTCGCCGAAGCACAGGGCGGTGGCGAAGAAGACGGAGAACAGCATCGAACCGCGCATATTCGGCAGCACCACACGCCACACAGTTCCCCACACCCCGGCGCCGAGGATCTGGGAGCCTTCGACGATCGCCTTGAGCGGGATCGTGCGCAGTCCGGCATCGATCGACCGGAAGGTGAACGGCAGGCACAGGACGACATAGGTGCCGACGAGGATGAGTGGCAGGTCCGGGCTCTGCAGGAACTGGCTGATGGCGTTCGGGGTGGTGCCCCGGCCCTGCTGGGCGCCCCAGCGCAGCATCGCCACGACGCCGGCGGCCAGGGCGATCGGCGGGACGACGAGCGGCAGCGTGCACAGCACCTCGAGTACGGTGCGCAGCCTCGGCGCCCACAGGTGCACAGCGACGACAGCCGGGACGAGGGCTGCGATGAGCACGACGATCGTGACGGCGGTGATGAGCAGGGTGCGCACGATCGCGTTCGTGAGCTTGGCATCGGAGCCGAGCACCGAATAGGCATCAAGTGAGAACGTCCCGCCGGGCAGCACCGCATAGGCGATTGAGCACAGCAGCGGGATCGTGACATAGGCGGCGACGGCGATGACCGGCAGCCAGCGCGCCCAGGCCAGGGCGCGGGTCGCGGAGAACCCGGCCGGTGCCTCGGGAGCGGGCGTGCGGGAGCCGGCCGGCGCCTCGGGAACGGGGGTCATGACAGCCATTTCGCGCTCCTGCGCTGGAGTCGGGAGAACAGGACGAGGGTGGCGATCGCGATGACGATCATCGAGACGCCGAGTGCCATCGCGCTCGCCTCGCCGCCTCGGCCGGTGCCGGAGCTGAGCTGGGCGGCGATGTTGAGGGGGATGAGCTGGAAGCCGCCGGCGCCCATGAGGACCGCGGCCGAGGCGTGGGTTGCGTAGGCCGAGCCGAAGAGCAGCACCCAGCCGCCGAGCAGGGACGGCCAGGCGACCGGGAATCCGACGCGGCGCCAGAACGTCCAGCCGGTGCCGCCGAGGGAGGTGTTGGCCTCACTCCACTCGCGGCGCAGGCCGGCGAAGGTCGGCAGGGTCACCATGATCATCGTGGGGATGAGGAACGCCTGGTACATCGCCACCAGGCCCTGCCAGGTGTAGAGCGAGAAGCCGAGGCGGTCGAGGCCGAGGGCGGTGAAGACGATGCCGGTGTTGCCGAGGGTGACGATGAAGGAGAACGCCAGCGGGGCGCCGCCGTCGTTGGCGAGCACGGAAGAGAACACGGCGGTGATCGAGTCGAGGCGCTTCGAGCGGATCTGGGCGATGCACAGCGCGGTGAGCGCGCCGACGATCGCGGCGATGAGGGAGCCGACGCCGGAGACGAGCACCGAGTTCATCAGCGCCCGGCCGTGGCTGGAGGACAGGCCTGCGAAGTTGCCGAAGCCGAGGTGGGATTCGGTGCGGCTGGTCTCGACGGTGAAGGCGAGGATCGCCATCGAGACGAGCGGGAGGATGAAGAAGGCGGCGAGGATGAGCCCGAGCGGGGCGAGTGCGGTGGCGGCAGGAGAGAGCAGGGCGCGGCCGAGGCTGGCCAGCCGGCGCCCGCCGGGTGCCCTGCCCGGTGCTCTGGTGCTGGGAGGCGCGGCGGCCGCACCGCCGGCAGCGGATGTGCCGGCGGTGCTGACCTGACCCGTCAGGGCCGCAGTGGACTGCTGGGTCACTGCATCGCCTTGGGCCACTCGGCCTCGACGACCTTCTGGTTGGCGGTGCGCTGATCCAGATTCGGCATCGGGGCGGTGATCTCCGGGTTCTCACCGGGCAGGGCGTCGACGGCCTCCTGGTTGGCGGTGCCGTTCTCCAGCATCGAGCTGATGCGCACCGGGGTGACGTAGCCCTCCAGCAGCAGGTTCTGACCCTCATCGGAGAACAGGAACTCGTAGAACAGGCGGGCGGTCGCCGGGTGCGGGGCGTCGGCGTTGATCGAGGCGGCGTAGAACGACGAGACGGTGCCGTCAGACGGCTCGATGATCTTCAGTTCGTTGCCGTTGGCCTCCTTGAGGTCATCGGCGATCGGCTTGAGCAGGTAGTCCCAGTTGATGACGATCGGGGTCTCACCGGTCTCGATGGTGCCGGCCGAGGCCTCGACGGGCAGGTAGTTGCCCTTGTCCTTGAGCTCGGAGAAGAACTCGACACCGGGCTTGATGTCATCGAGGCTGCCGCCGTTGGCCTGGGCTGCGGCGTGGACGATCATGAATCCGGTCTCACCGGTCGTCGGGTTCGAGGGGATGGCGACCTTGCCCTTGTACTCGTCCTTGAGCAGGTCGGCGAACGAGGTGGGGCAGGTGTCGACGCGGTCTGCGTCGCAGCCGATGGCCATGGTGCCGCCGAGGTGGTTGATCCAGGTGCCGTTCTCACCGACGTACTTCTCGTCGATGTCGCCGATGGTCTCCGGCTGGTAGGTCGCCAGCAGCCCGTCGGCGTCAGCGTCCTGGGCGAAGGTCATGCCGGTGTCGAGGTAGTCCAGGGAGTCGTCCTGGCCCTTGCGGTTGACCACGGCGTTGATGAGGTCCTGGGAGGAGCCGGTGGAGGTGTCGTTGTTGATCTCGATGTCGTACTTCTCGGAGAACGCCTTGAGCAGTCCGCCGTAGTTGGCCCAGTCGTCGTAGAGGCCCATCGAGTTGAAGGCGCCTTCGGCCTGGGCGGCTTCGATGAGCTTGTCCATGCCGCCGCCGGCTTCGGCGGAGGTGGCATCACGCCAGGTCTCGGAGTTTTCGGCCTGGGCAGAGCCGCCGCAGGCCGACAGCGCCAGCGCGCCGGCGGACAGGGTCGCGGCCAGGATCATCACGGGGTGTTTCTTCACGAACAGTGTCCTTCGCATTCGGTGGTGAACGGCGTGCGCTGCCGCAAGCCAGACTCAGTCTCACTAGTGAAGTTTGCCACGTATGAACAAAGTTCACTAGTGAAGATGAATGGATTGTGAACGCTCGGCGATCCCGCTCCCGAGGCGGTGGGAACCTCGGTCTGCTCGGTTAATGTGATCGCCAAGGAGAGTGGTTCGACCGGGAATGAATGGCATTCTGGTGACCAGCAGGCAGGCCGGAGGAGGCAGAGATGGCGGATTCGCAGCAGGCGCCCGGAGCGCGGCCCAAGGGCTTCGCGTTCGCGCAGATCGCCGAGGCGCTGCGCGCCGACATCGTCGCCGGCACCTACCGAGTCGGAGACTCGCTGCCGTCCGAGCGGCTCTTGAGTGAGCGCTTCGGCGTCTCCCCGGGCACCGTGCGCGTGGCACTCGGCGAGCTCGTCAATGAGGGCATCGTCGACGGCACCCGCGGCCGACCCAAGCAGGTCGTGCGCACACCGCAGCCGCGCGCCTCATTCTCCGAGTTCCACTCCTTCGCCCAGTGGGCGTGGAGCGCCGGGCACGAACCCGGCGGAACCGTTATCTGCATGCAGTGGGAGATCGCCGGCGAGCTCGACGAGGAGCTGCTCGAGGTCCCGGCCGGCCGCCGGCTGCTCGCCGTCACCCGCCGGCGCACGCTCGACGGCGAGACGGTCATGCTCGAGCAGACCCGCTATCCCGAATGGCTCGGCGAGATCATCGAGACGATCCCTGCTGACGCCCGTTCGGTTACCCGGGTGCTCGCCGAGGAGCACGAGGTGCGCTTCAGCCACGCCGAGCACCGATTCGGCGCCGAAGCCGCCAGCGCCGAGGCCGCAGCCCTGCTCGACGTCGACCCCGGCACCGCCCTCCTCGTCCACCGCCGCGTGACCCGCGACCCCTTCGGCCGCCGCCTCGAATGGTCGACCGACCGCTACATCGCCGGCAAGATCATGGTCTCCGTCGGCAGCTCCTGGCACTCCAACCCGCTGCAGTGGACCCTGCCCGAGGCGGACTAGGACTCATCGGCCGGCGTCCCCGCGGGGGACACGAGGGCTTGTGTCCTCAGTGATCTTCTTGATCCGTTACGGGTATCCGCTCTGAGGCTCCTGCGCACGTCGGCTAGGCGCTGGGCGGTTGGCTCATTGTCGAGTCTTACGCTGTGCTGCGCCTTGGGCGCGCAGCGTCATGTACCTCATCGCGAGCACGGATCACGCGGTCCCAATGACCGAACGCCTGTGGGAATGCCGGTCCATTCGTCGCCCTATTCGGCGGATACAGCATCACCGGTGTTCAGCTGTGCTGCTCCGTGTTGAGGTGAGGAAGTTCTCCACTGCGGCAATTGTTGTCTGGTTGCTCTCGTGGCGGACGCTCTGAATACCGAGTGCGACCGCTGCGTGAACCGCTTCTTCGCGGTCATCGATGAAGAACACGTCATGTGGCTGGGCGTTCATCGCATCAAGCGTCTTCAAGTATGCGGGCCGATCAGGCTTCGCTGCACCGAGTTCGTGGCTGTAGCAGATCGGATCGAACAGCTGCGAGAACCCGTACCTGCGTTCTTCTTCCTCTCGTGCACCATCAGCCGAGTTCGACAGAATCGCCAATCCCGCACGTCCCTTTAGACCCTTGGCATACTCGATAAGCTCGGTATTGCCCGTCCCGCAGTAGGCATCCCACATTTCCGTGCGCATTTGAGCAATCTCCGCACTGTTCAGGCCAAGTGTGGCCCCGAACAATCGCCAGTATTCGGCCTCAACACCACTGTGAAGCACGATATTCGGCAGATCGACGGCTGATGCTCTCGCCTCGTATTGCTCATGTGTCAGTCCGGCCTTGAACAGCCAGCGTTCCATCCAGCGGGTCTGCCACTGATCGTCGTCTACGACTTCCAGCACGCCGCCAATATCGAAGAGAATCCACTGCATCGCTCAAGAGTAGTCATGTGTTGCTGGCACGATGCTGAGAATCTGACATGAACGACCGAGGCGGATTGAAACCCCTGCCAACGTCCCTGCGGTGACGCGATCTGGTTGCCGTGCACGTCGCAGCGGCGCGGGCCGTATCCTAGAGCTGAGCTTCACCTGCCGCGATCGACAAGGGGCATCTCCTGAACCAGCCAGGCATACCACTGCAGCCGAGGTCAGCCGCGCCCGGGCCGATGACGCTGTGGTTCCCCTTCAGCCTTGTCGCTCTCGTCTGGTCACTGCTGGCAGTCGTCGGCGGGCTGGCGACAGTGGCCTACCTAGGCCTGGGCGTGACGATGACGCACACACTCGACGGCGTCTTCGGTCCTGAACCGAAGTACCGCTTCAACTGGGTCATTCTGTGGATGGCGCTCATCGGCCAGCTCGTCGGGGTCATCGTCTCCCTCGTCATCGGCTTCCTGGCCCTGCGTCATCAGCGCCGCGACTACCGGCTGGCGACAGCGGCAACGGTCCTCGGCTTCGTCGCCGCCGGCATCTTCCTGATCCTCGGTGCACTCCAGCTGCCGCTGCTGCCGATCCTGCGCGATGCGCTGGCGCTCTGAGGCCTCCCGTCTCCCGCCCGGACGTCCCCGCGGGGACGTTCCGCTTAGCCGGTCACGAGGTGAAGAGCGGGCTGTCCGGCACCGTGACAGTGCCGACATCGCTGCGCTGGGCGACCCAGTCCCGGAAGTCGGCGAGCATCGCGATGATCGACTCCTCGGCATAGTGCCCCGGCTCCCAGGACGCCCATTCGGCCAGCTGCACCGGCTGCCCGCGATCGACGACCGGCACAGCCGTCAACCCGTAGCGCACCGGATCGATCGCCAGCGCCATCCCGGCATCCCCGCCGGCGGTCAGCGCCTGCGCAACATGGGTGCGGTCGACCTCAAGACGCGGACGCAGCGTGATGCCGCGGGCGGCCAGCAGCGCATCGAGGGTGCGGCGGGTGCCGCTGCGCGCATCGGTGATGAGCAGCGGCAGGTCGGCCAGCTCGCGCAGATCGACCGACTCACGTCCGGCCATCGGGTCATCGGGTCGGCACTGCAGGGTCAGCTGCACCTGGAAGAGCTCACAGCTGCGCAGAGTGCTCGGCGGGGCGACCGGAGCGAAGGCGACATCGGCTAGCCGGCGCCTCACCAGTTCATGGGCGTCGACAGCGAGGCTGTCGATGACATCGGTGATCGGCGTCGGCACCGCCGCGACGAACGGCAGCACGAGCATCTCAGCGATCATGACCGGGCAGACCGCCGTCAGCCGCACCTCACGATCCGAAAGTTCAGCCAGCTGGGCGGTGAGCTCATCGGCCCGGGTGACGACATCGCGGGCACCGGGCTCCAGGCGCCGGGCGGCCCGGGTCGGCACCATGCCGCCGGCCGAGCGGACGAACAGCGCCGTCCCGCACGCATCTTCGAGCGCCTGGATCTGCCGGGACAGCGTCGGCTGGGAGACGCCCCGCACCTCGGCGGCAACGGTGGCCGAACCCTCATCGAGCACGGCGAGGAAGCTGCGCAGCTGACCTAGTTTCATGCAGAAAGTTTAACGACGGGTCTCCAGATATGTATTTGCGTGCATGTGACCGTGTGCTTACCGTCGAATGTGAACCACTTCACTCACGCTGCGTCGCAGCCTTCTGGCTCTCGCGCGTGATGGCTTGAAAGGGACGATCATGACTGACCAGCAGCATCGCGACAAGATCATCGCCGCCGTCGACAAGGCCTTCGACGAGCAGACCGGATTCCTCGCCGACCTCGTCGCCGCCCAGACCCAGCGCGGCCAGGAGTCCAGCGGCCAGGACCTCATGGAGGCCGCCTACAAGCGCCTCGGCCTCGACGTCGAGCGCTGGACACTCGACCCGGCCGAACTCGCCACCCACCCCGGATCCGGAGCCGTCACCGTCGACTACTCCAACACCGAGGTCGTCGTCGGCAGCACCCAGGCGCCCACTGCCTCGGGCGCGGATGCCGAGGACGCTGGCCGCAGCCTCATCTTCAACGGCCACATCGACGTCGTCCCCGTCGGCAAGGAAGAGTTGTGGACCCGCGACCCCTACGGCGGCGAGATCGTCGACGGGCACATGTACGGCCGCGGCGTCGGCGACATGAAAGCAGGCCTGTCCGCCAGCGTCTATGCGCTGGCTGCCGTGCAGGCCGCAGGACTGCGCCCGCGCGGTCGCGTGCAGCTGCAGTCGGTGCCCGAGGAGGAATGCACCGGCAACGGCAGCATGTCCGCCCTGCTGCGCGGGCACACCGCCGATGCCGTCGTCATCCCCGAACCCTCCGGCGAGCAGGTCGTCGGCGCCCACCTCGGCGTCATCTGGTGCCAGCTGACCGTCCGCGCCCGCGCCGCCCACGCCGCGACCATGAGCGAGGGCCTCAACGCCATCGACGCCGCCTGGGTCGCCATCGGCAAGCTGCGCGAACTCGAGGAGAAGTGGAACGCCGCTGCCGCCTCGGACCCGGACGTCGGTGGTGAGACCCACCCGCTGAACTTCAACATCGGCACCTTCCACGCCGGCGACTGGCCCTCCAGCGTGCCCGACGCCTGCACCGTCGGCATCCGAGTCGCCTACCTGCCCGACGTGCCCGCCGAGGACGCCTTCGCCGAACTGCAGTCCTGCGTTGCCGACGCTGTCGCCGACCTCGACGGCGTCAGCGCTGAAATGGAGAAGATCGGCTTCTTCGCCCAGGGCTACCGGCTGCCCCAGGGAACCGACGCCGAGGCGGTGCTCGCCGGAGCGCACAAGGCGATCGCCGAGGCCGCCGGCGGGGACGGGCCAGACGAGCTGACCCGCAAGCTCATGGCCGGCTACATCGACTCCCGCGTCTTCGGCCGCTTCGCCGACATGCCCGCCCTGGTCTACGGCCCGCTCAGCGAACGCCTTCACGGCGCCGATGAGCGCGTCAACCTCGACTCGCTGCGCCGGGTGACGAAGACGCTGGCCCTGTTCATCGCCGACTGGTGCGGAGTCGACGAAGCCTGAGGTAAGCGGGGCTAAGCTCGGATCATGAGCTCCCCGCCGCTGACAGACACGCTCTCGATCTCCGACGCCCACGCCCAGCCGCCCGGTGAGGTCGTCACCGCACTCGGCACCTCCGCCGAGGACGGCCTCACCCGCGCCGAGGCGGCCGCCCGGCTGGCATCCCACGGCCGGAATGAGCTCGCCCACGCAGCACCCGTTCCGCTCTGGCGGCGGGTGCTGCGTCTGCTCAACGAGCCGCTGACCTATTTGCTGTTCGCTGCGATCATCGTCTCGGTCATCGCCTGGGCCGCCGAAGGCCGCCACGGGGCGCCGATCGACGCGATCGTCATCGCCGCGGTCATCATCCTCAACACGCTCATCGGCCTGGTCCAGGAGCTCAAAGCCGCCGATGCGGTCGCGGCACTCAAGCAGATGACGAGCCCGAGTGCGACCGTCACCCGCGACGGGCGCACCCAGGTCATCGACGCCGCCGAACTCGTCCCCGGCGACATCCTCCACTTAGGCGAAGGCGACGCGGTGCCCGCTGACGCCCGGCTGCTGTCGGGCAGCCGGCTCATGGTCGCCGAAGCCGCCCTGACCGGCGAATCCGTGCCCGTGCACAAGACCCGCGACGCCGTGGCTGCCGACACGCCGCTGGCCGACCGGCTGCCGATGGTCTACTCCGGCACCGCCATCACCCAGGGCAGCGCCCGCGCCGTCGTCACCGGCACCGGGGCTGACAGTGAGATCGGTCGGATCGCCGGCATGATCTCAACAGCCGGGTCGACCGACACGCCCCTGCAGAAGGAGATGGCGGCAGTCGGCAAGATGCTCACGATCGCCGTCATCGCCATCGCCCTGGCCGTCATGGCCACCGTCTACTTCACCACCGCCGACCACTCGACATCCTCGCTGGTCACCGTCCTGCTGCTCGGCGTCTCACTCGCCGTGGCCGCCGTGCCCGAAGGCCTGACAGCGATCGTTTCGGTCATCCTCGCGATGGGCGTGCGCCGGATGGCCGCCCACGAGGCGATCGTCAAACAGCTCGACGCCGTAGAATCCCTCGGCTCGGCAGGCGTCGTGTGCACCGACAAAACCGGCACGCTGACGCTCAACCAGATGACGATCGACCGCGTCATCACCGCAGACGGCCGCCACCACATCACCGACGCCCAGGCCGCCGAGACGCTTGCGCTCGGTTCGATCGCCTCGAACGCCCGGCTCACCGCCGAAGGCCCGATCGGCGACCCGACCGAGGCGGCGTTCCTCATCGCCTGCTCCGATGCCGGGCTCGCCGTGCCCCAGGCTCACCGCTTCGATGAGCTGCCGTTCTCCTCTGAGCGCAAGCGCATGTCCGTCCTCGTCGCAGGCGAGACCGGCGCCGGCCGGCAGCTTGTCATGAAGGGTGCACCCGATGTGGTGCTCGCCCGCTGCACACACGTGCGCACCGCCGACGGCGACACCGAGGCCACCCCCGAGGTGCTCGCTCGCCTCGACGAAGAGGTCACCACCCTGGCCGGCGAGGCCTACCGGACACTGGCTGTGGCCGTGCGCGAGGTGCCCGCCGCCTCGGGCACGGGGGAGAACCCCGAGGCGAGCCTGGACGAGGAGATGGAGCAGGGACTGACCTTCGTCGGTCTCGTCGCAATGATCGACCCGCCCAGGCCGGAGGCGAAGGCCGCGATCGCCCAGGCACAGCAGGCCGGGATCCGGGTCATCATGATCACCGGCGATCACCCGCTGACCGCCGAGCGGATCGCCGCCGACCTCGGCATCAACGACCCGAAGACGCTCACCGGCGCGCAGCTGAGCGAACTGACCGACGCGCAGTTCGCCAAGGCGGTCGAGACCACCTCCGTCTTCGCCCGCGTCGACCCGAGCCACAAGCTGCGAATCGTCAAGCACCTGCAGGACCACGGCCACGTCGTGTCGATGACCGGTGACGGCGTCAATGATGCCCCGGCTCTCAAGCGCGCCGACATCGGCGTGGCGATGGGCATCACCGGCACGCAGGTCTCGCATGACGCGGCGACGATGATCCTCGCCGACGACAACTTCGCCTCGATCATCACCGCCGTCAAACAGGGCCGCGGCATCTACTCCAACCTCAAGAAGGTGCTGCGCTACCTGCTGTCATCGAACATGGGCGAAGTGTTCACCGTCTTCGGCGGCGTCGTGCTCGCCGGGGTGCTCGGCCTCGTCCAGGCCGACGGCGCGGTGATCCTGCCCCTGCTGGCCACCCAGATCCTGTGGGTCAACCTCGTCACCGACTCCACGCCGGCGCTCGCCCTGGGCGTCGATCCGGTCGATGACCGGGTGATGACGAAACCGCCGCGCCGGCCCGATCAGCGCGCGCTCGACGGCCGCGAATGGGCGCGGATCCTCAGCACCGGATTCGTCATGGCTGTGCTGTCGCTGCTGGCCTTGGACGCGTGCCTGCCCGGCGGGCTCATCGCAGGCGATGACGACGTGGCCACCGGCCGAACGGTCGCCTTCACCGTGCTCGTCATCCTGCAGCTGGTGAACACGCTGTCGGTCCGGCACGCGCACACGACGATGTTCGCCGGCTTGTTCACCAACCACTGGCTGTGGCTGGCGCTGGCCGCTGGTCTGCTTCTGCAGCTGCTTGTCGTCTACCTGCCGATCCTCAACACCGCGTTCTCGACCGTGCCGCTCGACGGGGAGCACTGGCTGCTCGTCATCGGCTGCGCGGTCGTCTTCATCATCGTCGAAGAACTGCGGCGGGCAGTCGTGCGGATGGTCGGGCGGGGCTGAGTCAGTTCGAAGCAGGCGTGACGAACGACCGAAGCGGAATCGGGCCCACGTCCGTGCGCAACGACCAGAAGTCGAGTCCATCGATGTGTGTGACGTCGAGGTATCGCGCTGCTTCGTCGAAAGTCTCGAAATGCTCGTCTCCGTTGAGCACGAGGTCGGCATCTTCACCGACAACGGCGTCGACATCGATATCGCCGCCGGCTGAAAGCTCATCGCCAGGCTTGAGGTGCCCGGCTTCCACAAAGCTCACCACTGATTGCTCCTGCAGTTCCTCAGTTTGCTCTGAAACCAGCTGGTGATGGACTGCCGGAGAGACGTGCCCGGCGGAGAGCCGACGAAACGCGTCGCGAATGACATGTGCGATGAGGTGCCTGCGTGCATCTAGGAACTCGGCATACTCCATCTTTTCCCAGCCGCGGGGCATTGCATGCCAGTACATCTGTTTCTTGAGCCACTCGTCTCCGCGCGATCGGGCCTTTTCAAGCAGATGAGGCCAGTAGTCCGCAGGAGCCTGGTCGGAGATCCGTCCGTTGGAATCCCAGTCGGTAGGGGCGTAGTTGGCAGTCTGATTGATCTGCTTATCGTCAGTGTGTCCGAGGACCTTCTGTTGGTAGGCGCGTGGATAGAGATGATGGAGCTCGAGTCCCTTGACGCGTGTTCGTGCAGGATCGGTGAGGTCGCGGACTTTGAGATCGGACATGAACGCGTCGGCGTCGAGGAGATTCAACGCGGCAATGTACGTCTGATACGTCGGCGACATGGCTGGGCTTGAGGACACAAGCATGTCGGGCAGACGGACGTTCCAGAAATCGTCAGTGAGTTCCGTATTGATTGCGTGGCTGACAGCGGCGACAAAGCCTGCCGCATCACCCGCAGGCAGGGCAAAGAACTTTCCGACATCGGCTTCAATCTGTGTCTCACTGGAGCCGGTGTAGCGATACGTCAGCTGCGAGAACATGAGCCAGCTGGCCGTCAGGCTTCGCAGCTGCTCGAGCGGAACCTTCGCGTGAGTTCGGCCGATGAGCCAGACGATGTATGTCGCCGTGATGTTCATGTCAGAAGTAATGTTGCTGCGGCTGCGATAACCTGCCGCCGCCATGCACTCGACGAACTCGTCCCAATTGAGAGGGTTGAGAATGACAGGAAGTGCGACCCGCAACTTGTTCAGCTCCGCTTCCTGCCGCGAACTGGACACCCGTCCGGTTGACTTCTCACGCGCCTGAAGTGCCTTGTACGCATTCTCCAGCCGACCGCGCTGCTGTCCGATTCCGACAAGCACTCTGACGAGATATCCAGTCGTGATCTCAATGAATGGGTTCTGTGGAGTCCACGTGACCCGGGAACCAGCGAGCTCCGAAGCCCGTTCCGGTGTCATTCGTGACAGGCGGGCGAAGTCCTCAATCTGCTCCCGACCTTCGGGCCAGAACACACTGAGCCAGGTGAGAATGTAATCAGCCGATTTGAGGCGAACCCCTTCGGAATTGATCCGGACGAAGATGTCGGCAACGAGCTCCTTCGACACGTCGCTTTGGATGTGCACGACGCTAAACGTGTAACGGTTGAGATCGTTCAAACGCAGATCGATCTCATCGAGCTTGTCCTGGACCTCGTCTTCGTCTGCATCCTCATTCGCTTTGAGATAGTCGCGAAGGAATTTGCGCATGTACTGCCGGGGTGCCGCGAAGTACTCTGAGATGTCGCTGATCCATCGGCTTGATCGAGTGGTGGCGGCTGAGCGCACCTCAAATCGTTCTGCGAACGGGTCGAAAGAGATGACGATGCGCTGTTGGCGGTACTTTGCGTCTCGAACGGGTGCCCCGCGCATCACTGCGAACAGACTCGTGAGGCGCTGCTGCCCGTCGACGATCTGATGAGCGGCTCCGACGTCATCGCTGCCGATTGTGCGCGAATCACCGGTTAGCGCCACGTCCCAGAAGAGCAGAGTGCCTACCGGGTAGCCGCGATACATGGAATCGAGCAGGTCACGAACGCGCGTCGCCGGCCACACGAATGGGCGCTGCAGATCCGGCAGCTGGATTGTGCCCTTCTCTACTGCTGAAACGAGCTGTTCGACGTTCCAAGGTGAGGTTTTGAAGATCGAGGCCATGTGATCACTCCGAGGTCTGCGGCGGTCTCACCTCTGATGATGTCATATGGCTCACCTGTGCTGATGTGCCTGCGTGCCGTTGATACAGGCGTTTGGCGAGGTGTGGAACAGTTTGCTCAGACGCCGGCCCAGCCGCCGTCGCTGGCGATGATCGCCCCGGAGATGTTGGTGGAGTCGTCGCTGAGCAGGTAGGTGATGAGCGCTGCCTGCTGCTGAGCGGTCGAGGGCAGGCCAGGAACGAGGCTGAAGTACTTCGGCAGACGCGCGGCAGCGAACTCGGAACCGAAGTTCACCTCGATGCTGGTGGCCACCCCACCAGGACAGACCGCGTTGAAGCGCAGGCCCTCCTCGGCATACATGAAAGCACTGTTCTTCGTCAGCCCGTTGAGCGCGTGCTTCGAAGCGGTGTAGGCGGCACCGGCGGCCGAACCGCGGAGACCAGCCTCGGATCCGACATTGACGACGTTGCCGGCCTTCTGCGGCAGCATCACCGTCACGACCGCACGGGTGAGCTTCATGACGCCGGTGAGGTTGACCCGCAGGACCGCGTCCCAGATGTCGTCCTTGACGTCATGGACGGGGGAGAAGTCGTCCATGATGCCGGCGACATTGGCCAGTCCATCGATGCGCTCGCCGGCAGCATCGACGATCTTCGCAACGTCGCCGTCGTCGCTGACATCCCCGGCCACAGTCGTGATCGCCAGATCGGATGCCTCCTGCTCCAGGTCTGCGAGTCGGTCAGCGGAGATGTCGCAGGCAATGACCTTCCCGCCTTCGCGAGCGATGCGCAGAGCTGTTGCACGGCCGATGCCGGCCCCTGCCCCGGTGACGATGACGGTCTTGTTCTCGAAACGGCCGGGGGTGATCTTCTCGTCCCACTGCTGCACCTGCGGTGCGTCGGTGGCTTGGGTTTGCTGGGTTTCGGGTGCGTCGGTCATTGGGCATCCTCCCTAGATGTACTTCCCGGTGAGGTTGTGAACGCGGTCTGCTGGTGAGAGTCCCCCAATCGCGGTGTGGGCTCGATGG
>NZ_JACSPY010000023.1 GCF_014836885.1 Brevibacterium gallinarum
TGCACCTGGGCCTAGCCGACCCCACCACCCCGACATTCAAAACCAAGGAAATCCTGCCAACTACTTGACGCGGGACACTAGGCCTCTTGCCGCCAAACGCAGTTACGAGCGGGTCTGTCGTGCTGGATGGCCACGACACATTGTCACTTTCCCAGCGGGAGCTAAGGAAGCTACGGGGCAAGAAAGTCGCAATGATCTTTCAGGAGCCGATGACCGCGCTAGACCCTCTCTACCCCATAGGGGAACAGATCGCCGAAGCCATCACGGCCCACCAATCAACGCCCAAGGACAAAGCACGTAGTCGAGCCCTTGAGTTACTTCAGATGGTGGGGCTTCCTGATCCGAAAAAACGCATCTCTCACTATCCCCACCAGCTCTCCGGTGGGCAGCTACAGCGAGTGGTCATCGCGATGGCAGTCAGTTGCGAACCAGAACTCCTGATTGCCGACGAGCCAACCACTGCGTTAGACGTCACTGTGCAAGCCGAGATCCTCGAGTTGATCCGAGATCTGGCTGAGCGGCTCAACGCAGGTGTCCTTTTCATCACCCACGACATGGGCGTCGTCGCGGACATCGCGGACCGTGTAATCGTACTTCGCGATGGATCGGTAGTTGAAGAGGGCGAGGTCCATGAGATTTTTGCGACGCCCAAATGCGACTACACGCAGCACCTGCTGAGCTCAGTCCCGTACCTCGGGCAGGCACAAGTGAGCGAAGGTGGCGATCTTGAGCGTACCGACTGGGTGTTGAACATGGATAACGTCACGATATCTTACCCGGGCCGCTGGGGATCCCCACCGTACATGGCCATCAACAATGTCTCACTAAGCGTCGGTAAAGGTGAGGTTCTGGGGCTCGTGGGTGAATCCGGTTCTGGAAAGTCAACCCTCGGACGCTGCGCGGTGGGTTTGCTAAAGGCATCATCGGGACACGTGAAAGTTTGTGGTACTGACATCACGCACATTTCGAATCGGAAGCTACGACCAGCACGCAAACGCTTTACCATGGTATTCCAGGATCCGGCATCGTCGGTGAACCCCAGAGAGACAATTGGGGAGATCGTAGGCAAGCCACTCCGCGTCCACACTAGTGATAACCCTTCGTCAATCAAGGCCAGAGTGGAGGAAATGCTCGAACGCGTTCGGATTCCGGCTAACTGGACTGGCCGCTATCCCCATGAGCTTTCTGGAGGCCAGCGTCAGCGGCTTGGTATTGCCCGAGCATTAATCTTAAATCCTGAACTGCTAGTTGCAGACGAACCTACTTCAGCCCTCGATGTTTCAGTCCAAGCTACTGTGCTCGAGCTTTTCAAGGAGCTACAGGCGGAACTCGGCTTCTCGTGCCTGTTCATTACGCACGACCTCGGCGTGGTAGAGATGCTCGCCGATAGAGTAGCGGTGCTGAAGTCAGGACAACTTATTGAGGTCGGTTATACAGCCGACGTACTTCACAATTCCAAGGAGGAGTACACGAAACGCCTGGTGCTTTCGGCCCCGGTTCCAGATCCGGAGGCTCAGCTCGCTCGACGGAAGGCATTTGCAGCCCTCTGACCCCGTCGTTTCGGAACCGTCGGTCAAGTGTACTTGGGCTCAGCTTTCCGCTGGCAAGCTTCTGAGGATTTCACTAATCGGTCGAAGATGCTCGTGAATCGTTCTCTTGAACTTCTCTTCGTCCAGCTCCTCCCAAGCTTCAATGAGCATCCGATGCTGGCGGTCGAACGTCTCGATCAGGTGTTTAAAGTGTACGGCTGCGACCAAGCTGACGCGCTGGTGCCGCCATTGCAAGCTTTCATAAAGCTCAACTAGGATTAAGTTACCTGCCGCTCCTACAATTTCCCGATGCAATGTCCAATCACACTTCGTGGCATCAATGCGCAACGCCGGGTCTTCCGGTTGGACTGCTGCATCTTCCGCGGCCTTCAATCGTGCCGCTAGAGCATCTCGCGCAGTGTTTGTGACAGGAATTCGGTGCTCGCAGATCAACTCTGCAGCATGCGATTCGATCAATCGTCGACATGCATAGACGTCGACCAACTCCTGCGCAGTAACCCGGCGCACTTGAGCTCCATGTCGGGGAACAAGTGTTATGAAACGTTCGGCTGCAAGTTTATTAAACGCCTCCCTAACTGGAGTTCTAGAAACACCTACTGCTTCACATACGGTCGACTCTTCAATGTACTCGCCACCTACGAGGTCCCCGGAAACTATCGAGTTCCGGATCCATTCGGCTGCCCGGTCACGGGCAGTAATTTTCATGAAACCCGGCTCCCTTCTGCAGCTTGATGCGCTGGCATTCGTATTCAAGTCAGGACTCTCACCAAAGATTATAACGTGAACATTGCCGTTATCGATGCGGCATCAACACAACGCCCGAAAAAAGATATCAGTTATCAGCTGCGGGCCGACAGCAGCGGTGCGCGATCCCTGGCGGCCGCAGCCGCTTGCGGCATTCCGCAGGCGGCGAGGAAGTTGCCGATCATCTGGTACCCGCATTCGGTCAGCACCGACTCGGGATGGAACTGCACCCCGAACACCGGTGCGCTGCGGTGCTCGATGCCCATGATGACCCCGTCGGCGGTCTGCGCGGTGACCGTGAAGACGTCTGCGGGCAGGGTCTCGTCGACGATCGCCAGGGAGTGATACCGGGTGACCGTCAGGGGGCTCGGGCAGCCAGCGAACAGGCCGGTGCCGGTGTGGGTGATCTGCGAGGTCTTGCCGTGCATGAGCACCGGCGAATGCGACACCGTCGCACCGAAGACTTCCCCCATCGCCTGGTGGCCCAAGCACACGCCGAGCACCGGCAGCCCGGCCTCAGCGCAGTGGGCGATGACCTGCGGGCAGACTCCCGCATCGGCTGGGGCTCCGGGACCCGGGGAGATGAGCACCCCATCGTAATCTGCCAGGGCGCCCGCCACCTCGGGCGCGGTGAGATCGTCGTTGCGGATCACCGTCGTCTGCGCGCCGAGCTCGCGGACATAGCTCACGAGGGTGTAGACGAAGCTGTCGTAGTTGTCGATGACGAGGATGCGGGTCATCAGCCGCCCTGTCCGGGCTGTTCGACGCCGGGTTCGCCGCCCTCTCCGGGGTCGGCTGGGGCGTGGTCGCCCTCCTCCTCGATCGTCGCATCGTTGAACGGCATGTACGGGGCGACGACAGGGAAGACGAACTGCATGAGCAGGTAGCAGGCCCCGGCGATGAGGCCGAGGGACAGAATCAGCTTGGAGAACCAGTTGCCGGGCAGGATCCGCCAGATGAGTTCGTACATCAGTCCGTCGCACCTCCTGCCTTCTCATACGCCGAGGAATCCTTGATGGAGTCCGGCGGGCCCTCGCTGGCATGCCGCCAGTCGGTGAGCTCGAAGTAGCCGATGTAGCGCTCCCGGGCCGAGAACATCGGGTTGCAGGCCGTGAGCGTCATGATCCGGTCCTTGCCCTTGTAGTCCGGCATGTCCGGCACGGGGGCGAGCACTTCGGTCTGGTCGGGCAGCACGATGTCGAAGTTGACGAAAGTGTAGGTGTAGTAGCCGTCGGCCGTCTGCACGATCGCCTCGTCGCCGGGGCGGATCTCAGCGATGAGGTTGAGCGGCTTGCCGTAGGTCACGCGGTGGCCGGCCATCGCGAAGTTGCCGACCTCTCCGGGCATTGCGGCGGTCGGGTAGCGTCCCAGGCCCATCCGGTTGAGCACCGGCTCGAGTGAGACGCCCTCGGCGATGGTGCGGTAGTAGTCCTCACCGAAGCGCGGGATGTACATGATGCCGAAGGCGGAGTTGATGTCGGCTGGATCCCCGACGTACGGGGTGTCGGGGTCGTCGGGCAGTTCGTTGCGCGGGTTGTCCTGCCACTGCGTGGTGAGCTCATTGGCGAGGTTGCGGTTGTCCTCATTGGCCTCGATGTCGGTCCACCACAGCTGCCAGACGACGAACAGGATGAGGATGAGACCGGCGGTGATGCACAGCTCGCCGAAGGTCCGGATGGTGCCGCGCACCGGGCCGAGCGGTTCGCGCTCCGGCTTGGGCTTGTGGGCCTTGCGGTTGCGCGGCGGCTCATCGCCGAAGACAACCGTGTCGAAGTCGCCGTGCCGATTGGCTGCCGGCATCGGTTCGGTCTGCGGGGCGCTGGCCCCGTAGGCCTGCGCCGAGGCGCCAGTCGGGGTGCCGTAGCTGTGCTCGGAGTGGCGAGAGGCGGATTTGATGACAGGCCGCGGGCCGGTGGGGGTCGTCCCGCTCGCCGGTGCCGATGCGGCGCCGGAGGCGGCTGCGGTTCCGCTGTCACCGGCGCCATTGCCGGCCTGCCGGGCTGCGTCAGCGCGCTCCTGCGCGATGCGCTCACGGCGCGACATCGGTTGATCCACTACTGCTTCACCTTTGCTTGGGAGAGGTCGAACGCGCCCTCATACGCATCGAGGGTCAGCGTTCCGGTCTCGACTTTCCACCCTAATCCTAAGCGCTCGGCGTACTGCTGATAGACCTGAACAGCTGGAGAGTCGCTGAGTGCCTGGCGCAGCGCGTCGGGGTCGCCGACGGCTTCGATGACATACGGCGGGGAGTACACCTGGGAGCTGACCCGGAGGGTGTTGCCGACGCACTGGACCGAGGAGGTCGCGACGATGCGCTGACCCTGGACGGACATGCCCTTCGCACCGCCGGCCCACAGCGCGTTCATGACGCCTTCGAGGTCCTGCTGGTGGATGACGAGGTCGTTGACGGATACGCCGGGCAGGTTCATCGACTCCCGCGGCGCGTCATCGAGGGTGACGGTGACGCCCTCCCCGGTGAGTTCGGCGGCCCGGGCCTCGGCGGCGAGCGCATCGGCGAACTTCTGCGCTTCATCGGCTTCATCGGAGCCGGAGCGGCGCTGCAGCTCCTCAACGGTGCGGCGCTGCTCGGCCACGCTCTCCTCGAGCTTACGGCCCTGGTCGGAGCGCTCCTTGACGATGTCGGGCAGCGTCGAGGCCTCGGTCCGCAGCCGGGTGCCCTCAGACGTCTGGGCCGAGGTGGCCATGAGCAGCCCGCAGATGAGCAGCACGATGAACACCATCGGGTGTCCGAAGAGTCTCTTCACTGTGCTGCGCTCCGCCCTGTGCACCGCCTGCCGGTACATCGTCGTGTGTGCCTTCCAATCTACCCAGCGCTGCGACAGGCGGCCAAGTGACAGCCGCGCCGTGACGGCATGCGACAGCGCCCGTGCGTCGATGTCAGTGCCGAGGTGTTGACTGGGAGGCGCTCCCACCGGCAGAAAGCACACGCCGCTGGATCGGGATTTCGAAGCGCGATGATCGATAATGGAGAGGTGACGTCCATGCCCGCAGCCTCGCCGGCTGACACTTCCGCCCTGCGCAAGGCCCGCGGTGCGTTCTTCACGCCTGCCGACATCACCGAGTTCATCACCGCCTGGGCGGTCCGCTCCCCGGATGACCGGGTGCTCGAGCCCTCTGCCGGAGATGCCGCGTTCCTGCTCTCAGCCCACCGGCGGCTGACGGCCCTCGACCCGGCCCGCACCAGCACCCCGACCGTTCACGGGGTGGAGATCCATCCCGAGAGCGCGAAGATCGGCCGTGCCCGCGTCACCGCTGCCGGGGGCCGGGCCGATATCAAGGTCAGCGACTTCTTCCGCCTGCCGCCGACCGGCGACTATGACACCGTCATCGGCAATCCGCCGTTCATCCGCTATCAGGGCTTCACCGGCGAAAGCCGGGCACGCGCCCGCGAAGCCGCGCTGCGCGGCGGGGTCGCGCTATCCGGGCTGGCCTCCAGCTGGGCGGCCTTCACCATCCACTCCGCCCTGTTCCTGCGGCCCGGCGGCCGGCTGGGCCTCGTGCTGCCGGCCGAACTGCTGACCGTCAACTACGCCGCACCGGTGCGCACCTTCCTGTTCGAGCACTTCCGCAGCGTCGAACTCGTCCTCTTCGAAGAGCAGGTCTTCCCAGGTGCTGAGACCGAGGTCGTTCTCCTGCTGGCCGACGGCTACCAGGAGGGCCCAAGCGCCCATGCGACGATCCGGCAGGCCCGTGCGGCCTCTGAGCTCACCGCCCTGGCACCCGGTCAGCAGTGGACGCCGGTCGACCCGGCGGCCAAGTGGATCGACAGCCTCGTCAGCCCCGCAGCGACTGCCGCCCTGCAGGCGCAGGTCGATGCCGGGCGGTTCTGCGATCTGGAGACCTGGGGGGATACGACGCTGGGCACGGTGACCGGCAACAACAAGTACTTCACGCTCTCGACCTCCCGGGCTGCCGAACTCGGGCTCACCTCCCGGGATCTCGTGCGCGTCTCCCCGCCCGGCAGCTCGCATCTGCGCGGGCTTTCGCTCACCCCTGCCCAACTGCGTCGGCTGGCAGACGAGGGTAAGGCCACCCAGCTGTTCTACCCGCGCGAACCGCTCTCATCGGCCGCGGCCGCCTACATCGAGGCCGGCGAGCGCACCGGCGTGCACGAGGCCTACAAGTGCCGGGTGCGCCGCACCTGGTACAAAGTACCCCTGCTGGAGCCTGCCGATCTGCTGCTGACCTGCATGAACGCCGACACCCCACGCCTGACGACGAACAGTGCCCGCGCCCGGCACCTCAACTCCGTGCACGGGGTGTACCTGCGCGAGGAACACCGTGAGCTCGGCAGTGACCTGTTGCCGCTGGCCAGCCTCAACGCCGTGACTATGCTGCACGCCGAGATCGTCGGCCGCAGCTACGGCGGAGGCATCCTCAAACTCGAACCGAAGGAAGCCGACCGCTGGGCGGTCCCCTCCCCTGCGCTCATCGCCTCCGCCGCCGAGTCGCTGGCCGCCATCCGCCCGCGGGTCGCCCGGATGCTGCGGGCCGGCAAGCTGAACGAAGCGTCCGAACTCATCGACACCGTGCTGCTGCGCGAACCCGGGCACCTGAGCGCACGAGAGCTCGACGACGTGCGACAGGCCAGGGATGAGATGGTGCGCAGGCGGACCGTCAGGGGTGCCAGTGGCCGCTGAGACGAGTGCGAAGGAACGCGCCTGGCTGCTCTTCGACCACATCATCGCCCAAGCCGCACCTGACGGTGAGCACGCGGACCCGTGGACGACAACCGATGACGGCAGGCTGCGCTTCTCGCCCGACATCCCGACCCTCGAACGTCTGCTCGGCGTGCCGCTGCTGCTGCGGGCCGGCAGCCAGACGGGTGTGCCGGCCCTGGCGCTCGACGTGTGGCTGTCCTATGAGCTGCGCCGCGCCGGCTTCGACCCCGATGCCGTCTGGCCGCGAGCGACTCATCCGCGGATCCTGCCGACCCCGATCGCCAAACTGCTCGCCGGCCTGCCGGCAGCCGAACGCGACACTCTCACCGCCCGCCTGGGGCAGCGCACCGCCATTCCCGGTGCGACAGCGGCGAGCGCGAACATCCTCGGCAAGCACTACCTCAAACAGGTCGACGTCATGATGACCGACTGGGCGACCGGGCCCGAGCTGCTCATCTCCACCAAGCGGATGGACTCCTCCTACGGCAAGAATGCCGCCAACCGCGTCGAGGAGTCCTACGGCGATGCGAAGAACCTGCGGCTGCGCCACCCACTGGCGGCACTCGGCTTCGTGCTCGGTCTGCGCTCCGACATCCTTGAGACCGCACCGGCGACTGCCGACTGGCTCTTCGACCTCGTCGGCAAACTCGGCCAGGAAGACGACGCCTACCACGCCACCAGCATCATCATCTTCGACTACACCGACCCGAGAGCCAGCGGCACCCTGTTCGACGACGCCGCACAGCTGGCACCCGGCGGGGACCTCGATGCGATCATCGACCGCCTGCCTGAGGCCCGCGTCCGCGACGATGTCGTCGCCGACTGGCTCTCGCCTGGCCGGTTCCTCACCGTCATGGTCAACCGGGTGCTCGACGCCACCCCGGTGACGTTCCACCCAGAGGCGCGCCGGCGGCGCAGCGCGGCACGCAACAGTGCGGCCCGGCTCGGGTCGGTCATCACCGACGACGGCCGCATCCTCTGATCGAGTACCCCCGCACAGCTGCTGCCTTTCGGGCAATGTGCACAGCAGTGCTCCTCGAGTAGACTTTGGTTGTTGTCCAACCCCCACATGCACCCAGGGACAGCATCCGCAGGCCCCTCGCCGGGCCTGATCTGTCCACCGGAGGAGAAACGTGTCCAAGTCGAGCCGTAACCGCAAAGCGCACCGCACCTCGCGCCACACGGAGAGCCCCAAGGCCGCCGAGACGACCGAAGAGACTCTGAACGACGGGACTCTCGACATCGACGACGCCGCTGAGGCCACCGGCGTCGACACTGCCGACGCCGCAGACGAGAAGGACACGGCAACCAAGACGGACACCGCGGCGAAGAAGAAGTCCACCGGTTCTAAGCCGGCCGGTGCGACTGCTGCCGGCAAGAGGTCGTCGAAAAAGGCAAGCGCCGAAAAGGACGCCGACGAGGACGCCAAGGACGAGAAGTCCGGCAAGGCCGCCCGCTCGGGCAACCCGGCCAAGCGCAGCAAGGCGCGCACCAGCCGCACGACCTCCCGGTCCACCTCGCGGTCGACCGGACGCACCACCTCGACCTACGACGGGACCACCTCGACGGTGGCCAAGCCGAACCCGCGCTGGTTCGTGCCCGTCATGGTCGGCATCCTGCTGCTCGGCCTCGCCTGGCTCGTCGTCTTCTACCTCTCCCAGGGCGCCTGGCCTGTTGAGGCCTGGGGCAACTGGAACCTCGTCGCAGGCTTCTCGATCCTCGTCGCCGGGCTCCTGATGTCGACACGATGGCGCTAAGGGAATGGCGAAACCGGCCGGATACTTCCGTCTTCTAGCTCACCACCCTCTGCCCATCCGCCTGGCGGCACTGTACGTCGGGCTGTTCCTCTACGGGTTCTCCGCCGGGCTCATGCTGCGGTCGACCCTGGGCAACATGCCCTGGGACGTGCTGCACGAGGGCCTGTCGAAGCTCACCGGCATCTCGATCGGCCTCGTCGTCGTGATCCTGTCGTTCCTGCTCCTGCTGCTGTGGATCCCGCTCAAGCAGCGACCTGGCCTGGGCACCCTGTCGAATGCGCTGCTCGTCGGCCTGTTCATCGACCTGACCCTGTTCATGATCCCGGCACCGGAACAGCTGTGGCTGCGCATCGTCTTCGTCGCCCTCGCCATCCTCATCAACGCCGTAGCGACGGTGCTCTACATCATCCCGAACTTCGGGCCCGGCCCGCGCGACGGGCTCATGACCGGCCTCGTCCTCAAGACCGGCGGCTCTGTCACGGTCGTGCGCGCCTCCATCGAGATCGCCGTCATGCTCATCGGCTGGCTGCTCGGCGGCACCCTGTTCATCGCCACGATCGTCTTCGCCGTGGTGATCGGGCCGGTGACGCACTACATTCTGCATCTGGCGATCAAACTCTTCGGGCCCGGCGACCCGATGGTCTCCGAGGACACCTAAACCTAAACTGTCACCGGCACCCAGATGAGTGCCGCGAACCCGGCTGCGGCCACTACCGCTGTCAGGATCAGCAGGCTGAGCGTGCGCAGCCGCTGCGGGGTGAAGAAGTACACGCAGCCGAAGACGAATCCGGTGAGGAATCCGCCTAGGTGGGCCTGCCAGGAGATGTTGGGCACCAGCCAGATGAGCACGGCATTGATCGCGACGAACCCGAGCACGCCGGTGAGGTTGCGATCGAGGCGCCGGGTCGGAGTGGCGACGAAGCCGACCAGGCCGAACAGCGCTCCCGAGGCGCCGATGTGCACCGTGACCAGGGCCTCCGGGCTGCCGTCGGCCAGCGCGAGGAAGAAGACGGCCAGCGAGCCGCCGAGTGCGCTGAAGAGATACAGCAGTGCGAACCAGGCTGAGCCGATGTAGCGCTCGAGGAACGCGCCGAAGAAGTACAGCCCGATCATGTTGAACATGATGTGCATGCTGCCGCCGTGGATGAAGGCAGTCGTGAGCGCGGTGTAGGGCTCGGGGGCCGCCCAGTAGGCGGCGAAGCCGAACATCCGCGGGATCCAGTCACCGGTCAGAAGCTGCAGCAGCCACACGATGACACACGCCCCGATGAGTCCGTACGTCACCGGCGTCGACGGCAGCCTGCGGGCGTTCCTGCCCGGCATACCCTGCGGCGGACCCGGCGCGAACGGACCGGGGTGGCCAGACCCAGGCTGGGCAGGACCCGGCCCGCTGCCTCCGGGGCGCGGGTTGCCGGGCTCCGGTGACTCATGCGGTGAAACTGACATGACCTCATCCTATGGACGGCAGTGAATGGGACCGGCCCCTGGTCCACAGGGGATCAGGGGCCGGTGAGAGAAGGACTGGGATCAGCGGATCTCGACGGATTCGATGACGACCGGCTCGGTCGGGCGGTCAGCCTGACCGGTCGGCACGGCCTCGATGGCGTCGACGACCTTCTTCGAGTCCTCGTCGGCGACCTCACCGAAGATCGTGTGCTTGCCGTTGAGCCACGGGGTCTCCACGGTCGAGATGAAGAACTGCGAGCCGTTGGTGCCGCGGCCCATCTGCTTGCCGGCGTTGGCCATCGCGAGCAGGTAGGGCTTGTTGAACTGCAGTTCGGGGTGGATCTCGTCGTCGAAGACGTAGCCGGGGCCGCCGGTGCCGGTGCCCAGCGGGCAGCCGCCCTGGATCATGAACTGCTTGATGATGCGGTGGAAGCCCAGTCCGTCGTAGAACGGACGGGTGACCTGCTGGCCGGACTGCGGATCGGTGAACTCGCGCTTGCCCTCGGCGAGCTCGACGAAGTTCGCCACGGTCTTCGGAGCGTGGTTGCCGAAGAGGTCGATGACGATGTCACCCTTGTTCGTGTGCAGGACTGCCTGCTGCGTTGCAATACTCATAGACGTCATTCTGTCACGAACGCACGCACGCGCCCACCGCCTCGGGCGCGGAGCACCCATCATCACCGGTGGGAATCCTAGGCGAATTTTCAGCGTTCAGACGCCCACCCGAGTGCCGCTCAGATTCGCCCAGCATTTAGACTGGGGGTAACGTTGAAGTCACAGAATGAATCCACCGATTCCGGAGGGTGAGATGTTCAAGAAGAAGACCCAGCCCAGGTCCCAGCGGCTGCTCCATGAAGTCAGCGATGTTGCCATCGCGGTCGGTGATGCGGTGCGCGCAGGATCTGCGCAGGCCATCGAAGCCTCCGGACCGGCACTGGAGAAGGCCAACGCCTTTGTCGGCGGCGGTGCGGCGAAGAATGCGCCGAAGCTGCGTCGAGTGTCGAAGAAGCTCAAGGAGGCTGCTGACCAAGTGCGACCAGATGTGAACCATTTCGAGAAGGATCTCCGCCCCCGCCTGGAGAAGATGAGCAAGGACGGACGCAAGCAGTTCGGCGTCGTCGCTGACCAGGTGGCCGACCAGTTCGATTCGCTCAGCGCCGACAGCCGTGAGCGCCTCGCGACTGCCAAGAAGCGCGTGGCCGATGACTGGGCTCCTGATGCCACCGAGCGTGCAGGTGCCCTGGCCGCCGGTGCTGCCGGAGCGCTGGCTTCGGCACAGACTCCGAAGGCCATCGAGGAGATCGCCACCAAGCTGACCGGCGACAAGAAGGCTGTGAAGAAGGCCAAGAAAGCCCTGAAGAAGGCCGGCAAGGACATCGAGAAGCGGACCGCGAAGTCCGGCATGGGCACCGGCACCAAGGTGTTCCTGTGGATGCTCGTGCTCGTCGGCCTGGCCGGCGTCGCCTACTTCGTATGGCGCAAGGCCCAGCCGGTCGAGGACCCCTGGTCGACGCCGCTGGAGGGCAACCGCCCCGCCGACGCCCGCCCGGTCGGCACCACCCCGGCATCCCGCCAGGCCCCGGTCACCGAAGTCTCCGAGACTCCGGTCCCGGCGGCCAAGGTCGAGGACGTCGACGCTGATGCAGAGGGTGTCGACGAGTTCGGCAACCCGCGGGCCAAGGATCCGCACAACTTCTGATCATTCCGCTCCCGAGGTGAGACTCGGGTAAGGTGACCAGCGCCCCCGTTTCGTTTCATGCGAACCGGGGGCACTGTCGTCTGCGCGGCTGGACTGGTCTCAGAGCTGACCCCGGAGGGCCGCATGACCGGCGTTGAGGCTGATGAGCGCACCGAACCGCAGGTGTGCGGTCAACCGCGCGAGGATTCTGTCGCCGAGCAGGCGGTGCTCGCACGGCTGCGGGCGCAGCTCCCGGCCGAGGTGGCGATCATCTGCGGTCAGCGCGTCACCTCCGAGACCTCCGATGCCGAGATCGACATGCTCATCATCTGGCCCGAGCGCGGCATCGTCGTCCTCGAGGTCAAATGCGGGCAGGTCTCGATGCGAGACGGTGCCTGGTACACGAGTGGCCGCCACGGAAGCACCCGGCTCAAGCGCGGGCCGCTGGAGCAGGCGATGGAAGCCAAGCACACGCTCGCACGCTGGCTCAAGCCGCGCACGAGCTTCGGTCCCGGCCGGATGGTGCAGATGGCCTGCCTTCCCTTCAGCAGTCTGCGCGACTGGACCGCGCTGCCCGACGCTCCAGGCGAGCTGCTCATCGACGAGGCGGGTCTTGAGCGCATTGCGGACAGGATCGAACACGCGCTGTCCTGTTTCGGCGCTGACCATCCGCCGATCACCGCGGCGGCCGTTCCGCTGATGTGCCGGCAGCTGCGCCAGACCCACCACGCCTCTGAGGCATCGCGCATGCGCGCCGCCGAACTCGACTCCCGATCCAATCAGCTCACCGCCGAGCAGGAGCGGATCCTGTCCGTGCTTCGCTACCAGACACGCGCCGGGCTCAGCGGCGGTCCGGGTTCGGGCAAGACGCACCTGGCTCTGCTCAAGGCCCGGCAGCTGACGCGGGACGGGATGCGGGTTGCGGTCATGTGCTATTCACGCGGTCTCGCCCGCCTCATGCAGCTCACCGTCGCCCAATGGGAGCCCTCTGAGCGCCCGGCCTATGTGGGTCTGTTCCATGACCTGCCGCTGCAATGGGGCGCAGACACCGGTGCCGATGACGACTCCCATTACTGGGAGGTCGAACTGCCGCAGCAGCTGCACGACCTTGCGCTGAAGCAGGAGAAGGCCCAGCTGTTCGACGCGATCATCGTCGACGAGGGCCAGGACTTCTCCGACATCTGGTGGCAGGCAGTCGAATCGTGTCTGCGGGAACCTGCGACAGGGATCCTGTATGCCTTCACGGATGAGCACCAGCGGATCTTCGACCGCGCCGGGGCCGCACCGATCACCATGAACCCCTTCTACCTCGGGGAGAATCTGCGCAACGTCGACACCATCGTCGAGTCGATCGCCGGGCTTGCTTCTGAACCGCAGATCGTGCGGCTGCACGGCGGTGACCCGGTCGAGTTCGTCGATGTGCCCTTCGACGAGGCCCTCACAACTGCCGATGACATCCTCGCTGACATCGCCGACTCCGACGAGTGGGACCTGAGCCAGGTTGCACTGCTGACCACCGGCCAACGCCATCCGGTGCAGCGCGAGATCGTCGACAGCGAAGGGTACGACGCCTACTGGGATGCCTTCTTCGCCGGCGAAGACCCGTTCTACGGCCACGTGCTCGGCTTCAAGGGACTCGACCGGGAGGTCGTGGTGCTGTGTGCGAACGGGTTCCGGGACCCCCAGCGCGCACGCGAGATGATGTACGTCGGCATGTCCCGCGCCCGCTTCAGGCTCATCGTCGTCGGCGACATCGCCGAACTCGCACGGCTCACGAGCGGCGACGTCGACGCACGCCGCCGCTGATGTGCTGGCCGGATCAGCCCGCGGCAGCCGGCGCGTGCTCCGGGTCCGTGAGCCGGCCGTCACGCATCGTGGCCACAGCGTCGGTCTTCGGCAGGAACTCGGTGTCATGGGTGACGATGACGGTGGCGACGTCGAACTCCTTGGTCACCTGACACAGCAGGTCCATGATCGCCTCCGAGCGGTCGTGGTCGAGAGCAGCGGTCGGCTCATCGACGAGCAGCACGCTCGGGTCGCCCATGAGCGCGCGGGCGATGTTGACGCGCTGCCGCTGTCCGCCGGAGAGCTGGTGGGGCCGGCGCCTTGCGGCATCGGCTAAGCCGACACGCTCGAGCAGTGCCTGAGCCCGTGTGCGGGTGGCGTCGCCGCCGGTGCCCCGCAGCCTGTCTGTGATGATGAGCTGCTCGAGAGCGGTCAGCGACTGAAGCAGATTCGGCTGCTGGAAGACGATGCCGATCTTCTCGCGGCGCAGCCGGCTGCGCTCGGACTCCTTGAGGCGTCCGACGTCGGTGCCGTCGATGCGCACCACACCGGAGGTCGGCGTCACGAGTGTCGAACCGACAGCCAGCAGGCTCGACTTGCCCGAACCGGACGGGCCGACGATCGCGGTGACGGTGCCCGGCGTCAGGCTCAGGCTGACGTCATCGAGCGCGGTGACCGTGCCGGTGCCGTCCGGGTAGGTCAGCGTGATGCGCTCCAGCTCAAGCGCAGGAGCGCCGGAGGTGGTCTGGGTGTGCGTGGTCTGCAGGATGGTGGTCATCAGTTTCCTCCCAGTGCGAGAAGCGGGTCGACGCGGGTGACGCGGCGGACGGCGAAGGCGGCGGCGACGAGGCCGATGCCGATGACGCCGGCCATCGGCAGCAGCGTCGTTGCGAGGCTGACGGTGAACGGTGCCACCGAGGACAGTGCCAGGCCTGATGAGATGCCGATGATGCCGCCGGCGATGACGCCGATGCCGAGCACGATGAGTGCCTGGCCGAGGGCATCGCCGAGCACATAGCGGGTGGAGCCGCCGAGTGCCTTGACGACGGCGATCTCACGGGTCCGCTGGATCGTCCACACGCTGAGGAACGCGGCGACGACGAGGGCCGAGATGCCGTAGAGGAACGCCTGGATGAGAGTCAGCGACCCGTTCTCCGAGCTGTAGGAGGCGAGAGCGGAGAAGCTCTCCTTCGGGGTCATCGACACGGTGCCGGCCTCGTCGTCAGCGGCGGCCTGGACGGCCTCGACGTCGGTGCCGGCGGCGCGGCTGCCGGCTGCCGCGACCGAGGTGTCGGTGACGGTGGCGAGCACGACGGTGCCTGCCACCTCGGGGTCGGAGATGTGGGTGATGGACTTCCAGGTCGCCAGGTCGATCCAGGCGACCGGGGTGTGGGAGTACCACTGGTCGGGGATCGTGCCGGCGACCTCGAGCTCGGTGCCGCCGAAGGTGACGATGTCACCGGGCGCGGCTGCGAGTTCAGTCGCGAGCTCCTCGCTCAGCACGATGGTCTCAGCGCGCAGCGCCTCCGGGGCGATGCCCGAGCCCGGTTCGGCGGCGAAGCCGGCGGCCTGGGTGGAGGTGTCGAGTTCGAGGCGGGACTGCACGATGCCCAGCGGTTCGGCACCGGACACACCTGCCGTGGACTGCCAGGTCTCAACCTGCTCGGCGGTGACGCGGGACTGGGTATAGGACGGGTCGTCGACCTCCTCATCCTCGCTGCCGCTGCCGAAGGCCACCATCGAGGCCGGCAGCTCGGCGATCGCCGAGGTGGACTGGCGGGCCAGGCCGGCGGTGAGCCCGGAGAGCATGATGAGCAGCACGCTGATGAGCGCGACGACTGCGGCCATGAGGGCGAAACGGCCCTTGGCGAATCTGATCTCTCGCAATGCTAGGAACATATCTCCACCATCCCGCCTGCCACGCGTGCGCACATCGGGTGAAAGGCTGGATCTGCCCTCAACCATTCGATTGATGCCCGGTCCTACCCGCATGGTTAGAGTTGGACTATGCCCGAGCCCGACAGCCGTGTTCCGCTGGTGCTGAGCGCCATGCGCGTGACCCTGCATGTCGGGTTCGCCTTCCTCATGGGCATCGGCATCATCCGCGCGCTCAACGAGATCGGCCTGCACGGCATCGGCTGGATCATCCTGGCGCTCTCCGTCATCCTGGCCGGGACCTACGTCTACGGCACCGTGCGGGAGAAGCACCACAGCGAGCATGTCGGCGTCGATGGCCGGCTGGCCGGGCTGCCGCAGCGCATGGCGATGCTGTGGCTGGCCGCCGTCACCGTCCAGTGGCTGTGCCTCGTCTCACTGAGCGAGCACTTCACGTGGCTGGCCTTCCCGCTGTTCTTCCTGCACCTGCACATCCTGCGCACCCGGCATGCGATCTTCGCTGTCATCGTGCTCGCCGGCTCCGTCGGGGCCATCCAGTGGGCGCACACCGGTCAGCTGCAGCCGGCGCTCATCGTCGGGCCGCTGCTCGGGGCCGGGGTGGCGATCATCATGTCGCTGGTCTACCAGGCGCTCTACACCGAAAGCGAGCATCAGCGCCGCGCTGTCGCCGAGCTCATCCGCACCCGCAGCGAACTCGCCGCCGCCCAGCATGCGGCCGGGCAGCTGGCCGAACGCGAACGGCTCGCCCAGGAGATCCATGACACCTTGGCGCAGGGGCTCTCCAGCATCGTCCTCGTCTCCCGCGCTGCCCGCGATGCGCAGGCCGGCGGTAAGCCTGAGGCTGCCGGGGACTACATCGACATCATCGAGCGCACCGCGTCTGAGAACCTCGCCGAGGCCCGCGCCTTCGTCCGCGATCTGGCTGCCGGGCAGGCACCGCGCCAGCAGCGCACCACCCGGCTGCTCGAGCGCCTGCCGCAGCTGTGCGCCGACACGCAGGAGCGCGCCCAGGCCGCCGGGCAGGACCTGACGTGCACGTTCGCTCTCGAGGGTGACCCGGTCCCGGTTTCAGCCGCGACCGAGGCGGCACTCGTGCGGTCTGTGCAGTCGCTGCTGTCGAACGTCGCCGCCCACGCACACGCCTCGGCAGCACGGGTGACCTTGGCGTTCTTCGACGACATCGTCACCATCGACGTCTTCGACAACGGCCGCGGCTTCGATCCCGGCCGCGTGCTGCAGGCGGACCCGGCCGACCGGGCCGGTGCCGACTCCGGCTACGGACTGCGCCTGCTGCGTGAGCGCATCGACCAGGCCGGCGGGGAGGTCACCGTCGAATCAGCCCCCGGCCAGGGCACCGTCGTCGGTGTCAGCCTGCCGCTGACCCCGGTCGAGGACCGCCCACCCCAGCCACTGGAGGGAACCGCATGACTGAGATCCGCCTGCTCATCGTCGATGACCATCCGGTCGTGCGCACCGGGCTCATCGCCATGCTCAACGGCTTCGCCGAGTTCGAGGTCGCCGCCGAGGCCTCCGACGGCCTGCAGGCCATCAAGGCGGTCGAACGGGCCGAGACGCTGGGCCAACCGGTCGATGTCGTGCTCATGGACCTGCAGATGGCCGGGATGGACGGGGTGACCGCGACCCGCAGGCTCAAGGAGTCCCGCCCCGGCCTGCCGGTGCTCATCCTCACCACCTACGACTCCGACTCCGACATCGTCGCAGCGATTGAGGCCGGTGCGGCAGGCTACATGCTCAAGGATGCCGACCCGGAGAAGATCCGCCAGGCCGTCACCGAAGCCGCCGCCGGGCGCACCGCCCTGGCACCGGAGATCGCCGCCCGGCTCTTCGACCGGATGCGCAGCCCGGGCATCTCGCTGTCGAATCGGGAGATCGAGATCCTGCAGCTGCTGGCCACCGGGACATCGAACCGCGAGATCGCCCGCGCGCTGTGCATCTCCGAGGCGACCGTCAAGACCCACCTCAACCACATCTACTCCAAGCTCGGCGTCTCCAACCGCACCGCAGCGATCGCCGCCGCCCGCGAGCAGCGCATCGTGCGCGACTGACCAGCTGTGCGTCGGCAGATGACGCCGGATGTCGCTTCCATGACGCTGCATGGCAGGTATATGACGATATAAGGCCTGCCGTGACATCCCCACCGGCTCCGGCCACCGCCCGGGTCTAGCGTGAGCTCCACATCCGCCCTCCCACAGACCTAGGAGCCATCATGCCGCTGACCCGCCTGCCCATCCTCGACCTGTCCCGCGCCGACGATCCGCAGCTGGCCGCTGACTTCCGCCGCCAGCTGCGCGAGGTCACCCACTCAATCGGGTTCTTCTACCTCACCGGCCACGGCATCCCCGCCGCAGACTTCACCGCCCTGCTTGAGACCGCTGAGCGCTTCTTCGCCCTGCCCGAGGCGGACAAGCTCGCCATCGAGAACACCCGCTCCCCGCACTTCCGCGGCTACACCCGCACCGGCGGCGAGCGCACCCAGGGCCTGGTCGACTGGCGCGAGCAGATCGACATCGGCCCGCACCGCGCACCGGTCACCGAGCTACAGCACGCCTACGACCGGCTCACCGGCCCGAACCTCTACCCGGACGCCCTGCCGGAGCTCCGGGCCGTCACCGACGCCTGGCACGCCCAGCTGAGCGCGGTCGCCGCCCGGCTGCTGTCCGAATGGGCGCTGAGCCTCGGCCAGCCGGCTGACTTCTTCGCACCTGCCTTCGCCGAAGACCCCGAATCGTTCATCAAGATCATCCGCTACCCGGCAGCCGAGCCGGCCACCCCCTCGGACACGGCCACCGCCTCGGGAACGGCCACCCCCTCAGACTCGGCCACCGCCTCGGGCACGGCCGCCGAGCACATCACCCAGGGCGTCGGCGCGCACCGCGACGGCGGGATGCTCACCCTGCTGTATCCGCAGCCGGGGACCACCGGGCTGCAGGTGCTGCATGAGGACCGGTGGATCGACGTCGAACCGATCGAGAACACCTTCGTCGTCAACATCGGCAAGCTGCTCGAGGTCGCCACCGCAGGCTATCTGCGCGCCACCGTCCACCGCGTGCTGCCGACCGCCCCGGGTGCCGAGCGGATCTCGGTGCCGTTCTTCTACAACCCCGCCCTGCGCGCCAGCCTGCCCGAGGTGCCCCTGCCCGACGAACTGGCCCCCTGGGCGCGCGGGGTGAGCGCTGATGAGCGCGATACGCTGCATGCCGTCTACGGGGAGAACGCGCTGGCCTCCCGGCTGCGCTCCCACCCCGACGTCGCCGCACTCCACCACCCCGATCTGCTCACTGCCCCGGCGGGAGTCCTGTGAGCACGATCTCCGCTTCGGCACCCCTTGATGCCCACTCCCCTGCCGCCGCACCCGAGGCGGGCGTCCCCGCGGGGACGTCCGGCACCCGGCTGGCGCTGTCCTTCGAAGTCATGCCCCCGCGCAGTGCCGCACAGCAGGAGCGCTCCGGTGCGCTGCTGGAGCTGCTGGCCTCCTACGACCCGGACTACGTTGCCGTCACCTCAGCGGTGGGCACCGGCTGGTCGGCGGGAACGGCTGCCTTCATCGAGCAGCTGGCTGCGACCACCCGGCTGCGGCCGCTGGCCCACCTGACGTGCACCGCAGCCCCGCGTAGGGAGCTGACCGAGTGGATTGAGCGGTTCATCGACGCCGGGGTGCGCGGGTTCCTCGCCGTGCGCGGCGACCTGGCAGCCGGGCAGTCGGCTCCCCCGCGCGGGCACCTCGCGCACGCCGATGCGCTCGTGGCACTGCTGCGCGCGGTCGAACGCGGCCAGGTCGCCCGGCTGTGCGCCGGCCGGCTGGCGATCGGGGTGGCGGCCTACCCGAGCGGACATCCCGAGTCACGGCACCCGGAGGAGGACATCGACGTGCTGGCCGCCAAGCAGCGCAACGGCGCCGACTTCGCCATCACGCAGCTGTTCTTCGACCCCGCCCTCATCACTGCTGTCACCGACCGTGCACGGCTGGCCGGCGTCACCCTGCCGATCATCCCCGGGATCATGCCGATCACCGGCACCGCGCGCCTGCAGCGGATGTGCCGGCTCTCCGGGCTCACGCCACCGCCGCACATCTCCCAGGCGCTGGCCGCAGCACGCAGCCCAGCCGAGGAGTACGACATCGGCCTGGATCTCACCGCCGACTTCGTCGACGAGCTCATCACCGCCGGGGTGCCCGGCCTGCACTTCTACACCTTCAACGACCCGACGACCATCACCGAACTGCTCTCCCGCCTGCGACCAGCCACCCTCGCCCGGCTGACCGCCGACTGAAAGGACCTCCCATGACCACCTCACCGAACTGTTCGTTCCCGCCTGCGACCGTCACCGGGCTGCCGCGCATCGGCCCGCACCGCGAACTCAAGCGCGCCCTCGAAGCGCTGTGGGCCGGCACCATCGACGAAGCCGCCTACACCGATGCCGCCCACAGTCTGCGCGTGGGCGCCTATGACCGGCAGCGCGAGCTCGGCCTGGCCGCCGACTATGCGATCCCCGGCGACTTCTCCGCCTACGACCAGATTCTCGACGTTGCCATCACCACCGGCATCGTCGGCGAGGACCCGGACGGCACTGACCTGGACGAGTACTTCGCCCTGGCCCGCGGCACTGCGGAGCACCCGCCGCTGGAGATGACGAAGTGGTTCGACACGAACTACCACTACCTGGTGCCCGAGATCGCCGATGAGCGCACCTTCACCGCTCGTCCGCAGCGTCTCCTCGATCTCGTCGCCGAGGCGCGGGAGGCCGGGCATCGGATCCGCCCGGTGCTGGTGGGCCCGGTGACTCTGCTGGCGCTGTCGAAGCCGGCGCCCGGGGCGCAGCACGAGCCGCTGGAGCGACTCGATGAGCTTGTTGCGGTCTACGCCGAAATCCTGGCCGCCCTGCATGCCGCCGGGGTCGAGTGGGTGCAGCTCGATGAGCCGATCCTGGTGACCGATCTCGACGCGATCGGCGATGCGGAGCTGGCCGCCCGCGCCGGTGACGCGCATGCCCGCCTGCTGTCAGCTGGTGAGCGCCCGCAGGTGCTCATCACCGCGCCGTATGGTGCGCTGCGGGCAGGACTCGCGGCCCTGCTGGCGGCCGGGCCCGAGGCGCTGGGCGTCGATGTCTCGCCTGCCACCCGGGCCGTGGATCCCGGTTGGCTGGCCCGCCTGCAGACGGCGGATTTCGGCACCACCCGGCTGGTGGCAGGTGTGGTCGACGGCCGCAGCATCTGGGCTGCCGACCTGGCTGCCGAGTACGAGGTGCTCACCAGGCTGCAGGACGGTGGCCGTGATGTATCGGTCTCCACCTCGACCTCGCTGCTGCATGTCCCCTACACGGTGGCCGCCGAGACCCGGCTGCCGGTCGATGTGGCCGGCTGGCTGTCCTTTGCTGCTGAGAAGCTGACCGAGGTCGAGGCGCTCGCGGCTGCACTGGAGGCCCGCAGCAGCGGTGCTGCCGACCCGACCGGTGTCCGTAAGCCCGCCTTCAGCCGGTCGGCCCGGGCGGTGCGCACTCGCGCAGAGTCCGCCCGCGTGCTCAACCCCGAGGTGCGCGCCCGCACGGCTGCCATCGGCAAGCGCCGGGTGCGCACCGGCAGCCTCGACGAGCGCCGGCTGGCCCAGGAGGCGCTGGGCCTGCCGGTGCTGCCGACGACGACGATCGGCTCGTTCCCGCAGACGCCGGAGGTGCGCCGCGCCCGGGCCGCGCTGCGCGATGAGCGCATCACCGAGGCGCAGTACCGGGCGACGATGGAGGCTGAGATCACCGAGGTGGTGCGCCTGCAGGAGGAGCTCGGCTTCGATGTCATCGTCCACGGTGAGCCCGAGCGCAATGACATGGTGCAGTACTTCGCCGAGCACCTGGCCGGCTTCGCGGTCACCGATCACGGCTGGGTGCAGTCCTATGGCAGTCGCTGCACCCGCCCGCCGATCCTGTTCGGCGACGTGCACCGGCCGGCTCCGATCACGGTGCCGTGGTCGAGGTTTGCCGCGAGCCTGACCGACAAGCCGGTCAAGGGGATGCTCACCGGCCCGGTGACGATCCTGTCGTGGTCCTTCGTTCGCGATGACGTACCGCTGTCGACTGCTGCTGAGCAGATCGGGCTGGCGCTCTCAGACGAGGTTGCCGAGCTGGAGGCCGCCGGCATCCGGATCATCCAGATCGACGAGCCGGCTCTGCGTGAGCTGCTGCCGCTGCGCGCCGATGACCGCGAAGCCTATCTGGAATGGGCGGTCGATGCGTTCCGGCTGGCCAGCATCGGCGTGGAGCCGGGCACGCAGATCCACACGCATCTGTGCTATTCGGAGTTCGAGCAGGTCATCGACGCCATCGATGCCCTCGATGCCGATGTCACGAGCATCGAAGCCGCCCGTTCGCGGATGGAGCTGCTCGCCAGCCTTGACCCGGCCGAGTTCGACCGCAGCGTCGGCCCGGGCGTTTACGATATCCACTCCCCGCGGGTGCCCTCCGTCGATGAGCTCATCGGCCTGCTGGAGGCGGCCCTGACCCACGTGCCGCGCCATCGCCTGTGGGTAAATCCTGACTGCGGACTCAAAACCCGCCGGTACGAGGAGGTCCGCCCGGCATTAGAGAACCTCATCGCCGCCCGTGACGCAGTGCGCGTTCGCACCGCCGAGGAGGTTCCTGCGGCCTCTGCTGCAGCATTCTGACCGCGGACGACGACCCAGTCCAGAGTCTCGGGGGGGGGGGGGGGGGGGGGGGGGGGGGGGGCGCCCCCCCCCCGCTGCGAGCTGATGGTGCCGGACCTCACATTCTTCGGGTACTCTGCCAGTGAACCATTCGGCACGGCCAGCAGCCCCGCGCTGCCTCTTTCAGGAGAACCCCCATGTTCGATCCCACACTGGTGACCGGTATCGGCGCGATCCTCGCCGTCGTCTTCATCATCGGCATCATCGGTTTCATCATGTTCCGGCGCGCCTATCGCGTCGCCGCACCCAATGAGGCGCTCGTCATCACCGGCCGCGCACCCACCCGCAGCAAGGGCGGGGATGTCGACCTCGAAAGCGGCACACGCGTTGTGGTCGGCGGTCGGGCGATCGTCAGGCCGCTGTTCGACCGCGCGCACACGATCTCGCTGTCCTCGCGCCAGATCAGCATCGAGATCGAAGGCTACTCCTCGAACAACATCTTCCTGCGGCTGCGCGGAGTCGCCCAGATCAAGGTCGGCGAATCGGTTGCCGACATCCGCAAGGCCGCCCAGCGCTTCCTCGATCAGCAGAAGGCCATCGACAACTACTGCCAGGAGATCCTCTCCGGTACGCTGCGTGCAGTCATCGGCACGCTGACGGTCGAGCAGGTGCTGCGCGACCGCGCCGAGTTCGCCGCCCAGGTGCGGGCCGATGCCGCGGATTCGATGAACAACCAGGGCCTGGTCATCGACACCTTCCAGATCATCTCGATCGAGGACGATGACGGCTATCTCAAGGATCTCGGCCGGCCCGAGGCGGCACTCGTCGCCGAGCGCGCCGCGATCGCCGAATCGGAGTCGCGCCGCAAGGCGACCGAGGCCTCGAACGCCGATGCCCAGCGGGTGGCCGAGTCCCAGAAGGACCTCGAGCTGCGCCAGGCCGCGATCCAGCGTGAGACCGCTGCCGAGAAGGCGCAGGCGGCTGCCGCCGAGGAGCTGGCGCGTGCGGAGCAGGAACAGCGGATCCTGGATGAGAAGCAGAAGATCGCCGACCGCAACAACGAGCTGCGCGAGCGCGAGCTCATCGGTGAGGTGCAGAAGCCAGCCGATGCCAAGAAGTACGCCGCCGAACGCGAAGCTGACGCCGATCACTACCGGCGTGAGCGCGCCTCGGCAGCGGCACTGGTCGAAGCGCAGAACGACGCTGCAGCCGCTGAGACACGCGGCCGGGCCGAGGCCGCTGCGGTGGCCGCCCGCGGTGAGGCCGAGGCACGGGCGATCGAGGCCGCCGCCGAGGCGTACGCCTCCTACAACGATGCCGCGCGCCTGGCCGAGATCCTCAAGGTGCTGCCGGAGATGGCCGGCCGCCTGGCTGAGCCCTACGGCAGCATCGACAAGCTCTCGATCATCTCCTCCGATGGGGAGGGAAAGCTCAGCGAGAACATCGGCGTCAACCTCGCCAAGGTGCTGCAGGTCGTCGATGAGACCACCGGAGTCGACCTCCGGACCCTGCTGCACACCGCCGCAGACTCCCAGACTCCCACATCTCAGCCGGCTCCGGGTGCCGGTTCAGCTCAGCCGGCTCCGGGTGCCGGTTCAGCTCAGCCGTCTGCCGCCGCCGAGGCGGAGGAGACGTCCTGATCTGAGGTCACCGAGCCGATGATGCACAGGGGCGGGCAGCGATGATTCGCCGCCCGCCCCCTTTTGGGTGAGTCTGTCAGGCTCAGCTGTCCTGCTTGATGAGCTCGGCGCACTTCTCGCCGATCATCATGACGGTGATGTTCGGGTTGACAGCCGTGATCAGCGGCATCACCGAAGCATCAGCCACGCGCAGGCCCGTGACGCCCTTGACCTTGAGATCAGGGGTCAGCGGGGACTCGCTGTCATCCACCGGGCCCATCCGGACGGTGCCGGCCGGGTGGTAGACGGTGTTGTGGGTGCGGACGATGTAGTCTTCGATCTGCTCATCGGTCTGCACGTCCTCGCCCGGGTAGAGTTCGCGGCCGGCCCATTCGGCCAGCGCCGGCTGGGAGACGATCTCGCGGGCCTTCTTGATGCCCTCAACCATGATGTGCATGTCATAGCCCTCGGGGTCGGTGAAGTAGCGCGGATCGACCTTCGGCTTGTCCCGGTAGTCGAGGCTGCGCAGGCGCACGGTGCCCCGCGAGCGGGCGTGCGGGACGTTGGGGGTCAGGCAGAAGGCGTTCTCCGAGGTCGGGTAGCCCTGGCGCAGGGTGTGCATATCGAAGGGCACCGAACCGTAGTGCATCATGAGGTCGGGCACGTCGCCCTCGCCGTCGACGCGGGTGAAGATGCCGATCTCCCACCACTGGGTCGATTCGGTGACCATCGGCTTCTTCGCTTCCCACTGGATGACCGCCTCGGGGTGATCCTGCAGGTTAGAGCCCACACCCGGGGCGTCGACGCGCACGTCCACGCCGACCTCCTCGAGGTGCGCGGCCGGGCCGATGCCCGAGAGCATGAGCAGCTTCGGGGTGTCGATCGCGCCGGCGGAGACGATGACTTCGCGGCTGGCGGCGATCCGCTGAGTGGTGCCGAAGGCGTTGTTGACGACATGGACACCGGTGCAGGTGTTGTCGTCGTCGAACTCGAGCTCGCGCACCCACGTGTCGGTGAGGATCGTGAGGTTCTCACGCGTGAGGTTCGGGTGCAGATACGACACCGAGGACGACGCACGGGTGCCGTCCGCCTTGCGGTTGATCTGGAAGAAGTTCGCACCGTTGACGACGGTCTCACCGGTGTTGAACTGTGTGCGCGGGATGCCGGCCTGTTCGCAGGCGTCGAGCACGGCCACACCGCAGGGATCCTTCGGCGGGACGTTCATGAGCTCGACCGGGCCGTCGTGGCCGTGCAGCGGGCCTTCGTCCTCATTGGTCTCGAGCTTGGTGAACAGCGGGAAGGTCTTCTCCGCCTCCCAGCCGGTCGCACCGTAGGTGTGCGCCCAGGCGTCGAGGTCCTCCTTCGGCGCCCAAAAGGCGATGCAGGAGTTATGCGAGGAGCAGCCGCCGAGCACCTTGGCGCGGGCATGGCGCATGAACGAGTTGCCGTTGGCCTGCTCTTCGATCGGGTAGTCCCAGTCGTAACCGGATTCGAGCAGCTCCATCCACCGGTTGAGGGTGAGGACGACGTCGAGGTCCTCATCGGTCGGGCCGGCCTCGAGCAGTCCGACGGTGACGGTGGGGTCCTCGCTCAGGCGGGCGGCGACGGCGGCACCGGCCGAACCGCCGCCGACGACGATGTAGTCGAAAGTGTGGGTGGTCTCCATGGCTCCCTCTCAGTGCTCGGGGAACCAGCCGGTGACGGCCGGTTCGAGATTCTGGTAGATGTGCTTGGCTTCCTGGTATTCGGCCAGACCGGTGGGCCCGAGTTCGCGACCGAATCCGGACTGCTTGTATCCGCCCCATTCGGCCTGCGGCAGGTAGGGGTGGAAGTCGTTGATCCAGATGGTGCCGTGGCGCAGCCGGCTGGCGACCCGCTGGGACTTGCCGGCGTCCTGTGTCCACACCGCGCCGGCCAGACCGTAGTGGGTGTCGTTGGCCAGTGCGACCGCCTCGTCCTCGGTGGAGAACGTCTCAACGGTCACGACCGGGCCGAAGGCCTCGTCGCGCAGCACCGACATGCCCGGCTTGACCTGGTCGATGACGGTCGGCAGGTAGTAGAAGCCGGATTCGAGCTCTCCGGTGCCCCACTGACCGCCGCAGCGCACGCGGGCGCCTTCCTGCTTGCCGGCCTCGACGTAGGCGGTGACCTTGTCGCGGTGCTCAGCGGAGATGAGCGGGCCGGTCTCGGCGTGCTCGTCGAAGGGCCCGCCGAGGCGGATCTGCTCGGCCCGGGCGACGAGTTCGTCAACGAACTCCTCGGCGATCGACTCCTCGACGATGAGCCGGGCACCGGCAGAGCACACCTGGCCGGAGTGCACGAAAGCGGCGTTGAGCGCATTGTCGAGCGCGGCTTTGCGATCAGCGTCGGCGAAGATGACGTTCGGGTTCTTTCCGCCGAGCTCGAGGGCGATCTTCTTGACCGTCTCGGCTGCGTTGCGGGCAATGAGCCGGCCGGTGACCAGACCGCCGGTGAACGAGACCATGTCGACATCCGCATGCGTCGACAACGGGGCCCCCGCCTCGGCGCCGGCGCCCAAGATGAGGTTGCCGACCCCGGCGGGCAGGCCGAGCTCATCGAGGACCTGCATCGTCAGGATCGCGGTGTGCGGGGTGAGTTCGGCCGGCTTGAGCACGAAGCTGTTGCCGGCGGCGAGGCACGGGGCGATCTTCCAGGCCGCCTGCAGCAGCGGGTAGTTCCACGGGGTGATGAGCGCGCACACGCCCACCGGCTCGTGGACGATGCGGGAGACGACGGTGCTGTCACCGGCGTCGACGACGCGACCGGCATCGGCGTCGGCGATGCGGCCGAAGTAGTCGAAGCAGGCGGCGATGTCGTCCATGTCCATCTCGGACTCGACCAGCCGCTTGCCGGTGTCGAGGGACTCGGCGTGGGCGAACTCATCCTTGCGCTCCCGGATGGCGTCGGCGACCTTGAGCAGCAGCGCGCCGCGCTCGGCGGCCGGCACGCTCGACCACACCTGGGAGTCGAAGGCGCGGCGGGCGGCTGCGATCGCCTTGACGGTGTCGTCCTGGGTGGCTTCGTCGACCACGGCGACGAGTTCGCCGTTGGCCGGGCAGTGGATCTCGCGGGTTCCTCCGGCGGAGGCGGAGACCCACTCGCCGTCGATGTACAGGGTGTTCGGCATGGCACTCCTCATTTCTGCACAGGGCTGGCGTCAGCGGTCGCTGGCCTCAGTCCGTGTCTTCTCAGGGGTTTCCTCTTCCCAATCTGTGGTGAGGGCGGTGGTCGATGCTGCGGCGACGTCCGGCGGTGTGCCGTCGGAGATCCGCAGGAACTCCAGGTGAGCCTCGAAACTGCTGAGGACGTCGGAGATGAGCTGTTCCTTGGTGTACCCGAAAACATCGTATCCACGCGATCCCTCGGTGTTGAAGACTTCGAGGCGGTAGTAGGCGTCACTGCCTTCGCGGGCGGTGTTGAGGGCGAACGACGGCATCTGCGTGGCCACCGGGTAGACCTGGTAGACACACGACTCCGCGTCGGCGAACTCGATCGTCAGCGCTGCCTGCGGCAGCTTGTGGGAGACCACTTCCGAGGTGTCGAGGCGGGCGTCTGAGCCGTTGGCGCGCAGCTCCTCGGCCACCTCGGTCAGCGCCGGGATGACAGTGGACTTGAAGTAGCGGGAGGCGGCCCCGCGGCCGGGGAAGCTCGTGGCGCGGCGCAGGCGCTGCTGCCAGGACAGTCCTGCCTGGCCGGACAGGCGGCCGGGCAGGCTGTTGAACCGGCTGTCGGTGACGTCGAGCTCGACCTGCAGCGCCCGGTACAGCGACAGCATGACGAGATAGAGCACCACCGAGAACGGCAGTCCGATGATGAGCGTGGCTCCCTGCAGGGTGGTGACGCCGTCGACGATGAGCATGCCGAGCGTCAGCACACCGGTGGCGATCGCCCAGAACACGCGCAGCCCCTTGCGGCCGTCGGTGTTCGGGTCATGGGTGTAGGAGGTGAAGTTCGCCAGCACGAGTGCACCGGAGTCTGCCGAGGTGACGTAGAAGAGCAGGCCGACGATGGTGGCCAGGCCGATGACAGCCGGGGCGCCGGGGTACATCTCCAGCAGCGAGTAGAAGGCACGCTCCGGGGTGTTGGCGGCGACGTCGGCGAATTCCAGGTTGCCGTCGAGCACGAGACGCAGCGTGGAGTTGCCGAAGATCGAGATGAAGATGGCGATGAAGGTGAAGGGGACGATGAGCACGCCGATGACGAACTGGCGGATCGTGCGGCCGCGGGAGATGCGGGCGAGGAACAGTCCGACGAACGGCGCCCAGGCCACCCACCAGGCCCAGAAGAACAGCGTCCAGCCGGCCATCCAGTCATCGGGCTGGATGAACGGGAAGACATCGAGGGTCATCCGCGGCAGCTCGTAGAGGTACTCGCCGACGTTGGTGACGAGGGCATCGAAGAGGAACCGGGTCTTGCCGGTGATGAGAATGTGGGCCAGCAGCACGATCGCGAGGATGACGTTGAGCTCAGACAGACGGCGGATGCCCTTCTCCACACCGGTGACGGTCGAGATCGTGGCCATGATGACGGCCAGGGCGATGAGGCCGATCTGGGCGCCGACGCCCTCGGGGACACCGAACATGAGGTGCAGGCCGTAGTTGAGCTGCACGACGCCGATGCCCAGTGAGGTGGCGATGCCGAAGACGGTGCCGAGCACGGCGGCGACGTCGATGGTCGAGCCGAGCCAGCCGTTGATGCGCTTGCCGATCGCCCAGTACAGGATCGAGCGGATTGAGAGCGGCATGTTCTTGCGGTAGGCGAAGTAGGCGAACGCCATGCCCATGAGGGCGTACATCGCCCAGCCGGTGATGCCGTAGTGGAACAGCGTCCAGATGACGGCCATGCGCGCCCGGCCAGTCGGGTCGGTGTCGGGATTCAGCGGGTCGTCGACCGCGCCCTCTGGCGGGAACAGGAACTGGGAGGCCGGTTCGGAGACCGAGAAGAACATCAGGTCGATGCCGATGCCGGCAGCGAACAGCATCGCCGTCCACGTGAAGAGGCTGAACTGCGGTCGGGAGTGCTGCGGGCCAAGACGGATCTTGCCGGTGCGGCCGGCGGCCATCATGATGACGAAGACGATGATGAGTGTGGCGGTCAGGATGTAGTACCAGCCGAAGTTCGCTGAGATCCAGCCGACGGCGGTGTTGAGCACGAGGTCGGCGTTCTCCGGGGCGATGATCGCCCACAGCGCGATCGCCAGGATGCTGATGCCGGAGATGAGGAAGACCGGCCAGTTCGGTGGAGGCGAATCTGTCGGCGAGCCGTCAGCTGGTGCTTGGTCGGCCCGCGCAGGGCCAGCATCGGTGGCTGCTGCAGCGGCTCCGGGCCGGGCGTCGTGTGGGGCGTTCGAGTCTGAAGGCTCTATCGGATCTGACGGCTGTTTCGAATCGCTCATCTCTTCGTCTCTGCAGTGGTGTGAGTGCAGGCGCAGGGATCCCTGCGCCTGCCGGGCACTTCACACCATAACAAGGCCGCCAGTCCGCTTACCGGCAGGTAACGGTCACGCGCTGCGCGGGTACGCCGTCACCGCCCGCTGCCGCACACGCCCGAGCCATCACCCGAAACGATGAGGATTGCGTCAGCCCACCTGGTCGAGTGCAGTCTCCAGACGCGCTACCGCCGCGTCGACATCAGCCCACTTGTCGAGGCCGAACAAGCCGATGCGGAAAGTCTGGAAGCCCTCCGGCTCGTCGACCATGAGCGGGACCCCGCCCGCCACCTGCACGCCTGCCTGCGCAAACGCGGCCACCACCTCGGCGGCGGGTCGCTTGGCCTGCACGACGACAACCGTCGGAGACTGCCAGCCCTCGGCGGCGACTGAGGAGTAGCCGCGGGAGCTGAAGAGCTTGCGGACTCTGTCGCCGAGTTCGATCTGGCGCTCACGCAGCTTCGGCAGCCCGAATTCGACGGCCTCCTGCATGAGGGTCAGGTTATGGGTGATCGAGTCGGTCGGCATCGTGGCGTGGTAGCCGTGCTTGCCGGCGGCGTAGCCCTCGCAGATCGTCATCCACTTCTTCAGGTCGAGTGCGAAGCTCGAGCTCGTGGTGTCCTCGATCGCTGTGCGGGCGCGCTCACCGAGCATGATGTAGCCGGCGCACGGCGTGCCGCTCCAGCCCTTCTGCGGGGCCGAGAGCAGAATGTCGACGCCGATGTCGTCCATGTCGACCCACAGTGGACCGGAGGCGACGCAGTCGAGGACGAACAGGCCGCCCACCTCGTGCACGGCCTCGGCGATCCGGCGCATGTAGTCATCGCTCAGCAGCACTCCCGAGGCGGTCTCGACGTGCGGGGCGAGGACGAGCTCGGTGCGCTGGCGGCGGATGGTCTCGACGACCTCGTCGATGGGAGCAGGAGCGAATCCTGCGTCGACGTCGCCGCCGGCCGGGCGGGCCTTGAACACCTCGTGTGCGGCCGGGATCTGGCCGGTGTCGAGGATCTGCGACCAGCGGTAGGAGAACTGGCCGTTGCGCACGATGAGGCAGCGCTTGCCGCCGGCGAACTGGCGGGCGACCGATTCCATGCCGTAGGAGCCGCCGCCGGGGACGAGCACCGCGGTCTTGGCGTTGTAGGTGCTGCGCAGGATCGACAGCGTCTCCTCCATGACGGAGACGAAGCGGGCGGACATGTGGTTGAGGGAGCGGTCTGTGAAGACGACGGAGTACTCCAGCAGGCCGCCGGGATCAATATCGCTGTGTGGAAGTTTCATACCATTATCTTAGCTCCCGCACGTGCATCCGTGAGATCCGGGTCACACAGTGGAACGAAAGAGCGCCGCCCAGCTTGGGGAGGCTGGGCGACGCCGGGGTGGGGATGCGGTTGTGTTGGGTGGCGTATTCGAGGGTGATCAGGGCCCGCTCATGCGGCTGAGGCTTCAGACTCCGGCGGCGACCGCGTTCTTGATGCGCTCGAAGTCGACGGTGCCCGGGCACGAGGTGGCGACGACGGAGTTGTGTGGGATGAGCGCGACGTGGGGGTCGAGTCCGTAGTCGCGGCAGATGCGCGCGCACAGTGCGATCGAAGTGTTGTAGGTGAACTCGTCGGGGGCGCGGTTCTGGTCTGCGGAGTGCTCGATGCCGATGCTGCGCTGGTTCATCGCGAAGTTGCCGGCATGCCAGGCGGTGTCGCCTTCGTTCACGTACTGATGCAGGGCGCCTTCGCCGATGCCGTAGTGAGCGCTGACCTGGGAGGCCGGGTCCTTGAAGGTGGCATCCGCGGCGGCGAGGGTGCCGACGATGTAATGGATGACGATGCGGTCGATGCCGGAGCCTCCACGGCCCTGGTTGAAGTTCGGGCTGCCGATCCAGATGGGTTCTGCCATGGCTCAGCCCTCCAATCCGCGGCCGAGCGCGCAGCCGAGGCGGTTGGCCGGATTCGAGGCCTCACCACCATCAGCGTCGGAGGTGCGGAAGCCGGCGGCTTCGGTGATGGGCCGGCTCTCGGCAGCGTGACCGGGTGCGGCACTGAGCAGTACTGCGGATCCGAGGACTGCGGCGCCGGATGCGAACAATGAGCGGCGGGATATCGTATTCGTGTCCATGCACACGACGTTAGAGACGTCGAGATTGCCCTACAATCCCGCGTTGGTGCTACGACGATCGTGGTAATTCCGGTGCTTTCAGCCCCTCACCTGCACGGCTGACCGGTTGGTCAGCCTGAGCGGAAGTCAAGAACGTGAACTTTATTCAGATTGACTCCGGCATGGCACCTGTTCCGGACGGCTACTCCCCCACTCCACGGGACCGAAACACCGCAGCTATCGCCGAACTGACGCCTTTCATCAGCGCTCTCTCTCGCCGGCTGACTCGTGATTCAGCAGATCTTCCGCAAACCAGTACAAGCTCTGACCATCGTAGTTCCACGCGTCAGCGGCCGAGAAGCTGGGTTTATCGCAACCGGCCTTAGCGAATATCGCATCTCGCAGTGCTGTCAGAGTCCATTGCTCGTCTGGGTCCTCCGCTACAGCCCAACGCAGTGGTCTTACCGGATCGTTGATCCAGCTGACTGACCTTCGGTCTGGCACTTCGTCGAGCCACGTGTCGATTTCAGCGACTACCGCGGGAGCAACCTGAGCCTCAAGGGATAGGTGAATCCGCGCGCCATTGGGAATTCCACCTCGTTCCGCTATTACTTTCGCTGATCGAGCGCGACGTTCTTTCTTAGCAATGCGCTTGCGCACTGAGTCGGTATCGACGCTTGGTGCCGGGATGAGCGTCCGGCCTTCAAGGTTCTCAACCGGGAACAGTTTTCTGAAAGTCACAAAGGTCCCGCTCGAATCGCGGAAGAGGCTGTACTCATGACACTCAATCTCGAGTCCGTCAGCTGCCGTTTCAGTCAGCCATTGCACCGTCGTAAGCACCTGGTCCGGGAAGGCCTCCGCTGTCCCGCGTCAAGTAGTTGGCAGGATTTCCTTGGTTTTGAATGTCGGGGTGGTGGGGTCGGCTAGGCCCAGGTGC
>NZ_JACSPY010000024.1 GCF_014836885.1 Brevibacterium gallinarum
TACGCGAGACCGTATGCCAGTGAGAGTGCTCGCGAAAACTCGTACGCAGCGTTCTTGCATGACTACAATCACCATCGGGCCCACACCGCGATTGGGGGACTCTCACCAGCAGACCGCGTTCACAACCTCACCGGGAAGTACACCTAGAGCCCGTGTCACTGCGCCTGGAGCCCGTGTCATTGCGCCTGTTGCCGGTGTCAGTGCGGCAGGCGCAGGTCCTCGCGCGGGCCGAGGGTGACGAGGGCGCGCGGGCCGGCAGCGAGGTCGGCGGCGACCGCCGAGACCTCGGCTGGGGTGACCTCGCGGACGGTGTCGAGCAGGTTCTGCGGGGACTCCAGCGGAAGGCCTGCGAGCTCGGAGCGGGCCAGCCGGTTCATCCGCACCGCGGAGCTCTCCAGGCTCAGCATCATCGACCCGGCCGCCTGGGCGACGATATCGGCGACCTCGTCCTCACCGGGCAGTTCGGCGGCGAGGCGTTCGAACTCGGAGACGCACAGGTCGATGACGTCCTGGGCGGCCTGCGGGGCGCAGCCGGCGTACATGCCGAACTGGCCGGAATCCGAGTACCGGGAGGCGATGCCGTGGACGGAGTAGGCAAGCCCGCGGTCTTCGCGCACTGACTGGAACAGCCGCGAGGACATGCCGCCGCCGAGCAGCGAGAACATGACGGAGAACGCGAACCTGCGCTCATCGCCTTCGCTCAGCCCGGGCATGCCGATGATGATGCCCTGCTGTTCGGTGTCCTTGCCGATGCATGCGGTTCCCGAGGCGAATTCAGGCGCGACACGCGACGGGCGGACCACCTCGGGCGCGGCCTGCGGTAGGTGCGCGGTCGCATTGGTGACGAGCTCGACGATCTGCTCATGCGTGGCCCCGCCTGCTGCGGTGAACACCAGCCGCGGGCCGATGTAGGCGGCGTCGTAGTGCTCGCGCAGCACGGTGTGGGCCAGTGTGCGAATCTGCTCCTTCGTCGCCCCGACCGGCCGGCCGAGCGGGTGGCCGGGGTAGACGAGGGCGTCGAACTTCTCGTACAGCACATCGGTCGGGTCGTCGGCGGCCATCGCGAGCTCTTCGATGATGACGCCGCGCTCGCGTTCGAACTCGCCGGCATCGAGCGTGGCGTGAAGCACCATGTCCCACAGCAGGTCGGTGACCGGCGGCAGGTCGTCGACCAGGCAGCGGGAGAAGTAGCAGGTGTACTCCTTCGAGGTCACCGCATTCGACTCCCCGCCGGTGCGGTCGAAGATCTGCGCGATCTGCTTGGCCGACCGTCTCGTCGTGCCCTTGAACTGCATGTGCTCGAGGAAGTGGGTCGAGCCTGCTGTCAGGTCGGTTTCGTCGCGGGAGCCGGAGTCGACCCACACGCCGACGGTCTCCGATGCCAGCGAGGGCATGGTCTCGGTGATGACGCGGATACCCGAAGGGAGGACAGAGCGCCAGACGCTGCTGTCCTCCCCCAGGAGCTGTTCGGTGTGCAGAGGATTACTCCTGTTCGTCTGCTTCTTCCTCTTCGCCTGCGACCGGGACGAGCGAGAGCTTGCCGCGGTCGTCGACCTTGGTGATCTCGACCTGGATCTTCTGTCCGACGCCGAGGACGTCTTCGACGTCTTCGACGCGCTTGCCGCCGTTGAGCTTCTTGAGCTCGGAGATGTGCAGCAGGCCGTCCTTGCCCGGGGTCAGCGAGACGAAGGCGCCGAAGGACATGCACTTGACGACGGTGCCGAGGTAGCGCTCACCGACCTCGGGGACCTGCGGGTTGGCGATCGCGTTGATCGCCGAGCGGGCCGCTTCAGCCGAGGTGCCGTCGGTGGCGCCGATGAGCACCGTGCCGTCGTCTTCGATGCTGATCTCAGCGCCGGTGTCCTCCTGGATCTGGTTGATCATCTTGCCCTTGGGGCCGATGACCTCGCCGATCTTGTCGACCGGGATGTTGACCGAGATGATCCGCGGTGCGGTCGGGTTCATCTCCGCCGGTGCGGAGATGGTCTCGTTCATGACATCGAGGATCACGAGGCGGGCGTCCTTGGCCTGCTTGAGCGCCGCAGCCAGCACCGAGGCCGGGATGCCGTCGAGCTTGGTGTCGAGCTGGATGGCGGTGATGAAGTCCTTGGTGCCGGCGACCTTGAAGTCCATGTCGCCGAAGGCGTCTTCGGCGCCGAGGATGTCGGTCAGGGCGGCGTAGGCGGTCTGCGGTCCGTCAGCGGTGTCGATGACGTCGGAGACCAGGCCCATGGCGATGCCGGCGACCGGGGCGCGCAGCGGCACACCGGCTTCGAGCATCGACAGGGTCGAAGCGCACACCGAGCCCATCGAGGTCGAACCGTTCGAGCCGAGGGCCTCGGAGACCTGGCGGATGGCGTACGGGAACTCCTCGCGGCTGGGCAGCACCGGCACGAGCGCGCGCTCGGCGAGTGCGCCGTGGCCGATCTCGCGGCGCTTGGGGCTGCCGACACGGCCGGTCTCACCGGTCGAGTACGGCGGGAAGTTGTAGTGGTGCAGGTAGCGCTTCGAGGTGACCGGCGACAGCGAGTCGATCTGCTGCTCGAGCTTGAGCATGTTGAGCGTGGTGACGCCGAGGATCTGGGTCTCACCGCGCTCGAACAGCGCCGAGCCGTGGACCCGCGGGATGACGCCGGTCTCGGCAGTCAGCGGGCGGATGTCCTTGAGCCCGCGGCCGTCGATGCGGATCTGGTCGGTGAGGATGCGCTTGCGCACGATGTCCTTGGTCAGGGCATCGAGGGCTGCGACGATCTCCTGCTCGCGGCCTTCGAACTGCTCGCCGAGGTCGGTGAGCACCTTCGCGAGGAGTTCGTCACCGGCGGCTTCGCGCTCCTTCTTGTCAGCGATCTGGAAGTTCTTCGTCTGCTGCTCGCGGGCAGCGGACTCGACAGCGGCGTAGACGTCGTCCTCGTAGGGCTTGAACACCGGGAACTCAGCGACCGGCTTGGCGGCCTTGTCGGCGAGCTCCTGCTGGGCGCGGCACAGCTCCTGGATGAACGGCTTGGCAGCTTCGAGGCCTTCGGCGACGATCTCCTCGGTCGGGACGGTGCCACCGGCACGCATCGTGTTCCAGGCGTTCTCCGACGCCTCGGCCTCGACCATCATGATGGCGACATCGTCACCGACGACCCGGCCGGCCACGGCCATGTCGAACACGGCGTTCTCCAGCTGCGAGTGGTTCGGGAACGCCACCCACTGGTCGTCGATGAGGGCGACGCGCACGCCGCCGATCGGGCCGGAGAACGGCAGACCGGAGAGCTGGGTCGACATCGAGGCGGCGTTGATGGCCAGGGTGTCGTAGATGTGGTCGGGGTGGATCGACATGACGTTGACGACGATCTGCACCTCGTTGCGCAGGCCCTTGACGAACGACGGGCGCAGCGGCCGGTCGATGAGGCGGCAGGCGAGGATCGCGTCGGTCGAGGGGCGTCCCTCGCGGCGGAAGAACGAGCCGGGGATGCGGCCGGCGGCGTACATGCGCTCTTCGACGTCGACGGTGAGCGGGAAGAAGTCGAGGTGCTCCTTCGGGTTCTTGCTCACGGCGGTCGCCGAGAGCAGCATCGTCTCGTCGTCGAGGTAGGCGACAGCGCAGCCTGCGGCCTGCTGGGCCAGGCGGCCGGTTTCGAAGCGGACGGTGTGGGAGCCGAAGCGCCCGTTGTCAATGTGGGCAACAGCAGATTCGGGATTGATTCCCAAGTGTTTCTCCATTCGGGTTCTGCGCTCGGGCTCTCTGCCCGGCGCGCGGATCGCCTGCGCTGAAGGATATGCGGCGGGTGGGCAGGACTGCGCACACGCGAGCCGGCTGCAAGGGATCCGGTCATCGATCGAGACCCACGCACGAGGTGCGGAGGCCACTACCGACCACCGGAGCTTCGTCAGCTGCCGGTTCCAAGCTCTTGGTCAGTGTAACAAGCAGGTCACCTGCACTGAAAACGCGAGAGGGAACCGCCGTGTCCGGCGATTCCCTCTCGCGTCGTGCAGATCGCTTTCGCTCAGCGGCGCAGGCCGAGGCGAGCGATGAGCGAGCGGTAGCGCTCGATGTCGATCTGCTGCAGGTACTTGAGCATGCGGCGGCGCTGACCGACGAGCAGCAGGAGGCCACGACGCGAGTGGTGGTCGTGCTTGTGCTCCTTGAAGTGCTCGGTCAGGTCGGTGATGCGCTTGGTCAGGATCGCGACCTGGACCTCGGGAGATCCCGTGTCGCCTTCGTGAGTTGCATATTCCTTGATGATGTCCTGCTTGACCTTCGGATCAAGTGCCATGAGATCTCTCCTTCTTCCACGTCGTTGCGCGGCGCCGGAGCCTTCTGCTCCGGCCCTGTCAGACCGCGGCCGGCGTGACGGCATGCTGAAAAGACAGCGTCGATCAGCTTAGCACACTGCGGACTTCGGAGACATCCTCGTGCATCTGGGCGATGAGCTCGTCCATTCCGTCGAAGGTGATCTGGCCGCGGATGAGCTTGACGAACTCCAGGCTCATGGTCGATCCGTAGACGTCGAAGTCGGCGAACTCCTTATCGAGCACATAGGCCTCAACCCGCCGGGAGACACCGTCGAAGGTCGGATTGGTGCCCACGGAGATCGCCGCCGGGTAGCCCTCGGGGTCGGAGTCGAAGTGGGCGATGCCGGCGTAGACGCCATCGGCGGGCACCATGCCCTCGCTGTCCTCGCCGAGGTTGGCGGTCGGGAAGCCGAGCTCGCGGCCACGCGCATCGCCGTGGACGACGGTGCCGACGACCGTGTGCGGGGAGCCGAGCACCTCGGCTGCCTCATCGACGCGGCCATCGGCAAGCAGCTGGCGCACCAGCGTCGAGGAGTCCCGGCCGGTGGCGCCGGGAGCGTGGCCGACGTCGTCGATGGTGACGATCTCCAGGCCGTTGTCCGCGCCGAGCTGTTCGAGGGTGTCGATGGTGCCGTGGTTGCCGCGGCCGAAGCGCACGTCCCGGCCGACGGCGATGAGCTTGGCGCGCAGCCGGCCGACGAGATAGTCGTCGACGAAGTCCTCAGCGGTCTGGTCGGCGAAGTCGAGTGAGTAGCGCTGCACGAGCACGGCGTCGATGCCGGTCTCGGCCATCCGGGCCAGCCGCTCGGTCAGCCCGGTGATCTGCTCGGGTGCGGAGTCGGGGGCGTGGACGCTGCGCGGGTGGGGGTCGAAGGTGATCGCGAGGGACCGCAGGCCGCGTGCGCGGGCGAGTTCGGCGAGCTGGCCGAGCACGGCCTGGTGGCCGCGGTGCACGCCGTCGAAGTTGCCGAGCGTGACGGCGGTGTGACCGAAATCGGGTGGGATCTGGTCGATGTCCCAGAGAACTTCCACTTCTCGCCCCTTCCCAGGCGTCGCTGGTCTTATATCGCTGGTGTCGAATACCGCCACAACGTTACCGCACGCCCGGCCCTGTCCTGCTCATGCCGGGGGCTGCTGCGCGATGCCGGCGGCGGTCTTGAGCTTCTCACCGCGGCGTTCGATGACGGCTATGAGCTCTCCTGCGCAGATGCCGGCCCAGGGTCCCGGTCCCGAGGCGGTGGCCGGGTCGATGAACTGGCCGCTGAGCAGGGCTCGCGATTCCTCTCCGGTGAGCTCGCGGACCGGCAGCACCTGCGCGGCTGCGGTGGCGAGGTCGATCGGTGCCGGCGGCTTCTCCGCCTCGGGGGCGGTGAGGTCCTCGGGCAGCTGGTGGCCGGGCAGCGCGAAGGGGCCGACGTGGGTGCGGCGCAGCGCGGTGAGGTGGCCTAAGACGCCGAGACCCGCGCCGAGGTCGCGGGCCAGTGCCCGGATGTAGGTGCCCGAGGTGCAGGAGACGGTGACGTCGAGGTCGATGGCCGGCGGGTCGGAGTCGAGGTGCCGGCGGATGTCGTGGATGTCGAAGCCGGTGATCGTCACCGGCCGGGCGGCAAGCTCGACGTCGGCACCGGCCCGGACGAGCTGGTAGGCGCGCTTGCCGTCGACCTTGATCGCCGAGACGGCGCTGGGCACCTGTTCGATCGGCCCGCGCAGTGCGGCAACGCCGTCGGCGATCTGCTCGTCGGTGAGGACGGCCAGGGCGGCGGGGTCGGCGAACCGGTCGGCGGCCGAGTCGGCGTCATCGGACGGTGTCGAGGCACCGAGCCGGATGGTGGCGGTGTAGGTCTTGTCGAGCCCGATGAGGTAGGTCAGCAGTTTGGTGCCGCGGCCGAGGCCGGCCACGAGCACCCCGGTGGCCATCGGGTCGAGCGTACCGGCGTGGCCGACTCGCCGGGTGCCGTACCAGCGGCGCAGCCGGGAGACCACTGCGTGGGAGGACATGCCGGTGGGTTTGTCGATGACGAGGATGCCGTTGACCGGCGAGTCGGTGCGCTTGGCCATGAGGGGTCTCCGGTCTCTCGGCGGACATGACAGCAGGCTCAAGCCTAGCGCTTGAGCCTGCTGCAGGAGAGTCGGTGCGGGTGGGCGGCCCGCCGGTCACGTCACTTGAAGGACACGTGCACGTGGTCGTAGTGGTTGGCGGTGTCGCCGCCGCGGTTCTCCATCGGCTTGCCCTTCCAGCCGTTGGTGGAGGCGTAGTACTTCTGCTCCCAGATGACGTACTTGACGTTGAGCTCCTGGCGGTTGTCGATGAGGAACTTCGTGATCTGGTCGCCGACCGAGCCGCGGATCATCGCATCGACGGCCATGCCGCTGTTGTGATCCGAGCCGGCCTGGTTGCGGTGTCCGCCGTAGGACTTGACCTCGGGGAAGTTCGCGCAGATCGCACGGTAGCCGTTGACAGCCACCGGCTGCAGACCGGATTCGATGCTCGAGGACACGCTGCAGGCTTCGTAGGAGACGTTCGTGTCGCGTCCCTTGGAACGGGAGGCGGTGTCATCGCCGCCGCGCTTGGTCGTCGACTTCGAGGAGCTGCTCGACGCGGCGGCCGGCTTCGGCTCCGGCTTCGGGGTGGTTGCGCTGACGGCTCCGGACTTGCTCTGGTAGTCCTTGTTGTCCTTCAGTCCCTCTTCGTAGGCCTTGGCGGCTTCTTCGCGCTGCTGGTTGAGCGCGTCTTCGTCGACGAGGCTGATGTCCTCTTCGGGCACCGGCGAGGAGGCTGCCTGCTGCTCGGTCTTGACGACGCCGGACTCGCTGTTGGGTCCGAGCGCGAAGGACGAGGCGACGATCGCAGTGGTCGCAGCGGCCGGAATGGCGATGGCTGCCACCATCGGCTTGCGCTTGATGGTCTTGATGACGCCGGTGGCCGTCGAGGCCTGCTCGGCGGAGTGCCGTCCGCCGCCGGAGCGTCCGACGCGGCTGAGATCGCGGACGAGCGTGCGGGCGCTGGAGGCCCAGGACGACTGGTTCGGATCAGAGTGCTTACCCAATTCGACTATCCCTTAACAAAGCTGTAATCGTTCTGTGATCTCGTAAAAGTGTAACGGCATCCCAGTCGATAACAAAACGATGACGGAAGCTCATCTGCGCGAGCTGCGTCACACCTCGGGACCGGGTGTTTCCATCTCGCCGGAGGGCTGCCGCTCACCAGGGAAGATGTGGTCTCAGGCGAGGAAGTCGAATCCGAGTGTGAGGATGAGCGCGGTGACGACGATGAGGAACACGACACGCACGAAGCCGCTGCCGAGCCGGATCGCGGTGCGTGCGCCGATGAACCCGCCGATGACGTTGCCGGCGGCCACGGCCGCGCCGAGTGCCCAGATGACGTGGCCGTTCGGGACGAAGTACAGCAGCGCCCCGAGGTTGGTCGCCCAGTTGACGATCTTCGCCATCGCCGAGGCGTGGAGGAAGTCGAAGCCGATGATGGAGACGAAGGCGATGACGAGGAAGGAACCGGTGCCCGGCCCGAGCAGCCCGTCGTAGAAGCCGATGAGCAGCCCGATGAGCCAGGAGATCGCATGGTGGCGTTTGGAATGCTCGCCGAAGCGCAGCTGGGCGGCCAGGCCGAGCTGGGGTTTGAGCAGCGTGAACACCGCCACCGCGATGAGGGCGGTGAGGATGACCGGTTCGAACACGCTGGTCGGCAGCAGTGTGGCGACGCGCGCCCCGAGGATCGCCCCGAGCAGGGCGGTGACCGAGGCGGGGATCGTCGCTGACTTGTCCGGTCTGACCCGGGACAGATAGGTCAGCGCCGAGGCGGTGGTGCCGGCGATGGAGCCGAGCTTGTTCGTCGCCAGCGCCTGGACCGGGGTGATGCCGGGGACCATGAGCAGGGCCGGCAGCTGGATGAGGCCTCCGCCGCCGACGACGGCGTCGATCCACCCGGCGAGCAGGCCTGCGGCCAGGAGCAGCAGCACGAGTGTCAGCGTCACGTCGATGCTGCCGGTGTGCATCAGCCAGTCCATGCAGGCTGCTCCTCCCCCGTATCCGATGGCAGACGGTTGTGCTTCGCGGCAGACGGCCGTCGTTCACGACAGACGGTTGTCCTTCGCGGCAGACAGTCAGGCAGGCACCGGATGGGTTCCGGTGCCTGCCTGCAGCTGTTCGGTTCTGTGGTGCAGTGCGCGGTCGCAGAGGCGGACCGGCAGCTCAGTCGCGGGACTCGTCGTCCTCGTGCGGCTTGCGGTACGGATCGGCCTCCCCTGCCGGGGCGGCGTCCTTGGCAAGCGCTGCGACCTCGGCATCGCGGGCCGCCGCCTGGGCGAGCAGCTCCTCGAGTTCAGCTGCAGCGGCAGGCACCGAGTCGGCGATGAACTCCAGCGACGGGGTCAGCCGGATCTGCAGGCCCTTGCCGACCTCGGAGCGGATGAGCCCCTTGGCCGAGTTCAGCGCTGCCTGCGTGGACACGAGCTGATCTTCGTCGCCGTAGACGGTGTAGAAGATCGAGGCATGCTGCAGGTCGCCGGTGACGCGGACGTCGGTGACGGTGACAAAGCCCAGGCGCGGGTCCTTGATCCGCTTCTCGAGCGTCTGCGCGACGATGACCTTGATGCGGTCGGCGATCTTCCTTGCGCGGGTGGCATCAGCCATGGTGGTTCCTTCTCTTCGTGTGCCGGGCCTCTTCGGTGGGCCCGGCGCCTGCCCGCAGGTCACGGGCAGGCGCCGGACTGTCAGTGCTGAAGCGTCAGTCGCGCGGCTTCTCCTGCATCTCGAAGGTCTCGATGAGATCGCCTTCGCGGATGTCGTTGAAGCTGCCGAGTCCGACACCGCACTCGAAGCCCTCGCGGACCTCGGTGGCGTCGTCCTTGAAGCGGCGCAGCGACTCCACCGTGAGGTTGTCGCCGACGACGACTCCGTCACGGGTGATGCGGGCCTTCGAGTTGCGCTTGATGACGCCGTCCTTGACCATGCAGCCGGCGATGTTGCCCCACTTCGAGGAGCGGAACACTTCGCGGATCTCGGCCGAGCCGGTGTGGACTTCCTCGAACTCGGGCTTGAGCATGCCCTTGAGCGAGTTCTCGATGTCATCGATCGCGTCGTAGATGACCGAGTAGTACCGGACATCGACGCCCTCGGACTCCGCCAGGTCGCGGGCCTTGGCTTCGGGCCGGACGTTGAAGCCGATGACGATCGCGTTGTCGACGGTGGCGAGGTTGATGTCGTTCTCGGTGATCGCACCGACGCCGCGGTGGATGATCCGCAGGTCGACTTCCTCGCCCACATCGATCTTGAGCAGCGAATCCTCGAGTGCTTCGACAGCACCGGAGACGTTGCCCTTGAGGATGAGGTTGAGCATGTCGACCTTGCCCTCTTCGAGCGCCTTGGTGAAGTCCTCGAGGCTGATGCGCTTGCGTCCGCGTGCCTGGGCGGCATTGCGCTCGATGGCATCGCGCTTCTCAGCGATCTGACGGGCGGTGCGGTCGTCGTCGGTGGCGAGGAACGTGTCACCGGCACGCGGCACGGAAGACAGACCCAGCACCTGCACCGGACGTGAGGGCCCGGCCTCTTCGACCGACTGGCCGTTCTCATCGAACAGCGCACGCACGCGGCCGTAGGCGGTGCCGCACACGATCGCATCTCCCTGCTTGAGGGTGCCGGACTCGACGAGCACGGTGGCAACGGCACCGCGGCCCTTGTCGAGCTTGGCTTCGATGGCGATGCCGCGAGCGGACTTGTCCGGGTTGGCCTTGAGGTCCAGTGCCGCGTCGGTGGTCAGCAACACGGCCTCGAGCAGGTCGTCGATGCCCTTGCGCTGCAGCGCCGAGATCGGCACGAACATCGTCTCGCCGCCGAACTCCTCGGCGATGAGATCGTATTCGGTCAGCTGCGACATGACCTTCTGCGGGTTCGCGGTGTCCTTATCGATCTTGTTGACTGCCACGACGACCGGCACACCGGCAGCCTGGGCATGGTTGAGCGCCTCGATGGTCTGCGGCATGACGCCGTCATCGGCGGCGACGACGAGGATCGCGACGTCGGTGGCCTTGGCACCGCGGGCACGCATGGCGGTGAACGCCTCGTGACCGGGGGTGTCGAGGAAGGTGATGCGGCGGTTCTCGCCCTCGTGCTCCATCGACACCTGGTAGGCGCCGATGTGCTGGGTGATGCCGCCAGCCTCCTTGGCTGTGACGTCAGCCGAGCGGATCGCATCAAGCAGCTTCGTCTTACCGTGATCGACGTGACCCATGACGGTCACGACCGGCGGACGGGCCTGCAGGTCCTCATCGTCCTCAGCCTCGGCTTCGGCCTCGAGGTCGATGTCGAAGCTCTCGAGCAGCTCGCGGTCCTCGTCCTCAGGCGAGACGATCTGAATCTTGTAGCCGAGCTCCTCGCCGAGGATCTGGAAGGTCTCCTCGTCCAGCGACTGGGTGATCGTGGCCATCTCACCGAGGTGGAAGAGCACCGTGACGAGGTTCGTCGGATCGGTGTTGATCTTCTCGGCGAAGTCGGCCAGCGAGGATCCGCGGCGCAGGCGCAGCGGGGTGCTGCCGTCGCCGCGCGGAACGGTGACGCCGCCGATCGACGGAGCCTGCATCTGCTCCATCTCCTGGCGCTTTGCGCGCTTGGACTTCTTGTTCCGTGCACGACCGCCGCCGCGGCCGAAGGCACCCTGGGTGGCGCCGCGACCGCGACCGGAGCCGCGCGGACCACCCGGACGTCCGCCGCGCGGAGGTCCACCGGGACCGCCGCCGGGGCCGCCCGGGCCGCCGGGTCCCCGGCCGCCGCCGCGCGAAGGCGCGGGCTTGGCCAGGGCGGAGTTCTTCAGCATCGCCGGGTTCGGGCGCGGTGCACCCGGACGCGGGGCCGGCTTGCCGCCGCGCGGCTTCGGGCCGCCGCCGGTGCGGGCAGCGTCACCGCTGCCGCCGGGACGCGGTCCCGGCTTGGCACCGGGCTTGGGCATCCCCTGCGAGGGTGCGAACGGGTTGTTGCCAGGGCGCGCGCCGCCGCGGCCGCCACCGGGGCGCGGTCCGGGCTTGGCACCGGGCTTGGGCATCCCCTGGGATGGTGCGAACGGGTTGTTGCCAGGGCGCGCGCTGCCGCGGCCGCCGCCGGGTCGCGGTCCGGGCTTGGCACCGGCGGCGCCGGGCTTGGGGGCAGGCTTGGGAGCCGGAGCCTTGGCGGCGGGCTCTTCGGTCTGCGGGGCAGCATCGGCTGCCGGGGCGGCCGGCTTGGGAGCGGACTGCGCGCCCGGCTTCGGGGCGGTCTGGCCGGGCTTGGCCGCCGGCTTCGGGGCGGCTGCCTTCTTCTCGGCTGCCGGGGCGGCCGGCTTGGCGCTGCCGGAGGCGCCCGGCTTCGGGGCGGACTTCGCGCCCGGCTTCGGGGCGGCAGGCTTCTGTGCAGCCTTGTCCTTCTTCGCACCTGCGCTGCCGGAATCGCCGTAGGCTTCCTTCAGCTTGCGCACCACGGGTGCTTCGACTGTCGAGGATGCAGTGCGGACGAATTCGCCCATCTCCTGCAGCTTCGCCAGCACGTCTTTGCTTGTTGTGCCGAGCTCCTTCGCGAGCTCATGGACACGGGGCTTTGCCACTTTTCTCCTGTCCGGGTTCCTTCCCGGACAGGAAGGAACCTCATCGTGAGTGAACAGTTCTCATTTCACTGCTCACGACCGTATGCGTCGGGTGTCATTTCTGAGCACTCACTGCTGGGTTTCCATTCGGTTCATCTGCTTTCCGTAATCCGACGGATGTTATCGAGCAGCTGTGCACCGGCCGGGGCCTGGGTGCGCAGCGCTCGCCTGAACGCGCTTCTCTTCACTGCTGAGTCGACGCAGCGCTGATCGGGATGGATCCAGGCTCCCCTTCCGGGCAGCCTGCGCTGGGCGTCAACCGCAATGTGCGGTGTGCTCTCGTCAACCACTGCGAGTCTGACGAGCCGACTCATCGGCTCCCGCTTCCGGCATGCCAGACACATGCGCAGAGGTTCACCAGCACATACCACGCCTGCCAGTCTAACACTGCCCGCAGGCGCTGCCGTCACTCAGCCCTCGTCGGCGGCGTCGTCCTCGGGGGTGACGATGTCGATCTTCCAGCCGGTGAGCTTGGCGGCCAGGCGGGCGTTCTGCCCCTCCTTGCCGATCGCCAGCGACAGCTGGTCGGCCGGGACGACGGCGCGAGCGAGCTTCTGGGCTTCGTTGAGCACATCGACGCGCATCGCCCGTGCTGGGGAGAGCGCGTTGGCGACGAACTTCGCCGGCGAGTCGGAGTAGTCGACGATGTCGATCTTCTCCTCCCCCAGCTCGGCCATCACCGCGCGCACCCGGGAGCCGAGCTCGCCGATGCACGCGCCCTTGGCGTTGACGCCGGGCACCGTGGCCCGCACGGCCATCTTCGTGCGGTGGCCGGCCTCGCGGGAGAGCGAGACGATCTCGACGGTGCCGTCGGCGATCTCCGGGGACTCATGCGCAAACAGCTTGCGCACGAGGTTCGGGTGCGAGCGCGACACCGTGATCGAGGGCCCTTTGAGGCCCTTGTGCACATCGGTGACGTAGACGCGGATCCGGTTGCCGTGGCTGTACTCCTCGCCGGGCACCTGTTCGTGCGGCGGCAGCACGGCCTCGACCTCGCCGAGGTCGACCTGGATCATGTGCTCATCGCGGCCCTGCTGGATGAGCCCGGAGACGATCTCGCCTTCGCGGTTCTTGAAGGTGCCCAGCACCGAGGCGTCCTCAACATCGCGCAGCCGCTGGTGGATGATGTTGCGTGCGGTCATCGCCGCGATCCGCCCGAATCCGTCAGGCGTGTCGTCGAACTCGCCGATCGGGTTGTCGTCGTTGTCGAACTCCACCGCCCAGATGGTGGCGGTGCCGGTCTTGGTGTCGAGTTCCGCACGGGCGTCCGGGTAGGCGCCCTCAGTGCGGTGGTAGGCGGTCAGGAGGGCCTGCTCGATGAGCTCGACGAGCGTTTCGAACGGGATCTCCCTTTCGTGCTCGATCAGACGGAGCGCAGAGAGGTCGATGTCCATTGCTGAGTCCTTCTCGGCACCAGGACCCGTGCGGGTCGTGCCGGCTGTTGAGTTGTCGGTATGGGCGATGTGCCCTTGAGCCTAGCGGAGTTGCCCGGGCCAGGGAAGCATCCGAGCGTCACCTGCCGCCGGCCCAGCGCTGGGGCCTGGGCCTACTTGAACTGGAGGACCGCCTCGGCGTGGGCGATCCCGGCCAGCGTCTGGCTGCGCTCCGATCCGTCGGCGAGCCGGAAGACCGCCTCGGGAGCGTCGCCGTCGCTGACGCTCAGCAGCACGCCTTCGAATTCCTCGTCGGAGGTGGTGCGCACCGCCAGGGTGCGGCCGATCACACGGTGGAAGTGACGGATCTCGCGCAGCGGGCGGGTCGCACCCGGCGAGGTGACCTGCAGGTCGTAGGCGTGGTCGTTGAACAGCGGGAGGTCGTCGATGGTCTCGGAGATGATCCGGGTGGCCTCGGTGATGTGGTCAAGCGAGACCGGGTCGGTGGTCGTGCCGTCGAGGTCGATGACGACGGTCAGCGTGCGGAAGCGGCCGGCGACATGGGCGGTGATGTCTTCGACGACGATGCCGCGGGCGGCCAGCGGCTCGACGATGGCGTCCCTGACAGGGGCTGTGTACTTGTCCATGCTCCACACCCTACGACCGGTCTCTGAACAACGGCTGATGTGAACTGCGGCCCCTGAGCCGCAGACCCGGGCTAGGCCCTCAACCGGAAACGCTAGATAAGCATGACGGACAAAGCACCACCTAGACCAAAGTCTAGTATCAGCGCTATTGACTCGATGAACCGCGACTTCTACACTATTCTAGAAACCTTCATCGCTCGCCATAAATAGCTTCGATTCCCCAGATTCATTGACGCCGAGCGCTTGAAGAGCATAGATGGCGTAAAGTCTGAATTGCTGACTTACCAAGGACTAGACATGCAACCACGCAATATTATCGCACCTGTATTGGCGACAATTGCCATTACATCACTCGGCGCAACTGCGTTGCATTCAGCTGAGCACGACCCTAATGATACTGTTTCCCACAATGATCTGAAGACCGACCCTGAAGTCGAGACGGTGGAACTTGACTATCCCGTTGAGACGAATGACCTATTCTCACGAGCTGAAACTCTGGGGGTGAAGATCGTGAGTGTTGAATACCTCATCTCGGATGGCCTCGGAGTTTACATCTACGATACTGAAAAAACGGCAGAAGAGAATGCTGCAGATCTTGAGGTGACGTTGCACAGTCAAGCACCTGGCGGAAATCCGGCAGTATTCTCCGTAACTGCATTGGCTGCAACTCAGCAGCCAAGTCATAGCGATGGAAGCCCGCAGAACGCTGGCTCTTTTGCGGCGCCATCGAGTCTGCTCGACGAAGCTCGTCACTTGCCGCATGCAGAACCAGGCGATTCGGAGTTGCCACGGCCGGACGGCCTCGGCGACGAGCTAAACGATTCTGGACTCAGAGAGGACGGTTTTAACACATCAAGCGACGAGCCGCCAACTCGGGCACATCCAAACTCTATTTGGTTCCAGACCAAGGACAACGTAGACGGGAAAAGACAAGTCTCTATATTTTCCCAATGGGCAGGTCAGTCGAATACTCATAAGGCGCCGAAGTATTGGTGGGGCGCTGAGATACAGCTGTACCAGCACAACTATAACCTTCCGGAAAAGATATCCCGTCCGTTATGCGCTCCGGGAACTGATAAGCGATATTGGGCAAACGCTAGTTTGGCGGGCGCCACGATGACTGTATCGATCAACGACGGGACTGCAGACGGCGTGCTAAAATCACTTGAAGCGTATATCGATAGCAACCACCTGTCGGATCCATGTTCGACTGGAGCCATTGGCGTAGGGTTTGGCAAGCCAACAGTAATCCCCGATATGGATATCAATTGGGGCGGAGGTAACGAGAAATTGCATCAAATGCTCTACGTTGACCTTCGCCTCCCTAAGGGCTCAAACAGCTGGAGTCACATAAGCGCTGCAACCAAGTACGTTCAAAATAACTGTCAAGGTCATCGGTCTCATACCGACTGCATGGGCTTAAGCATTGACCCTGGGCACCCATGGCCAAAGGATAAACTTAAAGGCGGAACTGATTTTCTTTTATTGAACAAGCAACGGAAGTGGCGTACGCCAACTCATTTTTCATGGGATGAGTATGCTGATCGACGCCCAAAGGCCCTGCAATGATCAACCCGGATAGTAGCAGCGGGTTTCCAGGGTATTCACTTTTACGGATTATTGGACGGTTCGTGCAGTCAACCTCTCGCGCCCTGCCGCTCGGCGTAACACTCATTGCGAGCTCTTACGGCGTCTTATTCGCCGAATGGCATGCCTTCATTCGTCGCGTAGCGGGAGATGGCTCTTGCCCGGGCGAGTTGGATCCTGACCCCTTGAGCACTCAGGCGCCCGAAATCGGCGCAAGGGCAATTCCGCCGCATTTGACGTGCTCCTCATCGGATGGAGGCCTTCGTGAATACTGGCTTGGTTTTTCGAGCATAGTATTCGTTTCCGGGATTGTCGTGCTCTTATCGGTGGCGGGAGCAGTCATGTTTAACATATTCTTCGGTGAGCGCAGCAAGAGGAGTCGTCCGTGAATGTGATGTCGAAAGCACTCGCGGCTTTGTTTCAGTAGATTTACCCCTCAGTTGCTGTCAGCAAAGTTTGCAGGGCGACGCAATTGTTTCTTGTCAGCGTGATCTCAAGTATCCTGGCTCTCTGGCCGCGTGCGGGTACGACGGTAGGTCGGGTCGCTGAACCTCGACAATGCTCAACCGTACCTGAGTATGTTCTGACGCACTCGATTACTGCGGCCGAAAGGACCTTCTCCCTGCGTTCCACAATCTCCACCTTCTCTCGGTCAGGTAGGCCTGGGCAGGGCTGGCGCTCATGGTGGAGTCCTGCGACCCCGTGACCGGCTGTGACGGTCGCAGAGTCTTCGTCACTGGCAATGGCCGGGTAACGGTCTGGGTGACCGATGCGCACTGAGGAGAGGGGCATTGAACGAGTCTGCGGGTTTCACATCAGTTCCCTCTAGTCCTCCATCCCAAACCGATGACACGCACAGACACACGCACGAAGGCGCATACACCACCAACCGTCCAATTCGGGTCACAGCCCGGATTTGAGT
>NZ_JACSPY010000025.1 GCF_014836885.1 Brevibacterium gallinarum
TGCACCTGGGCCTAGCCGACCCCACCACCCCGACATTCAAAACCAAGGAAATCCTGCCAACTACTTGACGCGGGACAATATGACGGCGTTCAAGCGCGCTGTCACCCAACTGATCTCTACTCTTGTCACCCGTGAGGAGCGCGCTGCGCAGGTCCGGGATCGTCGCACCGTCGAAACCTATTACGAGCCCCACGGGCTGGGTGTTCTTATCGCTCGCGGTCCCTGCCACCAGATCGCTCTCTTAGAAGCCCGCCTGGCCGGCATGGCCCGATCCGTCATCAAGGGCCTCGGCGCACCACTCGGTGTGCCCGAGGGTCGAGAAATCGCTGACGACCGTGGGATGGGTGAGCTGATGTTCGACTTCCTCACCGGCTCCCAGCCCGCAGGCGCACTGACCACACAGTCCACCGGCAGCGACAGCGACACCACCCCGGGTCAGGTCGGTGACAGTGTTGTCACGGCTGCGAACCCGGCCGGCATTGATCTCGACGCAACAGCCGAGAAGATCGCCGAAACGCTGGCTGAGACCGGTGTGCAGTGTCCCGTTGATGCTGAGTGGCTCAAACGCCAAGCCCGCATCACCATCACCGTCCCAGCACTGACCCTGCTCGACAGGAACACCGGCGAAGACGATGACGCTCGTGTGCCGGGGATGGTCAACGGTCACCCCATCTCACCAGAGACCGCCCGGCAACTCACCGGCACTGGGCATTCGACGCTCTACCGGATCCTGACCGACCCGACCGACGGCACGGTCCTCGATCACGCCGCTGAGGCGTACACGATCCCGGAGAAGATGCGGATCGCGCTGGTGGAGAAATGGCAGTTCTGCACCCTGCCGGGATGCGACCGGTCAGCTGTGAAAGCCGAACTGGATCATATTAAGCCGTTCAATCACGAAGACCCCGGACGAGGCGGCCCCACCTCAATGGGGAATCTCCACCCGTTGTGCCGGGAACATCATCAGATGAAAACCGACAACAGACTCAAAGTCACCCGAAGTCCCGACACGGGAATGCTGACCTGGACCCTGCCCGGCGGACACCAACTCCAAGCACGACCACCGACAAATCCCATTGGGCAGGCACACGCCCAACAGCTCCTCAACCTCACCGACTAGACCACACCGCAACCAACCTATCCGAAGCGACTTCTCGTCTTTTCTCTACCAGCGCTGCCTGCAACACCACCGCAGTGACAGAACGATGTTTGACAACCACATAGTGCCGGGCCCTGCTACCGGATCATCTGCGCCACCGCGGTCATTCACGACAGTCAATCTGCGGACGCACCTGCATCGGCATCACTGTGCCCGATAGGCTTCGAGCAGGAGATGCACTCCGGGCAGGCGAAGGAGGCTGAGAGCACATGGATGCACCGATCGATGTCTCGCGTCTGCGCGCGTGGGTCGGCCGCAGCCAGACTCTCGACGACATCGCCACTGAAGCGAAGTCGCGCACCCTCGCCGCTGCCCTCGACTACGACGCAGACCCCTGGGGCGGCCAACTCTTCCCGCTTGCGCACTGGGCCCACTTCAACCCAACCGAACCGCAGCACGCCCTCGACATCGACGGGCACCCGCGCCTCGGCGGCTTCCTGCCACCGGTGCCGCTGCCGCGACGCATGTGGGCCGGATCAGAACTGACCTTCCACCGGCCGATCGCCGTCGGCCAGCAGCTGCAGGACGTCCAGACCGTCACCGACGTCAGCCTCCGCACCGGCCGAACAGGTCAGCTCGTCTTCGTCACGGTCACCCATGAAGTCTCGGCAGACGGCAGCCACGCCATCACCGACCGGCACACCATCGTCTACCGCGAAGCCGCCGCACCGCAGGAGACCACAGCACAAACGCCAGCCGAGCGCGCGGCACGAAAGCCAGCCGACACCTCGGCGTGGGACTACGGCAGGATCACCCGGCCTGACGAGACGCTGCTCTTCCGGTACTCCGCGCTGACCTTCAACGCCCACCGCATCCACTACGATCGCGACTTCTGCATCAACGAAGAAGGCTACCCCGGCCTCGTCGTCCACGGTCCGCTGCTCGCCACGCTCATGCTCGACGCCTTCCTGCGCCTCCGCCCAGGTGAGCAGATCGACTCCTTCTCCTTCACCGCCCGCCGACCCGTCTTCGACGGCACCCCCGTCGCTGCCGTGGGCCGCCAGACCACCGCCTCGGCCACGGAAGTCGCCATCCTCGACCCCGCAGGACACGCCTGCCTGACCGGAACCATCGACCACTGAACCACCGGCGGGCACCGTCGCCCGCTGCCGAAAGGAGCCGCACATGTCTGAGCTGACCTGGCTGTCCACCCGCGAACTCGCCGCCGAGATCGCCGTCGGCCGGATCTCCGCCCGCGAGGCCCTTGCCGATCACCTCGCCCGGATCGACGAGGTCAACCCCGCCATCAACGCCATCGTCACCCTCGATGCTGAGGCCGCCGAAGCCTCCGCAGCAGCAGCCGACGACGCACACGCCCGCGGGGGGAGCCTCGGCCTGCTGCACGGGGTGCCGATGACGCACAAAGACACCCACGACACCGCCGGCATGCGCTCGACGCACGGCAGCCCGCTGTGGGCCGACCGCGTGCCGGCAGCCGACTCCGTCATCATCGCCCGGCTCAAAGCCGCCGGCGTCATCACCACCGGCAAGTCCAACGTCCCGGAGTTCGCTGCCGGCTCCCACACCTTCAACCCGGTATTCGGCACCACCGTCAATCCCTACGACACGACGAAATCCGCTTCCGGCTCCTCCGGCGGCGTTGGTGCGGCACTGGCCGCCGGCATCCAGGCCTCCGGCGACGGCTCCGATATGGGCGGATCCCTGCGCACCCCCGGTTCCTTCAACAACGTCGTCGGCTTCCGGCCCTCCCACGGCCGGATCCCCAAGCTCGCCCCGGACAACCCGCACGCCTGGCTCGGCCAGTCCGGTTTCATGGCCCGCACCGTCAGCGACATCGCCCTGCTCATGCAGGCCGGCTGCGGGCCGGCCACCGGAGCACCCTGGGAGATCGGCGAACCTGGCTCCGTCTTCGACCTGCCCGAGTTCCGCCTCGGCGCCGTCTACCAGCCGGAGCTCTCCGGCATCCGCGTGGGCTTCAGCCCCGACTTCGGCAGCCAGATCCCAGTCGAAGCAGAGGTGGCAGCGATCGTCTCAGCCGCCGCCGAGGTGTTCGCCGGCCTGGGTGCCGAGGTCACCGAGGACGTACCGAACCTCGAGGACGCCGACGAGGTGTTCCGCACCCAGCGGGCCTACGACTTCGCGATGGTGTTCGAGGAGATGGTCGAAGCCGGCGGCCGGGCGCAGATGAAGAAGTCCCTGGTCGACAACATCGACGCCGGGCTCGCGCTCACCGCCGCTGATGTGCGCTCCAAGGACGCCGCACGCGTGCGGCTCGGCGCCGAGCTGTGGAAGTACTTCGAGACCTGCGACGTGTTCGTCACCACGACCTCACAGGTACTGCCCTTCGACGCGGAACTCGAATACCCGACGGAGATCAACGGCGAGCCGATGGCAGACTACCTGTCATGGATGCGCGCGGCCACGCTCATCTCGGCTACTGGCTGCCCGGCAGTCTCCGTGCCGGCCGGGTTCTCGGAATCAGGGCTGCCGGTCGGCATTCAGATCGTCGCGGCTCCGGGTCGCGATGTCGAACTCATGCGCATCGCCCACGCTTTCGAAGCCGTCACCGAACACCACCTGCGGCACCCGCAGCTGTGAGCTTGAAGCAGCGGGGAGATCAGTCAGCGGGGGAGAAGTCGACGAGGCCCAGCACGAGCTGAACAACTGGCTCCGGGTCGATGTTCAGGGGAGCGTCGTCCGGGACGACGTCCTCGCTTGTCAGGCCTCGGAAGCGGTCCGCGACCGCTGCGCTGCCTGCTGCCAGTGAGACAGCGGCGAGCAGATCGACGAACTGCGCCAGAGGCAGCGTCAGCTTCCCGCCGGCGCAGCCGATCGCGGTGCCGACAACACGGCTCATATTCTCGAAATGCGTGCCGGTGAGCTCCTCGTAGCGATCACGCAGCTCCGGATTGCGTAGCGTGTACAGCTCGATTTCGCGCTCAGCGAGGATCCATGCCGTCGTGTTGTCCTGCACGGCATGGAACTGGGTGACGATATCGCGGATGAGCTGCTCCTGCTGCGGGCGTGACAGCTCTGCCGCCTCATGCAGATCTGTCCGGTTCTCCACCAGCTCCGTCACGTGACGCTGCGCTTCGGCGATGCCACGCTCGATGATGGCGAGCACGATCTCATCACGCGAGGCGAAATTGGAGTAGAAGGCCCCGCGGGTGAAGCCGCTGGCTTCGCAGATCTCCTCGATCGACGCCGCCGCCACACCGCGAGAGGCGAAGACCCGCATCGCGCCATCGATGAGAGCCGCACGGGTCTGCATGCGGCGCCTGCTCACTGCCTCGCTCATCGTCACCTCTCGTTGCCCTTCCTGCTTCTGACTGCTGTGCAGACTACAGCACTAGGATACACTTGTGCATTCGATACACTCGTGTATCGTAGGATCGTCGGCGGGTGGCTCATGTGTCCGTCCGTTCATGCACGGTGGGAGCAGCGTCTCCGCCTGTGGCACCACCGAAACTCTGTCCTTTACCCGCGATCGAAGGGTTGCCTGTGTCGTCCTTTCTCTACGAGCTTGGCCGCACCGCGTTCCGCCGCCGTAAGACAGTGGTCGCCGTCTGGCTGGCGATCCTCGCCGTTCTCGGCGGCTTCGTCGCCGCATTCGGCGGCAGCTTCAACGACGAGTTCCGCCTGCCCGGCAGCGAATCGCAGGAAGCCCTCGACTCGCTCGAGCTGACCTTCCCCGAGGTGGCCGGCGGCTCGGCGACGATGCTCGTCGTCACCGCAGACGGCCAGCCGGTGGACACCGACCCGTATAAGTCGAAGATCGAGGACACGGTCGAGAAGATCGACGACCTGCCCCACGTCGACGGTGCCACCTCCCCGTTCGACGAGATGATCGACGGCGTCATCAACGCCGACGGTGACGCCGCCATCGTCAACGTTCAGTACGACCAGTCCGTGGATCTGCTGCCGGACTCGGCGAAGGATGATCTGCAGGCGGAAGCCGACAGGCTCCAAGCCGAGCTGCCCGAGGGCAGCATCGTCAGCCCCGGCGGCGAGCTCTACACGGTCACAAGCGTGCACATCTCGATCATCGAGGCGATCGGCGTCGTCATCGCCTTCATCGTCCTCATCTTCACTCTCGGATCCGCCTGGGCGGCTGGCATGCCGCTCGTCACCGCCGTCATCGGTGTGGGCATCGGCATGCTGCTCATCCTCGGCAGCACCGCATTCGCCACCGTCAACTCGACGACCCCGATGCTCGCACTCATGCTCGGCCTGGCCGTCGGCATCGACTACGCACTGTTCATCGTCTCCCGTGCCCGGCAGACGATGTTCGACGGCCACGACCCCGAAGAATCCGCCGCCCGCGCCATCGCGACCGCCGGGTCGGCAGTCGTATTCGCCGGCGTCACCGTCATCATCGCCCTGGTCGGCCTGTCGGTGGCCGGCATCCCCTTCCTCACCGTCATGGGCATCGCCGCCGCCGTCACCGTCGCGATCGCCGTGGCGGTCGCGCTCACGGTGACACCGGCGCTGCTCGGATTCCTCGGCTACCGGCTCGTGCCCAAGAAGCACCGCCCCGGCGGCAGCCGCCACTCCGCCACCGTCTCGGGCGCGGAAGGCGTGGAAGGTGAGGAGAGTGCGCAGCGCGCGGAGAGTGAGGAGAGCCGCCCGCGCAAGCCGGGGTTCGTCACCCGCTTCTACGACGCCTGGGTGGCGGCAGCGACGAAGATCCCGCTGCTGACCGTCGTCATCGTCATCGCCGGTCTGGGCGCGCTCGCCCTGCCGGCCAAGGACCTGCAGCTGGCCCTGCCCGACAACGGCGGAGCCGAGGAGGGCACCGCCCCGCGCACCTCGTACGACCTCATCTCCGAGCACTTCGGCGAGGGCTTCAACTCACCGCTGGTCGTCACCGCGAACATCATCAGCTCGACCGACCCGCTCGGCGACCTGGACGACATGAAGGCTGACATCGAGAAGATCGACGGCGTGCACAAGGTCATCATGGCCGTGCCCAACCGCTCCGCCGACACCGGCCTCATCCAGATCATCCCCGAGTACGGGCCCAGCGATGAGCGCACCACCGAGGTCGTGAAGAAGCTGCGCGACCTCAAGCCGCACTTCCAGGACGAATACGGCTTCGACACCTCGGTCACCGGCTCGAACGCAGTCGCCATCGACGTCTCCGACCAGCTCGGCGGGGCGCTGCTGCCCTTTGGCATCTTCGTCGTCGGCCTGTCGCTCATCCTGCTCATGATGGTGTTCCGGTCGATCGCCGTGCCGATCAAGGCGACCCTGGGCTTCCTGCTCTCGGTCGGGGCGGCGTTCGGACTCGTCACCCTCGTCTTCGTGCAGGGCCACGGAGCCGACATCTTCGGAGTGGAGAAGGTCGGCCCGGTCATCAGCTTCCTGCCGATCATCCTCATGGGCATCCTCTTCGGCCTGGCCATGGACTACGAGGTGTTCCTCGTCTCCGGCATGCGCGAGGCCTTCGCTCACGGCGCCTCGGCGAAGGATGCGATCCACCGCGGATTCCAGTCCTCAGCCCGCGTCGTCGTCGCCGCAGCGATCATCATGTTCGCCGTCTTCGCCGCCTTCGTCCCCGCCGGTGACGCGATCATCAAATCGATCGCGTTCGGTCTGGCCGTCGGCATCTTCATCGACGCGTTCATCGTGCGCATGACCTTCGTGCCGGCCGTCATGGCACTGCTGGGCGACAAGGCCTGGTGGCTGCCGCGCTGGCTGGAGCGGACGCTGCCGCACTTCGACGTCGAAGGCGAAGGACTCTACCACCAGGTGCAGTACAAGGACTGGCCCGGCGACGGCAGGGACTACTCCGTCTACGGCGAGGATCTCGGACTCGACGGCTCCGGCCGGCCGGTCTTCGACAAGGTCGACCTGGTCGTGCAGCCCGGTGAGGTGCTCGCCGTGTCCGGTCAGGGCGCCACCGCGCTCCTGCTGACGATCGCAGGACGGGCGACCCCCGACCGCGGCGAGCTCAAGGTGCTGGGCCGGGTGCTGCCAGAGGAGGCGCCGAAGGTGCGCAGCGCGATTCCGTACATGGTGCTCAACTCCGCCGAAGACGCCCTCATCACCAGTCCCGGCTACCTGCGCCACACGCGCGAGCAGATGCCGGACATCGTCCTCATCGACCGGGCCGACCAGGCCCGCGATCACGACACCGCCGAGGCGGCCCAGGACCTCATCTCCGCCGCCCTCGCCGCCGGGTCGAGTGTGCTGCTCGGCCTCGGCAACCGGGACGCCGACTGGATGCTCCCGCCGCAGACCCATTACCGACTGTTAGATCTCGATGCTCACAATCGGGGGAAGGACACGGCTCATGACCTGGTTCGAACGAGCTGATACCGGACGCACGGCCAAGTGGTACACAGTCCTCGGACTCATCCTCGTGCCGATCGTCATCGCCGCTGGATTCGTCTTCGCGATCTGGAAGGCCACCGGCCGGCTCGACAATGTCCAGGCGGCCATCGTCAACCTGGACGAAGGCACGGAGATCGACGGTCAGCAGGTGCCGCTGGGCCGTCAGCTGGCGGCCGGGCTCGTCGACCGCGACGACGAGAACTTCGACTGGGTTCTCTCCGACGAGGACGACTCCGAAGCAGGCCTGCGCAACGGCAGGTACGCCGCCGTCATCACCATCCCCAAGGGCTTCTCCACAGCGGTCACGTCGTCGAGCAGCGACGATCCGATGATGGCCCGGCAGGCCACGATCAGCGTCAAGACCTCCCACGTCACCCCGCTGGCCGACTCCGCAATCGGGCAGGCGATTGCCGAGGCCGCCCGGGCGAGCTTCAACTCCGAGTTCGCCAAGAAGTACCTCGACGGCATCTACCTCGGCTTCAACGAGATCGGCAAGCAGTTCCAGACGGTGTCTGATGCCGCCAACGAGATCAACGACGGCGCCGGGCAGCTGGCCGACGGCACCGGCGACGCAGCCGATGGTGCCGGCACGCTCTCCGATGGGCTCGGCGAACTGTCGGCCAACAGCGGACAGCTGCGCAGCGGCGCCGGCGACCTCGCCAGCGGCGCGCGCGAGCTGTCGACGGGCGCCGGGGACCTCTCCGACGGCGCCGGCGAACTGGCAGACGGACTCGGCACCATGCGCGAGCAGACCAAGGACCTGCCCAAGCAGACCCGGAAGCTCGCCGACGGTGCCGGTGACCTGTCCGACGGCGTCGACGAATACACCCGCGGCGTCGACGGCATGATCATCGGCCTGCGCGACTTCGCCGACGGCCTCGGCGACGGCGGGGACCTCGACTTCGGCGACAGCCTCGACAGCCTCGGCGAGGGCTCCCAGGACCTGAACGACGGCATCAACCGCATCAACGACGGTGTGGGCACCTACCAGGACAAGCTCAAGCAGCAGTCCGACGACCTCACGGCGCTGCAGCAGAAGAATCCGCTGACACTGCAGGATCTGGTCGGCGCCGGACTCATGGACTCGAACGAGGCGGCCCAGCTCACACAGGTGCTGTGCCCGGACGGTGAGGGCGAACAGTGCACACGCACCCAGGACGCCTACGCGCGGGGAGTGCTCACGACCGCCCAATCCGCTCTGGACCAGGCTGCCGAGGGACTCGATCAGAAGGACGAGAACGGCCGCTCGATCACCGGTGGGCTCCAGGACCTCACCGACGGGGCCAACGAGCTCAACGACGGCATCCAGGACATGGTGAAGAACCTCGGCGACGAGCTGCCGACGCTGCTCGAGGACCTCAAGGGGCTCGGCGGCCAGGCAGACGACCTGCTCGACGCCTCGAAGGAGCTGCGCAACGGTGCCGGCCAGGTGGCCGATGGCACCGACAGACTCGCCGACGGCATGGGCCCCCTCGCCGATGGCGTCAAGCAGTCCGCCGACGGTGCCGGCCAGCTCTCCGACGGAGCCGGCCAGCTCTCCGACGGAGCCAGCACCCTGGCCGACGGCGCGGATGAGTACTCAGCCGGAGTGAGCAGGTACACCGAGGGCGTCGACCAGTCAGCCACGGGAGCCAGCGCACTCGCCGACGGCCTCAGCGACCTCAACGACGGCGCCGAACAGCTCGCCGACGGCACCGGGGAACTCGCAGACGGCCTCGAAGAGGGCAAGGACCAGATCCCGTCCTACACCGCACCCGAACGCGACAAGCTCTCCAACACGGTCGTCGCACCGGTGGCCGAGAGTGGCAGCCTGCTCAACGACATCCCGCAGGCCTCATCGATCGCGCTGCTGCTCATGATGGCGCTGTGGGTCGGGGCACTCGTGACCTACACGGTCGTGCGCGCCGTCTCGGCAACCGCCCTGACGTCGCGCCGGTCATCCTTCTCAGTCATGGCCAGAGGAATGCTGCCGGGCCTCGTCATCGCCGGGATCCAGGCGGTGGTGCTGGCGATCATCGCGAACATCGTGTTGGAACTCAACCTGTTCGACTTCGCTTCCGTGCTGCTGCTCGTGCTCTTCGCAGGGCTTGTGTTCATGACGCTGAACTATGCGCTCGTCGCCTGGTTCGGCGGCACCGGCCGGTTCATCTCAGTGGTGCTCATCGTGCTGGCCGTCGCCGGCAGGGCGATCGGGGCAGTGCCGGAGTTCTTCCACTCCATCACCCCGTTCCTGCCGATGACCCCGGCGATGGACGGCATCACCGCCGCAGCAACCGGCATGCCCGGACTGGCAGGCGCCTGGGCCGCCCTGTTCGGCTGGCTGGTCATCGGTGTAGCCGGCAGCTTCGCCGCGGTCGTGCGCAAGCGCACACTCGGGGCCGGCCAGGTCGCCCGGCTCGCCCACATCTGAGCGGGCAGGCCGGCGCCCTAGCCGCCGAGGATCTGCTCGGCGATGCGGTGAGCGTCGCGCAGCGTGCGCGCCGACTTGTGCGGATTGGCCGCGATCGCCAGCCCGAACTGCACAGCCGAGAGCTGGATCGACAGGCAGTACCGGTGCGGGTGGTCGTAGCCGCGCGCATCGCGGGTGCGCAGCGTCTCCGGATCGACATCGAGACCCGACAGCGGCTGCGCAACACCCTCGCTGAGCTCGAGCTCGGCAACGGCGAGCTGGCCGCGGTCGAGCATCCCGGTCACCACCTCGTCAGCGGCGTGCCGCACCTGGTTGGCAGGTGAGGCGGCGTCGACGAGTGCGCGAGCCTCGACCGGGTCGTCCACGGCCGGGGAGGAGGCGCGGAAGCAGGAGCGCTCACCGGCACGCGAGGTGGTGATGCGCACCTCGGGCCCGACGAACTCGACGAGCCCAGCCTCGGCCAAGGCGATGAGCTCAGCGAAGCGCTGCGGGGGCGGGCCGTCGCAGATGCCGGAGACGAAGCCCTCGAACCAGCCGCGCACCTCGGTGTGGAAGCTGATGTCATCGACCCGGCCGTCGGCGATGAGCTCCTTGAGATACGCCCGCGCCGCCCACAGCACCGCGAACAGCGCCTTCTCCGGCGCATGCGCAGGCCCCCGATAGGCGGCATCGAGGTCGCGGCGCAGGAAGTCGAGCATCCACGCATTCAGCTCCGCCCGCGAGGCGAAGGTCCGGTCCTCCAGCGGCCGCAGCAGGGCATGGAGGTCGAGGATCCGCTCAGGGTCGCCGATGACACTCGACTCGACATCGGACCAGGCGCTGGACTCCTGCGTCTGGCGGCCCGGGCGGCCGGCGACCTCGCGGGTCTCGGCAGCCGCACGGCGGGAGACATGCCGGTCCACCGCCTCGGCGAGGGCCTCGGTCAGCGCTGCCGGGTCGCCGACGAACGCCTCGGGTTCGGACGCGTAGAGGGCCGCATACCAGGCATAGCGCAGGTCGGCGAGGATGAGCGGCCACAGCTGATCGTTGAACCGCAGGTCACCGCCGCCGGTCTCGGCGGCCAGCCGCTCCAGGGTGGCGGGGATGAAGTAGCGCAGCGGGTAGTCCGGCAGCGGATGGTCGACGGTGATCGGCTTGCACCGATACGGCACGCCGCGCCGTGACGACGGGGCGAGCACCGGCTCCTGCCCGCTGGCCTGATAGGCCAGCACCGGCGCCCCGGCATCCGTCGTGCCGGTCTGTGCGAACGTGCCTCCGCGGCCTGTGCTCAGCATCGCCTGATGGTCGAAGTAGTTCAGCCCGAAACCGCGGAACACCACTGTCTCACCGGCCTGCAGCGCATCGACATCGGCCTCAGCGGGCAGCCCCGGGGGCAGGTAGGTCAGGTGGGCACCGGCGGCGAAGCGCTGCCAGGCCACCCGTTCCTCATTTAGCCGGGCGGGGATGTGCCCGACGCACAGCACGATGTCGTCGACCTCCAGGGTCGGGCCGTCAGCCAAGCGGATGAGCTGGGCGGCCCGCTGCCCGGCCGGGCTGTCGGCGGCACCGCGCGGCTCGATGACGGCCGTAGCGACTGTCGGGTGGTGGCGGATCGACACGCCTGCCGGGGCCTGAGCGCAGATGTGGTCGAAGGAATCGCACAGGTACCGGCCGTACAGCGCGCGCGGGGCGAAGGTCGAGAACACCTCGGCATCGCTCGCTGCGTGTTCGCGGCGATACCAGGTCGCCATGTCCGGGCCGGTGGAGTGGGGGCTGATGCCGCAGCTGGGATCGGGGAAGATCGTCTGCTCGCCGATCGTCGTGTTCATGAGCAGATCCGGGTGCTGGTCGGTGCGCCACACGATCCCGGCCCCGGGCGGGAACGGATCGATGAGATGGATCTCGACCGTCGCGTCACCGGCGAGGGCGCACAGCCGCTCGAGCACGCTGAGACCACGCGGGCCAGCCCCGATGATCCCCACCCGGCGCGGCACTGCGGTGCCCTGCGCACCGCTGCCCGATCCGCCTCGGCGGCGGCTCAATTCTGCTCCCCATCGCCCTCAGGACCGGGGTAGCCGGGCCAGCCGGAACCCGGCTCGTAGCCCTTCGGGTAGCACTTGCCCTCGGTGTCCTCGACACCCTGGGCGGGGGCGCCCGTCTCCTCCGGCGTGGGCTCCTCGGTCTCGGCCGTGTCGGTGCCGGTCGCCTCTTCCTGCTGGCTCTTGGCCTTCGGATTGATCTGCTCGTCGACCCAGCTGCGCAGCGCCTCATAGTCGGGGTTGAACGTGCTGGTGACATCGTTGTTGATCTGCGCGGACTTCACCTCGGTGCCCTGCATGAGCGCGGCGAGCTCGACGAAGGCGTTGAGCTCGCGCTGCGGGATGTCAGTGGCGACATTGCGCTCAGCCGAGCCGGCGAGCTTCGGGTAGGCCAGCGCGATCTCGCGCGGATTCACCTGCTCGAGGGTGGTCTTGAGCATCCGCTGCTGACGGCACATGCGGTCGTAGTTGTCCGCACCCTCACGGGAGCGGACGTACCACAGCGCCTTCTTGCCCGTCAGCACCTGCTCACCGGGGTCGATCCAGCCGAACACCCGGTTCTTGGCACCGGTGTTCATGTTCGTGCCGCCGCCCATCGGGATCGGCCGCTCGACGTCGATCTTCACTCCGCCGATCGCGTCGACGACATCCTCGAAGCCCTGCATGTCGACCGAGGCCCAGTTGTCCATCTTGAGCCCGAGCGAACCCTCGACCGCCTGCATGGTGGCGTACATGCCGAGCTCCATGTCGCCGGGATCGCCGACCGCCTCGGGCTCGGATTCGGCCCACGTCCACACGGCGTTGATGAGGCTCTCCTCGGAGCCGAAGGCGTTGAACCCCTGCGGGAACCGTTCGGCGAGCTTCGACCCCTCCGGGAACTGCGGGAACGCGAGGTTGCGGGGCACGGAGATGAGGGTCGTCTTGCCTGAGCGCGTGTCGATCGAGGCGACGAGCATGGTGTCCGGGCGGGTGCCCTCGCGGCCGTCGCCGTTGTCGCGGCCGATGAGGAAGACGTTGATGCGCGGCTTGTCCTTCCACAGGTCAGCGGAGTCGAGCACGGGCCCGCCGCCGTCGCCGAAGACCTTGCGCACCGTCTCACCCTGCACGCGCGAGTAGGCCGCCCCGACACCCAGCGGCACGCCGGTGAGCACGATGAGGCTCATGACGAGCACCGAGCCGAGCACGCGCTGCGAACGCCGCAGACGGGTGCCGCTGCGCAGCATCACATAGGAGCGGATGATGACGAACGCCCAGATCAGCGCCCCGATGATGAGGAGGATTGCGATGACGTTGAGGATCGTCGGGCTGGAGACGACGCGTGCGCCGGCTTTGACCGGGCCGCGGTAGAGCACCCAGATGCCGATCGCGGCGAGACCTGCCAGGAACCCGAGCGTGAGGAACCAGCCGAGCCGCGAATTGCGGCTCTTGATCATGCCGAGACCGGGGATGAGCGTGCCGAGGCTCGTCCAGCCGACGATGCGGGGAAAGGCGTCGTTGCGGCGCGAGTGCCGGGTCGCCTCCGGGACCCCTTCGGACTCAGCGGTTGCAGCAGCATCCGGGCCCGAGGCGGTGGAGACAGGCCGGCCGCGGCGCCGAGAGCGGCGGGCGTGCTGCTCTGCCGCGCGCGCTTCCTGGCGGGTGAGCGGCACGTCCTCAGAAGACGCGCGGGGGCTGGGCTCGGCGGCGGGGGTGAAGGTGCGGGGTGCTTCGCGGCGCGGGGTGCTGCTGCGCTTGGCGGCTGCTGCTCCGGTGACAGCGCCGGCCCCGGCAGCGCCGGCCCCGGCAGCGACGGCTCCGGAAGCGGCGCGCAGCGCGGTGAACCGGGGGCCGGTAGACGCCCGCGCCTGCCTGCTGGCATGACGCGGGGTCGAGTTCTCGAAGCCCTCCGGGGCCGGGCCGCTGGCGCGCGGCGCCTGATCCTGACGGTGGTCGTTGGAGTCGCTGGGGGCCGCTGGGCGGGAGCTGCGCAGGCGAGGACGGCTGGAGGCTTTGAACGAGGGGTCGTGCGGAGATGAGCCGTTCGGCCCACGGCGTGGTGTGGGAGCACCATTGTCATCGTGGGACACTGCTCACTCCTTGGAAAACGGCACGATCGAGGGACAGGTGATCATCACAAGCTCTTAGTGTACGAGTTCAACCTCCGAGATTCGTGAGCTACGCGTGGTGCCAGCTTCAGACGCGCATCTGCGCGCCGGATTCCGGCTCGCCGCTCGGCTTTGCTCGGGTGCTGGCAGTTCGTTATCATTGGTGAGGTTACGCGCGCCTGCACACCGGGAGATCCACCCGATGCGGCGCGCATCGCACCAGGAGTCGTGGCTGAGCGGCCGAAAGCACCACCCTGCTAAGGTGGAGTCCCTTGAATTGGGGACCGTGGGTTCAAATCCCACCGGCTCCGCGCTTTTCTTCGCAGCCCCGCCTGCTCGTTCTCATCGGGCAGGCGGGGCTGCGGCATTGCGGGATTCACCCGCTGTTCACCCCGTCTTCTCCCGGCGCGGACCGGCAGCCCGTACAGTCGCTGGCCATGACTCGCATACGGCTCTTCCACTTCGACATCCCGACCTGGGGCAACTACGGCGACAAGGCCCTGTTCCCGGTGGTGCGCGATCTCTTCACCGGTTTCGCAGGCGGACAGGCATTCGAGTTCACCGGTGCCGCGCCGTTGCGCCGCGAGGTCAGCTTCGAGCTCATCGAGCGGATCAACGCCAGTGCCGATGCCGTCGTCGTCGGCGGTGGGGGACTGTTCCTGCAGGACACGAACCCGAACACGAACTCCGGCTGGCAGTGGAACATCTCCCGCGCCGCACTCGACCGGCTGGAGGTGCCGATCATTCTCTTCGCCGTCGGTGACAACCGGTTCCCCGGCCAGCCGGCGTTCTCCGACCTCTTCGTCGACCACGTCAGCGCGGTGGCGGACAAAAGCGTGTTCTTCGGACTGCGCAACCACGGATCGATGGAGTCGATGGCCGACACCCTGCCGGAGTCGGCGGCTTCGAAGATCGAGTTCCAGCCCTGCCCGACCGCCCTCGGCCAGCTCATCTATTCCGGCAGTGCGACGCCTACTGAGGAGCGGCGGCTGGCGGTGCAGATGCTCGTCCAGCACCGGCAGCGGGCCGCCGGCTACGACGCCGAGACGATCCACCGGGAGGTCATCACCGCTGTCAGGCAGCTCGCGGCAGACGGCTGGCAGATCGTCAGCACTCCCTTCCATCCCGATGACCGGGCGTTCGCACGTGCCCTAGCTGTACTTCCTCGGGAGGTTGTGATCGGGATTTGAGGTGAAAGAAGACCTCCGATATCGAAGTGGGTAACCA
>NZ_JACSPY010000026.1 GCF_014836885.1 Brevibacterium gallinarum
AATTGCGGCGGTGTCTTACTCTCCCACACCCTGTCGAGTGCAGTACCATCAGCGCTGGCAGGCTTAGCTTCCGGGTTCGGAATGGGGCCGGGCGTTTCCCTGCCGCTATAGCCGCCGCAAGTCTGTGTTGTGTTGTTTGCAGTGGTTGGTGTTGTGGACGCGTAGCGTGTTGTTGTTGTGACACTGTTGGTTGTGTGTCTTGTGTTACCCGACCCGTGGCACACCATATTTGTGGTGGTTGGGTGAGTGGTGGGCGTATTAGTACCAGTCAGCTGCACACATTGCTGTGCTTCCACGTCTGGCCTATCAACCCCCTGGTCTAGAGGGCGCCTCATAGGGAAATCTCATCTTGAAGCAGGCTTCCCGCTTAGATGCTTTCAGCGGTTATCCTTCCCGAACGTAGCCAACCAGCCATGCACCTGGCGGTACAACTGGCACACCAGAGGTTCGTCCGTCCCGGTCCTCTCGTACTAAGGACAGCCCTTCTCAAATTTCCTACGCACGCAGCGGATAGGGACCGAACTGTCTCACGACGTTCTAAACCCAGCTCGCGTACCGCTTTAATGGGCGAACAGCCCAACCCTTGGGACCGACTCCAGCCCCAGGATGCGACGAGCCGACATCGAGGTGCCAAACCATGCCGTCGATATGGACTCTTGGGCAAGATCAGCCTGTTATCCCCGAGGTACCTTTTATCCGTTGAGCGACCGCGATTCCACAATCCACGGCCGGGTCACTAGTCCCAGCTTTCGCTCCTGCTCGACACGTCCGTCTCACAGTCAAGCTCCCTTGTGCACTTACACTCGACACCTGATTGCCAACCAGGCTGAGGGAACCTTTGGGCGCCTCCGTTACTCTTTGGGAGGCAACCGCCCCAGTTAAACTACCCATCAGGCACTGTCCCTGGACCCGATCAGGGTCCGAAGTTAAGGAATCCACTATGGTCAGAGTGGTATTTCAACAATGACTCCACACACACTGGCGTGCATGCTTCACAGTCTCCCACCTATCCTACACAAACCACACCGAATCCCAATACCAAACTATAGTGAAGGTCTCGGGGTCTTTCCGTCCTGCTGCGCGTAACGAGCATCTTTACTCGTAGTGCAATTTCGCCGAGTTCGCGGTTGAGACAGCAGAGAAGTCGTTGCGCCATTCGTGCAGGTCGGAACTTACCCGACAAGGAATTTCGCTACCTTAGGATGGTTATAGTTACCACCGCCGTTTACTGGGGCTTAAATTCTCCGCTTCGAGCTTACGCTCTAACAGGTCCTCTTAACCTTCCAGCACCGGGCAGGCGTCAGTCCGTATACATCGACTTACGTCTTCGCACGGACCTGTGTTTTTAGTAAACAGTCGCTTCTCTCTGGTCTCTGCGGCCACCACCAGCTCACAACCGCGAGGGTTGATCACCAGGATGGCCCCCCTTCTTCCGAAGTTACGGGGGCAATTTGCCGAGTTCCTTAACCACGATTATCTCGATCGCCTCGGTATTCTCTACCAGACCACCTGAGTCGGTTATAGGGTACGGGCGGCTAGAACCTCACGTCGATGCTTTTCTCGGCAGCATAGGATCACCAGATCACCCCACCAATGTGGGGCGCCCATCAGCTCTCAGCCTTATGTCTCCCGGATTTGCCTAAGAGACGGCCTACCACCTTAGACCGCGACAACCATCGCACGGCCTGGCTACCTTCCTGCGTCACACCTGTTAACACGCTTACCTACTACACGATCAGGTCCCACACATCACCTGCTGAACACCCCGAAGGGCGACAGCGGGTTTAACATGGTTAGTCTCACATGCCTCGGTATGGACGGTTCTTCGCCGGTACGGGAATATCAACCCGTTGTCCATCGACTACGCCTGTCGGCCTCGCCTTAGGTCCCGACTTACCCAGGGCGGATTAGCCTAGCCCTGGAACCCTTGGTCATCCGGCGGACGGGTTTCTCACCCGTCTTTCGCTACTCATGCCTGCATTCTCACTCGCATAGCCTCCACCACTGAATCACTTCGCAGCTTCACCGGCCACACGACGCTCCCCTACCCAACACCACAACCCGTTAGGGTTACCGTGATGATGCCATAACTTCGGCGGTGTGCTTAGCCCCGCTACATTGTCGGCGCGGAATCACTTGACCAGTGAGCTATTACGCACTCTTTCAAGGGTGGCTGCTTCTAAGCCAACCTCCTGGTTGTCTTCGCAACTCCACATCCTTTCCCACTTAGCACACGCTTAGGGGCCTTAGTTGATGGTCTGGGCTGTTTCCCTCTCGACTACGAAGCTTATCCCCCGCAGTCTCACTGCCACGCTTACACTTCCTGGCATTCGGAGTTTGGTTGACGTCAGTAACCCGGTGGGGCCCATCAGCCATCCAGTAGCTCTACCTCCAGAAAGCAACACGCAACGCTGCACCTAAATGCATTTCGGGGAGAACCAGCTATCACAGAGTTTGATTGGCCTTTCACCCCTAACCACAGGTCATCCCCTCCATTTTCAACTGAAGTGGGTGCGGGCCTCCACGTCGTCTTACCGACGCTTCACCCTGCCCATGGCTAGATCACTCCGCTTCGGGTCTAGGACATGCAACTCAACCGCCCTATTCGGACTCGCTTTCGCTACGGCTACCCCACACGGGTTAACCTCGCTACATGCCACTAACTCGCAGGCTCATTCTTCAAAAGGCACGCCATCACCCCAACAAAAGGAGGCTCTGACGGATTGTAAGCACATGGTTTCAGGTACTATTTCACTCCCCTCCCGGGGTACTTTTCACCATTCCCTCACGGTACTATCCGCTATCGGTCACCAGGGAGTATTTAGCCTTACCAGGTGGTCCTGGCAGATTCACACGGGATTACACGAGTCCCGTGCTACTCGGGCACACACTGAGACAGATAGGCACATGTTTCATCTACGGGACTCTCACCCACTCCGGTCGACCTTCCCAGATCATTCGACTACACACACCAACACCTGCCCGACCCCATGTAGAGGATCACCAGTGGCCCCACAACACCGCACATGCAACACCTACACGCTTGACACACATACGGTTTAGGCTCATCCGCGTTCGCTCGCCACTACTAACGGAATCATTATTATTTTCTCTTCCTGTGGGTACTGAGATGTTTCACTTCCCCACGTTCCCCCCACACACCCTATATATTCAGATGCGGGTCACGACACACAACATGCCGCGGGGTTTCCCCATTCGGACACCCTCGGATCACCGTTCGTTTACCAACTCCCCGAGGCTTATCGCAGGTTACCACGTCCTTCATCGGCTCCTGATGCCAAGGCATCCACCATGCGCTCTTGAACACTCACACACACCACAAACAACAGGCGTGCACGAGTCGGATAACACAAGAAACACAACAAAAACAAAATCACAACAGAAGAAACACACACACTGTGCGTTTCCCCAGATGCTCGCGTCCACTATCCACTTACACAACAACACCCAGACACCCACACCCACAACCAGTCACGACTGACGCAGCATGCAGGGCCGGAACAATCCAGAAAAACAACCACAACCAGAACCAACTGGCTGCCGGCCTGTTCTCCCAGGACCCAACAACGTGTTTGCCCCACCACAGAACCCTCATCAAAGGGAACCCGGCAGGAAGTCAATGTGATGTTCCACCCATGAGCAACCACCACAGACACGAACGGCCTGCGCGTGGCAACACAATACTAGTGTTAGCTCCTTAGAAAGGAGGTGATCCAGCCGCACCTTCCGGTACGGCTACCTTGTTACGACTTAGTCCCAATCACCAGTCCCACCTTCGACGGCTCCCCCCACAAGGGTTAGGCCACCGGCTTCGGGTGTTACCGACTTTCGTGACTTGACGGGCGGTGTGTACAAGGCCCGGGAACGTATTCACCGCAGCGTTGCTGATCTGCGATTACTAGCGACTCCGACTTCACGTAGTCGAGTTGCAGACTACGATCCGAACTGAGACCGGCTTTCTGGGATTCGCTCCACCTCACGGTATCGCCACCCTCTGTACCGGCCATTGTAGCATGCGTGAAGCCCAAGACATAAAGGGCATGATGATTTGACGTCATCCCCACCTTCCTCCGAGTTGACCCCGGCAGTCTTCCATGAGTTCCCACCATCACGTGCTGGCAACATAGAACGAGGGTTGCGCTCGTTGCGGGACTTAACCCAACATCTCACGACACGAGCTGACGACAACCATGCACCACCTGTACACCAGTCCGAAGAGGCGACTATCTCTAGCCGTTTCCAGTGTATGTCAAGCCTTGGTAAGGTTCTTCGCGTTGCATCGAATTAATCCGCATGCTCCGCCGCTTGTGCGGGCCCCCGTCAATTCCTTTGAGTTTTAGCCTTGCGGCCGTACTCCCCAGGCGGGGAACTTAATGCGTTAGCTACGGCACGGAATCCGTGGAATGGACCCCACACCTAGTTCCCAACGTTTACGGCATGGACTACCAGGGTATCTAATCCTGTTCGCTCCCCATGCTTTCGCTCCTCAGCGTCAGTTACAGCCCAGAGTCCCGCCTTCGCCACCGGTGTTCCTCCTGATATCTGCGCATTTCACCGCTACACCAGGAATTCCAGACTCCCCTACTGCACTCTAGTCAGCCCGTACCCACTGCACGCGCAACGTTAAGCGTTGCGTTTCCACAGCAGACGTGACCAACCACCTACGAGCTCTTTACGCCCAATAATTCCGGACAACGCTTGTACCCTACGTATTACCGCGGCTGCTGGCACGTAGTTAGCCGGTACTTCTTCTGCAGGTACCGTCACTTTCGCTTCTTCCCTACTGAAAGCGGTTTACAACCCGAAGGCCGTCATCCCGCACGCGGCGTCGCTGCATCAGGGTTCCCCCCATTGTGCAATATTCCCCACTGCTGCCTCCCGTAGGAGTCTGGGCCGTGTCTCAGTCCCAGTGTGGCCGGTCGCCCTCTCAGGCCGGCTACCCGTCGTCGTCTTGGTAGGCCACTACCCCACCAACAAACTGATAGGCCGCGAGTCCATCCCCAACCAGTAAAACCCTTTCCACCACCAGACCATGCGGCCAGTAGTCATATCCGGTATTAGACCCAGTTTCCCAGGCTTATCCCGAAGTCAGGGGCAGGTTACTCACGTGTTACTCACCCGTTCGCCACTCATCCACACCCAGCAAGCTGGGCGCTTCAGCGTTCGACTTGCATGTGTTAAGCACGCCGCCAGCGTTCGTCCTGAGCCAGGATCAAACTCTCCATAAAAAATTATGAAAAACAATCCCAGCCGAAATCAAAGAAAAAGACAAGAGACAAACCAAAAATGGTCATCAAATGTCATTACATCCTTGCTTCAACCAGAAACAAAAAATTCTGGCATCACAAAAACAAACAAACACGCTATTGAGTTCTCAAAGAACAGACGC
>NZ_JACSPY010000027.1 GCF_014836885.1 Brevibacterium gallinarum
GTGAACACGGCATTGGTGACTTTGAGCTCAGCTGCTGGCGCGGGAGAGTTCGCGGCGTGGGCGGGCTGGCCGCTGCTGTGCAGCAGAGAGGGGGCCAGCGCCAGGGTCAGGGCAGCCGCCGAGGCGGTCAGCTGGGTGCGGAGTCTGGTGAGTCGTCGCATCACACAGTTCCTTTCGTCCGGCCGGGCTCCGGCTCGGCTGTGGGTGAGAGATCGGGACTGTCCTCAGGGCGGTCGAGGACGAGGGTCGCTGCTTCACTGGTGCCGGCGGTGCCGGTCTGCAGCGGAGACCCTCCGGTCGGAGATTCTCCGGCCGCTGGTGCGGTGGTGCTGATGGTGTCGAAGAACCGCATCGGCCCAGCCACGGGTGCGTCAGCGGCTGCCGTCGTGTGCCCTGCGTCGACTGCGGGGCCGTCCTCGGCGGAGCTGTCGATGACTGCTCGGGCGGCTGTGGCTTCAGCGTGGAGCTCGCGCTTGCGGGTGCGCGCCTCCTGCCGTGCGCGATAGGCGGCGATGCGGCGGTTGCGCTTGTGCTCCGCGGCGATGGCTCGCTTCGCTCGTCGAGTGCGCACCCGCTCGAGCGCCTCGGGGCTGACGCCGAGGAGCAGTGACTTCGCTGCCATATACGAACCGACGCCGACGGCTAAGGCGATGAGACTCACGGCGACCACGAGGCCGGCGAGCAGGATGAGGACGATGCGGTTGCCGTTGGCGTTGAACTGCTCGACCTGATCCGGGGTCAGCAGCGGCTGGACGACCGGAGCGGCTGGAGCGGTTGCGGCCGGCCCGGCATTGCCGCCGCTGTTCTCCGGCGCGGCCGCGGGGCCGGCAGCTGCCGGTTTCCCGCCGGGATTCTGCTCAGTCTTCTTTCCAGCCGCCGGGGCTGCCGCCTGTCCTTGGGTGCCTCCATCCCCACCGGCGGCGGGGAAGTTGACCGGGGTGAACGATTCGTTGTTGGCGTTGGTGACACCGTGGGCGCCGATCGTGATGATGCCGCACTGCTCCCGTGTGCAGTCGACGTCGACGGGGTTGCGCTGCCGGTCGTAGGAGGTGAATTTCGCGCCTGGGATCTTGAGGGTCCCGCTCCAGGTGCCGTCGCTGTTGAGGGTGCCGCCGTTGGCGGCATATGCGGTGGTCGAGCCTGGGAAGGTGACGAAGAGCTGGAAGCCTTCCGGTTTGGATTCGTTGTCGTAGGCGTAGCGCAGGTTCTTGCCGGTCTTGCCGCCCTTGCTCGGCTGCCAGGTGCCGTCGACGACGCCGAAGAGCACGTAGATGCCGCCGAAGCCGTTCTTCACGGACTGGAATCCGCTGCCGGAGAGCTTGAGCGTCGAGGTGCCGTCGGCACTCGGGGTGCCGGACACGCTCACGCGTGCAGCCGCCTCGGCGGGGGTTGCTGCGGGGAGGATGCCGGCAAGCGACAGGCCGGCTGTCAGCAGCAGGGCGCATGCGGCTGCAAGCATCGACCGGATGGGACCCTTCATTCGGAGGGTGGGCAGGGCGCTGCGGCTCATGGCAGGTCCTTTCGTGACGGGCGGACCGGCACCACGAGCGGTGAGCCGGAGACCGGGTCGGTGAAGACGGTGACGGGGTGGTCGTAGGCGACTGAGATCCGCTCGGAGGTCAGGACTTCGCCGGGCGTGCCGTCGGCGGTGATGCGGCCGTGGTGCAGCAGTGCGATGCGATCGGCATACGCCCCGGCGAGGTCGAGGCTGTGCAGCACGACGACGACAGCTGAACCGGTCGCGGCGTACTGGCGGGCAGTGGCGAGTACGAGCTCCTGGTGGCGGATGTCCATCGCCGCCGTCGGCTCATCGAGCAGCAGAATCGGAGCCGCCTGGGCGAGCACGCGGGCCAGGGCGACCCGGGATCGCTCACCGCCGGAGAGGGAGGTGAAGGTGCGGGCGGCGAACGGCGTGGTTTCCGTCCGGTCGAGCACGGCGGTGACGATGCGCTTGTCGTCGCGTGCCGCGCTGGTGCGCTGCCACGGGGCTCGTCCCATCTCCACCACCTCGAGCACGGAGAACGGGAAGGCGACGTCGACCTGCTGCAGCAGCACTGCCCGGCGCATGGCCAGTTCGCGCGCGTTCCAGGCGTGAGCCGGCTGGCTGCAGATGGTGACATCGCCAGAGGCGGTCTCCACGTCACCGGTGATGACGCCGAGCAGGGTCGACTTCCCGGCCCCGTTCGGGCCGACGAGGGCGAGGACTTCTCCGGCCCGGACCGTCAGGTCGATGCCGTCGAGCACCCTCCGGCGCTCGTCGTAGGACACATTGATGCCCGAGACCGTCAGCACGGTGCTGCCGGGGACCGGGTCGGCCGGCTGGTGGGTGCGCAGGGTGCGGATCATGCCCAGCCTCCTGCCTCGCGGCGGCTGCGTCTGAGCAGGTAGAAGAAGTACGGCCCGCCGATGAGTGCGGTGAGCATGCCGATGGGCAGATCGGCGAACTCGATGAGGGTGCGCGCGGCCAGATCGGCGAAGGTCATGAGCACGGCGCCGCCGAGCACACAGGCCGGCAGCAGGACGCGATGGCCGGGTCCCAGGATCAGACGCATGAGGTGGGGGACGACGAGCCCGACGAAGGCGATGATGCCGACGAACGCGACCGCCGCGCTCACCAGCAGCGCGGCCAGGCCCATCGCCGTCAGGCGCAGCCGTTCGACGTCGACGCCGAGGTGGCGGGCGGCCTTCTCTCCCAGGGAGAGGAGGTCGAGCCCGCGGGTGAGGAAGAGCGTCAGGGCGATGCCGACGACGGTGATCGGCACGACGAAGGCGACCTGTTCCCAACGGCTGCCGTTGAAGCTGCCCATCTGCCAGAACACGATCTGCTCGCGAGCCTGGGTCGGTGCTTTGAAGACGATGAAGGCGATGAGCGCCCCGGCGACGGCGTTGACGGCGACGCCAGTGAGGATGAGCGTGACGACTTCGGTGCGGCCCTGGGAGCGGGAGAGCACGTAGACCAGAATCGTGGTGAAGAGACCGCAGACGAAGGCGAGCAGCGGGACGGTGAAGCCGCCCAGGAAGCTCAGGCCGTGCAGGAATGCGAAGGCCGCGCCGACTGCGGCACCGGAGGACACCCCGATGGTGCCCGGTTCGGCCAGCGGGTTTCCGAAGATCCCCTGCATGACAGCGCCGGCCACGGCGAGGGCCGCCCCGACGAAGAGGGCCAGGACGATGCGCGGGAAGCGGACCTCCCACAGGGCCTCAGTGCCGAAACCATGGCTCGGTGCCGGCAGCACGGTGATGCCCAGGGCATGGAGCACCGAGCCGAGCACTTCACCGGGCGGGATGTAGAGCTGGCCGATCATCCCGGAGAGCAGCGCTCCAGTGACCAGCAGGATGACGAGGATGCTGAACACGCCGGCGGCCCGACCCAGGGACGTGCTGCCTCCGGGCGTGAGCGCCGTGGCCTCGACGTTCGTGCGCCGATCTGCATGGCGGCTATCGGCGCTGCGATCCCGGCGGGCCGCGCGGCGCGTGGTCGGCCCGTCGAGGGGTGAGCCGTCGAATGCCGGAGGCGGTGGTGCCTCAGCGGTGGCTCGCGAGGTGGTGGTCACTGAGAGGCTCCTTCTGCCGGCCTGCCCGGCAGGTGTGCTTGGCCACTGTCGTCACCTGCGGGCTCGAAGGCGTGATCGGGTGCGTGGACAGCGACGCCGAGGGCGGCGATGACTTCGGCGGTGCGGGGCCCGAAGCTCATGACTTCGTAGTCGCTCATATCGACGATGCGCCGGTTCTTTCCCGCCGGAGTCTGCGCGATGCCAGGAAGCTTGACCGCCTCATGCAGCCCGCCGACGCTCGCCAGGCCCTTCGTCATGACGATGATGACGTCGGGGGCGGCTTTGACGAGCGCTTCGGCATTCGTCGGCGCCATCCCGGAGAAGCCGACCTCGCTGGCGACATCGCGGGCGCCGATCGCCTCGATGAGCGAGTCGGCCCCGGATCCTTCCCCGAACCAGTAGTAGATGTTGCCGCGCAGATAGAGGAACACCGCACGCGGGCGCTGAGCCGGATCGGCGGGAGCGAGATCGGCGATCCTGTCTTCGGTGCCGCGGATCTCCTCGGCAACGCGCTGGGCGAGCTGTGCGCCGAGGTCGTCGAGGCCGACTGCGCGGGCGACGGCGGCGATCTGCGGGGCGACGCCTTCGACACCGTCCTCGGCGGTCGAGGGGATGAACACGACGGGGATCCCTGCCGCGCGCAGCTGCATCTGCACGTCGTAGGGGCCGATGCTCGTATCGGTGAGGACGACGGTCGGCGCGAGGTTGAGGATCGCCTCCGCATTGAGCTCGTGGCCGTTCTGCGTCACGAGTGGAAGCTCATCGCGTCCGGGCATGAGTGCCGAGACCTGTGTGGCGACATCACGGCCGACGAGGTTGCAGCCGAGCCCCAGGCCGATGACCGCAGAGGCCAGCCCTCCGTTCTGGTTGAGCGCCAGGATGCGCGATGTGTCAGTCACGGTCTGCTGGGCGCCGTCATCTGATTCGAGGGTGACGGGCAGGCGCTGCTGCTGTGCGGCGAAGTCGGTGATCGGCCGGATCTCCGAGGCGCGGGTGTAGGCCGTGCTCGGGCCGATGATCCGCTCGACCGGCTGCCGCTGGGAGGCCGGGATGGAGGGGAGTTCGGGGATCTGGGGCACGGTGGCCGCCGGTCGCGACTGGCAGCCGCCGGATGCCGCTGCGTTGAGCGTGCCGATGTTGTGGACCCCGTTGGCCCACAGAAGCAGTGCGGCGACGACGGTCACAGCACCGGCGATGGTGCGCCGGCGAGTCCGGCGAGTGAGTTTCATCTTGGCCTTCGCTCTTCGTGGGGGCAGTTCGTCGAACCGGTGCCGAGGTCGCTCGGCCTTGGCGAACGTCCTTGTCGTGGCTATGGCTGCGGCTGCAGATGTGACCGATTCGTCAGAGAGCCCGGTATTGACGATTAGGTTTACCTGAATAAGGATAGCCTTAGCTCAACACAGAACGTCAAGTGGGTGTGATCTGAATCAATGAGCTGCGGTCACGCCTGAAGAGGGAGCAACATGAAGTCATCACTGGGCGCCGCATGGCGCCGGAGCTGGCGCGTCGGTCTTGCCGGCGTCGCGGCCGTCGCGCTGGGAGGCGCCGGGCTGCTGCCCGCGCAGCCAGCACAGGCCGCCGAGGCCAAGGTCACCGACGCGGTCTTCGA
>NZ_JACSPY010000028.1 GCF_014836885.1 Brevibacterium gallinarum
GTGGTTACCCACTTCGATATCGGAGGTCTTCTTTCACCTCAAATCCCGATCACAACCTCCCGAGGAAGTACAGCTAGCCGGCTTCTTAGGTGGGTGGGTCTCAACCTTGATCATGCGTGGATCGGACATCCTTCTTAGCTTCCCAGCTATTATTCTTGCGATCGCCGTTGTCGCGATTCTAGGACCAGATCTGATCAACGTCGTCATCGTCATTGGAGTCCTTTACGTTCCGCAGTTCACACGAGTCGTGTATGCCCAGGCTGCCGCGATACGCAAGGCCCAGTTTGTTGACGCTGAGCGCGTCAATGGCACCCGCACCGCCAGCATCATCGCATTCACTGTCCTGCCAAACGTCCTTTCTCCGATCATCGTGCAGGGAAGCCTTAGTACAAGCTTCGCCGTGCAGGTCGAAGCTGGGCTGAGCTTTCTCGGTCTGGGAGCACAGCCACCGCTTGCAAGCCTCGGAACGCTGATCGCTTCAGGGCGTGACTTCCTAGAGGTGCAACCTAGCCTGCTCCTCTATCCGTCCGCTGTGCTTGTCGCAATCGTGCTTGCCGTAAACGTCCTTGGAGATGGCGTTCGGGACGTACTGGACCCTCGCCGAGCTTTCAAATAGTCACAATTTGACCTACTCAAAACATCAACTACAACGGAGGGTTGTAAATGATCGATGATTCAAAGAGCTTCGGACGCCTGAGCTGGACAGAAGTCAAAGAAGCAGCCGAACGCGATCCGGTGATCCTACTGCCGATTGGGGCAATTGAGCAGCATGGTCCTCATCTGCCGGTACACGAAGATTCCATCGTCGCCGAGTGGGCGGCATATAAGATCGCAAGAATGACTGACGGGGAGGTAGATACACTCGTTGCACCCGCCTTGCACTATGGCCACTCGCCGACGTTCCGCGGATTCCCCGGCAACATCTCACTGAGTGACGCGACACTTAAGGCGGCTACGCGTGACATCATCGAGTCCCTTGTAAATTCCGGGTTCCGGCGGTTCGTATTGATCAATAATAACGGTGGCAATGTTGCCCCCGTAGCAGCTGCAGCGGTCGACCTGCGCCGTGACCTGGGTGTGCTCATTGGCCATGTTTACCCATGGCAACTAGGTTACGCGCTAATGCGCTCAGCCTATGATGACCCTTCAAAGGTCTACGGTCACGGCGCAGAGCCAGAACTCTCAGCCATGCTTGCGATTTTCCCCGACCAGGTCAATATGTCGAAAGCTGAATCCGGAGGTCTGCATAGTGCATCCGGATGGAGGCCAACCAGCTATCTGGAAACTAAGATCGGTGATTACGACGTGCCTGGAACAGTCTACTGGGATTTCTCTGAAGTTAGCACTAATGGTGTGACCGGAGACGTATCGGCAGCTAGGGCCGCTACTGGTCGGGAGTGGATCGATCGAGTGATGGGATTCTGCGCCGAGTATGTCCGCGAATACGACCGAAACACTCGTAATAGCGGGGAGGCGTCCTGACATGCGTATCGCACTCTGCCAATTCGGTGCGGTACCAGCCGTGTCGAAGAACATCAAGAAAATAGAAGCGTTCGCTGCCGAAGCCAAAGCCCAAGAAGCTGATCTGTTGGTGTGCCCTGAGGCTGCAATGTCCCGGTTCCCGGCTGAAGAACAGGACCAAGTGCCCCAAGCCGAGCCTCTCGACGGCAGCTTTGGTACTGCGCTGGCCCAAGCCACGGTAGGTAGCGGTCTCACCATCGTTGCTGGTGGATTCACTCCGGGCGATGGAACACGCGTCAAGAATACGCTATTTGTCGCTTCGGATGGCAAGATATCAGCGCATTACGACAAGATTCATCTCTACGACGCGTTCCAAGCACGGGAGTCGGACAAGGTAATAGCTGGTGATATCGCACCTACTGTCATAGACGTTAACGGTGTGGCTGTTGGCCTTGCCACTTGCTACGACCTGCGCTTCCCAGAGATCTTCCGGGTATTGGCTGACCTTGGAAGCAAGGTCATTGCTTTGCCGGCCGCATGGATCCGCGGATCCTACAAGGAGGAGCATTGGCTCACACTTCTACGTGCTCGTGCAATTGAGAACGGCTTCTTCGTCGTAGGATCAGGAGAATCCGGGGAACGCTCAATTGGTAGATCAGCAATCTTCGATCCGATGGGATTGCAGCTGACCGATCTAGGTACGCAACCGGGACTCACAGTTGTCGACATCGACGTGGAAGATGTCGATCGTACTCGCAATATCAACCCCGGCCTGCGTAACCGCCGCTTTGCTATCGCCGGACACAATTCAGGAGCTTAACGTGAACAGTCCGAACCACAACAGCATACTAGAGATCACTGGTCTCAACGTAGGCTTCCAGAACGATGCATCGATCGCGCCGGCGGTTGAAAACGTGTCACTCTCAGTGGAGAGGGGTGAAGTTCTAGCTGTGGTCGGTGAATCTGGATCTGGAAAGTCCATCACTGCGATGAGCGTGCTAGTGTCGCGCGTCAGACTTAGTGGCAGGGCCGTTATGTAGGTCCTGAAGGAGAGTCAGACATGGGTAGACCACCCTC
>NZ_JACSPY010000029.1 GCF_014836885.1 Brevibacterium gallinarum
CAATCACCATCGAGCCCACACCGCGATTGGGGGACTCTCACCAGCAGACCGCGTTCACAACCTCACCGGGAAGTACAGCTAGGCTTCACTCCATGCCGCACACCGATGTGATGTCCCTTGAAGAGATCTGGCCTCCCTACGCACTGACGATCACGTGCGGGAACATGACCCTCTCCCCCGTACGCGACTCCGACCTGCCCGAGTTGGCAGCGCTTGCTGCCGGCGGGGTGCAGACACATCCCGGCGCGTTCATCGTCGACTGGGATCAGGGCACGGCCGAGGACGTCGCCCGGAGTCTGGCAACCTTCCACTGGCGCACGCGTGCTGCGACCAGCCCTGAGAAGTGGACGCTCGAACTCACGGTGCGCGTCGACGGCGAGGCTGTCGGTGTGCAGAGCGCTGGCGCCCGCGCCTTCGCCGAACGCCGCACGGTGGCCACAGGATCATGGCTGAGCCGGAAGCATCAGGGACGTGGCATCGGCACCCGGATGCGCCAGGTCATCGCTGTGACGTGCTTCGATCGCTTCGGCGCCCGCGAGCTCGTGACGTCCTACTTCGAAGGCAACAGCTCAAGCCGGCGGGTCTCTGAGAAGGTCGGCTATGTCGACAACGGCTCACTCATCGACGTCTCGGCAAGCGGCACCCACGTCGGGCGAGAGTACAGCATGCTGCTGACCCCCGATCGCCTCATCCGCCCGGACGATGAGGTCACCGTGGCCGGCGCCGAGGTGGTCGCTGAGTTCCTGCAGCTGCCCACCGCTCCACGAGCTCGTGAGGAATGAGCTGAGGCTTCAGCCGAGCGTGGCGAGCAACGGCGGGAGCACGTCTTCGATGTCTCCGTCGAGGACGTCATCTGCCCAGGCGTCGAAGGGCGTCGGCTCGGCGTTGACGATGTACCCCACAGCGCCGTTCTCAATGGCCAGCGGGAACAGTGATGCGACCGGAGTGACGTTAAGGCTGGTGCCGACGGCGACGATGACCTCACAGTCCTCAGCAGCGTCGATGGCCGCCTCGAGCACGTCTGAATCGAGCATCTCACCGAAGAGGATCGTCGTGGCGCGGATGATCCCACCGCAGTCGGGGCAGCGCGGTTCGACCTCTCCGGCACGCACCCGTGAGATCATCTCCTGCATCGGGCCGCGTGCCTGGCAGTCTTCACACCTCCAGGTACGCACATTGCCGTGGACTTCATGCACGAGCTCAGGAGAGCTGCCGGCCATCTGGTGGAGGCCATCGACGTTCTGTGTGATGATGCCGCGCACCCTGCCGGTGCGCTTTTCGAAGTCGGCGATCGCAGTGTGAGCTTTCGTCGGTGCCGCTTCCCAGAAGCGCGACTGCGACCGGTACTGCCAGGCCTTCTGCCGGATGGAGGCGCTGCCGAGGTAGTGCGACAGGGTCGAGGTGAGCTCGGCTTCCGGATCCGTCGTCCAGATCCCCTCCGGCCCGCGGAAGTCCGGGATGCCGGCTCCAGTTGAGATCCCGGCGCCGGTCAGAAAGGTGATTTGATCCATGCCCTTAGCGTATGCGCAACCGGTGATCGGTTGAACCGGGCAACGGTGAGCGGTTTGCCTGACTCAGTTCTGAGTCGATGAAGCTCTGAATGACGAAGAGCCCCGACCGCCATGGTCAGGGCTCTTCGCTTAAAGATAATTGCGGCGGTGTCTTACTCTCCCACACCCTGTCGAGTGCAGTACCATCAGCGCTGGCAGGCTTAGCTTCCGGGTT
>NZ_JACSPY010000002.1 GCF_014836885.1 Brevibacterium gallinarum
CGAGGGTGGTCTACCCATGTCTGACTCTCCTTCAGGACCTACATAACGGCCCTGCCACTAAGTCTGACGCGCGACAGTTGGGCGCGGACGGCCTGTGAGCTGGTTCTGGCCGGTGGTGATACGGATCTGCGCATCTTGGGGTGTGGACGAGGTATTGGAGTCGCGGAGTGGCGGTGGGGTCGCCTAAGCTGGTTGGCATGTTGGTTTACGGCACTGCTTCGCTGCGTCTGCGCAGCCGCTAACGGCGGCGAGCACCCTCCACAGGTTGTTGCTCCCGCCCCCGGCGTCACGGCCGGGCGGCTCTTAAGCGTGCCCGGCTCCGCAACAACCACGGAGCAAACAGTGTCTACCTATCGAGGTGGCCGTCATGAGCACGGCCAGAACTTCCTGACTGACCCATCCACCATTGCCACGATCACACGGCTCGTGGCTGCCACCGAGGGCCCGATCATCGAGATCGGCCCCGGTGACGGAGCACTCACCACCCCGCTAGCCCGGCTTGGGCGACCGGTGACAGCCGTCGAGATCGACACCCGACTCGCCCGACGCTTGACCCAACGACTCCCACCGCACGTGGAGGTTGTCGCCGACGACTTCCTGACCTACCGGCTTCCCACGTCTGCGCATGTGCTCGTCGGCAACCTGCCATTTCACCAGACCACAGCCATACTGCGACGCATCCTGCACGCACCCGCATGGACCGATGCAATCGTGCTCGTGCAATGGGAAGTCGCGCGGCGCAGAGCAGGAGTTGGCGGTGCCACGATGATGACCGCACAATGGGCGCCCTGGTTCACCTTCACGCTGCACAGTCGTGTTCCAGCCCGCGCGTTCACCCCACGTCCGGGAGTCGACGGCGGAATCCTCACCCTTCACCGCCGCGAACACCCGCTGGTGTCCCCGGCACGGCGGCGCCAGTTCCACGCCTTGGTCCACCGCGTCTACACCGGTCCCGGCCGCGGGCTCGCCCAGATCCTCGCACGCACCACCGCACTCAGCTCACCACAGGCGGCACAGGCATGGCTGAGGGGCCACGGTATGACCGCTGCCGGACTGCCGAAGGACCTGCCCGTCGAGGCATGGGTGGACTTGTTCAAGACCACGGGCTCCTCGCCACCGTCCCGCCGCACGCAGTCGTCCTCAGGAAGGCGGCGGCGATGAGCATCGACCCCTCGTGGCGAGTCTGCCCTGACGAGACCACCCCCAGCCATGCGTGCCCGACCGAGACAGCCGCACACCATGCAGCACGGCTCCTCGCTCAAGACCCCGGACGGGATTGGCGACTTCGTGACCTTGCCGACCTCGTGCACCTGTCCACGTCACAACTGGGCAGGGCCTTCAGCCAAAGCTTCGGGATGCCGCCCATCCAGTACCTGGCTCACGTTCGAGCCCACAGACTGGCCGAGCTCCTGGTCGAAACCGACCTTCCGATCGGTGTCGCCATGACACGGGTCGGGTGGCGCAGCCGCGGCCACGCCGCACGACAGTTCACCGCCATCATCGGGGTCAGTCCATCCGCGTACCGACTCACCGCGACCCAACGAGCAAGCCTGAAATGCCCGTGCTGTGGACAGCGAAGCGAGCTACCCCGATGACAGCCACAGAGCGCTCTGGCCTCGGCCCTGCCAGGACAGAGATCCGTGACACGGTCATTCGGATGCGGGCCGATCTCGCTCACCGGTGGACCTTGGCCGAACTCGCACAGGATGCACACCTGTCGCGGTCACGGCTCGGGGGCCTGTTCGTGAATCAGTTCGGCGTCCCGCCGATCATGCTGCTGGCTCGGTTGCGGGTGCGGGAGATGGCACGGCTGTTGCGGGAGTCGGATATGACGGTCGATCAGATCGAGGTCCGGGTGGGGTGGAGGAATCGAGGCCATGCGGCGGAGCAGTTCGCCAAGCTCATGGGAGTCACCCCGACCGCGTATCGGGCCGATTACCGGCAGCGGACCCGACAGACGGCAGATGACCTGACCGGTTGCTTGTGGTGCGGACAACCCCTTTCCGCCACCGACGATGACCGGAAAACGCGCAGATCGGACGGTGATCCGCTCATCCATGACTGATCTGCTCGACATGTACCCCTCACCTGGAGTATCAGTGGAGGCCCACCGCGACGGGGTCTTCTTGGGGTCGTGGTGCGCACCTGCAGAGTGAACCGTCAGTGGGACCCCGGTATCGGGGGCCGCTGCGAGGCTGTACGGATCGTGCATCTTTGGGTTGGGTTGCACGGTGGGGGAAATTTTCCCCCGCCGTGAACCACCCCACCCGACATCGTCCCGCCATGTTCCGGCGGAGCGAGCGGTGCCGGAAATTTGCCGGAACCGTCACCACCACCGGCTTCCTTTCGGGAGTGAGGTGCCCACCTGTGGGGCATGAGGTATGCGCGCACCACACCGAACGGGCGCAGGTTGATCGCCGAACCCGTGCCCCGGGGCAAGCCGGACATGGACCGGCTGGTCGCGCTGGTGCTGCACCTGGACGATTGTCTCCACGCCCACACCCCGCAGCCCGAACCCGATGCAGGCCCGACGACGAGGACCACCGATCATGACGACCACCGCCGACACGAAGACCCTGAACATGCCAGGTGAGGGGCGGGTGACGGCGGTGACCTACCAGCGAGTCTCCACCAAGGAACAAGCCACCACCGGCGGGCATGACGAAGGATTCTCCATCCCGGCCCAGCGAGAGGCGAACCGCCGCAAAGCCGAAACCCTCGGCGCCCAGGTGGTCGCTGAGTTCGTTGACGCCGGCGAGTCAGCCAGGTCGGCGAAGCGGCCCGAGCTGCAACGAATGCTCGCCTACATCGCGACCCATCAAGTCACCTACTGCATCGTGCACAAGGTCGATCGGCTGGCCCGCAACCGGCTCGATGACGTCGACATCCACCGCCACCTCATCGACGCCGGCGTCCAGTTGGTCTCCGCCACCGAGAACATCGACGAAACCCCCTCCGGCATGCTGCTGCACGGCATCATGTCCTCGATCGCGGAGTTCTACTCCCGCAACCTCGCCGCCGAAGTCACCAAAGGCATGACCCAAAAAGTCGCCGCAGGCGGCACCCCGAGCCGGGCACCCATCGGCTACCTCAACATCCGACGCAAGGACGAGCACGGCTGGGAGTACCGCACCGTCGAGATCGACCCCGACAGGGCACCCCTCATCCGCTGGGTGTTCGACACCCACGCCAAATGCGAACACACCGTCCCCGACCTCCTCGCCGAAGCCACCGCCCGAGGATTGACCACCGTCCCCACCCCGAAACGACCATCTGGACCCGTCGGGCGGTCCACGTTTTTCAAACTCTTGCGCAACCCGTACTACATCGGGCAGGTCCGCTACCAAGGCGCCCTCCACCCCGGCGCCCACGAACCCATCGTCGACCCCGAGACCTGGCTGCAGGTCCAGACCCTCCTGGACACCCGCGTCACCGCCGGAGAACGCCGCCGCAAACACGACCACTACCTCAAAGGCACCCTGTACTGCGGCACCTGCAACGCCCGGTTGCAGCTCGACTACGCCCGCAACAAACAAGGCATCCGCTACGCCTACTACATCTGCACCGGCCGAGCCACCAAACGCACCCGCTGCACGAGGAAGGCCGTGCCCGTCGGCATCGCCGAACAACTCGTCACCGACTGCTACCAACACATCGCCATCACCCCGACCACCTACGCACAGCTCGCGCAGCGAGTCGAGGCCGCCTTCGATGAGCGCCTGGCTGAACGGTCCCAGACCATCACCGACCTCACCACCAGCAAGCACCGGCTGGAAGCCGAAGCGGACAAGCTCCTCGAAGCCCACTTCGCCGACGCCATCGACCTACCAACGTTGAAACGGCACCAAGACCGGATCAGGATCGCCCTGGCCGACGTCAGCAAACGGCTGGAAGCCGAACGACACGACCACGAAAGCCCCCGCCAACACCTCGCCACCGCCCTACGACTACTCGCCGACTGCGCCAAGATGTATGCCCGCACCGACGACCACGGCAAACGGCTCGCCAACCAAGCCTTCTACCAGCGCATCCTCATCACCGAAGACGAAAAAGCGGCGATCCAGCTCAACGAGCCGTTCGCCGCCCTCACACCAACATCAACCGATGTCAGGTGTTCTAGTACATCCAATCTGGTGGAGGTAAGGGGACTCGAACCCCTAACCCTCTGCTTGCAAAGCAGATGCGCTACCAATTGCGCCATACCCCCAAGGGTGGGTCTATTCTACACCTGGTCAGTGTAGGACGACCACTGTTCGTGCTGCCGGCGGCGGTGGCCCCGGAACACCACCAGCACTCCTGCAAGAGCAGAGAGGACGCCGGTCAGCGTCAACCACTTCTTCACGTCATCTCCCGATGTCCGTTTCGAATGATTGCGTGGGCCTAAGAGGACTTGAACCTCTGACCTCTTCGTTATCAGCGAAGCGCTCTAACCGCCTGAGCTATAGGCCCGTGTGGGATGACCCGAGGAACCAATATACACACTGCCCCCGGTCAGTGCAAAATCGGCTTCTGACCTGCAATGCAGGGGCCGGCGCGACGCTCGCTGCGCCGCACCGGCCTGTGCTGAGGATGGTTGCCGATCAGTCGTCGGTGAGCTTGAGGTGGAAGCCGCCGACGAGCGTCGATCCGATGTTGTACAGGAACGCGAACAGCGTCGACAGCGCGGTCATCAGCACCATGTTCACCAGCGCGAGGATGACGGCGAAGGACAGCACGCGTCCGAGGCTGAACATGCCGATGACCTTGTCGGCACCCTCGGTGCCGGCCAGCTCGGTCAGCGTCGACTGGATGCCGCTGAGCGTGCCGGTGGCCTGCAGCACGAGCCACAGCACGAGGGCTGCGATGACCGTGGCGATGCCGATCGCCAGCGACAGCAGGAACGACATCTTCATGACCGACCACGGGTCCACGGTGGCGACGGTGAGCCGCACGGTGCGCGGGCCCTTCTTCTTCGTCTTGCCGCTCATCCGCACCGGTCCCGCCGAGGCGCGCACGGAGCCGTCAGCCGTAGCGGCCTGCTCCTCCCGGATGCCGGCGATGCGCGCAGTGCCCGAGGGCCCGGAACCCGACGCTTCCGCGCCGCGCGGACCCGATCCGGTCGTCTGGTTCGGTCCTGAGCCCACTGCCGAGGCGGCGGTCCCGCTGGGATTGCTGCCCGCCTCGGTGCCGGAGCCGGCCTTGAGCCGGGTGGTGCCCGCCTTGACGCTGCGCGGCTTGCCCTCCCCGCTGCCGGGGTGCTTGCCGCTGGAGACGGCAGTGCTCGTCGTCGTCTTCGCCGCGTTCGAGGCGGAGGTCTCGGAGCTGTTGCCGTTGCCGCTGGCAGACAGGCGGGTCGAGCCGGAGGATGCCCGGATCACCTTGGCGGGTTTCTGTTCGCTGTCAGTCATGCTTGTCCTTCATCCTCGCGCGCCACCTCTGCGGCTTCGGCTGCCGCCTCGGCCTCAGCATCGACCGGGGTCTCGGCTTCGTCCTCGACGACCTTCTCCGGGCCGCGGGTGACGGCGATGATGCGATCGTTCTTTCCCGGTTTCGCAAATACTACTCCCATAGTATTGCGTCCCTTGGCAGGCACCTCGTCGATCGAGGACCGGACCACTTTACCGCGCTCCATGACGACGAGCACCTCCTCGCCGTCGGAGACGATGAGCCCGCCGACCAGATCGCCGCGCTGTTCGGTGATCTTGGCGACCTTGATGCCGAAGCCGCCGCGGCCCTGCAGCCGGTACTCCTCGATCGGGGTGCGCTTGGCGAATCCGGCTTCGGTGACGACGAAGACGTAGCTGTCGGGAGTCATGACATCCATCGTCAGCAGCTGATCGTCGTCCTTGAACTTCATGCCGGTGACACCCGAGGTGGCACGGCCGATCGGCCGGATCGACTCATCGCTTGCCTTGAACCGGATCGACATGCCCTTCCGGGAGACGAGCAGCAGATCGTCCTCAGGTGAGACGAGGCGAGCGGAGACGAGCTCATCGGGCACACCGGGGGTGATCTCACGCAGGTTGATCGCGATGACCCCGCCGGTGCGGTTGGAGTCGTATTCGACCAGCCGGGTCTTCTTCACCAGGCCGGACTTCGTCGCCAGTGCGAGGTATTCGGCTTCGTCGTAGTCGCGGATCGACAGCACCTGGGCGATCGTCTCGTCCGGCTGCAGCGCCAGCAGGTTCGCCACGTGCTGGCCCTTGGCGTCACGGGATCCCTCGGGCAGCTCATAGGCCTTGGCACGGTAGACCCGGCCGGTGTTGGTGAAGAACAGCAGCCAGTTGTGCGTCGAAGTGACGAAGAAGTGGTCAACGACGTCATCGCCGCGCAGCCGCGCACCGGTGATGCCCTTGCCGCCGCGATGCTGGGCGCGATAGAGCGCCGACTGGGTGCGCTTGGCGTACCCGCCGCGGGTGATCGTGACGACGACCTCCTCCTCGGGGATGAGGTCCTCCATCGAGACATCGCCGTCGAAGCCGGCGAGGATCCGGGTGCGGCGGTCATCGCCGTAGCGGTCGACGATGTCCTGCAGCTCCTCGGAGACGATCTCGCGCTGCCGGGCCGGGGTGTCGAGGATGTGGTGGTACTCCTTGATGAGCTCCTCGATCTTCTTGGCCTCTTCTTCGATCTTGAGGCGTTCGAGGGCGGCCAGCCGGCGCAGCTGCAGGTCGAGGATCGCGTTCGCCTGGATCTCGTCGACATCGAGCAGCTCCATCAGTCCGCTGCGCGCCTCATCGGACGACGGTGAGCGGCGGATGAGCGCGATGACCTCGTCGAGGGCGTTGAGGGCCTTGAGGTAGCCGCGCAGGATGTGGGCGCGCTCCTCAGCCTTCTTCAGGCGGAACTTCGTGCGCCGGACGATGACGTCGATCTGGTGCTTGACCCACAGCCGCAGGAACGCGTCGATCGACAGGGTGCGCGGCACATTGTCGACCAGGGCGAGCATATTGGCTGAGAAGTTCTCCTGCAGCGAGGTGTGCTTGTACAGGTTGTTGAGCACGACCTTGGCCACGGCGTCGCGCTTGAGCACGATGACCAGTCGCTGGCCGACACGGCCGGAGGACTCATCACGCAGGTCGGCGATGCCGGCGACCTTGCCGTCCTTGACGTAGGAGGCGATCTTGGTGGCCAGCGAGTCGGGGTTGACGAGGTAGGGCAGCTCCGTGACGACGAGGCAGGTCCGTCCCTGGATCTCCTCGACCTCGACGACGGCGCGCTGGGTGATCGACCCGCGGCCGGTGCGGTAGGCGTCGTCGATGCCCTTGCGGCCGAGGATGGTCGCGCCGTTGGGGAAGTCGGGACCCTGCACGATGCCGAGGATCGCTTCGAGGGCTTCGTCCTTCTCCGCCTCGGGGTTGGCCAGCAGCCATTGGGCAGCCTTGGCGACCTCGCGCAGATTGTGCGGCGGGATGTTCGTCGCCATGCCAACGGCGATGCCGGCCGAGCCGTTGACGAGCAGGTTGGGGAACCGGGCAGGCAGGTAGACCGGCTCGGTGTTGCGCCCGTCGTAGTTGTCCTGGAAGTCGACGGTGTCCTCTTCGATGTCGCGGACCATCTCCATGGCCAGCGGCGCCATCCGGCACTCGGTGTATCGCGGGGCTGCGGCACCGTCGTCGCCGGCGGAGCCGAAGTTGCCCTGCCCGGCGATGAGCGGGTAGCGCATCGACCACGGCTGCACGAGGCGCACGAGCGCATCGTAGATCGCCGTGTCGCCGTGCGGGTGGTAGTGGCCCATGACATCGCCGACGACGCGCGAGCACTTGTTGAAGGACCGGTCCGGCCGGTAGCCGCCGTCGTACATCGCGTAGAGCACGCGGCGGTGGACGGGCTTGAGGCCGTCGCGCACATCCGGCAGCGCACGCCCGACGATGACGCTCATCGCGTAGTCGAGGTAGGAGCGCTGCATCTCCAGATTGAGGTCGACCTTCTCGACGCGGGCGGCGACGGGGGTGCCGGTCTCCGGGGAGATCACGGGGCCGTCCTCGGGCTGCTGGTCGCCTGGCTGGGTGTTGTCAGTGTCATCGGCCACGGGGCTGTTTACCTCTTGTATTCGTCAGTCGTGTGCAGAAACTCTTCGGTGGCATCCGGCCTGCTGCTCCGCTCCCGAGGCGGTGGGAGCCTGGGAGGCCGGCGGCAGGCCGGGCCGGTGGATCAGATGTCGAGGAACCGGACGTCCTTGGCGTTCTCCTGGATGAACTGGCGGCGGGATTCGACATCCTCACCCATGAGCACGGCGAAGATCTCATCGGCCTTCATCGCGTCATCGAGGGTGACCTGCTTGAGCAGCCGGTAGTCCGGGTTCATCGTCGTGTCCCACAGTTCGCTGTAGTTCATCTCGCCCAGGCCCTTGTAGCGCTGGATCGCCTGATCCTTCGGCAGCCGCTTGCCCGAGGCGCGGCCGTCGGTGAGCAGGGCGTCGCGCTCCCGGTCGGAGTAGGCGTATTCGTGTTCGGCGTTCGACCACTTGATCCGGTACAGCGGCGGGGTCGCCAGGTACACGTAGCCGTGCTCGACCAGCGGGCGCATGTAGCGGAAGATGAGCGTCAGCAGCAGCGTGGCGATGTGCTGGCCGTCGACATCGGCGTCGGCCATCAGCACGATCTTGTGATAGCGCAGCTTGTCGAGGTCGAACTCCTCGCCGATCCCGGTGCCGAAGGCGGTGATGAGCGACTGCACCTCCTGGTTGCCCAGGGCGCGGTCGAGGCGGGCCTTCTCGACGTTGAGGATCTTGCCGCGGATCGGCAGGATCGCCTGGTGGATCGCGTCACGGCCCTGCAGCGCCGAACCGCCGGCGGAGTCGCCCTCGACGATGAAGATCTCCGAGACGGTCGGGTCCTTCGACTGGCAGTCGCGCAGCTTGCCGGGCATGCCGGAGGATTCGAGCAGGCCCTTGCGGCGGGTGGCCTCGCGGGCCTTGCGGGCGGCCATCCGGGCCTGCGAGGCCTGGATCGCCTTGCGCACGACCTCCTTGGCCTGGGCCGGGTTCGATTCGAGCCAGTGGCCGAGCTCATCGCGGACGATGCGCTGGACAAAGCTCTTGGCTTCGGAGTTGCCCAGCTTCGTCTTCGTCTGGCCTTCGAACTGCGGCTCGCCGAGCTTGACGGACACGACGGCGGTCAGTCCCTCGCGCACATCGTCGCCGGTGAGGTTGGCGTCCTTCTCCCGCAGCAGCTTCTGCTCGCGGGCGTAGGCGTTGATGAGGCTGGTGAGTGCGGTGCGGAAGCCCTCCTCATGGGTGCCGCCCTCATGCGTGTTGATGGTGTTGGCGTAGGTGTGGACGGATTCGGCGTACGAGCTGGTCCACTGCATGGCGACCTCGAGCGCGATCTGCTGCTCGGTGTCCTCGGCTTCGAAGGCGATGACGTCGTCGTGGACGACTTCGGTCTTCTTCGTCGCCGTCAGGTGCTGGACGTAGTCGAGCAGTCCGTTCTCGTACAGGTAGGTGACGCTGCGCGGCTTGACCTCGGCGGTGTCCTCGGCTTCGAGCTGGACGTCGTCGTCGTCGATCTCCTCGGCTCGCTCATCGGTCAGCGAGATCTTCAGGCCCTTGTTGAGGAAGGCCATCTGCTGGAACCGGGAGCGCAGCACCTCGAAGGTGAATTCGGTGGTGTCGAAGATCTCCGGGTCCGGCCAGAAGGTGATGATGGTGCCGGTCCTGTCGGTCTGCTCGCCCTTGGTGACTTCACCGGTGGGCACGCCGCGGCGGTAGTCCTGCCGCCACACATGGCCATCGCGGTGGACCTCGGCGTCGAGGCGTTCGGACAGGGCGTTGACGACAGAGGAGCCCACCCCGTGCAGACCGCCGGAGACGGCGTACCCGCCGCCGCCGAACTTGCCGCCGGCGTGCAGGATCGTCAGCACGACCTGCAGCGTCGGGATGCCCTCGGTCGGGTGCATGGCCACCGGGATGCCGCGGCCGTTGTCGGTGACCTGAACGGAGCCGTCGGCGCGGATGACGACCTCGATGTGGTCGCAGTATCCGGCCAGTGCCTCGTCGACGGAGTTGTCGACGATTTCGTAGACAAGGTGGTGCAGGCCGCGTTCGGAGGTGGAGCCGATGTACATGCCAGGCCGTTTGCGAACCGCTTCGAGTCCTTCGAGAACGGTGATATCACCGGCATCGTATTCCCGGTTCTCCTCAGTAGCCATGTGTCTCCTTGTCGCAGTTGAACAACCCTGTCCATTCTACCTGCTCGCGCGGCGAGATCATGCCCTGCGCGGCCCGCAATCGGCCTTTTTCCATGTTTTCAGGCCCGCAAACGTACTCCGACTCGTCTCAGGGGCTCTCAGCGGCTCTCAACGCGGTCTGCGGACTCGCGATTCCGGTTCAGGCCAGCACCTGGAGATGGTGCCACACGCCCCAGGCGCTCAGGGCGGTGAATCCGGCCATCGTGAGGAGCATGAGCACGATCCACACGCCGGCCGGCACGCCAGTGGCACGGGCGAGGAGCGCGGCATCGGACTGACCGCGATCGCCGCGGGCGTGGGCGGCGAGCAGGTTGCCGAATGCCTTCCACGCCCCGAGGAGCAGGAAGAGCCCGGCGCCGAGTGCGGCATAGGAGGCGATCACCGGTGCTGCCCAGAACACCAGGAAGCCGGCGAGTGCGGCGGTCAGTGCGGTGACGGCCACCGCGAGGAACCCCCGCATGAAGACGAGCGAGATGACGAGCAGCACGGCCGCGGCCGCCAGGGCTGGGGCCGGATAGCCGAACAGGGCGGCGAAGATGAGCAGCGAGCCGATGAGTGCCGGTGCCGGGTAGCCCCAGAAGGTCATCCACGGCGCCGAGGTGCCGGTCCCGCGGGAGAGCGCGAGCCCGGATTGGTCGGGTGCGATGCGGATCGCCAGTGATCTGCGGCCGAGCATGAGTCCGGCGAAGCCGTGCCCGAGTTCGTGGACGACGGTGACGATGAGGCCGGTCATCCGCCACATCGCGCGCGGAATGACGAGCACGGCGGCGATGATCGCGCCGATGAGCAGGAAGACGAGGGTGCCGTGCGCCGGCGGGGTGTGGGCGGTCAGCCGCTCGAGCAGCTCGCCGCTGCGCAGCTGGGCAAGGAGGATGGTGACAGGCATATCGCAGTGGAGTCTATCCGTAGGTGTCTCGAGGACCCCGACCTCTGACTGAGCGTCTGCCGTGTTTCCACGAGCGCTGCACCGGTCCGATGATCTCGATGTCGTCGATGATGCGGCGGCCGAGTTCGCGTTCGAACCGATCGAGCAGCTGGCTGCGCAGGATCGTCAGCTGAGTCGCCCACGTCGTCGACGACGCGCGGATGACGAGCACCGGCGGATCGAACTTCTCCGGAGTGCAGTGGGCGGCGACGTTCTTGCCGACGAGCTCCGGCCAGCGGCCGAGCACTGCCCCGACGTCGAGGTTGTTCGTCCAGCCCTGGGTCTTCACCAGCGCCTTGAGACTCGAGTCCAAGGGCTGCGGATCGCGCGGGTCCGGCCGGGCGGAGGAGTAGGCGATCTCGGCTCGCCGCATTCCGGCCAAGCTGCGGCGCGGCCCGCGCGACAGCGGCCGGAACTCGGAGTCAGCCATCCGCCGGATCCGGTCGAGGGCCTCCAGGCTGGCGACGGGCACGAGGTGCTCAGGACTGCTCATCGGCTCCCGCCTCGGCGACGTGTGCGGGCAGGTCGACGATGCGCCCGCTGAGATTGTCCGGAATGTCACCGGCGACCGCGGCGGTGATGAGCACCTGTTCGGCCCCGTCGATCCGCTCGGCGAGCCGGCGGCGGCGATCGGCGTCGAGTTCGGCGAAGACGTCATCGAGCACGAGCACCGGCTGATCGTCCGGCACTCCGTCCTCACCGCTGAGCAGCTCCCAGCCGGCCAGCTGCAGGGCCAGGGCCAGGGACCAGGACTCTCCGTGTGAGGCGTACCCTTTGGCCGGCACTCCCCCGATGAGCAGTTCGACGTCATCGCGCTGAGCCCCGACGAGGGTGAGCCCGCGCTCGATCTCGACCCGGCGCCGCTGCGCGAGCCCGGCGACGACCACCTCGGCGGCGGTGCGGGCATCGTCAATGCCGCGGTAGTCGAGACGGGAGACGTAGTCGAGGTCGACCTGCTGGCGGGCCTCGGCGGCACCGGAGGCGATGTGGGCGAAGGCGGCGGTGACCGGCGCACGCAGCTCTTCGAGCAGCTGCCGCCGGCCGAGCACGAGCTGGGCGTTGGCCTCGGCGAATGCCTCATCCCAGATGTCGAGTGTGGCCTCCAGACCGGGGTCCCGGTTCGAGCGCAGGCTCTTGAGCAGCGCGTTGCGCTGGCGCAGGGCCCGCTGGTGATCGGCGATGACCCCGGCGAAGCGCGGCTGGCGGGCGATGAGCAGGTCATCGAGGTACTGCCGGCGCTCGGCCGGATCGCCCTTGACGAGGGCGAGGTTCTCAGGGGCGAAAACGACGGCGTGGACGAGGCCGAGGACATCGCGGGCGCGCACCGGTGAGCGGTTGATGCGGGCAAGGTTGGCACCCTTGGATCTGATCGTCACCTCGAGGGTGACCTGGCGGGCGCCGCGGTGGGCGAGTGCGGAGATCGTCGCCTGCTCGGCCCCGCTGCGCACGAGCGGCTGGTCGCCGGCCACGCGGTGGGAGCGCAGCGCGGCGAGGTAGCCGATCGATTCGACGAGATTCGTCTTCCCCCAGCCGTTGGGCGCAACGAAGGTCGTCACACCCGGCTGCAGATCAAGGCTGAGCTGCGGGTAGGAGCGGAAGTCGCGGAGAAGAAGTCTCGAAACCCACATCAGAACCGCATGACCGGCATGAGCAGGTAGCGGTAGGAGGTGTCGAGTTCGCTGTCGGCTTCGTCCTGGCCGGAGATGACGACCGGCTTCTTCGGTTCGGTCATGGAGAACCGGACGTAGGGCTTGTCGATGGCGGCCAGGCCCTCTGCGATGAAGTGCGGGTTGAAGCCGGTGGAGATGTCCTCACCGCTGATGTCGACCGGCAGCGATTCGCTGGCCTGGGCGTCGTCGCCGGCGCCGGCGCGCAGGGTGAGCGCACCGTCGGCGAACTCGAACTTGATCGGGGTGTTGCGCTCGGCGACGAGGCTGACGCGGCGCACGGCCTCACGCAGCGTTCCGGTCTCACACACCGCGGTGATGGCGACTTCTTTGGGGAACAGCGAGCGGACCTTAGGGTAGTCGCCCTCGACTAGCAGCGAGGTCGTGACCCTGCCGTTGGCGGAGAAGGCGAGCATCTCCTTGCCGCCGGATTCGGCCAGCGCGATCTCGACGTCGCCGCCCATCGCCTTTGCGGCATCGGAGAGGGTCCGGCCCCTGACGAGGGCGGTGGCCGAGAAGTCCGGGCGGCGCGGGTTCCAGGTGAATTCGCGCACGGCCAGGCGGTAGCGGTCGGTGGCCAGCAGGGTGATCGTCTCGCCTTCGATTTCGACCCGGACCGAGGTGAGGATCGGCAGCGTGTCGTCCTTGGAGGTGGCGATGGTGGCCTGGGAGACAGCGTGCTGGAAGTCGCTGGCGGCGACCATGCCCGAGGTCTCGGGGATCTCTGGCAGGGCCGGGTACTCCTCGACGGGCATCGTCATGAGCGCGAAGCGGGACGAACCGCAGGTCAGCGACACTTTGTTGTCCTGCTGTTCGAGGATCACCGGCTGGTTGGGCAGCGCCTTGGCGATCTCGGCCAGCAGCCGGCCGGAGACGAGGACCGTGCCGGCGGATTCGACCTCAGCGGCGATCTCAGCACGTGAGGAGACCTCGTAGTCGAAGACGGCCAGCTGCACCGAGCCGCTGGCATCGGCGGTGATGAGGATACCGGTGAGGACGGGAACCGCGGGACGCTGCGGGAGGCTCTTGGTCGCCCAGGTGACAGCCTCGGCCAGGACGTCGCGATCGACTTTGAACTTCACGGGTTGCGCTGCGTCGGTGTTCACGGTTCTCCTGCGGTATCGAGGGTGCTGGCCGGTGTGGTGAATGGGCTTCTGCCGTGCCCTGGATGTGGACACGACAGCGCACTGAAACTTTACACCGGGCTATCGGCGTGGGCAATTGCATGGAGCCCGAAATCGTGCTTGACCTGGAGCTTCGTCAGTGCTGCGGTGACAAGCACCATGTCACGCGGCAGCGAGGATGTCACGTCCCTGCCCGGTCACGCCTCTGCCGGGTCACACCTTTGTCGAGTCATGCCCCTTCCGGGCCGTTCGCTCATGCACAGCCCGCCGAGCAATGAGCGGTGCGCTCGGGAAGCTCGATGGATGAATAGGCAGTCGTGTCAGTAGCACCTGTGGATCCTGTGTAATCACATCGGTGTCATCGAGCATTCACGCGCCGAGCGCCCGATTCACTGCGGTGGATGAGCTGTTGACGAACCACACGCGTCGCTCCACACCCTGTAAATCACACCGATGTGCTTCCACACGCGTCCACCGACGGGCCGGCATCGTACACCGGTCGCACCCCGGTGTGAACCCCTTTGCACACAGAGTTTTCCACAGCTGTGAAGATCATGTTCTGTATCGTTTCAAAGACGATGCTGCTGTTTGATGCGATTTGTCAGCTCGGTGACCTGCGTATAGAGATTGCGCCGCTCGGCCATCTGCGTGCGGATCTTCTTGTTCGCATGCATGACAGTCGTGTGGTCACGGCCGCCGAACTCCTGGCCGATCTTCGGCAGCGACAGATCGGTGAGCTCACGGCACAGATACATAGCGATCTGCCGGGCAGTCGTCAGTGTCCGCGACCGGCTCGAGCCGCACAGATCCTCGAGGGTGAGCCCGAAGTATGCTGCGGTCTGTCCCATGATGTCGGTCGCGGTGATCTCCGGGGTGTCCTCATGGGTGATGTAGTCCTTGAGCACCGTCTCGGCCAGGGACATGTCGATCTCCTGGTCGTTGAGATTGGCGAAGGCTGTCAGCCGCACCAGCGCCCCCTCGAGCTCGCGGATGTTCGAGGACACGCGTGAGGCGATGTACTCCAGGACGTTGTCAGGGACCTGCAGCCCCTCGGCGATCGACTTGTTGCGCAGAATCGCGAACCGGGTCTCGAGATCCGGCGGCTGCACATCGGTCAGCAGCCCCCATTCGAAGCGCGAGCGCAGCCGCTCCTCGAAGCCTTTGAGCATCTTCGGAGGCTGGTCGGAGGTGATGACGACCTGTTTGTGCTCGTTGTGCAGGGCATTGAAGGTATGGAAGAACTCCTCGACGGTGGCGTCCTTGCCCTGCAGGAACTGGATGTCATCGATCATGAGGATGTCGACTTCGCGGTAGCGGCGCTGGAACTTCGGCCGCAGCGAACCGGAGGTCGAGGAGCCGATGGTGTTGATGAAGTCGTTGACGAACTCCTCGCTGGAGACGTACTTGACCCGGATGTTGGGATACAGCTGCGCGGCATAGTGCCCGATCGCGTGCAGCAGGTGGGTCTTGCCCAGTCCCGAATCGCCGTAGATGAACAGCGGGTTGTAGGCCTTGGCCGGAGATTCGGCCACCGCGAAGGCGGCAGCGTGGGCGAAGCGGTTCGAGGAGCCGATCACGAAGGTGTCGAAGGTGTACTTCTCGTTCAGCTGGCTGACGCCGCCGGCATGATCCTCCGGTGCCGGCGTGAGGACTTCCTCGATCGCGGCATCCTCGATCTCGGCTGTCGTCGGCGCTGGGGTCTCCGTGCCCGAGGCGGTGGGTGCGCTGGCAGCCGGAGCAGCAGTCGTGGCCGGTGCTGCGGGTTCGGCAGCGGGGGTCTCGGCCGGGCTGTCGACTGGGCTCTCGCGGGTGGCCAGCGGCGGATCGAGGTCAGGTTCGATCGCAATGGCGAAGCTGACCTCGTGACCGAGGACGGAGGAGAACTCTGCCGCCAGCGGCTCGCGCAGGTTGCGCTCGAGTGTCGAGCGGGTGAGGTCGTCACGGACTGAGAGGACCACGAGGTTGTCCCCGACCATGGCCTTGGGCACCGCCAGCTGCAGGAAGCCCTTCTGCTGGGCTGTGATCGTCGGGTTGTTCAGCAGATTCGCCAGCACCGTGTGCCAGGTGGTCAACAGGTGCTCGGTGTCCGTGTTCTCGGGCATGAACACTCCCTCCTCAGCTGTGGATAACAAGGGGACATCACTTCCACATAGTTTTCCACAGACGGTGGAAAAAAACGACAGAGGGGCCGGAATCATCCACATCGGTGGAGAAACGTGTGGAAAATACATCGTTGTGAGTTGTGGACGTGCTTGTTCATGGCACGATGTGAATTCAGGTTGACCGCAGTGTGACGCCGGAATGTCCCGTTCATCCCCCGGTGCAGCCGAGTTTGACCCTGCCCGTCTGGCGCTCGTAGACTTGAGTGTCCTGTGTTGCGGGCCCACTTGAGTTGTGATGAGCGAACTTCCCCGTTTGGCCACTCGGCGCAGGAGCGTCACCACCAGCTGCGCTCGCAAGAGCTGAGACCAGCTGCGTGCGAACCGCCCGCATTCCTGCGGCGGCTGAAAGCAACAACAGATAGACGGAGACACTCGTGAGCAAGCACACTTTCCAGCCCAACAACCGCAAGCGCTCGAAGAAGCACGGCTTCCGCCTGCGCATGCGCACCCGCGCCGGCCGCGCCGTTCTGGCTGCCCGGCGCCGCAAGGGACGCAAGGCCCTCTCGGCCTGAGTGCCACAGTCGACGACCCTGCCGCACCCACACTGCTGCGCATGCGCAGATTCGGGTTCGGGGATCTGAGGACCCGGTGCTCCCTGCGGTGAACCGTATGCGACTGCCCGATGAGTTTCGGTCGGTCTTCCGTGCGGGCACCAAGGCCGGATCCCGTCAGCTGATCGTCCACTGCCTGCGGACTTCTGACGACGCCCACGCTCCGCGCGTGGGTTTCGTCGTTTCCAAGGCAGTGGGCAACGCTGTGGTCCGCAATCGAGTCAAGCGCAGGCTCCGGGAGTTGATGCGCCCGCGTCTTCACCACCTCGACGACGGCACACTGCTCGTCATCCGAGCGCTGCCGGCTGCGGCCGAGGCGGACTTCGCCGCACTGGAGCGCGCCCTGACCAAGGGGATGGACCGGCTCGGGCTGACCAACGGGGAGAAGAGGCGCGCTCGGAATGAAGCACTCAGCTGAGCACACCCGCTCCTCCCTGCCGCCGGCACCCGAGGGAACCGGGGCGCGGATCCTGTACTTTCTGCGCATCGCCCCGCGGATGCCTTTCGTCTGGTGGATGCGGCTGTACCGGCTGGCGATCTCACCGCTGTACGGGCAGGTGTGCCGCTACTACCCCAGCTGCTCGAAGTACGCACTCGATGCTTTCGAGGTGAAGGGAGCCGTGCGCGGAACGGTCATGACGATCTGGCGGCTGCTGCGCTGCAACCCCTTCTCCCCCGGCGGAATCGACTACGTCTCCGGCTCTGTTCTGGAGCAGCAGTCGGAGCTGCTGAACAAGGGAAGAGCCGCTGGACGGCAGCGGCACCGCAGCCGATCAGGCGATTGAGGGTCGGCGCCACAATAGTGGCACAATATACGAGATACCGAACCAGCAGACCGTGCATCGGCCGCGGTCGAGGAGAGAATGAATGAACTGGATTGACAGTGTTCTATGGCCACTGAAGTGGGTCATAGCCTGGATTCTGACAATCTTCCACCAGATCTTCGAGATGCTCGGCATGCCCTCGGACAGCGGGTGGACCTGGGTGCTGTCGATTGCGTGCATGACGATGGTCGTGCGCGCGGTCCTCATTCCTCTCTTCGTCTATCAGATCAAGTCCCAGCGCAAGATGCAGCTGCTGCAGCCGGATGTGCAGCGCCTGCAGGCGAAGTACAAGGGCAAGAAGGACCAGTTCTCCCGTCAGGCCATGGCTGAAGAGCAGATGGCCCTGTTCAAGAAGCACGGCACCAATCCGTGGGCTTCCTGCCTGCCGCTGCTGGCACAGCTGCCGATCTTCTTCTCGCTGTACCGCGTCATCTTCAACATGCCGATGGTCGCCCGGGGTGAAACCGACCCGATCGGCGGACTGACCCAGTCACTGGCTCAGGAGGCCGAGCGCGCGACCATCTTCGGTGTTCAGCTGTCCGAGACGTTCCTCACCGGTGACATCTCGGTCAAGATCCTCACCGCGATCCTCATCATCATCATGGGCGCGACCCAGTTCATCACGCAGAAGCAGATGATGAGCAAGAACATGTCGGAAGCTGCCATGAACAACCCGTTCATGCAGCAGCAGAAGATGCTGCTCTATATCATGCCCGTGGTCTTCGCCGTCGGCGGTGTGTACTTCCCGCTCGGCGTGCTCATCTACTGGCTCGTGTCGAACTCCTGGACGATGGTCCAGCAGTTCATCGTCATCCGCAACATGCCGGCTCCCGGCTCGCGTGCCGAGAAGGAGCTCATGGAGCGCCGCGCCCGGAAGGGCAAGTCCCCGCTGCCGGGCTCGAAGCCGATCAGTGAGGAACCCGAGAACCCCCAGCCTGCTGGCGGCCAGCGCAAGCAGCCGGTCGGCAAGGCACGCCAGAAGAAGAAGAGGAAGAGGTAGAGCCGACGCATGTCTGAAGACTCGATGGTCAACACCGCTGACGAACGCAGCACCACGGATGCCGATCAGTCCGTTGCTACCGACAACGCCGCCGACAATGCCGACGGACAGGTCGAGGAGACCAAGCCGACCCGTGCGGAACTGCTTGAAGAAGAAGGCGAGATCGCAGCCGACTACCTTGAGGAGCTGCTCGATATCGCCGATATCGACGGTGACATCGACATCGATGTCGCTGACAGCCGAGCAGAGGTCGCCATCGTCTGCGAAGACGGCGACAGCAACCTGTCGACACTGGTCGGCAAGCAGGGCCGAACGCTCTCAGCACTGCAGGAACTCACCCGGCTCGCCGTGCAGACGGCGACGGGCCAGCGTTCATGGCTGATGCTCGACATCGACGGCTACCGCGACCAGCGCAAGGAAGACGTTCGGGAGATCGCGCGGAAGGGCATTGAGAAGGTCAAGGAGTCCGGTGACTCCTTCGAATGCCAGCCGATGAATTCCTTCGAACGCAAGGTCGTGCACGACGAAGTCGCCAAGGCCGGGCTGTACTCTGAGTCCGCCGGCGAAGGCGATCGCCGCCGTGTCGTCATCCAGTCAGCCTGAGCTGCCGCGCTGATGGACAGCACCCACTCCCCCACTGGCAACCCGAGGGAACGTGCGGGCATCGAGTCCGAACCCGAGGCGGCGGCCGAGATCTTCGGTGCGCGCATCGATCTCGCACGTCGCTTCGCCGACCACCTGGCGACCACCGGAGTTGAGTGGGGCCTGCTCGGGCCCAGAGAGCTGCCTCGGCTGTGGAGCCGGCATATCCTCAACTGTGCGGTGATGGCCGAGCTCCTCGAGGACACCGACGTCGTCGGTGATATCGGCTCTGGCGCCGGGCTGCCGGGCATTCCTCTGGCTATTGCCCGACCGAAGACCCGCTTAGTGCTCGTTGAGGCGATGGAGCGGCGTGTTGAGTGGCTGCAGATGGTTGCTGCTGACCTGCAGCTTGAGAACGTCAGGATCGTGCGTGCCCGCGTCGAGGAGCTCGTCGACGCGGAGATCTTCACCGTCGCGACGGCACGAGCCGTGAAGTCGCTGCCGGTTCTCATCGAATGGTGCACACCGGTGCTAGGCCCGGACGGCCGACTGCTTGCGATCAAGGGTCAGTCATACGAGACCGAGATCAAGAAGGCAGCCAAGCACATCAAGCGCTATCGCCTCTCACCGCCCAAGGTGCATACCCTTGGCGCTGAGTCCCTCGAGATCCCAACCACGGTACTTGAGCTGCGGCGCCGCTGACAGTCTGCAGTTCTATTAGTATTCGAATAACTCCGTCGAGGCCCGCAGACAGCTTGCAACGGGGGCTGCGCTGCGTTTCACGTGAAACATCGACGGGAGAGTGAGGCGCGCGCACTCGTGACAAATCACCGGCGATACTCCTCTCTCACACGGGTACTTGAGTGGTTCGCGTCGGCTGATGTCCCCTCTGTTGGGTAGACTAAGAGACGGTTTGCGAGCCAGTCGGCTCTTGTTGATGAACGGAGTTCAGTATGCCCATCATGGATGAGTCGACTCCGTTGGGTGCTCAGATTGCGCGGGACCATCGCCGTGCCGAGCGCCTCGCGGCGACGACATTTCCAGCACCCGATTCGACACGGATCTTCACCGTCGCCAATCAGAAGGGCGGGGTGGGCAAGACCACCACTGCGGTGAATATCGCCGCCGCACTCGCTGCCCAGGGCCTGAAGGTTCTGGTGATCGATATCGACCCCCAGGGCAATGCGAGCACCGCGTTGGGCATCGAGCACTCTACGGAGGTCAACAGCATCTATGATGTCCTGATTGAGGATCTCCCGGTGTTCGAAGCCGTAGCCCAGTGCCCTGATATCGAGACCCTCACCTGTGTCCCCGCCACCATCGACCTCGCAGGAGCTGAGATCGAGCTCGTCTCGCTGGTTGCACGTGAGCAGCGTCTTGTTCGTGCTCTGCGCGCCTATTTAAAGGAACGCGAGGATGCAGGCGAACGGGTCGACTACGTGATCATCGACTGTCCCCCGTCACTGGGCTTGCTGACCGTCAACGCTTTTGTAGCAGCAAACGAAGTGCTTATTCCAATTCAGTGCGAATACTACGCACTCGAAGGCTTGAGCCAGCTGCTGAAGAATATCCAGCTGATTCAGAAACACCTGAACCCAGCTCTGGAGATTTCGACCATTCTCCTGACGATGTTCGACGGCCGCACGAACCTCAGCCGGCAGGTTGCTGACGATGTACGGGCTCACTTCCCCAACCAAGTCCTCGAGGTGACGATCCCCCGATCGGTCCGCATCTCCGAGGCTCCGAGTTACGGTCAAACCGTCATCACATACGAACCATCATCATCCGGCGCGCTTTCGTATCGCGAAGCAGCTGAGGAAATTGCACATCGAGGAGTAGCAGATCATGGCTGAGCGCAAACGTGGATTGGGCCGGGGACTTGGAGCTCTCATTCCCGACGTCGTAACAGAGGACCGCCCGGTAGACGTCTTCTTCGGTCAGCAGGCTGAAGCAGATTCCGACGTTTCACGTGAAACACCCCGTCCAAAGGATCCGGCGGAGGGTATGCGGAAGGCGCGTGCTGCGAAGCGCACGAACACGAAGCCCACGAAGAAGACGTCCTCCTCCCCTGCTGCGAAGAAATCCGGCGCTGCTGGCGAGAAGAAGGCGGAGGAATCCGGATCGAAGACGGCTCCACCAAGCAGGGCCCGTGGTGCATCGCAGAAGTCTGTACCGGCGTCAACAACGTCCGTTCATCACGATGTTTCACGTGAAACAGACCTTCAAGAGGTTCCTGGCACGGCATTTGGTCTGATCCCTCTGGAGCAGATCAGTCCGAACCCGCGGCAGCCGCGTCAGGTTTTCGATGAGGATGCGCTCGACGAGTTGGTGCACTCGATCCGTGAAGTCGGTGTTCTTCAGCCCGTCGTCGTGCGTCTTGTCGACGAGAAGAAGCCCGCGTATGAGCTCATCATGGGCGAGCGGCGATTCCGGGCGTCTGAGCTGGCCGGTGTCAGCACGATCCCGGCGATCATCAGAGCGGTTGAAGACACCGACCTGCTGCGTGACGCCTTGCTTGAGAATCTCCACCGATCGGATCTGAATCCACTTGAAGAGGCTGCAGCCTATGAGCAGCTGTTGAACGACTTTCAGTGTACGCAGGAAGAACTCTCCGAACGGATCGGGCGTTCCCGCCCTCAGATCTCGAATACACTCCGGTTGCTCAGGCTCCCGCCGCTTGTGCAGCGCCGTGTGGCTGCCGGTGTGATTTCCCAGGGCCATGCCCGCGCGATCCTTGGTGTTGAGGATCCTGCGAACATGGAAGTTCTCGCTCAGCGCATTGTGGCTGAAGGCCTGTCGGTCCGGGCAACAGAGGAAGCTGTCGTATTGCTGAATCGAGGGGAGAAGCCTCGTGTTTCACGTGAAACAAAACAGCTTACCCCTGAGCTGGCGCAGATCGCGGACCGTGTGGGGGATAAGCTTGATACTCGCGTGAATATCGTCATGGGAAAGCGCAAGGGCAAGATCAGCGTGGAGTTTGCGAACCAGGATGATCTCAAGCGGATCCTTACTGCGCTTGGAATCGAAGACGAGTCGTAACTTCCGTTCGTTTGCTACCGTCAAAGGCCCCGGCATGTGCCGGGGCCTTTCGGTTTCACGTGAAACACGTGTTGACGTGCCGCAACCGGGCGCTGCAGGTCGAACTCGACGTCACCGATAGCCGGTTTAACAGCCTGCCCGGCCTGATCCAGGCTGACAGATGAGCAGACTGTGACTCACTGATAAGACTCGGATTGACTGTGCGTAGCTTTATCGATGGGTGGGGACGCGCAGCGAAGGGGACGGAGGCCCGCAAAGACGGTTACGCGTCCGTCGGCTGATGTTTCACGTGAAACGGGATGGATTGGTGATCGACTGAATATTCAGTGCACCGGTCTCGGGATCGGACTCGCGCGCCAGATAGAGTCGTTGGAGGGCCGCGGCAATACCGTCGGCAATCCGATCGCGGATGAGGTCATCAGCGAGCATCTCGCGGTCACGATCGTGGCTCACGTAACCCGCAACGACGTGCACTTTCGGGCTGCGCACGGCGGCAAGACTCTGCCACGTACGGGCGTGCGTGCGGCAGTCGAGGAAGTCGGTTCGGGCGTTGACCTCTCTCTGCACGAGCTCGGCCAACCGCTTGCCGACGGGGGAGTAGACGTCGTCGTCATCGGCGCGGCCGAAGTAGAAGGTCGCTACTCCATTAGCGGAATCCGAAAGAGACGAGTCCTGCGTGATCGTGACGACTGCCGAGGCTTCGAGTTCGTCTGCAAGTGTCTGATGTGCATCGGGGGAGCTGACGAGAACAGTTGCGGCACCAAGGGCGCTGAGGCGACCGTCGAGGCGACGAGCGATATCAATCGAGTACTCTTCTTCGAGTCGCCGCTGTTCATCGGTATAGGGCGTGGCCTTGAAGTCGCGAGCAGACGTGGCAGCTTCGATGACGATGACGCGTCCGGCAAGCGATGGTCCTGAGGACGTGACGCGAGCGTGTTCCCGCAGCGCATAGAGGTTGCCGGTGCTGTGATTGCGGCTGATCGAGTCAAGCCCAGAGATGGTATTCGGGCCCACGACACCGTCTGTTCGCAGACCGAGTCCGCTCTGGATCTCTCGCACAGCCTCATCGGTCCCGGCAGCGAACACGCTGTCGATGCGGTCTGTGTAGACACCGAGCTTGGACAAGCGCTTCTGCAGTGTTCCGACGTCGTCGCCGACCAGGGGGCGGACTGGATCGAAGCGCAGCACGCGGTCGCCGAGTCGGTAGCGGGCCAGTTCGATCTGCTCGAAAGTCTCGGGGCCCAGAATCCCGTCGGTGGTGATCCCACGGCTCTGCTGGAACGCGAGAATAGCCAATTCGAACTGATGATCGAATTCGGGAGATGCCACATCGCCGACCTTGATTCCCAGGCGGTCCAGCTGTGCCTTGGTGGCCAGCAGGACAGTGCTGGAGTCGCCCCGTGTGAGGGTGGGGTAGGCAGATTGTGAGGTCATATCGTCTCGCTGGGCTCGGTGTCGGGATTGTCGGGATCTGTGGTGATGCGCCTAACGGCCACTGGCGCCTGTCGATACTACAACAGGCGCCAGTGTGTTAGCTGATAGGAAAATCAGCCGAGGAACTCCTCGAGCTGCTGCATCAGCATCGGCTTCGGCTGGGCACCGATGATCGTCTTGGCAACCTGGCCGTCCTTGAAGACGTACAGCGCCGGGATCGAGGTGATGCCGTAGGTCGAGGCCGTCTGCATGTTCTCGTCGGTGTTGACCTTGACGACCTTGAGCTTATCGGCGTTCTCCTCACCGATCTCGTCGACGATGGGGGAGACCATGCGGCACGGTCCGCACCACGGGGCCCAGAAATCGACGAGGACGGGCCTATCTGCCTGGAGGACCTCGGCCTCAAAATTTGCGTCAGTGACATCTGCAGTCATTGCTGCTCCTAACTTGGTTGGCCGGCTGGTCGGCCGGGGTTGAACGACTGGGTTGATTGGACTTTAAGGGCCGTCGGGTGACGGCGTCAGCGGTTGGACAGGTAGTGCTCGGCATCGATGGCAGCCGAGCAGCCGGATCCGGCTGCGGTGATCGCCTGACGGTAGACCGGGTCGATGAGGTCGCCGGCAGCGAAGACTCCTTCGACATTCGTCAGTGAGGCGCGTCCATCGACCTTGAGGTAGCCGTCGGGGCGCAGCTCGAGCTGATCGGCGAAGAGCTCGGTTCGCGGATCCGATCCGATCGCGATGAACAGGCCGGTGACATCGAGCAGAGACTCCTCGCCGGTGACGATGTTACGCACAGTGACGCCGGTCAGAGCATCATCGCCGTGGATCTCAGAAACTTCCGAATCGAGAACGAACTCGATCTTCGGATCGGCTTTCGCACGGTCCTGCATCGCCTGCGAAGCGCGCAGCTCCTGGCGGCGGTGGATGACCGAGACCTTGGAGGCGAACTTCGTCAGGAAGGTCGCCTCCTCCATAGCCGAGTCACCGCCGCCGACGACGGCGATGTGCTTGTCCTTGAAGAAGAAGCCGTCACAGGTGGCGCACCAGCTGACACCGTGGCCGGAGAGCTTGTCCTCGTTGGGCAGGCCGAGCTTTCGGTAGGCGGAGCCAGTGGCGAGGATGACGGCCTCGGCGGTGTAGCTCTCACCAAGCGCGGTGGTGATCTTGTGCGCACCCGGCTGCAGGACGAGTTCCTGCACATCGTCGTAGATGACGGTCGCGCCGAAGCGCTCTGCCTGCTGGCGCATGTTCTCCATGAGCTCAGGGCCCTGGATCCCGGCAGGAAAACCAGGGAAGTTCTCAACATCTGTCGTATTCATCAGCTCACCGCCAGCGGTGACGGAACCGGCGATGACGATCGGTTCCAGGCTGGCTCGAGCTGCATACACCGCTGCGGTGTAACCGGCTGGACCCGATCCGACGATGACGAGTCGCTGAGCTGTCATAAGGCCTCCTCTTGGGGATGTTTCCGTTAGACCGAACACTGGGGTACGGCGGGTTTATTCCACCCTATGCCCCCGTGCACTCACCGGGCTGTCCGCGCGGGCACCCATCCAGAGGCGGTGCGGTCTCAGGACAGCCCGACGTGGGTGACGTAGGCGCGATATCCGCCATCGGCAGAGCCGAGCTCGGTGAACCAGATGATGACGACAGATCCTTCGGCGCCGTCCTCGAGATCGACGGTGGTCTTTCCGTCCTCGGTCGTTCCCTTGCCGACGACCGTGGCCTCCTCCGGGTCGTCGGAATCGCCGATCCGGACCTCGAAGTCGCTTCCCTCCCGATCGGAGGTCAGCTCGACCTGGGAGACGGCGGCTGACTCTTCGAGTTCGAGAGCCAGGCCGACACCCGATTTGAGGTTGCCGAACTTCGAGGAGTTGTACCGGTCGGTGCGCCACGCTGAATCATCGTCATCCAGGACGTTCGATGCTGCGTCATCGTTCTCTGTGTCATCGCCTTCAGGATCGAGGGCGGACACATCGGCGATCACCGGTGCCGGGCCCTGCGGCTCCTCCGTCGGAGGCTGCTCTTCAGTCGGTTCGGCTTCGGCAGTCGGCTCCTCTGCGGTGGGCTCATCATCGCCCTGCGTGCCGACGATGATGCCGATGATGAGCGCAGCGACGACCAGCAGCGCCAGGACACCGATGAGTATCGGAGCCAGGGGCCGAGACGGCTTGTCAGCAGGTGCGCCGTCCTCAGCGGGCGGCCGGGGACCCGCTCCACCGGACCCGCCAGGCGCAGCAGACGCGGCAGCAGCAGGCGCGGCCGCAGCGGCAGGCGCACCTGCCGCAGCTGACGCGGCGGCACCGCCGTCTGCGGCCGGCTTCGTGCCGGTGCGGTTCTGCGGCGTGCACGGGTTGCCGGCAGCCGGAGCTGGTGTTGCGGGCTGGCGGGTGGTCTCGCGTTCGGTTGCACTTGACGGTGCGGTGTCTGCGGCGAGATCGGCGCCCAGCCCTGCGGCGGGGGCTGCAGCGGACTTCCGGCGGGACTGCTCCTGAGCGCGCGCCCGCTCTTCAGCCTCCTGCTGCAGGCGGCGCTCGCGCTCGTATTCGGCGCGCTGGCGTTCGAGCTCTTCCTCGCGGGTGGTGAACATGCCGCCGAGGAACCAGGAACCGTCGTCCTCATCCTCATCGGCTTCGGCGTCCTCAACGGCTTCCGGGTCGGTGCTGATGACCTGCGTATCGTCGGCGCTGAGCTCATCGTCATTGGTGAACATGCGCGACCGATCGGCGATGCGCTGGGTTTCGTTCGCATCGGCCGCAGCATCGGCGTACTGCTCATAGGAGGCGAAGGTGTCCTCGGGCTGCCACTCGTCGGTTTCGGCGGAGGCGAGCTCCTCGGAGGAGATCGGGAAGACGGCCGCCTGCCGCATCTGCATCCGGTCGTCATAGGGTGTCTCGCTGTCGGCGAGCCGGCCGGCAGCCAGGCCCGAGGCACCCGGCCGGGTGAGGCCGATGCGGGCGAGGGCGGCGCGCAGCTGGGCGGGGGTCGCCCGCTTTTCGGGCGCTGGGGCACCTGCCGCTGCAGGGGGCGTGGCCGGTCGCGGCGGGGTGAGGGCCCCCGTCGGCGAGGCGGAGGCCGGGTCGGCCTTGGTCGTCGGCCGGGCCGAAGATGCGCCGGTGGCCGCCTCGGTGCCGGAGAACTCCTCGTCTTCGGTGCGGCGCAGCTCATCGCCGTCCGGGCGCGGACTGCCCGTCGAGAGCTGGCGCAGCTGGTGGACGTCCCATTCGTCGAGGAACCGAACCACCTCGCTGGCTGAGCGCGGCCCGGGCTCGATCTTCATGACGACGCCGGAGACGAACTCCTCTAAGTCGCTGGGCACTCCGTCGACGAGCTCGGAGACGCGCACAAAGCGGTTGTTGCGCCGCTGGGCCACCGGCAGGCCGGCACGCGGCTCATCGCCGGGCCAGTGACCGGTGAGGGCGGCGTAGAAGATGTTCATCAGCGCGAGTGCGTCCTCGCGCTTCTTCGCTGTCGTCGGCATCGCCTCGAGATCGAGGCCGTAGGCGGCATGAGCGACAGCGGCGTCGATGGCGACGCCGGTGACGGTGGCGTCGAGATTGTCCTTGAGTCCCACGCATTCGGGACCGAGGCACAGGTGGTAGAGGCCGCGGGCACTGGCGTGGGCCAGCGCGGTGGCGAGCTCGCCGACGAAGGCGCGTGCCGCCTCGGGAGCCAGCGGCCCATGGCGCAGAATGGCCGGCAGGGGAGTGGCGACGGAGCGTTCGAAGACGACGAAGTCGATGCCGTCGGCGCGTCCGACGTCGAGGACGGTGGGGATCCGCGGATCGGTCAGCAGCGCCGAGCGGCGGGCGGCATCGAGCAGGTCACCGGAGGTCTCCGATGGCGCGACGTAGAGGGTGACGGCCATGTCGAGGATGGCGTCGAGAGCGATGCAGACCGTGCCGCTGTCAGGGTGGTCGGCGAACCACGGGCGGACGATGTCGGAGACCACATAGCGCTCGGCGACAACTGTTCCGCGTTCGATGCCGATCACCAGACCCCCTTGTAAATGCGCTGCACGGATGAGCTGTGCAGGGCGAATAGTCCTTCGCTGCTCAGTCTAGCGCTTCAACTTCCGCCGGACAGTCTCGGCAAGGCTGCGCAGCTCGCTCACACGCAGCATCCAGCACACGACCAGATACACCGCAAGCATGACCGGCCCGACCCACGCGATGGTGATGAATGCGGTGGTCCGGGTGTCCCAGGCATCGGTGCCGAGCGCGCGGATGATGAACACGCCGACGATGCCGGCGAGTGCGCCGGCGATGATGAACTTCAGGTGGGCCAGCAGGATCCGCCTGCTCCCGAGGTGGTGCAGGCGGCGGCGCAGCAGCCAGGCGCTGATGAGGCAGGCGAGACCGTATCCCACGCTCATCGACAGGCCGATGCCGGCGACGATGTAGTGCTTGGGCAGCAGCAGCCCGGAGGCGATGACCCCGGCGGAGGTGAGGGCGACCTGCGGGACCTGCACCCAGAACGGGGTGCGGGCGTCCTCATAGGCGTAGAACACCCGCTGCAGCAGATAGTTCGCCGAGAACGGCACGAGTCCGAGGATCATCGCGGCGATGACGACGCTGAGCGAGACGGCCTGCTCGACCGAGCCGCGGGCGAGCACCATCGCCGTCTGCGCGCCGAGTGTCATGAAGGCGACAGTGGCGAAGACGTTGACGAAGCCGACGAGCCGGACGCCGAGGCCGAAGGAGGCGCGCACCGCCTCGGTGTCGCGATCGGCCGCCGAGGTGCTCATCGAGGTGAACAGCGCTGTCGCCAGCGACACAGCGATGAGCGAATGGGGGAGCATGAAGATGAGATAGCTGTAGGTGTAGGCGGCGTTCGACGGGCTCGGGCCGCTCTCGGCGGTCGCCGAGGCCAGTGAGGCGACCTGGGAGATGACGATGAACCCGAGCTGGCCGATGAGCACCGCACCGAAGGTCCAGGAGGCGACCTTGCCGGCGGTGCCCAGGCCCACCCCGCGGAAGCCGAAGGTCGGGGTGAAGCGGAAGCCGATGCGGCGCAGCGGCCAGATGAGCACGAGCGCCTGGCAGACGACCCCGAGAGTGGCAGAGCCGGCGAGCACGGCGATCTTGGTGACGTCCCACGTGGCGATGGCGTGCTCACCGTATTCGCCGGTGCCGAAGAGCGCGATGAAGATGCCGAGCCCGGCGATGGAGACGACGTTGTTGATGACCGGCGCCCACATGTAGGGCCCGAACGAGGAATGAGCGTTGAGCACCTGCCCGAGCATCGTGTACAGGCCGTAGAAGAAGATCTGCGGCAGGCACCAGAACGCAAACGCCACCGCCAGGGCGGTCTGCTCGCTGCTCCAGGTCGACGAGGAGTACACGCGCACGAGCAGGGGAGCGGCGGCCGTGGCGAGCACGGTGACGCCGAACAGGATGAGGATCGCCAGCGTCAGCAGCCGGTTCGTGAAGTCCTTGCCGCCGTCGGGCCGCCGGGTGGCGCGCACGATCTGCGGGACGAGGACCGCGTTGAGGATGCCGCCGGCGAGCAGCATGTACAGGTTGTTCGGCACCTTGTTCGCCACGTCGAAGGCGTCGGCGACCCCACCGTAGGTGACACCGATCGCCAAGGCGAGCATGCCGGCCTTGACGAATCCAAGCACCCGCGACACGAGCGTGCCGGCGGTCATGATCGCCGAGGACTTCGCCAGCGAGCTCAGCTTCGCACCCCCGCCCGGCGCCTCGGCGGTAGCTTCGGCCTCCGGGTGCCCGGCCGTCTCCGGCGTCACAGCGCCGTCTCCCGTGCTGCCGGAACCGTGGGCCGCGTGCGCCTCAGCGGTGCGGTCCGGTGCGGTCTCGGAGGGGTCGGTGGAGGACAATGCGGCTCCTTGCCGGTCTCAGGGGCGTTGACGCGTCGGTCGCGCGCGGGAATCGAATCAGCCCGGGTCGTTCTCGTGCGCTCGCGCGACGGCGGCGTCCAGCTGGCTCTTGGGAATCTTACGCCGTCCGCGGGAGACAGACGAATACAGGCCGATGAGCAGCACGATGACGAGACCGGCCCCGATCACCGCCGCCCCGATGTTCTCCCAGTCGGTGCGCACGCGCACCGTCAGCGAGGTCGTCTCCGGCAGCACGAAGTGCCCGGCAGCCGCCGGCCCCGGCCCGGTGTCCGTCGTGGCAGTGGAATCGCTGTCACCGGGCGGGGTGGCGGCGAGGAGTTCGATGCGGGTCTGCACATCGGCGTTGGCCAGTCCTTCGACGGGGACCTCGACGCGGGCCTGCTCACCGGGGCTGATGACGACCGGTTCGGACACCTGCGTGCGCAGCTGCGGGGTCGCAGGCACCACCCGGACCATGACATGGGCGGACTCGGCGGTCGTGTTGTCGATGCGCACCGGGATCGTCGTCTTCTCACCGGTCACCAGCAGCACGGCCGAACCCTCCTCGGGCCTGATCCCGCCGATGAGCGCGCCGAGCTCATCGGCGGCGGCGTCGACGCAGGAGGAGAAGCCGCCGTCATTGGCCGTCTCACCCCAGGCCGTCGACGTGCACGTCAGGGCGGACCGGCTCAGCCGGGTGGCTACCGCCTCAGGGTCCTCGAAGGCGGCCGATGCCTCGGCGCCGGTGGCATGCACTTCGCCGAGGCGGTGCAGACCGGCGGCCCGATCCCCGGCTTCGCGGGTGGGTTCGGTCAGCGGGGCGCGCTGGACGGGTTCTGATTCGCTCAGGTCCGCCAGGGACTGCAGGTCGATCCACGGTGCTGCCGCGGTCTGCCTGATCGCCTCGGCCCAGTGCGGGTCGGCGGCCCGGCGGGGGAGGGTGATGAGCAGGCTGCGCGGGTCGTACGGCCGCTCGGTGGTGATCGCCGAGCTTTCGGCGATGAGTTCGCTGAGCCCGAGCACGCGCGTGTCGTCGTGGCCGGCGAGTTCGGCGGCCTCCGACAGTCCGGTGTCGACGGCCAGGGAGTTGAGCCCATGCTGGTCCCCGCCGACCGGCAGGGTGGAGGGCGCTGATGAGGTGTAGCTGCGCACGCTCGGCTGCTGGATGTCGGAGACGAGCATCGTGTTCGTCCCGGCCTGTGCGGCGCGTTCGGCGAAGTCCGGGGTGAGGCTGCCGGACGCCGGCCAGGTGATGTCGGTGCGGGCCTCGGGCAGTGTGGCGCGCACGTCATCGGCGGCGGCTTCGGCAGCGCGGGCGAGCACCGGCTCATCGGCGGCGGCCAGGGCGGTGAGGTCGGCATCAGCGTAGGGCAGGGCGATGACGGTGCGCTGTTCGGCGGCGGCGATGAAGGAGGTGTACCACTCATTCAGCTGCGGGTAGCGATCGGCCTGCGGGCTCGGCGCTGGCGCGGTCTGCTCGCCGCCGGTGTCCTCACCGGGGGCATCGGTCGCCTCATCGTCGTCGCCCTCGGGGGTCTCGGTGGCATCAGCAGGCGTCTCGTCTGCCGGTGCTGCGCCCGGTTCGGCCGGATCAGCGCCCTCCTCAGTGCCCTCCTCGCCACCGGGATCGCCGGCTCCATCGTCTGGACCGGCCTCCGGACCGGCCTCTGGGCGGTCGACGCCGAGGACGTCCTCGATGCTGCCGATGAGCCGCGGGTCGACGGCGACTGCCACCTCGTCAGCGGCAGTGACGGCGGCCAGTGCCGAGGTGAGCTCCCCCTCGGGCCCGGCGGCCTGCTCGAGCGTGTCGGCTGCGACCCGCCCACTGGGATCGAAGCCCGGCAGCGTGACCGGGACGAGGAACGTCACCTTGCTCGGCAGCAGCTGCGGATCGGGGTACCAGGTGGTGAAGGCGGTGCGGGTCAGCGACAGCGACGGCTGCGCGCTGGCAGCTGCCGCGCCGCTGCTGAGCTTGACGGCCAGCCCGTAGGCCCCCCACGAGGTCAGCGGCTGGCTGCGCGGCAGCCCGAGCGTCTCGGCATCGGCGGTGAGGGTGAACGCCGCCTCGCTCTTGGGCGCGACTGACTCCGGCAGCGTCTCGATGTCCATCCTCGGGGCGTCGTCGGTGTCATCGGCGTCACCGGCGGTGTCCTGCTGGGCGGCCGCCGAGGCGGTGTCGCCGAGCTGCCGGTAGCGCACCGGCTGGTCCTTCCACCCGTTGATCGCATCGCGGGAGTCGAGCACCCGGCGGCTGATGCGGAAGTCCAGGCGCGGCTCGGGGATCTCCACGGCACTGGAGTTGATGATCCGGCCCTTGATCGTCAGCGTGCCCTCAGCTGTGACGACCGGGCTGATCTCGTCGAAGGCCAGCTCCACTCCGGCTGCGGCGGTGTCGCCGTCCCCGGGAAGCTCAGCGGTCTCCTCGCCCGTGCCGGTCCCGGGTGCTGCCGGGACGGGGGAGGGGAAGACCGGTTGGCTGGGGGCGGCCGTCGCCGAGGCGGTGGGCACTCCGGTGCCCAGCAGCACCGCGATGAGGGTGCAGACAGCAGACAGCGCCGCACAGCGGCGCAGGTGAGGCAGGCGGCGGCGGGCGGAGATCACGTCGACTGGATGACGGAGTGGTAGTACGGCAGCACGGAGCGGGCAGCGGCGACGATGCGCCGCTCATTGGCGAACGACAGGTGCTCCGGCAGCGCATCGAGCGGGATCCAGGCGGCGTCGACGGCCTCCTGGTCCGGGTCGTTCTCGACGGTGAGGTAGCCGCCGGTGGCGCGCAGCAGGAAATGGTGGACGAGCTTGTGGATCCGGTAGCCGCCGACGGAGAACCAGTAGTCGACGCTGCCGAGGGCGGTGACGACATCGCCGTGCACACCGGTCTCCTCAGCGACCTCGCGGCGGGCCGCCTGCGCGGGTGTCTCACCGAGTTCCAGGTGGCCCTTCGGCAGGCACCATTCGAGCCGGCCGGCCCGGTTGATGCGTGCGATGATCGCCACCTCGAAGGTGGGCGAATCGAAGTCGACCATGACGCCGCCCGCGGAGACCTCCTCCACGGTGTTCGAACGCGCCGGCATGACCCCCGGCTTCGGCAATGGTCGAGGCATAGCTTCTACTGTATATCCGCAACCTGACGATAACCTTATGCTGAACCGACCCCCTCGAATGGAGATCACGTGTCCCTGGCCGACGCCCATGCACGCCTGCTCGCCGCCCTTGATGCCCACGAGCACATCCTCGGCCCCCTGGGTGAGATGTTCTCCGCCGCCGGCCGGGAGCTCGCCCTCGTCGGCGGGTCGGTGCGCGACGGGCTGCTCGGCCGGCCGATGCCCGATCTCGACTTCACCACTGATGCCGACCCGGATGCGATCCTGGCGATCGTGAACCCGTGGGCCGATGCTGTGTGGGAGATCGGCCGGGCGTTCGGCACCATTGGGCTGCTCAAGGACGAGCTGCAGATCGAGATCACCACCTACCGCGCCGAGGCCTACGACCCGGATTCCCGCAAGCCGACGGTGGCCTTCGGCGACAACCTCGACGACGACCTCGTCCGCCGCGACTTCACGATCGGGGCGATGGCCGTCCGGCTGCCCGAGCGCGTCTTCGTCGACCCCTTCGGCGGACTCGCCGACCTCACCAACGGGCTCGTGCGCACGCCGGGCAAGGCCATCGACAGCTTCTCCGATGACCCGCTGCGCATGATGCGCGCCGCCCGCTTCGTCTCCCAGCTCGGCTTCGGCGTCGACGCTGAGGTGCGTGAGGCGATGTCCCAGATGGCTGAGCGCATCGACATCATCTCCGCCGAGCGCGTCCGCGACGAACTCGTCAAGCTCATCTGCGGGATCCGGCCGCGGGCCGGCATCGAACTGCTCGTCGAGACCGGGATCGTTGAGCGGATCCTGCCCGAGGTCACCGACATGCAGCTCGAACGCGACGAGCATCACCGGCACAAGGACGTCTACCAGCACAGCCTCACCGTCCTCGACCAGGCCGTCGACCTCGAGGCCGTCTACGCCGCCCGCCAGGCCGAGGCTGCCGCAGAGAAGGCTGCCGCAGAGAAGGCCGCCGAGCAGGCTGTCGAGCAGGCTGTCGAGCAGGCAGACTCCACGACCCCGGGCACCGCGCCCGAGGCGGAGGGCGCCGCGGCACAGGACGCACCTGCCGGGCCGGTCACCGCGGTCGCCGAGGACCCCCAGCGCATCATGGTGCCCGATTTCATCGTCCGGTTCGCCGCCCTCATGCACGACATCGGCAAGCCCTCGACCCGCCGGTTCACCCCCGACGGGGCGGTGACCTTCTACCACCACGATGTCGTGGGGGCGAAGATGACGCGCAAGCGGATGAAGGCGCTGCGTTTCGACAAGGCCACGACGAAGGCGGTCAGCCGGCTCGTCGAGCTGCACCTGCGCTTCTACGGCTACGGCGACGCCGGCTGGACCGACTCCGCAGTCCGCCGCTACGTCACCGATGCCGGCGAGCTGCTCACCCGCCTGCACATCCTCACCCGCTCCGATGTCACCACCCGCAACCGGCGCAAGGCCGAGCGTCTCGCCCACGCCTACGACGACCTCGAGCACCGGATCGAGAAGCTGGCTGAGCGCGAGAAGCTCGATGCCGTGCGCCCGGACCTCGACGGCCGGCAGATCATGGACATCCTCGGCATCAGCCCCGGCCCGGCGGTCGGGCAGGCCTATCAGTTCCTGCTCGCCCAGCGGATGGAGCACGGTCCGCTCGGTGCGCAGCGCGCCGAGGAGGTGCTGCGCCGGTGGTGGGCCGAGCAGGACGGCGGCTCCCAGCAGCCGCAGTGATCCAGTCCCGGCGGACCGGGGCAGTGAGCTGCCGCACGCGGCTGCACTGTGACCCGGTTCACCTGGCCGTCACAGGCACCTGTTACCTTGAGACCAATGACTGGGACACGCCGTGAGGAGGCACCATGACGACCGTGACCGAACAGTACCGGGCGGCACGCGACCGGCTGCTGGAGCTGCGCCTGGACTACGCGCAGGCGAAGGACGAATTCCAGTGGCCGCGCTTCGAGCACTTCAACTTCGGCCTCGACTGGTTCGATGCCATCGCTGAGAACAACGACAAGCCGGCCCTGTGGATCTGCGAGCAGGACGGCACCGAGAACATCTACAGCTTCTCCCAGCTCTCCCGCCGGTCCAACCAGGTCGCCAACATGCTCCGCGCTGCCGGCGTCACCCGCGGCAGCCACGTCATGGTGATGCTCGGCAACCAGGTCGAGCTGTGGGAGTCGATGCTCGCCGGGATCAAGCTCGGCGCCGTGCTGCTGCCGACGACCACCCAGCTGGGCCCCATCGACCTGACCGACCGCGCCGAACGCGGAGAAGCCTCCTTCGTCATCGCCGGTGCCGCCGATGCCGCGAAGTTCGACGAGGTCGACGTCGACCTCACCCGCATCGTCGTCGGTGCCGAGCCGGCGCGTGCGAACGACCTGGCCTACACCTCGGCCCAGGACTTCCCCGAGACCTTCGAACCCGACGGCCCGACCCCAGCCGATGACCTGCTGCTGCTGTACTTCACCTCGGGCACGACCTCGAAGGCGAAGATGGTCGCCCACACCCACACCTCCTACCCGGTCGGCCACCTGTCGACGATGTACTGGATGGGCCTGGAGCCCGGCGACATCCACCTCAACGTCGCCTCACCCGGCTGGGCCAAGCACGCCTGGTCGAACATCTTCACCCCATGGATCGCCGAAGCCTGCGTGTTCCTGTACAACTACACCCGCTTCGATGCGACAGCGATGATGGAGACGATGGGCCGGGTCGGCGTCACGAGCTTCTGCGCCCCGCCGACGGTGTGGCGGATGCTCATCCAGGCCGACCTGTCCCAGCTGACGAACCCGCCGGTCAAGGCACTCGGCGCTGGTGAACCGCTCAACCCCGAGGTCATCGACCGGGTCAAGAAGCACTGGAACGTCGACATCCGCGACGGTTTCGGCCAGACCGAGACGACGCTGCAGATCGGCAACCCGCCCGGGGAGCCGATCGTCTACGGCTCGATGGGCAAGCCGCTGCCCGGCTACGACGTCATCCTGCGCGACCCGGCCACCGGCGAGATCGGCGATGAGGGGGAGATCTGCCTGCAGCTCGACCCCCGCCCAGCCGGCCTGACCCAGGGCTACTGGGGAGACGAGGCGAAGACCGCGGAGGCGTTCGCTGACGGCGTCTACCACACCGGTGACGTCGCCAGCCGCGACGCCGACGGCTACATCACCTATGTGGGCCGTGCCGACGACGTGTTCAAGGCCAGCGACTACCGGCTCTCGCCCTTCGAGCTCGAAAGCGTGCTCATCGAACACGAGGCCGTCGCCGAAGCCGCCGTCGTTCCCTCACCGGATCCGCTGCGCCTGGCCGTGCCGAAGGCCTACGTCGTGCTCACCGCCGGCTGGCGACCCGATGCCGACACCGCCAAGGACATTCTGTGCTTCTGCCGCGAGAACCTCGCCCCCTACAAGCGGATCCGGCGCATCGAATTCACCGAGCTGCCGAAGACGATCTCGGGCAAGATCCGCCGCGTCGAGCTGCGTGCCCGCGAACGCGAACTCCACCCGTTCGAGGGCGGAACAACGGTCGAGCACCAGGAGTGGGCCGACACTGACTTCCCCGACCTCAAGGGCTGAGGAACCGGCTGTCAGCTGAGCATCGCTGCCCAGCTGACGTGTGATTGCTCACGTCCCGGCGCACCGACCAGACGACCCACGGTCTGGCCGGTGCGCCGGGTTGTGCGCTAAAATTGCAGGTCACATGCAGTGCGAGTCGGACATGCACGTGCATGCAGCCTGCCTGCGCTGTGACCGGCGCCAGGTGATCTTCATCGACTTCCAATCTTTGAATGTTTGGCTGAATCGACACACCGCACACTCACTCTTGGGGGATCTGTGGCCAAATCCGCACCGAAGGCACGCCGAAGCGCGGGCCGGAACGTGAACAAGGGCCTGCTGAACTATCCGCGCCAGGGCGTGACCGGCTGGACTCGCTGGCTGCCCTCGCTGCGGCTCATCGGCGTCGGCATCCTCACCGCCTGCGTCGCCGTCATCGGCCTCTTCAGCATCGGCTACGCCGTCACCGACGTCCCCGAACCGAACAAGGAAGCCGCCGGGCAGACCTCGACGGTCTACTACGACGACGGCGAGACCGTGCTCGGCTCCTTCAAGACCGAGGACCGCAAGAACGTCACGATCGACAGGATCTCAACCCCCATGCAGCAGGCGGCCATCGCCGCTGAGGACAACAGCTTCTACGAGAACCGCGGCATCTCCATCAAGGGCCTGTCGCGGGCGGTCATCGGTGTGGCCACCGACAACTACGCCGGCGGTGGTTCGACGATCACCCAGCAGTACGTCAAGAACTTCTACCTCACCAATGAGCGCACCCTCGACCGCAAGGTCAAGGAGATGTTCATCGCGCTCAAGATCGACCAGGAGCTGTCGAAGGATGAGATCCTCGCCAACTACCTCAACACCATCTACCTCGGCCGCCAGTCCTATGGCATCGAGGTCGCTTCGAAGAAGTACTTCGACAAGCCGGCCAGCGAACTCGACGTGGCCGAGAGCGCGCTGCTGGCGGCGATGATCCAGCGTCCGGGCCTGGCGGATCCGGCTGAGGACCCCGGCAAGTACGAGGACCGCTTCAAGTACGTGCTGGGCAACATGGCCGAACTCGGCTACATCACCGAGGACGAAGCTGCCAGCACCGAGATGCCCGAAGTCCGGGCCGCGCAGACCGACAACCAGTTCGCCGGCCCCAACGGCTATCTGCTCGATGAGGTGCGCAAGGAGCTCAAGCGCAACGGCATCGAGGACGAGGTCATCGACCGCGGCGGACTCGAGATCACCACCACCTTCTCGAAGAAGAAGATGGACGCTGCCATCAAGGCGGTTGAGGACCTGCCGAAGCTCAAGGAGGGCATGCACGTCGGACTCGTGTCGATGGACCCGGAGACCGGCGGCATCGTCGCGATGTACGGCGGCAAGGACTTCCTCGAGCGGCAGCACAGCGCAGCGACCGAGGACATCACACAGGCCGGTTCGACGTTCAAGCCGTTCACGCTCGTGGCCGGCCTGGAGAACGGCTACCGCCTGACCGACTACCTGACCGGCACCTCGGGCACCCCGATGAACTATGAGGGCACCCGCTGGAGCCCGAAGAACTACGGCGGCGCCAGCTACGGTCCGGTCAGCCTGCTCAAGGCGACCCAGAGCTCCGTCAACACCGCCTATGCGCAGCTCAACATCGAGGTCGGCCCGGAGAAGACGGTCGATGTCGCCGAGCGGGCAGGCCTGCCGAAGAACACCAAGGGCCTGGAGAAGAACGCCGCGAACGTGCTCGGCACCGCCAGCCCGACGGTCAAGGACATGGCCACGGCCTACAACACGTTCGCCTCCAACGGCATCACCCACACCCCGCACACCGTCAAGACCGCGGTCACGCCGGAAGGCGAGACGCTCTACGAACCCGACACTGAGGGCAAGCGGAACTTCGACAAGAACGTCATGGCCGAGACCACCTATGCGCTCTCGCGCGTGGTGACCGGCGGATCGGGCTCGTACGCCTCGACGCTGGGTCGCCCGGCAGCCGGCAAGACCGGCACGTCCCAGGACAACTACTCGGCCTGGTTCGCCGGATACACCCCGAATCTCACCACCACGGTGTCGATCTTCCGCGATGACGGAGAGGGCAACCCGGTCGAGATCGGCCCCTACGGTGGCCGCGGTTCGATCACCGGTGGCTCGTTCCCGACGCAGACGTGGACGAAGTACATGAAGGACGCGCTCAAGGACGAACCGGTCAAGCAGTTCCCCAAGCGAGGCAAGCTGCCGCAGGTGGAGAAGCCGAAGCCGAAGTCCGGTGTGCCGAATCAGCGCCCGAAGCCCAAGCCGTCGCCGAAGCCGAAGACCACGCAGGACGAGAAGCCGAAGGACGACAAGCCCAAGGACGAGGAGCCGAAGGACGAGGAGACGAAGGAGGAGGAGAAGCCGAAGGAGGATCCTCCGACGGTCGAGCCGCCGAAGCCTCCGACGAAGAAGCCAGAGCCGCCGAAGGACGAGAACAAGGGCAATGGCGGAGGCGGCGATAAGAAGGGCGACACGTCTCTGCAGGGATTGGGGATGCCCGGCTTCATCCGCCAGGGAACCGTCAGCGTCCTGTGAGGCGCGATAGCCTAGGCGCATGCCAGGTGTGAGTCCCCTCAGAGCTGCTGAGCCGCTGCTCGGCGGCAGGCCCGGCGCCCATGCGGCGTCGGGCCCTTCGCCGTTCCGGACGGCGGCCGCACTCATGTGCATGCTGGCCGCCTTCGGCACTGCCGGCATCGGCATCCTGCTGCACGGGGCGTGCATGCCCGGCTACGAACTGCCCGGCGCCTCGGCGCGGATGTGCGCCTCACCGGTGGCCAATGCGCTGACCGGCACCGAATTCCCCGCCGGGCCCGGCCGGGCGTCCGGCGCCCCTGCCGCGCTCGACCCGGTGACCGGGTGGTTCGTCGAACTCGGCTTCGTGCTCAGTGCCGGCCTGGGTGCGGGGGACATGATGGCCTTCCTGCTCGTCATCAACACCATCGCTGTCGCCGCGATGGCACTCGGTGCCGCCGTGCTCATGCGCCGACTCGCCTGGCTGCCGGTCGCCTGCATCTCCCCGGCGATCATCTTCTCGATGGGCCAGTCGCTCGACCCCGTCGGCGTCGCCTGCCTCGTGTGGGCACTCGTGCTGCTCAACCCGACCGTGGCCGGCCCCCACTCGAACGCCGGGGCCGGTGTGCTCTTCGCCATCGCCGCACTCATCAACCCGCTCGGCATCCTCGCGCTGCTCACCGTCATGGTGCTGCTGTGGCGCGCCGGGCAGCGCTCCGACCTGCTGTCCATCGGCGGGGCGGCTCTCATCGCCGCAGGCCTCGTGCTCGCCATCGACGGGCTCATCTTCCACCGCCTGTCCGTGTGGTGGCAGCAGCCGATCGACCGCGGCTCACTCGTCTCTCTGCTCGCTTACGGAGAAGGCGCTGATCCGCAGCTGCTGGCAGGTGTCAGCCTCGCCGCCTGCGCTGTCGGCGTCATCGCCGCACTCGCCTTCATCACCCGCCGGCCCCGGCCGAACCTGTACGCCGCACTCACGATGGTGCTCGGACTCGCCGTCGTCACACTGCCCTCAGCGCCGATCACCCACGCGCTGTGGCTGCTGCCGGCTGCCGCACTCGCCATCCGCCGGCTCTGGATCTTCATCGCCTGGGCACTGGCCGAGGCGGCCCTCGTCATCGCCGTCAACCTCTCCGACATCACCGCCTTCGACGCCAGCGCGGGACTCTCCCCAGCCTGGCTGCTCATCTTCACCTGCCTGAGGCTGGCAGCCGTCGTCGCCGTCATCACCGCCGCCGCCCTCGAACTCGACCGCAGCCCCCAGCCGGCCCCCGAACCTGAGGCGAGCCCCGCCTCGGGCACGGAGGCAGGCGCCTCGGGCAGGGAAGCCACCGCCTCGGGCACGGAAGCCGGCGCCTCAGCTGGCGAGGCGGGCGCGAACACACTAGAATGAATCAGTCTGTGTCCGCTGCGGACCGATTCCGCACCCGGCCAGACGCAACGCATATACCCTCCTGCCATGGACCGACCATGGCCGCTGAGACCAGAGGAGGTGGGTGACACGTGCGTCATTACGAGCTGATGCTCATTCTGGATCCGGAACTCGAAGACCGTTCCGTTGACACCACTGTCGAAAAGCTGCTGAAGGTGGTTCCCGCTGACGGCGGCACCGTCGACAATGTCGATGTGTGGGGCCGTCGCCGCTTCGCCTACGAGATCGACAAGAAGGCCGAAGGCACCTACGTCGTCGTGGATTTCCACGCCAAGCCCGACACGACCAAGGAGCTCGACCGCCAGCTTGGCCTCAACGAGACCGTTCTGCGCTCGAAGATCCTGCGTCCCGACGCGAAGTAATCCAGCAGATCCGAGCTCGGAACCGCTGACCCCCACGCTGTAAGGAGCATCATGGCAGGCGACACGATCATCACTGTGGTGGGAAACCTCACCGCCGACCCCGAACTGCGCTACACGCCCAACGGGGCTGCGGTCGCGAACTTCACAGTGGCGTCGACCCCGCGCATGTTCGACCGCAAGACCAACGAATGGAAAGACGGCGAGACTCTGTTCCTGCGCTGCAACGCGTGGCGGGATCTTGCTGAGAACGTCACCGAGACCCTGCAGCGCGGCACCCGCACGATCGTGCAGGGCCGCCTGAAGTCGCGCAGCTTCGAGACGAAGGAAGGCGAACGCCGGACCGTCTTCGAGCTCGACGTCGACGAGATCGGCCCGAGCCTGCGCTACGCCACGGCCAACGTGACGAAGAAGGAGTTCTCCGGCGGCGGCTTCTCAGGAGGCGGCCAGGGAGGATTCTCCGGTGGCGGACAGCAGGGCGGCGGCTGGGGACAGAACCCCGGCGGCGGCTTCGGCGGGCAGCAGGGCGGCCAGGGTCAGTCGAACGACCCGTGGGCCAGCTCGAACCCGCAGGCCAACCCCGGCGGAGGCTGGGGCAGCCCGACCTCGGACGAACCACCATTCTGATCGCACACCGGCAGGCGCGTGCCTGCCGCTGATCAACAGATTTTTTGACAGGAGCACATCATGGCAAAGCCGGATCCCCGGAAGCCCATCAAGAAGAAGGCGAACCCGCTGAAGTTCGGCGAGGCAGCCCAGATCGACTACAAGGACACCGCAACCCTGCGCAAGTTCATCTCCGACCGCGGCAAGATCCGCGCTCGTCGCGTGACTGGTGTCAACGTGCAGGAACAGCGCATCATCGCCAAGGCCGTCAAGAACGCCCGCGAGATGGCGCTCCTGCCCTACTCGGGCTCGACCCGATAAGACGAGGGGAGTAGAACAATGGCTACCAAGAAGGTCATCCTCAACCAGGAAGTCGACGGCCTCGGTGCCGCCGGCGACGTCGTCGAGGTCAAGGCCGGTTACGCCCGGAACCTGCTGATCCCGCGCGGCTGGGCCACCACCTGGTCTGCAGGTGCCGAGAAGCAGATCGAGGCGCTGCGCAAGTCTCGCCAGGCACGCCAGCTGGCCGACCGCGACGAAGCACTCGCACTCAAGGAGAAGCTCGAAGGCTCCTCGGCGAAGATCGAGATGAAGGCCGGACAGAACAACCGCCTGTTCGGCGCTGTCACCGCTGCGCTGGTCGCCGACGCGCTGACCGAGGCGCACGGCACCTCCTTCGACCGCCGGCAGATCGCTTTGGCCGGCCACGTCAAGGAGCCCGGCAGCTACACCGCCACCGTGCGCGTCCACGACGAGATCACTGCCAACGCGAAGTTCGACGTCATCGGCAAGCGCTGAGCCCGCTGAACTGTCACTGAGCTGACGCAGCTCGCACAGGCCCCGGAACCTACACGGTTCCGGGGCCTGCGTGCATCTGGGGACCGGTTGGCGGTGGACCGGATCGGCTGGGAGCCGGCCCGGGCTTGACCCTCACGCAGCGTCAGGGCCGAACGTGGTGGTTGTGGACGATACTGAGGGAATGGACGAGCACACCACGGAGCTGACAGTCGGCGCGGCCGCAAAGCTGCTCGACGTCAGCATCCGCACACTGCACCACTGGGACGCCATCGGGCTGGCCAGCCCGAGCGAACGCACATGGGCCGGCTACCGCATCTACACGGCAGCCGATATGCAGCGGCTGCGCCGCGTGCTCATCTTCCGCGAACTCGGCCTGCCGCTGGCAGAGATCGGCCGGATCCTCGACGATCCGGGCGTCGACCTGGCAACCGAGCTGGCTGAGCAGCGCGCATCCCTCCGAACACGTATCGACCAGCTGCAGAGAGTCGTCTCTGCAGTCGAACGGATGATGGAGACCACCACCATGGGAAAGAAGCTCACAGCAGCCGAGCAGGCTGAGATCCTCGGCCCGAACTGGAACCCCGCCTGGGAGGCCGAAGCGCAGCAGCGCTGGGGCCAGACCGACGAATGGGCCCAGTCCGAGGCGATCAAGCAGACCATGACCACCGCCGACTGGCAGCGGGTCAAGGACGACACTGAGGCCTTCGAGGCCGAACTCGCCGCCGCGTTCACGCGCGGAGTCGAGCCCGGCAGCCAGGAGGCGAACATGCTGGCCGAGCGGCACCGCGCCTCGATCGGCCAGTGGTTCGACATGACCATCGAGAAGCAGGTGTGCATCTCGCGCCTCTACCTCAGCGACCCGCGCTTCGCCGCGCACTACGATGAGCGCGCAGACGGCTTAGCAGCCTGGCTCGTCGAGGTGATCGCTGCCGGCGCCCTCGCCCGAGGTGTGGACCCGGAGACTGCCGAATGGCAGTGAATTCCGGCCTCAGCCGGTGGACGTGACCGTATAGACGGCCCGGCCATCGGCATCGGTGGTTCTCTCCGCCGATACCCCATCGGATAGGTGTTGGTGAAGCCGGTGGTGACTTCCCTGCCGTCGGCGACGATGAAGTGCGCACCGCCCGAGCCCATGCGTGGCGAGCAGCCAGAGCTCCTCAGCTCGAGGGTCATCTTGCATCTGCTGATCGGCGGCAAGCCAGCAGAACTGCCGGCTTGCCGCCGAACTCACCCGCGCTGCACCCGCCCGCCCGGCGAGGGAGAGATGAGGCCGGTGCCTTCGGAGTCGGCGAGCTTCCGGGTGCCCGAGGTGTCAGCCCCCTGTGACGATCTCGCCCTTGCCGTCGCGGTGGAAGAGGACTGCGACGTGGCCGGAGCAGTCCGTCCCGGGCCGGGCCTTCACCACCAGCGGCCAGTGCGCGGCGATCTTCTCACTGAGCGCGCGGGCGGATTCCGAGGCCGCCTGCTGATCTGCACCGGCAGCTGCTGAGGATCCGCCGCTGTGCGAAGGTGCTGAGCAGGCGGTGCCGAGCACCGCGATCGAGGCGGCAAGGGCGAGAGCGGGCAGTCGTGTCTTTCGGGTGGGGAGTCCGGGCCGAGGTGTCAGAATAGGGACATGACTCACTCGCCCACCACCTCGGCGGCGGCCGGATCCACCGGACCGACCGCACCGGCGCGCATCGACGACACCTTCGGCGACCTCGAGCGGGCGCGTGCGCTGAGGAAGATGCGCCAGCTGGCGACCGCGCTGCTCGTGCTGGCGGCGTGCATCTTCGTTCTCACCCACGTCTTCACCGACCTGACCGGCGTGTGGGGGTTCGTCGCCCGCGGATCCGAGGCGGCGATGATCGGGGCGATCGCCGACTGGTTCGCGGTCACCGCGCTCTTCCGCCACCCGCTCGGGCTGCCGATCCCGCACACGGCGATCATCCCGCGCAAGAAGGACGTGCTGGGCGAGAGCATGTCGAACTTCGTCGCCGCGAACTTCCTCACCTCCGTCACCGTCGCCGCGAAGATCCGCAACGCCCAGGTGACCGCGCGCATCGGCGGCTGGCTGAAGGAGCCGGGCAACCAGGAGATCGTCGTCACCCGTGCCGGGCAGGGCCTGGAGTATGTGCTCAGGCGCGTCGATGATGATGCGATCGAGGCGCTGACCCGCGAGGTGCTGGTGCCCAAGCTCGTCGATACGCACAAGTCCCCGGTGCTCGGCCGGCTCGTGCAGGAGATCGTGCAGGACGGGGCCCACCACCGGCTCGTCGACCTCGTCGTCGGGGAGGCGTACACGTGGCTGGCGGCCAATCCGCAGGTCATCGACGACGTGGTCGCGCAGAAGGCTCCGGACTGGGTGCCGGCCTTCGTCAACGAAGGGGTCGCGCGCCGGCTGCGCCGCGAGGTGCTCGAGTGGATCGCCGATGTGCGCGACAACCGCTACCACAAGGCCCGGCAGGCCCTCGACCGGTGGCTGCTCGAACTCGCCGCGAATCTGCGTGAGGACACTTCGATCGCCGAGCGTGCCGAGAACGTCATCGACGACCTGCTGCGCGAAGAGGGCGTCGTCCAAGCCGTCCTCGATGTGTGGGCCTCACTCAAGCGGCTGCTGCGCGGGGCGGTGCTCGACACCTCCGGTGAGGTGCACCAGCGGCTGCGTGCGCTGCTCGACCAGACCGCGACCCGGATGGTCGAGGACGCCGAGTTCTCCCGCGCGATCGACAATCGGCTGGCGATCACCGTCGGCGACCTGGCTGAGTCCTTCGGCCCGGAGATCGCCAGCGTCATCTCCGATACGATCGCCGGCTGGGACGCCAAGGAGGCTTCCGAGCGCATCGAGCTCTACGTCGGCAAGGACCTGCAGTACATCCGCATCAACGGCACCGTCATCGGCGCGCTCGTCGGACTGTTCCTGCACGGGGTCATCCTGCTGCTGCCCTAATCGTCGGCCGTCGGCCGGGGTCGCTCATGGGTCGCCGGCCCACCCGGCAGCGCGAGGACGATGAGGGCAGTCGTCAGCAGCACGAGTGAGGCGGGCAGCCAGATGATCGGCACCGCGAAGCTGATGCCGAGCGGATCGGCGATGTTCATCCCGATCGCCACGACTGCAGCGATCGCCGCGGCCACCGCGACCCCGGCGATTCCCAACCGCAGCCAGCGCTCGCCGGCCACCGCCTCGCGAGCGGCGCGCAGACTCAGCATGAGGATGAGACCCGCAGCTGCCGCCACCGCTGCGATCGCAGCGAGGTCGGCTGCGATGAGCCCGGCCCGGCTGGGCAGCGTCCCGCCGAGGAACATGAGCGCCACCGAGGCGGCCACGAGCACCGGCGGCAGGATCCGCACCCCGAGCGGTGCGCCCGCCCGGGGTGCGGATGCCGGTTCGCGTGCGGTCACGAGATCGCAGTCTTTCCGGCCACGGCGACGTAGTAGTGTCCGGCGATCACACGGCAGCCGCGGCGCTTGACGCCGGCATCGTAGTAGCCGTAATCGCAGTTCTGCACGAGGTGGTCGAGGAAGGTGCTGTCGCAGACCTTGCGGCGCTCCTTGCGCTCCGGGCGCGGCAGGTCGAGGTCGACCTCGATGCACATGTCGTGCCGGGCGCACGGTCCGCGGAAATCGGCCTTGCCCCACTCATCGGGCGACCAGGTGCAGTAGTCGTGCAGCGACTTCTGCTCATGATCCGGGTCGTATGTAGTCGCTGGGAACGGTGACCTGCTCCGGGCGCTCGATCGCCTCGGCATACGGGGCCAGGCTCGGCGCGCTGCCGGCAGCCTCTGCCGTGTTCGGTGCCGGGGCGGTGCCGTTGCCGAGCACGAGGCCTGCCAGCATCTCCTTCGAGGCGGTGTCGTCGACATCGAGCCCGGTGGGGCTGAAGAGCGGCACGAGCAGCTCGCCCTCACCGGCCGGTGCTGCGGTCGTGATGATCTCGACCTGGCCGTCGGCGATGGTTACCTCGGGTGCGGTGAACCCCGCATCGGTGGTGATCATCGCCGTGAACGCGAACTCACCCAGCCCGTTATCGCAGGTGACCTGCCCACCGTCGCCGAGGCGGCACTCAGCTGGCAGGTCGAAGTCCAGGCGAGTGCTCGTCGCGCCGGGTGGCAGGGTCACCGGATCGGCGATGAGCATGCCGGCGGCATCGTCCTGGGCGGACATCGCGGTGACCGGGACAGACAGCGGTGGTGCGGCTGCGGCCGGTGAGGTGAACAGCGAACCGGTCAGCAGCAGCGCACCGAGAATGGCAAGCAGCTGGAGAAACGCGCGGGGCAAGCAGCGGAGATGGGGATTCGGGTGCGTCGACGGCATGTCGGCCACGAGTCCTTCGGGGTGGGGATCTGATCCTGGCGGATCTGGACGGCCGGACAGCGGCGTACGGGCGGCCGATGCATGGGAGTGATCTGCTGCACACCCGACCATATAACTGCAGCCGCGTCCTCTCAGGGCGTGCCGGCTGTCGCGTTTCTAGCGTGATTGGGGAGCGTGGGACCGTGTCGAATTGGGCTAGGGGTAGAGACAGCTTTGGAAACGTATTCAAAGATTGTTGGGTTGAATGAGTGAGCACGCAGGTGCGGGTAAGGCGAATGTGAGCTATATCAATATATAGCTGTCTGTTATTGTGAAAAGGTAACGAATTTGTAACTATAGCAATGCGAGCATGGTGCGAGCGCGCATGATGGTATTATGACTGAAAGCTGAATCGTATTCAGGAAGCGCCCTGATATTGTATTTCAACATGCGGAAAAGAAGCTTGCTCTTTTCCAATAGGCGGAATATAATGATATTAATATGTAACGCCTCTACTCCTCCTGCCGAAGGATCCCCATGAAGAAGTTCGCAGTGCTCGGTGCTGCTATTATTGCCCTTTTCAGTCTTGCCCACCCCGCACCCGCGTCGGCGTTCAATCCTGATGATGCGACGAAGAGCCATATAGAAGCTGCCGAGGTGTTTCTGGCAGAAGCGGGGGCGAGCAAGCACGACACTCGCCAGCTGATCAACAAGATTGAACGCAACGAGCCAATTGGAAGTGCCGCCGGATTGCCGATAGTCGCCAAGTGGACTCAGCGCGATGGTGACTTTTTGGTAACTACGGAAACCTACGCTGATGGATCGATTGAAGTTTCCAGCCTAGAGCAGCCTGCGGCTCCTGATGGACTGACTGACGCAGAGTTCGAAGCTGGACGTCCCGCACAGACTGCTAAAGAGACAACGGCTGCGCAGCACAATGAAAGAGGCGGGCTTACCGTGCCTGGCGGAAGAAATGAAATTCACGGTTCCATCAAAGGGTGCAAGGTAAAGGCTGGAAGCGGGTATCGCTCATATCGAGCATGCACTGTGTTGCGACAATCGGCAACAGCTAACATTAGTTTCACTGCAGCTTACACGTTAGTTCAAAAGGGAAATGACTATATTAGTGGTGTGAGTACGCCGATTCATAGGTGTTATGTAGCTTCATGCACCGATGTTAAAACCAAGATCCTTCGAAAGAAGGAGTCGCGGTCCGGCAAGGCCGTGGCGAGAGGATCTATGAATGTGACTGCTCCAGGTGGCTGGGCCTCCAAGAGCTATTGGGTGGAGCTCCGAGTTGGCGGTAACAAAGCGACTGTTGTCAACGGGGGCTAGGATTATGTGGCTCGGATCAAAACTGGTTGAAACTGGACACCTGAATGAGAATCCCGAATTCTCTCGTGGCTACGACATTGCCTTTGTCGTCGTTCCGATTGCCATTGCCGTGATCACGGTTGCGGCAATTGTATTCATCCTCCGCTCGAAACTGACGAACCTGGAGAAGGTCATCTTGGCAGCTGTCTCGGTTGTCGTTCCGTTGGTGGGAGCCGTCACCGCTCTTGCTGTGACAGTCGTCCTTTCACGCCGTTCCCCGGATGGCTCTGACCGGCACGCACCGAGTCGGAGCTAGCGACGTGCGCGGCTGACCGCCGCCGAGGCGGGGGTTGCCAGTTGCAGAAATGGTGGGGGTTTCCTGACCGCGAAGCCAGGAGAACCGCATTCTTCCCAGCCGTCGAGAGACGAAAAATGGAAGCATGAACACTCCGATCCTCACCGCACACGCACTGACCAAGACCTACCAATCGACCCAGGCGCTGGCCGGCATCGACCTCGATGTCACCGAGGGCGAGGCGCTGGCCGTCATGGGTGCCTCGGGTTCGGGGAAGACGACACTCCTGCACGCCCTGGCCGGCATCATCCCCATCACCAGCGGCGCTGTGACTTTGGCCGGCAGCGGCCGGCAGGCCCGGGAGATCAGCAGCCTCGGTGCCGGCAAGCGCACCGACCTGCGCCGCGGCTCGTTCGGGTTCGTCTTCCAGCAGGGCCTGCTCATGCCGGAGCTGACTGCTAAGGAGAACGTCGCGATCGCCGCGATGCTCAACGGGACACCGCGCCGCGAGGCCGAACGCTCGGCGGCAGCCTGGCTGGAGAGCCTCGGACTCGCAGGCCACCTGGACAAGCGCATCGGCCAGCTCTCCGGCGGCCAGCAGCAGCGCGTGGCGATCGCCCGCTCCCAGATGAACGACCCGCTCGTCACCTTCGCCGATGAACCGACCGGCGCCCTGGACTCCACCACCTCGGCCGAGGTGCTCGACGTGCTCCTGCGCTCGACCGTCAAGCGCGGACGCACCCTCATCATGGTCACCCACGATGCCCAGGTCGCAGCGACCTGCTCGCGGGTCGTCACCCTCTCCGACGGCCGGATCACCCACGACACCGCCCACCCGGCACACGGCCACCCGGACCATGCCCAGCCAGCCACCGCCTCGGGCGCGGTGTCCACCGGCTTCGCACACATCCAGCACTGAACGGGAGGACGACATGCGCACCGCACTCACTGTCATGCCCCTGCTGCTCTCGCGCCAGACCTTCGCCGGGGTCCCGGCGATGCTGACGATGCTGGCGTTCATGGCCAGCGCCAGCCTGTTCCTGCTCGTCACCGGCGGGCTGTGGGCGTTCCTGCACTGGAACCCGCCTGGGGTCGGTGAGCTCGCCGAGGTCTACCGGATCCTCGCCGGCATGGCGACCGTCTTGCTCATCATCCCGGCCGCCTCCCTCGGCATGGCCTCGGCGAAGCTCTCCGCTCGCCGGCACGATGAACGGCTCTCGACGCTCTCGCTCATGGGCGCTGGCACGGCGACGATCACGGTTCTGGCGATCGCCGAACCGCTCATCCTCGCTGCCGTCGGGCTCATCGCCGGCATCGGCGGGTACTATCTGCTGCTCGTGCCCGTCAGCCAGATCCCGTTCCAAGGCGCCGGCCTGGGCTTTGAGAACATGATGCTGCCGCTGTGGCTGACCGCCTGCGTGCTCGCCGTGCTGCTGCTCATCTGTCTCATCTCCACGCTCACCGGCCTGCGGCGGGTCTCGATCTCCCCACTCGGCGTGCGCGCTCGGGCGCTCGACCGTCGGTTCCCGGTTGGGCGGATCATCGCCGCCGTCGTCATCGCCGTGATGCTCTTCGCCGGCGTGACCGTGGTGCGAATGGTGAGCCTGAGCCAGGGGGTCGTGATGATCATCCTGCTGAGCGTTGTCGCCGGCGGATTCGTCATCATCAACGTCCTCGGCGTCCTCACCGTCCGCCTCATCGCCCACCTGCGGGCCAAGCGAGCACGGACGGCCGAGAAGCTCATCGCTGCCCGGATGCTCTCCGATGAGCCCAAGCAGTACTGGCGCCGCTCGGCCGGCATCGCGATGACCGCCTTCACCGCCACCTTCGCCGGCACCGGTGTCGCGCTCATGCAGACCGCTGACACCTCACACATGTCGCCGTCGGAGGCCCTGCTCGGCGGGGATGTGCTCACCGGGGTGCTGCTGACCCTGGGCATCTCGTTCGTCCTCATCACCGTCTCCGCGGTGCTCAACCAGGCCGTCGACATCTACGACCGCCGCGACACCTACGAGACCCTCGGCGCTGCCGGCATGCAGCCGGCGACGATGCACCGCATCAACGTCGCCGCCGTCATGACCCCCATCGTGTGGGTCTCAGCGATCGCGGCGTCGATCGGACTGCTGCTCGTCGCCCCGCTTGCCGGATTCGCGATGGTGACCTCACCGGTCACAATGGGGATCATGCTCGCCTCGATCGTCCTCGGTGCGCTCATCGTGCGCGCGGGCCTCTCCCTTACCCGGCCGCTGACGGGGAGGATGGCGCTGGCAGCCTGATCTGCGCCTCGGGAACGGGACCCGATGCCCCGCCGGAGGATCACAGGCGCTAAAGTCAGGTGTCAGAGTCAATGACCATCAGGCTGTGGAACTTCGGCGGAGGAGACCCTCATGGCAGCAGCGGACAGCAAGAAGAAGCGCAAGAAGAAAAAGAAGAAGGGCGGCGGCACCCCGTTCCGCGAATCGCCGTTCTTCAAGCTCGTCTGGATCGTCCCGATCGCACTCGTCGTACTGGCGATCGCCGGCGTGCTCGCGCGCATGTTCCTGGGCTCGGCCAGCGGTCAGGAGTTCCTCGCCGCGTACCCCGGCCACTCGGAGCTGCCTGCCGGCACCCCGGAGGGCTTCCCGTGGTGGGCGCAGTGGCAGCACTTCTTCAACATCTTCCTCATGGTCCTCATCATCCGCTCCGGATGGCTCGTGCGCGTGCAGCAGAAGCCGGAGGCCTACTGGACCCGGACCGTGAAGAAGCGGAAGAAGGGCGCGGCCGAACCGACGAAGATGAGCATCTACCTGTGGCTGCACCTGAGCCTCGATGTGCTGTGGCTGCTCAACGGCCTCATCTTCGTCATCCTGCTGTTCGCCAGCGGCCACTGGGCGCGCGTCGTGCCGGTCAGCTGGGACATCTTCCCGAACATGATCTCAGCTGGCCTGCAGTACCTGTCGTTCGACTGGCCGCAGGAGATGGCCTGGGTCAACTACAACGCCCTGCAGGTGATGGCCTACTTCGTCACGATCTTCATCGCCGCCCCGCTGGCAGCGATCTCCGGTGTGCGGATGTCGCCGATCTGGCAGAACACCTGGCCGATCTCCAAGGCCTACCCGGCTCCGGTCGCGCGTGCCATCCACCTGCCGGTGATGTTCTACTTCGTGGCCTTCATCTTCATCCACGTGCTGCTCGTGTTCACCACCGGCATGCGGCACAACCTCAACATGATGTTCTCGTGGACCGGTGACAACGCTACGAGCTGGTGGGGCTTCATCATGTTCGCCATCGCGATGATCGTCGTGGCCGTCGGCTGGATTGCCGCCCGCCCGCTGTTCCTGCAGCCGGTCGCGCAGATGTCGGGCAAGGTCACCACGCGCTGAGCCCGGCTGGCACAGCCAGCCTCCACAGTCGCCGTCGCCGAGGTGCCGGTCGCGTCCACACGCGACCGGCACCTCGCGTGCGGGGCCGTTCACACCCGCCTGCAGGCGATATGTCGGCAGGTTCCCGAGCGGCTACAGTGGGACAGCAGACAGCGGATGGAAAGGCGCCGATGACAGACGATCAGTGGCAGCGGGCAGAGGCCGGCATGCGGACTCCGCCCCAGGATCTCGATGCCGAGGAGTCGATCCTCGGCGGCATGATGCTGTCGAAGGACGCGATCGCCGACGTCGTCGAGACGGTGCGCGGCGAGGACTTCTACAAGCCGGCCAACGAGACGATCTACGACGTCATCCTCGACCTCTACGCCCGCGGTGAGCCCGCCGACGCGGTCACCGTCGCCAATGCCCTGCAGAAGGCCGGGTCGCTTGCCCGGGTGGGTGGGGCGACCTACCTGCACACGCTCATCGCCTCCGTGCCGACTGCGGCGAATGCCGGCTACTACGCCCAGATCGTGCGCGAGCGTGCGATGCTGCGCAAGCTGGTCGAAGCCGGCACCCGGATCGTGCAGATGGGCTACGACGCCGAGGGCGACACCGACGATCTGGTCAACCGCGCGCAGGCCGAGATCTACCAGGTCACCGAGCGGCGCACCGCTGAGGACTATGTGCGCCTCGGCGAGATCATGGAGAGCACCGCCAACGAGATCGAGCGGATGGGCGAACACGGTGACGACACCGTCGGCGTGCCGACCGGCTTCACCGAATTCGACAACCTCACCAACGGCCTGCATCCGGGCCAGATGATCGTCATCGCCGCCCGCCCCGGTGTCGGCAAGTCGACGCTGGCCCTCGACATGGCCCGATCAGCGGCGATCGCCGCACGCCAGTGCACTGTCATCTTCTCCCTGGAGATGGGCAAGCAGGAGCTGTCGATGCGCCTGCTCAGCGCCGAATCCGGGGTGCCGCTGCAGAACCTGCGCCGTGGTGAGGTCTCTGAACAGGACTGGACGACGCTGGCGGCGAAGATGTCGCGGATGCACGATGCGCCGCTGTACATCGACGACTCGCCGAACATGGCACTGACCGAGATCCGCGCCAAGTGCCGCCGGCTCAAACAGCAGCACGACCTGCAGCTCATCGTCATCGACTACCTGCAGCTGATGTCCTCCGGCAAACGCGTGGAGTCGCGTCAGCAGGAGGTCTCGGAGTTCTCCCGGTCGCTCAAACTGCTGGCCAAGGAGCTCGAAGTCCCGGTCATCGCGCTCTCGCAGCTCAACCGGTCCTCTGAGCAGCGCACCGACAAGCGGCCGATGATCTCGGATCTGCGTGAGTCCGGTTCGATCGAGCAGGATGCCGATATGGTGCTGCTCATCCACCGTGAGGACATGTACGATCCGGAGTCCCCGCACGCCGGTGAGGCCGACATCATCGTCGCCAAGCACCGCAACGGCCCGACCGGCGAGATCAAGGTCGCCTTCCAGGGTGCGCGCTCGCGCTTTGCGAACATGCCGCACTGATGGTGTGAGGTTCAGGGGGTGATACACGGTTGAATCGTCGGGCCATCAAAGGAGGGAGTTGGGAAATTCCCAACTTGTCTCTACACTTGAATGATGGACTCCATCGGCGCACGTGTTGCTGCCGCTATGAACGAGCGGGGGCTGACACAGAAGCAACTGGCACAGGCCGTCGGCATTACTACCGACGGCATGTCGCGTGCCCTCAACGGCAAACGCGGATTCGCTGCCGTCGAGCTGGCAGCTATCTCCCGCACGCTCGATGCTGACCTCGACTACCTCATCACCGGTGAACCGACGACGGACAGCCGACTACCGGTCGCCGCACGGCACCGCTTCGATCACGAGACCAGGACCCGCAGCGTCGAACGCATTGCTGACGACGAGCAAATCCTGGACGGGATCCGGTTGGCATACGTGCAGGCGGGCGAGATCGCATCGTCACCAGCTCTGCCGACGACGGTTGCGGAAGTGCGCGAACAGCTCGGGAAGGATTTTCCCCGGACCTTCGTGGCGGGTCTCGAAGCACTCGGCGTCGACGTCATTTCACTTCCTGAACTGTCAACTGCCTACGCTATGACCCTCAACGGGCGGCAGGTGATAGCCACCAACGCCTCCGGCAACTGGTTCTACGAGAACTGGTCCCTTGCTCATGAACTCGGACACCTTACACTCAAACACGAGTACGTCCGGCCCGATTCACCAGACGCAGGGCAGCGCGAGGCAGCTGCGCATGCTTTCGCTGCCGAGCTGCTGATGCCAGCTTCGGAGATGCGGGGCTCGGCCTGGGAGACGATGAATCCGACCGAGGTCGCTGATTACTTGTGGCGAAATGGCGTTTCGACAAAGTCGCTTCGCGTGCGTCTCGAGACACTCGGAATCACGCCGTCCCCTGAAGTGACGGCGGCTTTGGAGTTCACAACGCAGAAGGTGCTGCGGCGGTACTGGTCTGGAGGTGGAGCCTATAACGGTGACGCCATCAGCGATCGGATGGAAGAAGCATCACAGCGTCGCTTTCCGGCTTGGCTGCGCAGCGCGCATCTGAAGCGAATCGAAGCCGGCATGCTGCACAAGGAAACACTGGCGTGGATGCTGGGAGTAGCCGCGGACGAACTTGAGATCGACGAACCTGCGCCGCCGTCGCTTTCCGATGATGAGCTGATGGATCTGCTGGGTTGATCCGCGCTCGTGAGTACATCTTGGTTCTTCTTTCACGACACCGGCGTCCTCATCAATTTCGCGCTCTGCGGCGAGATGGACCTGCTGGAGCAGATCCTCGGCCAGCGAGGCCGGTGGACCGGGACCGTCTCCATAGAATGTGAGCGAGTCGGACCGAAGCTATCGCTCCCAGATCTCGCCACGAGCAGCGAACGGATTCTCGGCGAACCGATCATGCCCCACGACGGTGAACATCAGCAGATTCGATCACTGCGGCAGCTGATGGCAGCACCGGGAGATCATCAGGACGAACACCTCGGTGAAGCAGAGACGCTCACGATCATCCGCAGCCGACAGCTCAAGGCGGTGTTCGTCACCGAGGACTACAATGCCCACCCTTTTGCAGATGGAACTCGGTGCATCGATACGTGGCAGCTGTTGCGCGTCGCGCTGAAGAGAGGTCTGACGTCTCTCGAAAATGTGCGTCGCTTCCGTGCCGTGCTGCTGGACAATGGCCGGATCTCTCTTCGCCGAAAGCCCGAGATCTTCCTTGAGCAGCGGTTCGAGAAATGGCTGGCCAGCACAGGCTGAAGCTGCCTGGTGCGATCTCGGCCGCCCACGTGGGCGCGGGGCGGGAGGTTGCAGCAGACTACTTAGCCGACCACTCCCGCACTGCTGCCCGAATGGCAGCCGAGCGATCCAGACCTTCGCGGTCGGCTCGTTCCATCAGCGCCGCCAGCTCTGCATCCGGCAAGCGTGTCAGAACCACCTGGGAAGTCTTCTCAACGCGGGCTGGCCTTCCCCACCGGCGATTCAGCTGGTCGACGTCGTAACCGGACTCCGCCTCGACCGCCCATGCTTGAACCTGCCCATCAGAGACTTCGCGCCCATTCATGATGCGCTTCTTCATACGCACAATCGTATGACGTACAACGGACGGAGGGCTCCCACGCGCTGGCCCTTGGATGGACAGACGGCGGCGTACCCGGTGGCATCTCCACTGTCGCGTGAAACCACCCACCCGAAACAACGACTGCTGTCGGTGAAAGGAAGCGGGTGTTCAGCAGAGCTCATTCATGGTGGACCGTAAGCTGAAGATCACAGTCGTGGTGGTCGACGCCAGGCTCGGCAGTGTCGAGATAGTCGATCACCTGTGCAGAGGCGTGGGCCAGATCGCTGACCTGTGTGATCCGGTCTTCGTCGATCTCGAGTTCCCAGCCTCCTGACCACGGGCGTGCTGTGACCGCAATGGTGGTCATCGTCAAACTCCTTGCGCTCCCCCTCTGGCGACTGACATCGAGTCTATATAAGAGAATCAGGTCAGATCTAGATGTCCGGTTGCGCCGTCGTGAGTCCCTTATACGACTGACCATGCGGTCCGGCATAGGCGACAGGCTTGCCATCGACCGCTAGCACGAACCGTGCTTTGGACTGCTTGGCGATGCGCTCATTGAATTCCGGGAACGCGCCTGCGCCTTCGTTGCTGATCCAGACCACTGAAGGCTGCGCGGCCATCGAATCAGCAAACCTTCGGCGGGATGCTGCATCCACGTAGGCGAGCACCGCTGAGTGAAACACGACGACGGTCGCTTCTGCCGGAGCCTCGGTGATGAGGGAATCGAGGTCGGTGAGCAGATCCCCGGTGGCAATCCGCGGTGGTTCTGCGGCGACGATCTGGGAGGCTGCCCGTAGTCGTTGCCTTCGTGCCTCGTGCTCGGGCCAGATGAGAGACTCCAGCCATCGCATATCCGACTCGCTGGTGACGTCGAGCGGGTTGAGATCAAGGCCAGCCCCCCCACTCCACCTCGGGAACGGAGTTGGGAACCGGAGCACCGGAGATCGTGCACGGCAGCACCACCGAGCTGGGGCCACCCGGCGAGTCGACGCGTACAGTACCGGCGTCGGTGCAGTAGTCGTAGCTGTATCGGTCCGGATACAGACACAGTCCCGCCGACGCCCCAACCTCGATGAGCGCCAACGGACCTGGGATCTGTGTCAACACCGGCAGCAAGGTGGCGCACCGGCTCGCCTCATTCGTCTGCGTAGCGTGAGACAGCATCACCGCGGTGACGGAATCCCAGTGGGAGATCAGCCACGACCGGAGATCGGCGTTCGACACTGCTGTGCACCCGAGATGACGGGCCGCGGCGAAGAGCAGGTTCGGTTGGCGCTTATCAGCCGGCCGGTTCGCAAGACGGTCGAGCAACATCGGATCGTCGGCGATCCCATTGGCCCAGTCTTCGTAGATCGGGGAGACACCGCGAGCCTGGTAGTGGGCGAAGCTGCGGTAGATCCTGGCTGTCTCGCCAACCACGGAATCGGGCACTGAGGACATGCCGACAGACTACGTGACACCCTGGCGACATGGCCGGAAACGGGCAGACGGATAGACTCTTTTCACAGCGGCGATTCAAGGGAGAGGCCGACATGGAGTGTTCAGATGAGGACGTAATGGCTCTTTGCAAGCTCATCAAAGAAGAGCTGGGCACCGATGAGAAGAAGTGGTTCCAGCCTGATGGGTATGGCTGCGTTGCCTTGTCCGTCATCGACGCGATCTACTCGACCGGCAACCATTATTCAGGTGTTCTGAACGTTGTTTCTCGGTATCGTGCGCGACGCTCCAGTGAGAGCGGCAGCTGCGATGAAGAGAAGTGCGAGGACACTGCGTCGGACTTGGTGGAGGCCTTCGACCGGTGGGGAGGAATCGAAGGATTCGTTGAAGCAACCGCGAATCGCTGGAAGACCTCGTCGAAGAAGGGCGCTCCGTACAAGGCATACGCGGTGTATGAGGCCGCCAAAATTCTGAAAGAGCATGGACTCGAAACGCCGCACGACTTGAAGGAGCAATTCTCCTGTCGTGAGAGTCGCGAAAAGTCAGACGTTACCCGCGAATGGAAAGGCATTACTGGCCAGCGCAGCGGCCTGACGTGGCATTACTTTCTCATGCTCATCGGAATTCCTGGGGTCAAGGGCGATCGAATGATCACCAGTTACGTCTCACGGGCGCTAGGGAACCGCCATGTTTCGCCGACTGAAGCCTCCCGGCTCGTTGAAAGAGCCGCAGACGAACTGAACCTCGCATACGGCCGACTCGATCATGCAATGTGGCGAAAGGAATCGGGGCGCGACTTCATTGACGATTCGGCCCAGAAGTCGATGACGTGACCACCGCCTCGGCGGCGGCTTCCTCCCTCGTTACCCGAGTTCCACTATCAGCACACCGGTTGCCACGAGCACGATGCCCAATCCCATCACCCAGGTGAGCGGTTCGCGGAAGAGCAGGTGGGACAGCACCGCCGTCAGGGCGACACCGCCGGCGGCCCAGATGCCGTAGGCGACGGCCAGATCCATGCCGCTGGCGAGCGTGAGCGACAGGCACGAGAACGCGATGACGTAGCCGAGGCCGACGGCGACGTACCAGCCGCGGCCGCCGGTGACGGCCATGCGCAGACACAGCGTGGCGGCGACCTCGGAGACGATCGCGGCGGTGAGGAACACCCAGGCGATCATGCCGGCCCCTCGGCGGTGTCAAGACCTTCGACCGACCGGTTCGCGGCGTGAGCGCCGAGCTCGATGCACAGCACTCCGGCGATGATGACGATGATGCCCGCACCCATAAGCCAGGAGAACGGCTCGGCGTAGATGATGACCGAGAGCACCGCGGTGAGCGCGACTCCGAAAGCCGCCCACACGCTGTAGGCGACACCCAGGCTGATGCCGGCGCGCAGCACCCCGGCCAGGCACGTGAAGGCGATGAGAAAGCCGGCCACCACGACGGCGTAGAGCACCGGGTGGGTCAGCGCGCCCTTGAGCGACAGCGACCCGGACACCTCGGCGATGATCGCGACGACGAGCAGCCCCCAGCCGCGCAGCCGCCGTGGTGCTTCAGCCGTCCCGGCCACCGGAATCCTCCCGTCATGTGCAGCGTCATCCCAGGTGCACAGCCCGGGCATCACGCGACCCCCAGGCGGCAGCACCTGGGTCAGTGTAGCGGTTCGGCGACGGCAGCGACGGCGCCTGTCAGACGCCGGCCGACGGGCTGCCGGGCGAGTCCGTCTGGCGCTCGCCGTAGACGAGGACGAACTCGTCGATCGCCTCGCGCGTCAGATGCGCGATGTCGGAATTGAGCTTCTCCTCCAGCAGCAGCCGTTCGGCAAGGAGTTCGGCATGGGATTCGCGGGCTTCGTCAGCGGCTTCGAGGAGGGCTTCGCGTTCCTCGCCGTCGAGGTTCGGATCACCGGCCGTGATGCGCAGGCACTGCTCGCAGCGGGCGACTTCGCGCCGGGACTGCTCAGCCGCGTCGGTGAGGTCGTTGAGGATGGATTGGTTGTCGAGACAGTCTTCCCATTGGATCTGCGGCGTCATGGCTTTCACCTTTCTCGCTCCCCTGACCTAAGCATAAACAACACCGCTGACATTCGAGCTGAGAATCGCTCATTCCCGCCTGTGAGTATCGGCCCGGCACACGAGCCGGGATTCCGCTATTTCAGACAGTGAGCCATGCCCCGCCGCGCATAGGAGAGGTGACGTGCCTTACAGTGAGCGGGAGAGGCCCACCTGAACGACCGCGGAGAACCGACCATGACGACACGCACCGAACCGAGCTCCCCGACCCGGCCGCGGGGCATCTGGCGCATCTTCGTCTTCTCCGCCATCGGCATCTTCATGTTCTTCGTGCCAATCACCATCGCCGGCACCAACACGATCCCACTCGACCACATCGTCACCGGCATCAAGACCTACGCCGCACCGGTCGTGCCCTTCATCGTGCTGGCTCTCATCCTGCTCGGCACCTTGCGCCCATTCCTCACCGGCAGCTGGCGCGACTCGCCGACCCGCACCGTGTTCTCCTTCCTCAACATCGCAGGCCTCATCGTCGCGATCCTCATCCTCACCTCACCGCCGGCCTGGCTGGCGGCTGAGGACATCGGGCCGTTCCTGTGGGAGAAGCTCGTCATCTCCGTCGGGCTCATCGTCCCGGTCGGGGCGATCTTCCTGGCGATGCTCGTCGGCTACGGGCTCATGGAGTTCATCGGCGTGCTCGTCCAGCCGATCATGCGCCCGGTCTGGCGCACCCCCGGCCGCTCGGCGATCGACGCAGTGGCCTCCTTTGTCGGCTCCTATTCCCTCGGACTGCTCATCACCAACCGCGTCTACCACCAGGGCAAATACACCGGCCGTGAGGCCGCGATCATCGCCACCGGCTTCTCGACGGTGTCTGCGACCTTCATGATCATCGTCGCCAGTGCGCTCGACCTCATGGACCACTGGCTGCTGTACTTCTTCACCACCCTGTTCGTCACGTTCCTCGTCACCGCGATCACCGTGCGCATCCCGCCGCTGTCGACGGTCCCGCACGACTACTGGCACGAAGCGACCCCGCAGCCGGAGGAGAAGCCTGCCGGATCCCGCCTGCGGGCAGCCTGGCAAGAGGCGCTCGAGGCCCTTGACCGGGCGCCGAGCTTCGGACGCAACATCTGGCTGAACTTCCGCGACGGCATCTACATGGCCGCCTCGATCCTGCCCTCGATCCTGTCGGTCGGGCTCATCGGCCTGCTGCTAGCCAAGTACACCCCGCTCTTCGAATGGTTCGGCTACCTGTTCTACCCGTTCACCTGGATCACCCGGATGAGCGAACCGCTGCTGACCGGCCAGGCGCTCTCGCTCGGCCTCGTCGAAATGTTCCTGCCCTCGACGCAGGTCGCCGATGTCGACTCGCTCGTCACCCGCTTCGTCGTCGGCATCATCTCGGTCTCAGGCATCATCTTCTTCTCCGCCATGGTGCCCTCGATCCTCGCCACCGACATCCCGATCAAGCTGTGGCACCTCGTCGTCATCTGGTTCGAACGCGTCGCCCTGTCGATCCTCATGGCCGCCCCGCTGGCCCACCTGCTGCTCTAGTCGGCTGTGCGACACTGATGTCATGCTCGAGCCGCTCACCCGCCTGACCACTCGCGACGGTGCGGAGTTCGCCGTCCGCCGCGCCACCGCAGGCGACCTTCCAGCGATCGTCGCGCTGCTTGCCGACGACCCGCTCGGCCAGTCACGCGAGTCCGCCACTGTCGATGACGCCTACCAGCAGGCCTTCGACGCCATCGACGCCGACCCCGGTCAGCTCCTCCTCGTCATCGAAACCGCTGGGCCCGCGCCCGAGGTGGTGGGCACCTGCCAGCTGACCTTCATTCCCGGCATCTCCCGGCACGGCACGTTGCGCGCCCAGATCGAAGCTGTTCGCATCCGTGCCGACCACAGCGGACAGGGCCTGGGCACGGCGCTCTTCACGTGGGCGATCTCCCACGCCCGCTCCCGCGGCTGTGGTCTCGTCCAGCTCACCACCGATCACTCCCGCGCTGACGCCCACCGCTTCTACGACCGCCTCGGCTTCACCGCCAGTCACACCGGCTACAAGCTGCTGCTGTCCGCCGACAGCTGAGCCGGGCTCCAGCCATGCGGCTCGTCCAACAGCGATAATACGATGAGACGGATAACAGCTGGACTTCTGCATACGTGAGGTTTCCGGCCTGATCGTCGGCGGAGGCATGATGAGCGCAGGTGCGCTATTGCGCGACACACTGAGATTTCACTGGCGACCCCTGAGCGCCGCTGCTGGGCTCTCAGTTGTCGGCGCACTCTTGAGCCTCGGGCAGCCGCTAGTGGTCAACCATCTCATCGAGTCGATCAGCGCCGGAACAGGCACAGCCTCCCTGACGACGTGGATCGCCGGGCTGGTCCTGCTCGTCATCGGGGCCGCTGTCGTCGACGCGGGTGCCCAGCTGCTAGTGACACGAACAGCAGAGTCGGCCATCCGTCGCCTGCGCAGCACGATTGTGCTGCGCGTGCTCCGACTGCCGATGCGCGTGCTTGACCGGCAGCGCTCCGGTGACCTCGTCACTCGCGTAGGATCCGACGCCACTCTGGTGCGAGAGATGTTCACCGGCGGTCTTGTCGACGTCTTCGGCGGCCTGCTGCTCTTCGTCGGCGCCATCGCCGCCATGGTGTGGATCGACCCGGTCATGCTCGCCATCGTCCTGGGCATCGGCGGTACGGCGGTCATCGTCGTCATCGCAGCATCGGCGAAGATCCAGACGCTGACCCTGCAGGCCCAGAATGCCGTCGGCGACCTGTCTGCGCAGTTGGACCGTGCGATCTCGGCGGTGCGTACGATCCGCGCGGCGAACGCTGAACAGCGGGTTGGCGCAGACATGGATGCAATGGCCGACCGCGCCTACTATCGGGGAGTGCGCATCGCCCGAATCGAAGCGATGCTCGGGCCGGTCAGTGGCCTGACTCTGCAGGTGGCTTTCCTCGCCGTGCTCGGCATCGGCGGCATGCGGGTGGCGACAGGGGCGATCAGTGTCGCGGACCTCGTCTCCTTCATCCTCTTCCTGTTCCTCATCGCCGCCCCGCTCGGCCAGGCATTCTCTGCGATCACCACCGTACGCGCAGCCCTTGGAGCTTTCGAGCGAATCCGCGCAACGGTGAGCCTGCCGCTCGAAGGCGAGCAGGATCCACCGCACCCAGCCGGCTGCACACACGAGCTCGGGCCGCGCAACGAGATCTCGGCACACGCTGTCGGATTCGCATACGAACCCGGCCGACCCGTGCTCACGGACGTCAGCTTCAGCATCGCCGACGGGTCCACAACTGCGATCGTCGGCCCTTCCGGGTCCGGGAAATCGACACTGCTGGCGCTGCTCGAGCGCTTCTACGATCCTGATTCAGGTGTGCTGTCGATCGACGGCACCGACATCACCTCGGTCTCTCGCCAGCAGCTGCGCACACGCATCGGCTATGTCGAGCAGCAGCCGCCGGCATTGGCCGGGACCGTGCGAGAGAACCTGCTCCTCGGCGCACCTGCCGCCACCGACGAAGAATGCGCCTCCGTCCTGGCCGCAGTGCGTCTGACCGATCGCTTCGACGCAGCCGAGGGGCTGGACACACAGCTCGGAGAGCGCGGCGTTAATCTCTCCGGCGGGCAGCGACAGCGCCTGGCGCTCGCTCGCACACTGCTGGCAGATCCCGGCATCCTGCTGCTCGACGAGCCGACCGCCAGTGTCGACTCGCTGACCGAAGAGGTCATCCAGGACGCCATTGCCCGGCACAGCCACAACCGCACCACCGTCATCGTCGCCCACCGTCTGTCCACGGTCACCGCCGCCGATCAGATCCTCGTCCTCGCCGACGGTCAGATCGAAGCTGCCGGCACGCATACCGAACTGCTGGAAACGAGCTCCCTCTATCGCGATCTCGCCGACCGTCAACTGCTCACCTGAACCCGGCCACCTCGCCTGCAGACACGACCGCGCCCGAGGCGGGTCCCACCTCGGTCGCGGATCTCACGCACGCAGCGTGCGCGGGTGCGAGCGGATCATGGGGTGACCGGCGCATCGGAGCCGGCGTTGACGCCCTTGCGCTTGAGCCAGTCGTGCGGATCGATGAACCCGGTGTTCGTCGCGGACGTCCACTTCGCGCCGTTCGGCTCATCGCTGTTGACCATGACACCGAAGTGCAGGTGCGGGCCGGTGCTGTTGCCGGTGTTGCCGGCCTTACCGACGACCGAACCGGCCTTGACCTTGTCACCGGGCTTGACGTCGACGGCGCTCAGGTGGCCGTAGTAGCTGTACATCTCATCGCCGCCGATCTCGCCGTGCTTGACGACAACACCGTTGCCGGTGTGGTGCTTGAGCGCTGAGCTCGGGCTCGTGTCGCCGACCGTCTTGCCGGTCTCGACGCGCAGCACCTCACCGTCGGTCACCGCGGTGATCGGGGTGCCGGTGGCCACCCCGTAGTCGGTGCCGAGGTGGAAGGAGTCCCCGCGCGGGCCGAACACGCTGGTCGGGGCGCCGGAGCCGGCCGGCACCGGTGAGCTGTAGGAACGTTCGGCTGACTGTTCGGCCGACTGCTCGGCGACCGTTCCCGAGGCGGCGGGCGCCTGGGCGGCGTGGGCGGCGGCAGGGGAGAGGCCGCCGGCGAGCAGGCCGATGCCTGCAGCGGTGCCGACTGCTGCGGTAAGCAGGGTGCGGCGGCGCCGGGTGGGTGCTGGCGTTGCGGTCGTGGGAGTCGTGGTCGAGGGGGTGGGGATTGCGGAGGACATGGATCCACCTTTCTGAAGATCTGGGATCTGTGCGTTCTCCGACCGGCCGTGGGTGACCGGCCATGTCCCACACAAGCAAGCGAAGCTGGAGTTTCCGTCAGCCGAAGCTCAGAGTTCGCTGGCCGGTCAGCCTTCCCAGTGTCTCTGGCCGGTCGTCAGGCAGCGGCCTAGACTCAGAGGCATGCGCATCTTCACCGACGCCGATATCCGCACCCACCTGACCCCGCGCCTGGCCGTCGACACGATGTGCGCCGCGCTCGCTGCCGATGGACGCGATGAGCTCGCCTGCCCGCCCCGGCTGCGCGCACCGCTGCAGTCGGCTGGCCTCGATGCCGGCACCCTCGTCATCACGGCCGGCGCGACGAGAACGCATCTGGGCTACCGGTCCTATGTGCGCGACCGGCAGCTGCCGGCAGACACCGTGGAGGATCAGCTCGTCACGGCCTTCAACCGGGAGACCGGCGCGCTCGAGGCGATCGCCGTGGGCTCCCTGCTCGGCAACCGCCGCACCGGCGCACTCGGCGGGGCGGCCGGCAGGCCGCCCAGCAGCTGTGGGCGCTGCGTGCAGTCGTCGGGATCGAGGACGTGCGCATCTATGCGCCGACGCTCAAACGCCGCGCTGAACTGGCCGAACACGCCGCCACCAGCTACGGGCTCACCGCCACGGCCGTGGAGACCGCTGAAGAGGCGGTGCGCGAGGCGAGCATCGTCATCCTCGCCACCACCTCCCAGACCCCGGTCATCGACACCAGCTGGCTTGCCGAAGACTGCCTCATCTCCACGCTTGGGCCGGCCACCGCCTCGGGCTCGGAGATCCCCGACGATCTGCTCACCGGCGCCTACGTCGTCACCGACGCCCGCGACCAGCACCTGGCCGACCCCGCGGCGCTGCTGCCGCCCGGCGGGGCCGAGGCGATCATCCCGCTCGGACAGATCGCCAACAACGAGGTCCGCCCGCGCACCGACGGCTGCCGCGTCTACCTCTCCCGCGGCTTAGCCGGAACCGAGGTCGCGCTCCTCACCGCGCTCGCCGACGCCGTCGACGGCTGAGCACCGCGCGCCGGCGCCTCCCGAAAACGTCCCCGCGGGGACGCGGGAGCAGCCGGTGCCTGCGCATGTGACGAGTGTCGTAGGCTGAGGCCGTGAACGTCTCAGTCGCACTGTTCGTCTTAGAACTCGTCGGCGTCTTCGCCTTCGCGATCTCGGGCAACCTGCTTGCCGCGCGCAAGGACTTCGACATCACCGGCGGAGTGGTGCTCGGTTACCTTGCCAGCCTGGGCGGCGGCATCATCCGCGATGTCGTCCTCGGTGAGGTGCCGACGTCCCTGCGCGAGCCGATCTACCTGCTCATCCCGCTGCTGGCCGCCCTCGTCGTCTACTTCATCGGCCGGCACACCGAACGCGCCCGCCTGCCGATCGTCATCTTCGACGCCGCCGGCCTGTCCCTGTTCTGCACCACCGGCACGATCATCGCCTTGGAGCACGGCATGAACGTCTACGGGTCGATCATGCTCGGCATCATCACCGCCGTCGGCGGCGGTCTCATGCGCGATGTCGTCGCCAACGAGATCCCGGCGGTGTTCTCCGGCTCGGAGCTCTACATCATCCCCGCCTTCTGCGGCGCCCTGCTGGCAGCACTCGGCCAGCAGACGAGCATCTGGAACGTATGGGTGACGATCGCCGCCGCCAGCGTCGTCTTCGCCTTCCGGCTCACCGCCTGGTTCCGGGGCTGGCGGGCCCCAGGCAGCATCCGCGGATGGACCTACCGCGGGGTGGGTGCGGGCATGAAGCGCACCGCCTCAGCCTTCCGCGCACCGGTGCGGCGTGCCAAGGAAACCGCCGAGGAGGCGGTCAAAGATGCCGCCGAGACCGTCGGCGAAGCCGCCCGCGAGGTCATCGACGAGGTCACCCCCGATGAGAACGGCGCCGCCGCCTCGGAAACGGATACCGCGCCCGAGGCGAGGGAGACTGGCGACGATCGCCGCCCACCCAGCCCGGGAAGGTGAGTCAGCCCCGGTGACGTGCGCTGCGGTCGAATCCGCGGCGGACCGTCGCAGCAATCGCGACTGCGGTCATTTCACTGAGCGCCAGGCGTTCGCGGGCCGGGCAGCTGAAGCGCCCGAGGGCGAAGTAGTAGCCGACGGCCGGGGCGAGAGCGAGGACGAGCAGTGCCTCACCGGCGAGGAGGCCGAGGATCATGGCCGCCTCCTGGTCTTGATCTGGACCGGTTTCAAGCGCATGCGCACGGTCGCAGCCGTGCAGGCGATGACGATGAGGCCGCCGAGCACGGTGAGAAGCGAGATGTGCTCGCCGAGCAGGAGGGCCGCCCAGATCAGTGAGATGACCGGTTGGATGAGCTGCACCTGGCTCACCGTCGTCATCGGCCCGATCGCCAGGCCGCGGTACCAGGCGAAGAAACCGAGGTACATGCTCACCGCGCACAGGTAGGCGAAGGCTGCCCAGCCAGTGAGGCTGACATTGGTGAGCTGGTTGCGCACGGCGGGTTCGGACAGGGTGAGCGCGGTGATGGCGAGGGTGACCGGGGCGCTGATGACGAGTGCCCAGGACACGACCTGCCAGGAGCCGAGGTCGCGGGAGAGGATCCCGCCTTCGGCATAGCCGAGGGCTGCGGTCACGACTGCCCCGAGGAGCAGCAGGTCAGGCCATGCCAGGGATCCAAGCGAGCCGCCGTGGACGGCGGCGAAGCCGAGCGCGGCGACAGCGCCGAGGCCAGCGAGGACCCAGAAGAGCACCGGTGGGCGCTCGCCGGTGCGCAGCACGCTGGCGACCGCGGTGGCCGCCGGGAGCACAGCGATGACGACGGCACCGTGGCTGGCCGGGGTGGTGGTCAGTGCCAGGGAGGTCAGCAGCGGGAAGCCGAGCACGATTCCGATCGCCACCACGCCGAGCTGCAGCCACTGCCGGCCGCGGGGCAGGCGCGGACGGACGATGAGTAAGACGATGCCGGCGATCGCGGCGGCGATGACCGACCGGCCGGCTCCGGCGATGAGGGCGGGGACGCCCTCGCCGACGGCGATGCGGGTGAGCGGGACCGTGAAGGAGAACGCCAGCACTCCGAGCGAGCCCCAGGCCAGTCCGGACCATGCGGCCGGGTGGTGCTCGCGGGTGGATATCGGTTGCTGCATCGTCGCAGTAGCGCTACTGTTGTATATCATGACTAACGATAGCACAGGGCGGATCGCGGAGGAGCTGCGCACCTGGATCGCAGGCGCCGCACCCGGGGCGCGGCTACCGTCATCCCGGTCGCTTGTCGCCGAGCACGGCGCGAGCGCCCTGACGGTGAACAAGGCGATCCGCTCCCTGGCACGTGAGGGTCTCGTCGAGACCCGGCCCGGCGTCGGCACCTTCGTGCGCGGCGTGCGCACCGCACGCGCCAGCGACCTGAGCTGGCAGACGGCCGCCCTGGGCCCGCGCCTGCTGCGGCCGACACCCCCGCGGGCGCTCGATGAGACGCACGCTGATGCCGCAGCCCTGCATGCCGGCTATCCGGCACCGGATCTGCTGCCTGAGCGCCTCGTGCGCGCAGCCCTCACCCGTGCCGCCCGCAGCGCCGCGGCGACCATGCGCTCACCCTCGGCCGGGGACCCGGAGCTGCGCGCCTGGTTCGCAGCCGAGCTCGCCGAGCTCACCCCGGCTGCGACCGTGCCGCCGCAGCCTAGTGATGTCATCGTCGTCCCCGGCAGCCAGAGCGGCCTCAACGCCGTGTTCCGCGCACTGGCCGGAGTCGGCGGGACGATCGTGATGGAGTCACCGACCTACTGGGGTGCGATCAATGCCGCCGGGCAGTCGGGGCTGACGATCGCCCCGGTGCCCAGCGGCCCGGCCGGCCCCGAAGTCGCGGACATCGAACGGGCGCTGATCACCTCCGGTGCGCGTGCGATGTACCTGCAGCCGGACTTCGCCAACCCGACGGGCGCGCAGTGGACGGTGGAGAAGAAGCAGCAGGTTCTCGCCCTGGCCCGGGAGCACGGGGTGTTCCTCATCGAGGACGACTGGGCGCATGACTTCGGCATCGGGGCTGAAGCCCACCCGCTCATCACCGGGGATGACACCGGACACGTCGTGTGCATCCGGTCGCTGACGAAATCCGTCTCCCCGGCCCTGCGGGTCGCCGCGGTCATCGCTCGCGGGCCTGCCCGCGAGCGCATCCTGGCCGATGTGCAGGCCGAGTCGATGTACACCTCGGCGATCCTGCAAAGGGCCGCACTCGACGTCGTCACCCATTCCGGCTGGCGGAGCCACCTGCGCGACCTGCGCCCGGCGCTCGCCGCGCGCCGGGATGCGCTGCTCGATGCGATCCGCACGCACCTTCCCGAGGCGGTGGTCGAGGCGGTGCCGCAGGGCGGGCTGCACCTGTGGGTGCGGATGCCGGACGGAACAGATCTCGCCCGGCTGGAGGCCGACTGCCAGCGCGACGGCGTGCTCATCGCCGGCGGTGACGCGTGGTTCCCGGCCGAACCGGCCGGCCCCTATCTGCGGATGAGCTTCGCCGGACCCGAACCCCACCGCTACGCGTCCGCGCTCGCCGTCGTCGCCGGGCATCTGCACGCCCAACACAGCTGAGACGTCCCCGCGGTGACGTCCCCGCGAGGACGTCTCAGCTCGGCTCGAGGTCCTCGAGTGTGTCGTCGAGGGCTGCGAAGAACACCTCGGCCTCGGCCTCATCGAAGACCAGCGGCGGGCGGATCTTGAGCACATCGGCGCCCGGCCCCGAGGCGGAGATGAGCACCCGGCGCTCCCGCAGCCCGTTGACGATGGCCGCCGCCGTGTCCGCACCCGGCGTGTCGACACCGACGAACAGGCCAGCCGCCCGCACATCCTGGAGCAGGGCGGTGTGCCCGGCACGAACGGCTAAGCCGTCGGCGAGCACCTGCCCGAGCTGCTCGGCGTGCCGGGGCAGCAGCGAGGCGGTGATGACATCGAGGACCCCCTGAGCTGCGGCGATGCACACCGGGGACCCACCGAAGGTGTTGAAGTAGCGCACACTCGCGCCGAACGCATCGGAGATCTCCCGCCGGCTGACGACCGCCGAGATCGGCATCCCATTGCCCATCGGCTTACCGAGCACCACGAGATCCGGCTCGACTCCGTGCCGGGAGAATCCCCACATCGTGCCGGTGCGCCCGAAACCGGGCTGCACCTCATCGGCGATGACGCACCCGCCGAAGGCCCGCGCGACATCGGCGGCAGCGGCTAAGCCGCCGACCGGATCCGGCAGCACTCCATCGGAGGAGAAGATCGAATCGAAGATCACCGCAGCCACCCCGTGCCCGCGCGCCTCAAGGTCGACAGCCGCCGACCGCACCTTAGCGGCCAGCGTCTCCACGTCCATTCCCGGACGCATGTCGACAGTCGCCACCGCCTCGGCGACGGAATTGTTCACCCCGAGACTCGGCGACAGGCTCGCCGCCAACGCGGTCGTGCCGTGGTAGGCGTGGGCGGAGATGATGATCCCCTCCCGTCCGGTGGCGAACCGGGCCATCCGTACCGCCAGGTCCACCGCCTCGGACCCGGAGCAGGCATAGGTGACCTGGTCGAGTGCGGCTGGGAAGGTCTCCAGGAGGGCCTCGGAGTAGTCGAGGATCCCCTCGGTGAGATAGCGGGTGTGCGTGTTCAGCCGACCCAGCTGCCGGGTCACCGCCTCGGTCACGGCCGGATGCGAGTGCCCGATCGCCGGGACGTTGTTGTACATGTCCAGGTGGGGCCGGCCGGCCGAGTCGTACAGCCACGCGCCCTCGGCGCGCACGACCTCGACCGGCTCGCGGTAGAACAGCCGGTAGCTGGCCGAGAGCACCGCCTCGCGGCGGGTGAGCAGCTCAGCAGTGCGAGCCGGCACCTCGGGAGCGGATTCGGGATCGAAGGCGTTGGCCATGTGCATCTGCGCCATGGCCCCAGCGTCCCACATCCGCGGCCCGGACGGTACAGATTCCTCGCGCCCAACCCGATACCCTGAACGTATGAAACGGCCGCTGCACACGCTCACCGCCGCGGAGCTCACCGAGATCTGCCGCACGCACTTCGGCCTCGACGCCGAGGTCGGCGACTTCCTGCCCGGCGAGATCGCCATCAACGTGCGCCTGCGCGCCGCCGGCCGCGACTACGTGCTCAAGGCCGAATACCCCACCCGCACGATGGGGCCCGGCCACATCGACTGGATCACCCGCGTGCAGGAGACCGCCGCCCGGGCCGGCCTGCCGGTCGCCGGCCAGGTTCCGGCCCGGGATTCCACCGTTCCCGAGGCGGTGGTCGCCGATGCAGGCGAGCGGCACCGCTCGTTCGTCGCCGCCGTCGACGTCCCCGCGGGGACGCAGCCGGCACTTGTGCGCATCCAGGAGTACCTGCCCGGCCGGGTCGCCGCCGGTGCCCACCTGCCTGAGGACTATCCCGCCCAGGTCGGCCGCACGGCAGCCGCGTTGGTCAACGCGCTGGCGGAGATGGGCGGGGAACCGGGCCCGATGCAGCACCCCTGGTCGTTCGAGACGACCGGTGCCAACGTGCTTTTCGCCTGCCAGCGCATCGGCAGCCTCGAAGCCGCCGGACAGGTCCCAGCCGAGGTCAGCGGAAAGCTGTCGGGCGACCTTGCGCTCGCCCGGGCGGCCGCTCAGCGCTTCGAGACCGAGATCGTCCCACAGCTGGCCGGTCTGGAGGAGCAGGTCGTCCACCAGGACCTCAACGACTTCAACCTGCTCGTGGCCGATGAGCAGATCACCGGGATCATCGACTTCGGCGATGCCCGGACCGCCCCGCGTGTGGCGGAGCTGGCGATCGCCGCGGCGTACACGATGCTCGGCACCGAACGGCCGCTGGCAGCCCTGCGCGAAACCGTGGCCGCCTATCAGGATGCTGCCGCCGGCACGCCCGCGGAGCTCAGCGACACGGAACTGGGCCTCATCGAGCATGCCGCCTTCACGCGGCTGTGCCTCAACGCCTGCATCTGGACCTCCCGGACCCTGACCGCCCGGCCCGATGACCATCGCGCAGCCTACGGACGGGAGCGGATGAAGCGCACCTGGCCGGTGCTGCGCGAGGTGCTCTCATGACGCCACCGGACGGCTGGCGGGCAGCGCTGGTCGAGACGCTGGGCATCGAGCTGTGGCGGATCCCGATCGTCATCGCCTCTGCGATCCTCATCTACTTCGTCTTCGTCATCCTGCTGCGGATCTTCGGCGCCCGCATCCTCTCCGGCATCACGAGCTTCGACGCCGTGGTCGTCATCATGATCGGTGCGGTCGCCGGCCGTGTCATCATCGGCCACCCGCCGACGGTGGCAGCCGGGGCGATCGGGCTGGTGACGCTCATGTGCCTGGAGGCGCTGTTCGGGTCGCTGCGCGGTCTGCTGCCGATGCACCGGGCGCTGAACAACCAGCCGATCCTCGTCGTCGCCCACGGCGCGATGCTCACCCGGGTCATGCGGCGCGTGCACGTCAGCCCCGATGACGTGCAGATCGCCATCCGCAAGGCAGGGCTGGGCCGGCTGCAGGATGCCCAATGTGTCATCCTGGAGCCGAGCGGAGCGCTCAGCGTCATCCCCGTCGGCACCCCGGTCGACCGGACGATGATGCAGGGAGTGGACGAGGCCAACGAGCTGCGCGGGAACTGGACGAGCCCCGGCGGGCGCAGCCGCCTCGTCGTCGAGGACACCGTCACCCCACAGGGGGAGAGCACGACAGGAGAAGGAAACGCATGAGCAACGAGATGAGCCGCAGGCGCATGGTGCAGCTGTCAGCCCTGGCCGGAGGAGCCGCCAGCATCGGCGGCACCGCAGCGCTGTCAGGCTGCTCGGGCACCGACGACGATGTCGTCGAGCCCTCGACAGTGGCCGCCGCCGAGGTGCCGGTCGGCTCAGGTGTCGTCGTCGACGACCGCTATGTCGTCGCCCAGCCGACGGAGGGCGATTTCCACGCCTTCAACGCGATCTGCCCGCACCAGGGCTGCTTGGTGCAGACGGTGACCGAAGAGGAGATCATCTGCCCGTGCCACAGCTCCCGGTTCGATCCGAAGACCGGCGAGCCGCTCTCCGGGCCGGCCGAAACCGGCTTAGCCGCCGCGCAGATCGAGCAGTCCGGTGACGAGCTGACGATCAGCATGACCGGAGACGCCTGATCGACTAGTACGAACCGCGGGTCTTCGAGGCGGTGGCGAGGGCGATCGCCGCGCTCAGCGGCAGCGCGAAGGCGATGCCGAGCGGGATGCTGAGATCCATGATGACCAGCGCGATGATGAGGCCGAAGACCAGGCCGACGACCGCGTTGACGGCGATCGCGAGGGAGGAAGAGCACTTCTTCTTCTGCGGGGCTGACATAGCGCACTCCTTCGTTCTACGGCGACAGGAAATCCTCGCTGGCGGAGGCCGGTTTCCTCGCACGGTGGACCAGCCAGCCGATTGCCAGGCCGATGACGGCACCTGCGATCATCCCGATGATGGCCCCGGCCACGAGATCCGCGCCCATGAGCTCTGCGATGACGATCCCGAGCACGATGCCGATGCCCTCGCCGATGGCAAACGCGACGAACGGGAACTGCTTCTGCGGTTTCTGCTGCGGTGCGGGCATGGACGACTCCCTTGCTGTGTGGTGACGGTGGGGTTTCAGCGCTGGGCCATGACGACCGAGGCGACCACGGCAGCGATGACGAGCAGCGTGAACGTCACTTCGGTCACGGCTGAGCCGATGTCAGAACGCCGGTGGCCGGGCCTGAGCCACGGCAGCTGCGGGCCGATGCGCGCGGCCTCGAACGCGGCGACCACGACGACCAGCGCCGCTGGAACCCAGACGATGAGCGCCCAGACCGGCATGCTGATGAGCAGCCACTGCATGATGAACACGGTGACCGCAGCGATGATACCGACGACGAGGCCGACCCGCGACACCGGCACCGCGGGAGCTTCCGGCACTAAGGCGCCCACCGCCTCGGGCCCGGTTGCTGCCCCTGTCTGGGAGACCGCCCGGGAGACTGCCCGGCGCGCCTGGAGCACCCGCCACAGGGCCGAACCGGCGTAGGCGACGATGAGGACGAGGAAGAAGACGACGGCGATCGGGTTCATGATGCGTCCTTCCCGCCGATGAGCGTGCTGAGCGCGTCGTCGACGTCGCGGGTGGTGTCGGAGAGGACGATGAGCCCATCGCCCTCGGGCGTGTAGCCGACGATCGCGCTGTATCCGCCGGTGCCGCCGTTGTGGTAGGTGACGTGGGGTTCGCTGCCCTCGGGCAGGCGCATCATCCAGCCGAAGCCGATCTCGCGGTCCTCCTCCAGCAGCGCCTGCCGGGTGGTGGCCAGTTCGCTGCCGGCCAGATCCGTGCCCATGACCGCCTGCACGTAGCGGGCCATATCGGCAGCCGTTGACCGGATGCCGCCGGCCGGGGCGCTGCCGTTGAGCGTCCACGCCGAGGCGGGCACGCCGCCTGCCGCGTATCCGTGCGGCGCGTCGTCGGCTAAGCCGTCGCGGGTGACGGGCAGATAGGTGTCATCCATGCCGAGCGGATCGAAGATCCGCTCCTCAAGAAGCGTCGCGTAGTCAGTGCCGGCGGCCTCGGCGAGGGCGATGCCGAGCAGCGCGACCCCGTAGTTCGAGTAGGAGGCATCGCCGGCCTCCGGGTCGACCGGGGTCGGGGTGTCGATGTCCCGCAGCCCGGCCAGCAGCTCGGACTCGGACTTGCGGTAGGGGTCGGTGTGCAGCACCCGGCTCACGAGTGAGTCGAGCAGCCCGCCGGGTTCGAGCCGCGGCAGCCCCGAGGTGTGTGTCGACAGCTGCATGAGCGTGACCTCGGTTGCCGCTCCGGCTGCGGAGTCGAACAGCTCCCCGAGTGTCGTCTCGGGTGCCACCTCACCCTTCTCGATCGCCTGGGCGAGCAGCACGCCGGTGAAGGTCTTCGTCACCGAGCCGATCTCGAACTCAGTGTGCTCATCGGCACCGAAACCGGCGAAGCGCGGCTCGGGATCGCCCGCGTTCAGCTGCGCGATCGCGACATGGTGGCGGTTGTGGGAGCCGAGCGCGTCGATGACGTCCTGGCCGAGGGCCGCATCACCGGTCGCGGCCCCGAGGCGCGGGAACAGCGGTGAGAACGCCGTGAGCACGAGCGCGGTCGCCAGCGCTGCTGCCGCCGGCCACAGCCAGCGGCGACACGGGGGAGAGGGGGTGGTCGAGTGAGCCATGGGGCCTCCGTTGCTGCTCAGCCGAGGGCGGCGAGGATGATCGTGAGGACGGGCACGAGTCGGTGGGCGGGGATCCGCCACTGCCCGCGGTGGGGTGATTCGAGCCAGCCGGCGCTCGCCAGCTGCTGCAGGTGGTGGTAGATCTGCCCGGTCGAGCCGAAGACGCCGAGTTCGGACAGCCCCGCGACCGAGGTGGTGCCGCGGTGGATCTCCTGCAGCAGTCCCAGCCGCACCGGGTGCCCGAGCGCGTCGAGACTGCCGGCAGCGGTGGTGAAGTCGAGGCTGTCGAAATGGGCGGCCGGCCGGCCGTACTGCCACGACACGGGACCGGCAGCCGTCTGCGGCAGGTCCCCGGCGAAGACGATCCCGCCACCGGCGCCGGCCTGCTCCTGCAGTCCCTTCAGCGCCCACATCGGGTCAGCGTTCGCAGAATCCTGCGGTGTGCGTGTGCCCTGAGGTACGTCTGCGGTCACCGCGCCCGAGGCGGTGGTCGCCTCTTCCTCGCTGGCCTGCTGGGCTTCGAGGGCGGCGATGCGGTCCTCGAGGGCGCGCAGCCGCTCATCAAGCGTGGGATCGTCCATACCCACAGTTATACAAGAAATACGGAATTATCAAAAGTCCAGAGTTTCGGGTGGTTCAGCGGCGGGTGCTGCGGCGCCACACCCACCACACGACAGCGGCGACGATGATGAGGATGCCGATGGTGGCGAACTGCGTCCACAGCGGCATCCCGCGCACATTCAGCAGCCCGGCCAGGAGCAGCGCACCGACGATGATGAGCACGATCGACCACACAGGGTTCGGGACAAAAGACGGACGGCGAGTCATGCCGCCAGACTAGGCCGACCGGGCTGGGGCCGATACCGGCACGAGATGAACACCTGGCCACATCTGCGCCTCGAGCGCAGGCGGCTACACTTGTGCGGTGATGTCTGATACCCCCGCAGGAACCCCCGAGCCCGACGAGACGGCCAGCACGGAAGCAACGCAGAGCCCCGCCGAGATCCGCGCCGGGCAGTCCGCCCGCGGCACGTGGATGTTCGCCCGCGGCGCAGCAGCGTTCCTCTTCGGCATCGTCACCGTCTTCTTCCCCCGCGAGCAGATCGGCGGTCCTGCCCAGCTCGCCCTGCGCGTCGACACCGCCGACTACCTGCTCATCGGCTACCTCATCGTCCAGGGCCTGCTCATCCTCGGCTTCGCCCGCGCCGTCACCACCTCCGCCCGCACGCCGGTGCTCGGTGAGGCGGTCATCGTCATCCCGGCGATCATCTTCCTGTTCCTCGCCGAACAGCCCGGCCAGCTGCGCGCCGCCGTCGCAGTGTGGGCGCTGCTGCACGCGGCCTGTGAGCTGTGGCTGTGGTCGCTCGTGCGCAGCCTGCCGAGCTCCTCGGACTTCCTCATCGTCGGCGGCATCCACGCACTCGTCGGCGTCATCATCGCCTTCGGCGACGACATGGGGGCACTGACCGTCATCGGCTTCACCGGCGCCGGCATGCTCGCCTCCGGGGTGCTCTACATGCTCGGCGGCTACTCCCGGCGCTCCCTGGCCCGCAAGTCAGCCGAAGATCCAGCGGCCGACGGCCCAGGTGAGGCGCGCACCGACTGAACCACCGCCTCGGGCGCGGCCACCCGCAGATGCGGGACCTGACCTGCCTAGACTTGGGGTATGAGTGAAGACCTGAGACCGCAGATCGGCACCGACGAATCGACCGCCCGCGACGAGGCCGGCCGCCCGGCGATGAACTTCCACACCCGCAAATGGGTGCGGCCCGAGGATCTCAACGCCAACGGCACCCTGTTCGGCGGTTCGCTGCTGCGTTGGATCGACGACGAGGCCGTCGTCTACGCGATGATCCAGCTGGGCAACAAGCGGATCGTGACGAAGTTCATCTCCGAGATCAACTTCCTCGCCTCCGCCACCCAGGGCGACATCATCGAGATCGGCCTGGTGGCGGTGAAGTTCGGGCGCACCTCGCTGACGATGCGCTGCAAGGTCCGCAACATCATCACCGGCGAGATCATCCTCTCGATCGACAAGATCGTCTTCGTCGGCCTCGACGAGGACGGCAACCCCGTCGAACACGGCTACGATGCCGTCACCTACGAACGCGACCGGTTCCCCGACCATATGCTCGGCAGGCGCTGAGGCATCGAGGCGCTGAGCCACCGGCGGCAGGCGGGCGTTCGCCTGCCGCCGGGCAAGCCACTACACTGAATGCGCTTTGCCCGCCGGGCGCCCCTGCACCACCTGCACCACGAGGACACCATGACCGCATCTCTCGACCTGCTCGACTCCTGGGATCCCGCAGCCCCCACCTCGGGGCCGCTCGGCGACCTCGCCGAGGCCGCCCGCACCCTCGATGCCGAGCTGTTCGCAGAGATCGTCCGACTGGCCCGGACTCCCAAGCTGCTCATCGCCACCGACTACGACGGCACCATCGCCCCGATCGTCGAGAAGCCCACCCACGCCTACCCGCTGCCCATCAGCCTCATCAGCATGCGTGCGCTCGCCGCCCTGCCCGACACCAACGCTGCCGTCATCTCCGGCCGGTCCCTGCGCGACCTCGCAGCGATGTCGCGGCTGCCGCGCGAGGTCCACCTCGTCGGCTCCCACGGCTCCGAGACCGACATCGACGCGATCGACGCCCTCGACGCTGAGGCCACCGCAGCGCTGAAGGATCTGCAGCAGTCGGTGGCCTCCCTGGCGCGGATGGTGCCCGAGGCGCAGTTCGAGCTCAAACCGACCGGGGTGGCTGTGCACCTGCGCGGCCTCGATACCGATGCCCGCGCCGTCGTCGAAGCTGGCATCGCGCAGATGGCCCGGCACGTCGCCGTGTCCGTCGTCCGCGGCAAGGAGGTCGCCGACCTCACCGTCGTCGAATCCACCAAGGGCGAGGCGCTCGACGGGCTGCGCGAACGCCTCGGGGCGGCCGCGGTCGTCTACATCGGCGACGACACCTCCGATGAGCGCGCCCTGGAGACCCTGACGAGCACCGACCTGGGCATCACAGTCGCCCCGCTCGACTGCCGCACGGCCGTCTCCGGCCGGCCGTGTGTCGACACCGCCGCGAGCTTCCAGCTCGCCGACCCCGATACCGTCTCGCTCGTGCTCTCGAGCATCTTCGAGCTGCGCCGCTCCTGGCTGTTCGGCCAGACCGCCGTGCCGATCGAACGGCACTCGATGCTCGCCAACGGGCAGTCGACCGCGCTCATCGACCCCGGCGGCCGGATCTGCTGGATGCCGCACCCGCTGCCCCACTCCGCCTCCCTGTTCTCCGAGATCCTCGGCTCACCAGCCGCCGGTTACTACTCGGTCGCCCCAGCCACCGCCTCGGGCGCGGCCGAACGCAAGCAGAAGTCGCTGACCCAGCGCTACCAGCGCGACACCACCATCGTCGAGACCCGGTGGGCCGGGCTCACCGCCCGCGACTACCTCGCCCCGGTGCCCGAGGACAGCCTCGACACTGTGCTCGTGCGCGTGCTCACCGGCGACGCCGAGGCCGAGATCCGGTTCGCCCCGCGCCCGGACTTCGGCTCGTACCCGATCCGTCTGGAGAAGGTCGGCGACGGTGTGCGGGTGCTCGGCACCTCGGAGCCGGTGATGCTCCACGCTCCCGGCGTCGACTTCGACATCATCAGCGAAGACGGCTCCGACACCGCCGTCGCCCGCGTCGTGCCGACCACGCCGGAGCGCGCCAAGCTCGTGCTCGTGCTCGTGTGCGGCGGGTCGTTCGCCGACACCGACTACCTGCTCGCCGGCGGAGAGTCCTTCGTGCGCCGGCGCGCGGCCGGCTACTGGCGCAACTGGGTCACCGGCCTCACCCTGCCCGAACTCAAGACCGACGAGGTCACCCGCTCGGCGATCACCCTGCGCGCCCTGTGCCACGTGCCCACCGGCGGCGTGCTCGCCGCCGCGACGTCCTCCCTGCCTGAGGGGATCGGCGGCATCCGCAACTGGGACTACCGCTACTGCTGGCTGCGCGACGGCTCGATGACCGTGCGCACCCTGCTGAGCCTGGGCTCCACCGCCGAGGCGGAGGGCTTCCTGGCATGGCTGGCCGGGATCCTGGAGATGACGGTCGGGCCAGAGCAGCTGCATCCCCTCTACGCCGTCGACGGCTCAGCCCTCACGACCGAGGCGGTGCTGGAGCATCTGCCCGGCTATGCCGGCTCCCGGCCGGTGCGGGTCGGCAACGCCGCTGAGCATCAGGTGCAGCTCGACGTGTTCGGCCCGGTCACCGAGCTGCTCGACGACTTCACCGCTGCCGTCGGCACGCTGTCGGAGGAGAACTGGAAGCTCACCTGCGATATGGTCACCGCCGTTGACCGCCGCTGGCACGAACCCGACCACGGCATCTGGGAGGCCCGGCGGGCCCCGAAGCACAACGTATACACGAAGGTGATGTGCTGGGTGACCGTCGACCGCGCGATCCGGATCGCCGAGCGGTTCGGCCGCACGATGCCCGGGGCGTGGCGGCGGCTGCGCGAAACCATCGCCGAGGACGTCATCACCCGTGGCTGGAACGAGAAGGTCGGCGCCTACACGGTGGCCTACGGCGAGGACGACCTCGACGCGGCCTGCCTGTTCGTCGGGCTCTCCGGCCTGCTGCCGGCTGACGATGAGCGGTTCATCGCCACCGTCGACGCGATCGAACGCGACCTGCGGGTCGGGCCGACGGTGTTCCGCTACTACTACGATGACGGGCTGCCCGGGCTCGAGGGCGGCTTCCACATCTGCACCACCTGGCTCATCGAGGCCTTCATCAAGGTCGGGCGGATCGCCGATGCCCGCGACCTGTTCCGGCGGCTCGACAACCTCATGGGGCCCACCGGCCTGTTCCCCGAGGAGTACGAGCCGATCGCCGAACAGCACCTGGGCAACCACCCGCAAGCGTACTCGCACCTGGGCTACATCCGTGTTGCCCAGCAGCTCGACGAGCTGCTCGATGTGGCCTCCGATGCCGAACTCGACGACGACGGCCTCGACGAGGTCGACATCGACACCACCGCCTCGGGACCGGTATCATCAGTGTCATCATGATGTCAGCAACTGAGGCTATCGTTTGGGGCCGTCTCCGCTTCTGAGCGGCGGACCCTTCTTCGAATTCCCCATTCCCAGGTTTCGCCGCTCCGCTGTGACCAGCCGGGCGGAGACATTGAGCTGCCCGGACGCCAGACTTCTTCGGAGCGTCCCACATCATGCCCACGTATCGTGGCGGCCGTCATGAGCACGGCCAGAACTACCTCATCGACTCACACACCATCACCACCCTCATCGGCGCCGTCGCCGAATCCCGCGGACCGATCATCGAGATCGGGCCCGGGCGCGGCGCCCTGACCCACCGGCTCGCCGCGCTCGGCCGGCCTCTCACTGCCGTGGAGATCGACCCGCGCAACGCCGCCGCGCTGCGCCGCGAGCTCACCGCACCCAGCGGCGGGCCGTCGGTCGAGATCGTCACCGCCGACTTCCTGCGCTGGCATCTGCCGGCTGGCAGATGCGTCATCGTCGGCAATCTGCCGTACCACCTGACGACGGCGATGCTGCGCCACATACTGCCGATCCCGCACTGGCAGGAGGCGGTGCTGCTCGTGCAGTGGGAGGTCGCCCGGCGCCGGGCAGGAGTGGGCGGTGCCTCGATGATGACTGCCCAGTGGTGGCCGTGGATCGATTTCACGCTGCTCGGCCGGGTGCCGCGCAGTGCCTTCCGGCCGATGCCGAGCGTCGACGGCGGGATGCTGCGGATGACCCGGCGCGCTGCGCCCCTGCTCGCCGAAAGCGACCGGCGGGCCTACCGCGGGTTCGTCCATGCGGTGTTCACCGGCCGCGGGCGCGGGCTGCCGGAGATCCTCAGCCGGATCGTCGGGCAGCGCGCCCGTCAGGCGGTCAAGGGCTGGCTGGCTCGCGAGGGCCTCGGCGCGAGCACCCTGCCCAAGGACCTGTCGGCCGAGCAGTGGGCTGCGCTTTACGCGCTGGTCGCTGGCTGCGGCTGGTCACCGCGTGGCGGCATCGGTTCCCGAGGCGACCGTTCTCGAGGTGGCCGTTCTCGAGGTGGCCGTTCCCGAGGTGGTGGCCGCCGCTGATCTGACTGGCCGGCGGGTTCCCCGCTCGCCATCATCGCCCCAGGTCAGCGCACGACGTCAGTGCCGGAGTCTAGCGTGGATGTACGTATCGAATGGGCGGGTGACCGCCCGGTGACAGGGGATCGTGATGGCGATGACGGATATGACCGAGACGGACGAGACCGATACCGTGACCGGCAGCGCAACCGGGGCCGATGAGCTCGGCGCACGGCTGAGCACGATCGAGGGCTTTCCCTCCCTGGGGGTGGCCGGTGAGGATCCGGATGCCCTCGTGCTCGCCGTCAAACAGGCGATTGCGCACGTCTCGCAGTGTCAGGCCACGCTGCTGGCGCTGCTCGACGAGGTCGAGCGCAGCCGCATCTGGGAAGGCGGATCGGCATCCGCAGCCTGGCGCACTGGGTGTCATTCGTGTGCGAAGTGCAAGTGCACACCGCACGTGAATATCTGCGCGTCATGCGCGCGCTGCGCAAGCTGCCCGAGGTGGCCTCGCTGTTCGCCGTCGGACGGGTCTCGTATTCGAAGGTCCGGACGATCACCCGGGTCGCCGATCGCATCGACGGCAGGCCAGCGGCCGAGATCGTCGTCCTCGCCACCGCCGAGCAGCTGTCGAAGATGGTGAGCACGTACTCACTGCTCGTCAAGCACGACGAGCGGCAGGAGCTCATCAGCGGGGACAAGGACCGGTTCACCGTCCTGCCGAACGGGCAGGGGCGGGCACGGATCCTCATCGACGTGCCCGAGACCGAGGCCGCGGAGATCCTCGCTGCGGTCAACGCCGCCCATGACCGACTCGTCCGCGAGCAGGCCGAAGCCGCCACGGAAGCAGCCGCTGCCGGGGAACCGGAGGTGCCGGAGAACCCCAGCAACGTCCACGCCGACGGCTTCCCCACCCAAGCCGAGGCGCTGATGGAGCTCGTGCGCTGCGGCGTCGATGCAGCCAGCGGCTCGCGCACCGATGCAGCCCGCGCGACGATGGTCGTCCACGTCTCCCCCGACACCTTCGCGCAGGCCCAGGCACAGGCGCAGGTGCAGACGCAGGCCCAGGCCCAGGCGCGGCCAGTACCCGACGGTCCCGGAGGCGTCCCCGCGGGGACGCCTGCGGCAGAGCAGAAGAGCTATGTCGACGGGTACGGGGCGATCTCTGCGGAGTCGTCAGCCCGGCTGGCCTGCACCTCGGCGATCATCGGTGCCGCACTCGACCGGTTCGGTGACGTGCTGGTGCTCGGGCGGACGAAGCGGCTGGCGAGCTCTCGGCAGCGCCTGGCCCTCAGCGTTCGGGACCTGGGACTGTGCCAGTTCCCCGGCTGCGGCAGACGTCGCCGGTTGGAGGCGCACCACCGTCAGCCCTGGTCGGAAGGAGGGCCGACTGACCTCGACAACCTCATCCTGCTGTGCCGCTCCCACCACATCGCGGTGCATGAACACCACCTGCGCATCGACCGCACCGATGCACCGCACTCCGGAGCCCGGCAGGGAAGCACCGGGTTCGTCTTCCTCACCGCAGACGGCCGGGATGTCGGCAAGTTCGAAACCCACCTGCTCCTGGCACCCCCAGGACACACGCAGGACACCATCGACTGGACGCCGCTGGAGCACCCGCCCGACGACCTCGACGAGGTCTCCGAGGTCATGTCGGAGCCGCTGAATCTCACGGCCTGCCCGTTCGAGCAGCTCTACGGCCCTGATCGCATCAGCACCTTCGGCGGCGGTTACGGCTTCAATCTCGCCGAGTGCGTCTCCTGGCTCTTCGACGTGGAGAAACCGCAGGATGACCTCGGCTTAGCCGCCTAGCCAGGACGCTCTCCCACCACGCCTGCCCTCAGGCTGCGCGTCGTAGGCGACCCAGTTCGTCTGAACGGCCAACTGGTCGTACAGCGTCCGGGCGGTTGAGATGTCCTCGGCGGTGATCCACCAGACGACCGAGCAGCCCTGAGCGCGCGCTTCGGCGCGGATCCGGTCGATGAGCGCGCTGCTGGCGCCGAGCCCGCGCGCCTCGCAAGCGGTGAAGAGATCATCGAACCACAACCCGACCGAGCCCGTCGAAGGGCGGGCTAACCGGCGGAAATGCGCGATCCCCACAATCGACTCACCTCGTCGGCCCGATCTGCTGTCATGCTCATGGTGCCTCCTCTGTGCCGTCCAGGCGAGATGCCCCGCGCACGTCCCCGCGCACACGTCCCCGCGGGGACGTCCCGACCCACCTCGGGCACGGCGCTTCGCCCACCTTGGGCCCGGCGCTTCAGCCCACCTCGGGCAGCGCGCCGGTATGGGTTTTGACGATCTCCTCCTCAACCCGCGCCTCGGGGAAGACCACCTCGGTGACCGCCCCGCCGTCTGGAGCATTGCGGAACAGCAGGTGCATGCCCAGCAGCTTCGCCTGGCCCTGGGCGATGACGAGTCCCAGGCCCATGCCGCCGCCGCCGGAGGAGACGAACCGGGTCGGGCCCGAGGCGAGCATATCGGCCGGATACCCGGATCCGGCATCGCTGACGATGACCGAGCTCTGGGTCGTCCGCACCACGATCGGCGCCTTGCCGTGGCGCACGGAGTTGACGATGAGGTTGGAGATGATGCGTTCGAAGCGCCGCTGATCGGTCATCACCGTCCGCCCGTCGGAATCGCAGACCACCTCGATCTCCTGGCCGGTCAGAGCACCGGAGCCCTGCAGCGTCGAGACGAGCGAGCGAATGGAGTTGTCGACGTTCATCGGCGCAATCGACGGGGTCGCCCGCCCCGCATCCAAGCGCGAGACCTCCAGGAGGTCCTCGACGAGCACCTGCAGCCGGCTCACCCGCTCCTTGACGAGTTCAGCAGGACGGGAATCCTCCTCCAGCAGGTTCGCCGCATTCACCAGACCGGTGAGCGGCGTGCGCATCTCATGTGCGAGGTCAGCGGTGAATCGCTGTTCTGAATCCAGCCGTTCGACCAGCCGTGACACGGCGGTGTCGGCAGCTTCGGCGAACGCGGCGACCTCATCGTCACCGGCCTCGATGACGTCCGAGATCCGCACCGAGGTGTCCCCGCCGGCGATCTTGCGGGCCGCCTGCGCGCCGAGCGTCAGGCGCCTGGAGATCTGCCCGGCAGCCAGCGAACCGATGCCGCCGATGACGACGGCTGCGCCGATCATCCCGAGCAGGATCGCCCGGTCGATCTCGTTGAGCAGGTTCTGTGACTCCTCCGTCGAGTTGCGCACGGATATGACCGCGGTGTGCGATCCGACCTGGATCGGTGCGGCCGCCCACATCGTCTCCTGCCAGTCGACCGTCGAGCGGATCGTGACGCTTTCGCCCTTGCGGGCGGCAGTCTGCGCCTCATCGGGAAGCTCGGGGTCGTCGACGGTGGTGTTGAGGGTCAGCACACCGGTGTCGGAGTAGATCGAGATCGCGTCTTCGAGCTGGTCGGAGACCCGCTGGCGCATCCGGTCGTCCTCGGCAGCCGCCGCGGACTGCCGCACGATGACACCGCAGGACAGCACCGCGATGATGACGGAGACGACGATGAGGAGGACGATCTTCCACCTGAGGGACACGCGCGCCCCTACCCGGCGAACCTGTAGCCGAAGCCGCGCACCGTCTCGATCATCCGCGCGCCGATCTTCTTGCGCAGCCGCTGGATGTGGACATCCACAACCCGAGAATCACCGGCCCACTCGTATCCCCACACGGTGTAGGCGATCTTCTCCCGCGAGTACACATGCCCCGGCTCCTCGGTCAGCAGGAGCAGCACCCGCAGCTCGGTCGGCGTCAGATGCACCTCTTTGTCATCGACGAGCACGGTCAGCCGTGCGCTGTCGAGCACCAGCGAACCCAGCCGCGTGCGGTAGTGCCCGCGGTCAGCGGCATCCGTGCCCGAGGCGGGGGTCGCCTGGCCGGTGCGGGACCCGGCGGCAGCGGCCGGGGCGGCAGGTGCGGTGACGGACGCGGGGGAGGATTCGGCAGCTGCGGTGTGCGAACCCGGGTTCGACAGTCCCGGTGAGGGACCGAGCACCTCGGGAATCCCGTCGAGGCCGACGGTCGTGCCGACATCGCTGCCGGCCTTCTCAGCCGGCGGGCCGATCTCGTCGGGGGAGAAGCCCATCGGCTCGTTGCCGGCGGTGATGAACCGGCGCACCACGGCGCGGATGCGGGCGTTGAGGACCTGCATGTCGAAAGGCTTGATGAGGTAGTCATCGGCGCCGGCCTCAAGAGACTGGACGATATCGATCGGCTCAGAGCGGGCGGAGATGATGATGATCGGCACGGTCGACTTCTCGCGGATCGCCCGGCAGATCGACGCGCCGTTCATCGTCGGCAGCATGAGGTCGAGCAGCACCACGTCAGCGCCGTGGGAGGCGACGAACTCGTAGCCGTCGCGGCCGTCTTCGAACGCGCTGACGGTGTAGCCGAAGCGCTCCAGAGAGATCTGTGTGGTCTCCCGGATGACCTCATCGTCTTCGACCAGCACGATATGCATGAGGGACCTCGTTTCGCTGCATATGAATCGCGGTACTGAAGGGGTGTGACATACAGCTTAACGGGGCGCGCTCCCGACTGCGGCTCTTCCGCGGGGATGAGTCATTCCCCGCCGTCGCGGCTGATCCGCTGCCCGGCCTCGAACCGGCCGTCATGATACCGGTACACGCGCACCGACCAGCCTGAGGGACAGCAGCGCTTGTCGCCATCGCGATACAGCGACTCCTGGGCCACGAGCGTGCCGCCCTGCCCGGGGGTGAGCGTCAGGTCCGTACCCGAGACGACGAGCTTGACCGCAGGCTGGCCGTCGTCATCCCCGACCACGAGACCAGCGAATCGCTGTTCGTCGCGCGGGGTGGTCACCTGGGCGATCTGGTACTTCGTGTCGCCGACCATGAGCGGTTCGCCCAGGGTCAGGCAGTCGGTGCAGTACAGCAGGGTCTCGAGCACCTGGGCATGGGCGGCATCGGCGGCCAGTGCGGCGTCATCGACGGCGGCCTCCCGGATCTCGTCGGCGGAGAACGGCTCGTCGACAGGCAGGTTCTCCGACGGCCGGCTGGCGCTGGGCACCGGCTGGCCCTCGGGGCTCTCGATGCGCAGCCCGTCGTCGGGGCTGCAGCCGGTGAGCAGGAAGATCCCTGCGCTCAGCACCGCGGCTGCGCGCACGCCGCGGCTGCGCATCCGGTCTGCGGGGCTGGTCGATGATCGTCCTGTCATACCACCAGTGTGCCAGGCTGCGCCCGGCCTCGCCCGCGGCAGCGGTACGGAGTAGAATGGTGGGCACTATGGCCCATCAACAGGACTCCCACTCCCCGGCATACCCGTCGAACACGACCGTGAGCTATAAGGACTCATTCATGTTCGGTGTCGTCGCCGCCGGCATCGTCCTCATCTCGACGATCTTCTTCACCGCCGCGTGGTCCAGCCTCAAGGCGATCGGCCTCGTCGGCCTCTACACCGTCATCACCTTCCTCGTCGTCTTCGGCGTGACCGCGCTGCTCAACTGGATCAGCACCCGCAAGGACGACCGCGACCAGAAGTCCTTCCCGGTTCTGAAGTAGCGCGTGTGCGCACACATCAGGCGCCCACCGGCCCCGAGGCGGTGGGCGCCTTTTGCATATGCGCTGACCTGGGACGTTTAAAGAATTCGGCAGAATCTTTCACTATCCCAGAAACGTTGCAAGTGGTTTTACATATCGCCGGTGAGAGCCGTGAGAAGCGAAGTGTTGCGAAACAGGACGTCTCGGCCGGAGCGCTCTTCGTCGAGGACTCCGACTTCCGCCAGAGCGCGGAGCCAGCTTGCCGCCGTAGGACGTGAGACAGAGCAAGCCTCCATGATGGTGCCGATGCGGCAGTACGGGTTCTCGAACAGTGCATCGGCGAACCGCGCATGCGGTCCTGCCGGGGTCACGTCGTTGATGACGGCCAGGGTGTCCTTCTGCAGCTGCTGGATCCGTTCGACGAGGCGTAGCGTTGCTGAGGCTGTTTCCTCCACCCCGGCCAGAACGAAGAGGATCCATTCCTCCCAGTTCTGATCGGTGGTGACGTTCAGCAGCAAGCGATAGTACTCGTCCTTGTGCTCGATGATGTACGGCGAGAGATACAGCACTGGGTGGGACAGCAATCCGGCATCGACGACGAGCAACACGTTGAGGATTCGTCCGGTTCGGCCATTCCCATCGGCAAAGGGGTGAATCGCCTCGAACTGGTAGTGTGCGGCTGCCATCGCGATGAGCGGGTCGAGGTCGCCAGGTTCGTTGACGAATCTCTCCCAGTCAGCGAGCAGGGCGGTGATGCGCTCGAATCCCTCAGGCGGCGAGTAGATCACGGCCTCAGTCTGCGGATTGGCGATCCGGGTGCCTGGCAGCGTTCGGACCGGCATCTGTCTCTGGTGGATCGTCGTGCAGATCTGCTCGGCAAGCGCGGCGGAAACCGGTCGATCGCGGATCCATTCGACACCGTCGAAGAGCGCCCGGCTGTAGCGGTACGCCTCTTTCGTCGCAGGGCTGGCTCGGACATCAGCGACCTGGGAGAAGCGCAGGAGCTCATCGGTCGTCGTCACGATGTTTTCAATCTCCGAGCTGGCCTGTGCTTCGATGTAGGGAAGGGAGTTGACGAGCACTGCCGGGTTCGGAATGCGTTTGCAAGCCTGATCGAGTCCAGCAAGCGCAGCCCGCGCCTCGATAGCAGATTTCAGCGTCCGTCGGGTCTCGAGAACGTCTGCCGACGGAACCGAAGGCAGCTCGTCATACGGAATCTCAGGGTTCCAGGCCATGCCCCGAGTCTATGAGCGAGATTGCGATATTGAAAGAATTCGGCAAAATCTTTCACTATCCCAGAAACGTTGCAAACGGTTTTCCATATCACCGGAACCGCAGCAGCCGCAGGCTGTTGAGCACGACGAACACGGAGCTCAGGGCCATCGCGGCACCGGCGATCATCGGGTTGAGCAGTCCGAGGGCTGCGACCGGGATCGCTGCGGTGTTGTAGGCGAAAGCCCAGAACAGGTTGCCGCGGATGATCGCCAGCGTCCGGCGCGAGAGCCGGATCGCCTGCGGGATCTGGGCCAGGTCATCGCGCACGAGCGTGATGTCCGAGGCCGCGATCGCGGTGTCGGTGCCCGAGCCCATCGCCAGGCCGATGTCGGCCTGGGTCAGTGCCGCAGCGTCGTTGACGCCGTCGCCGACCATCGCCACCGATCGGCCCTCGCCCTGCAGCGCGGTGATGACCTCGACCTTCCCGTCCGGGCGGACATCGGCGTGCACGCGCTCGATGCCGGCCTCGGCGGCGACCGCCTCGGCGACGGGGGCGTTGTCACCGGTCAGCAGGATCGGCTCGAGCCCGAGCTCGCGCAGCTCGCCGATCGCGGCGGCCGCGGACTCCTTGAGCGTGTCGGCCACGGCGATGCAGCCGGCGAACCGGCCGTCGATGCCGACGGCCACGATCGTGGCCGGCAGATCCGGCACCGCCTCTGCCGGCACGTCGATGCCGTGTTCGCGGAGCAGGTCCGGGCGGCCGATGAGCACCTCGTGCGCCGTTCCCGAGGCGGTGCTCGCGTTGGCGCGCACGCCGCCGCCGGGGATGTTGGCGAAGTCGCTGATCTCAACTGCACCCCTCTGTTCGGCTGGCACTGCGGCTGCCACGGCCTGTGCGATCGGGTGCTCCGAATGTCCCTCGACTGCCGCTGCGATCGCGAGGTCGTCGTCGGACAGCCGGGATTCGGTCACCTGCATGCGGCCTTCGGTGACCGTGCCGGTCTTGTCGAGCACGATGGTGTCGAGGCGCCGGGTCGATTCCATCACCTCGGGCCCGGAGACCAGGATCCCGAGCTGGGAGCCGCGCCCGGAGGACACGGCGACCGCTGTCGGGGTGGCCAGGCCGAGCGCGCACGGGCAGGCGATGATGAGCACGGTCGTGGCGGCGATGAGCCCGCCGGACCACGAGCCCGCCGCCAGTCCCCAGATGAGCAGGGTGGCTGCGGCGATGACGAAGACGACCGGCACGAAGACTGCCGAGATGCGGTCGGCCAGCCTTTGGACCGGCGGTTTGCCGGTCTGGGCGCGGGTGACGAGCTCGGCCATCTGCGCCAGCGTCGTCTCGGCGCCGACGCGGGTGGCGCGCACGGTCAGCGACCCGGAGGTGTTGATCGTCGCGCCGGTGACGGTGTCACCGGGGCCGACCTCGACGGGCACGGACTCGCCGGTGAGCATCGACTCATCGACCGCCGAATGCCCGCTGACGACCTCACCGTCGGTGGCGACTTTCTCACCAGGGCGGACGCGGAACACCTCGCCGGCGGCGAGGTTCTCGATCGGCACCTCGACCTCACCGTCGTCGCGGATGACGCGCACCTCGGTGGCTCCGAGGCTCAGCAGTTCGCGCAGCGCCTCGGTCGCCCGGCCCTTGGCGCGTTCCTCGATGAGGCGGCCGGTGAGCAGGAAGACGATGATCGCCACGGCGGCTTCGAACCAGACGTGGTAGTTGTGCGGGATGTGCCACAGGTGCCCGGCCGCCGCCGCCCGGGCGAGTGCGGTGAGGGAGACGACGGTGGCGATGATGACACCGACGCTGACCAGCGTGTCCATCGTCGTCGACCGGCCGCGGGCGGCCTTGTAGGCGGCAGTGTAGAACGGCCACGCGCCCCAGGTGACGACCGGCAGGCTGAGAGCTGCGACGAGCCACTGCCAGCCGGGGATTCCCAGCCCCATGCCCATCGAGATGACGACGACGGGCAGGCCGAGGATCGCTGAGCCGATGAGCCGGGGGCGCAGGTGCCTGAGGTCGTAGTCGACGACCTCGGGCCCGCGGCCTGGGGCCATGGGCGCGCGCACGGTCGCCGAATAGCCGGCCTTCTCAACAGCAGCGGTCAGCTGCTCATCGGTCACCCCCGGCCCGGCGCTCACGCGCGCGGAGTTGAGCGGCAGGTTGACGGTCGCCTCGACGCCGTCGAGGCGGTTGAGCTTCTTCTCGATCCGCGCCGAACACGACGCGCACGTCATCCCGGTGATGTCGAGATCGACGCTGCGCGACTGCTCGGCAGGATGGGCGCGATCCGCTTCGGGGCCGGCGCTCATCAGCGGACCTCGTATCCGGCCTCATCGACGGCGGCTTCGATGGCGACTGCGGAGAGCTCGGCATCGGATTCGATGCGCACGGTCGAGTCGCCGCCGGCGACGAGGTCGACCTCGACACTGCGGACGCCGTCGAGCTCGCTGAGCTCCTCCTTCACGGCGCGCTCGCAGTGCTCGCAGGTCATGCCGGAAACGGTGATGGTGGTGGTGTGCATGGGGTTCTCCCTTCTCAGCTCTTGATGAGCCGGCGGATGGCGGCAGTGGCCTCATCGACCTTGGCGGCCGCCGCCTCCGGGGACTCCTGGGCAGCAGAGACGACGCAGTGGCCCATGTGCTCGCGCAGCAGCTCGACCGACACCGAGTGCAGTGCGGCGGTGGCCGCCGAGATCTGCGTGAGGATGTCGATGCAGTAGGTGTCCTCTTCGATCATCCGGCCGATCCCGCGCACCTGTCCTTCGATGCGCTTGACCCGGTTGCGGAAGGCCTGCTTGTCCTCCAGGTAGCCCGGAGGGCCGGCGGGCGCCGGTGCGGTCTCCGTTCCCGAGGCGGTGGTCGCGGGGTCTGGGTGCGTCTCTGTCATGCCGCCACTGTATACCCTGCAGGGGTATATCTTCAAGGGGTGGGCAGGACCGAGATCTCCAGCTGCGAGGGCCTGGCATCGTCGGTGAAGATCTCCGTGTGCGCCACCCGCCCCGGGCCCGGCACGCCCTCGGCCGCGCCGGTGTTGGGGTTGACGTCGAAGTGGGGGAACCGGCTGCCGGCCAGGTCGAGGCGCAGCCGGTGACCGGCACGCAGCAATGCCGCAGTCGGGAACACCTCGACGGTCACCTCGGCGATCTCGCCGTCCTCCAGCAGTCGCGGGTAGGTGAAGGACTCGCGGTAGCGCACCCGGGTGATGCCGTGGCACAGATTGAGCGCAAACCCCTCCGGCCAGTCCGCACTCGGCGGATGCTCATCGATGAGGGTGGCGGCGATATCGCAGTCCGGTCCGTCGCTGCGCACCCACACCCGCAGCCGCACCGGGCCGATGAGCGTGAGATCCTCCTCCAGCGGTGCCGTGCGGAAGGTGAGCACATCCTCGCGGTCGGCCAGCGAACGACCCGAACCGTCGGAGCCGAAGAAACCGGCCTGCTCGCGCTGGTCGAAGACCCCGCCGAAGAAAATCGGCTGCCCGCTCGTGAGCGCGCCGCCGATCGTGGGCACCGGGCGGGCCGGGTCGGCCACGAGCACCGGAGCGCTCGCCTCGCCGTCCTGCGGTTCGCCAGCGGTGGTGAGGGTGCCGCCGGCCCCGAGGCGGAGGCTGAGTTCCCGTGCTTCGGGCACCGGCCAGCTGGGGAAGGTCTGCCAGGTGCCACCGGCATCGATGCGGCCATCAGAGGTGCGCGCACCGGTGCCGGCGCCCATGACGAAGATGTCCGCCCGCGTCTTCCCGGCGGTACCGGTTTCGAGCAGGTGCTCGGCGAACCAGTCGATGCGGCAGTCGAGCCAGGAGCTGGCGATGCTGCCGTCGAACACGGCCTCTTGACCGAAATCGGCATCCCCGGCATGCGGGATCGTGCGGTCGCCGTGCAGCCACGGGCCCATGATGAGCCGCTGCGGCGCGGTCCTGCCGCCACCGCTCATGGCGGCGAAGTTCTGCACCGTCGAGGGTGCGTAGACGTCGTACCAGCTCGACATCCACAGCATCGGGATGTCCGGGATCGCCTCATACCGGGTCTCGGCGCACAGACCGGGCTGGTCCCAGTGCTCATCGAAGGTCCCGTGCTCCCACTGCTCGAAGAGGTACTCCTCGTATTCGGGGTGGTCGGAAAGCGGCGAATCCCCCCGAGCCCAGGGCATGCGAGCGAACCATGCCCGCAGGTCGTCCGCCTCGGAGGCGGTGAGCGCACCGGAGCGGCCGCGCGCCAGGCGCGCCTGCCGGTAGGCCCACGTCGCCTGCTTGAGTTCGAACGCCCCGCCCTGCCGGATCCCGCACCGGTAGGCGTTGGCGAACCCGCCGGAGTCGAGGACCATCGTCTGCAGCCCAGGCGGGTTGAGGCAGGCGAGCGCGAGCTGGGTGTGGGCGGCATAGGACAGGCCCATCGTGCCGACGCGGCCATTGCACCACGGTTGGGCGAGTAGCCACGCCATCGTCGCAGCCCCGTCCTCGGCCTCATTGACGTACTTCGTGAACACACCTTCGGAGCCGTGCCGGCCCCGGCAGTCCTGGAAGACGACGCCGATGCCGTGGGCGGTGAAGTGCGCGGCCATCTCAGCGCGGCTGATCTCCCGGCCGCTGGCATCGACCTCCGAACGCGACTGCAGCGTCTTGCCGTACGGCGTGCGCTCCATGACGATCGGGTGCGGGCCGGCGGTGTCGGGCAGCCACACATCGGTGGCCAGCCGGACTCCGTCGGGCATGGGGACCATGACATCGGACAGCATCTGCATACTCAGTACCCCACCGCCACGGCGATCGACAGCAGGGCAGCGGCGACGACGATGAGGATCGCGACGAGCGGCCACACGAACTTCGCCCAGCGCACCCAGCCGACCTCGGCTGTGGCGAGGAAGATGAGCAGACCCGAGGAGGTCGGGGTGATGATGTTCGTCAGGCCGTTGCCCATGAGGAAGGCGAAGACCGTCGCCTGGGAGCTGACACCGGCCAGCTGGCCGACCGGGCCGAGGATCGGCATCGAGACTGCCGCCTGTCCCGAGGTGCTGGGGATCGCGAGGTCGAGGCCGAGCTGGGAGATGAGCATGCCGTAGGCCGAGACGTAGGGGCCGTGCTGGCCGATTGTGGCGACCATGCCGGCGACGATCGAGTCGAGCACCTGGCCCTGTTTGAGCACCAGTGCGACCGCTGTTGCCATGCCGATGAGCACGGCGGCGATCATCACCTTCTTCATGCCGGTGACGAACGACTCAGCCATGAGGCTGGGGCCGAGCTTCGCTTCGGCGGCGAAGACGATGGCAAGGAACAGGTAGTAGGCCGACAGGTGGGTCGTCGACCAGTCCCAGTGCTGGGAGCCGAAGACCATGAAGGCGATTCCGGCGGCCAGGGTGATCAGGATGAGCGTGTGCCGCTGCGAGAGCGGGGTGACGTCGAACTCGTAGTCGGCTGGCGGCTGGCCGGCGCGTTCGCGGCGGATCTTCCACAGAACGAAGGCGATGCCGATGGCCATCATGACGATGTAGGTGACCACGCGCAGCCACATGCCGCTGAAGATCGGGACGCCGACGAGCGGCTGGGCGACGGAGAGGGCGTAGGGGTTGGTGATCGAGGCGAGGTAGCCGACCTTGACCGGGATCGCGACGATCGCCAGGCCCGCCACACGGGAGATGCCGAGCCGGTCGGTCATGGCGACGACCATCGGGATGACGAGGAGGTACTCCTTGGCCATGCCGAGGAACGTCGAGCCGAAGGAGAACACGATCATGAGCACCGGTGCCAGCAGCATGATGTTGCCGCGGGTCAGGCTCAGGGCGCGCTCGAGGCCTGCTTCGATGGCACCGGAGCGCTGCAGGACGCCGAACATGCCGCCGATGAACAGGACCATGAAGATGAGGTCGGCCTGCTCGACGATCCCTTCCGGGATCGCGGCGAGGAGCTGGACGAGGCTGACCGGGGCGGCGGCGGTCTCGGAGCCGGTGCCGGTGAAGATGTCCCAGAAGCCGAAGCTCTTGGGCACCTGCTCATAGCTGCCGGGGACGACGAGGTCGCCGTCGCGGGCGAAGCGGCCGGCGGGCAGGACGTAGGTGAGGAAGCCCGCGATGGCGACGATGATCGTCATGACCACCGCCGGATTCAGGGGCTTGCGGGTGGTCTGTGTCTTCTCGATGGTTTCAGCCATGAGAGGTGTCTCCTGTCGTCTGCTGCTGCTCGCCCAGGACACGTGCCAGTCGCTCAGCGACATCGGTGAGGGCTGCGGTGAGGGCGAGTGCATAGTCTTCGGTGAGCCGGACCAGCGGAACGCTGGCGCTCAGACAGGCCGAACAGCGGCCGCGGGAGTCGATGATCGGCACGGCGACCGCGCCGACTCCCGGGGTGAGTTCACCTCGGGAGTTGCTCACACGTGTTTCGCGGATCCCAGCGAGGGTCTCGGAATCCAGCAGGGGCGCGGCCGGTCCGGCCAGCACCTCGTCGATGATGTCCTGCGGGGCGTAGGCGAGCAGGAGCCGGCCGGATGCGCCGACGCCGAGCGGCCGGCGGTTGCCGGCAGCGCTCTCAACCCGGAGCACCTGGGTGCAGGTGCGCGAGTAGATCTGCACGAACTCGCGGCCGTCGCGGATGCGCAGCTGGATGTTCTCATCGAACTCCTCTGCCAGGTCGGCGACAGCCGTATCGAGGGCGGCGACGATGTCGAACTGCCGGCGGGCGGCCTGGCCGAGGATGAGCGCCTGGTAACCGAGGCGGTAGCCGCCGTCGGCGCCCTGGTGCACGTATCCGGCCTCGACGAGTGTCGTGAGGATGCGGTACACCCGCGACTTGTTGATCTCAGAGCGCCGCGCGAGCTCGCTGAGCCCGTGGCCGGGGTGGTCTGCGACGAGACGCAGAACATCGAGGGCGACGTTGACGCTGGAGATCATGAACCCACCTTTTGGTTTGCCTAGTGAACCGTCAGTTCTCTGTATGAACCAGGCGACTATGACACAGATCTCACCGGCTGACAACCGTCAGCCGGTGAGCGGGTCTTTCAGTGGGTGGGCTGGCTGCGCCTCAGCGCATCCGCAGGGCCCGCAGCGCGGCCAGTGCAGTCGTCATCGTCTGCTGGAAGCGCTCGGCCGGCAACCGGTTGCTCGGGGCCAGCGGGTGGAGGGACTGGCGGGCGATCGTGCGGGTGCGGGTGAAGGCGAGCAGCGCCTCGGTCCCGTGCCGGTGCCCGAGCCCGGAGTCCTTGATGCCCCCAGACGGAGCCGCGATCGAACCCCACACCGCGGCGAAGGCCTCGTTGATATTCACCATCCCGGCCTCGACCTGGCGGGCGACCTCCCAGCCGTGGGACGCCGAGGCGGAGATGACGCTGGCATTGAGCCCGACGTCGAGGCTGTTGGCCGCAGCGATCGCCTCAGCATCGCTGTCGACCGGGTAGACGCTCACGACCGGGCCGAAGGTCTCGGAGGCGAACAGGTCGGCCTCAGCGGTGACGTCGGTGAGCACGGTCGGGGCGTACATCCACGGGCCGGCCGCCGTGCGCAGGTAACCCCCGCAGCGCACCGTGGCGCCGCTCGCGCGGGCCTGCTCGACGTGCTCGTGGACCTTCTTGACCTGTGCCGTCGAGGTCAGCGACCCGAGGCCACGCGAATAGTCGAACGCCGCACCCTGCTCCAGAGACTCAGCCGCGGCGACGAAACGGTCGACGAACTCCTCATAGCGCTCGCCGACGACATAGATCCGCTCGATCGACAGGCACAGCTGCCCGGCAGAGGAGAACGCCCCGCGCACCGCGCAGTCGATCGCGGTGTCCATATCGGCATCGGCGCAGACGATCATCGCGTTCTTGCCCCCGAGCTCGAGGACCAGCGGCTTCAGGCGCCCGGCCACCGCCTCGGCGATGGACCGGCCAGCCGCCGTCGACCCGGTGAACGACAGCCCATCGACCCCGGCCAGCAGCGGTTCGGAGACCTCCTCCACCGGGCCGGGCACCAGCTGCCACAGATCGCGCGGCAGGCCCGCCTCGATCGCCAGCCGGCGCATGAGCACCGCTGAGAGCACCGTCTGCGAATCGGGCTTGTGCACCACCGCGTTGCCGGCGATGAGGGAGGCGATGAGGTCGTTGGCGCCCAGGGACAGCGGATAGTTCCACGGCGAGATGAACCCGATGACCCCGAGCGGCGCGTGATCGACCGCCGTGCGGGTCAGCCCGGGCACAGCACCGCGCCGGCGCGTCGTGCGCAGTGTGCGCGGGGCGGCCAGGGCGGTGAATCGGCAGACGTTGTAGGAGTCGAGCACCTCGTCGTAGGCGTGCTGGCGGGCCTTGCCGGTCTCAGCCTGGACGACGTCGAGGAGCAGCTCCTCGTTCCGACGCACCAGATCATGCAGGGTGAGGAACACCGCCGCACGCTCACGCACACTGCGGGCAGCCCATGCCGTCTGCGCGCGTGAGGCGCGGGCGATCGCCGCCTCGACATCAGCCGCGCTCGCCCCGGCGAAGGCCGTCAGCGGCTCACCGGTGAACGGCAGGTGCGCGGAGATCTGCGCGCCGGTCCCGGCGACATCGCGCTGCAGGTTGTCCAGCAGGAACTCGCGCAGCCGGGCCGGCAGCGCACACGGCTGCGCGGCCCGGGTGTCGGTCAGCGGGGCGGTCTCAACGGTGCCTGTGCTCATGTGTCCAGTGTCTCATCCACCCCGGCTGAGGCGGCTAGACTGCGACCATGGTCACACCGGAGCTGCGCCGTGCCGTCGCCCACTTAGGCGCGCCCTTCGGCGTCATCGACCGCGACGCCTTCGACGCCAACGCCGCAGCCATGACCGAACGCGCCGGCGGACTGCCGGTGACTCACCGCAGCACGAAGCCGGGCACGAGCGGATCACGCGGATCGACGGTGAAGCTGTGCGTGCCGGTGCGGTGGGCGGTGCCGGTGATCACCGGCAGCACCCCGGGCAGCGCAGGCCGGCCGGGCAGTCCCACCGGGACCGAGGCGGTGTGCCGGTAGGAGGCGGTGAACCGTGAGCCGACGATCGAGTCGTGGGTGAGCGTCTGCCCGGCCGTCAGCCGGCCCGCGGCCGCCAGCACCGCCACCCGTGAGGCGGTGCCCGAACCGCACGGGGAGCGGTCGACCTGCCCGTCGGCGAAGATCGTGACATTGCGCTGGTGCACGCCTGCGCCGGTGGCGCCGATCTCGTCGTAGAAGATCACCCCGTAGATTCCGGCCAGCCGGTCATCGGCGGGGAAGGCCGCCGCCGAGGTGCCGGTCAGGAGCGCTTTGATCTCGCGTCCCAGCGCGATGAGCTCAGGCAGGTGGGCGGCGTCGACGGCCAGCCCGAGGTCGCTGGCGCGCACATGGGCGTACAGCGCCCCGCCGAAGCCGATGTCGACGCTGCTGCGCCCCCGGCTGGTGGCCAGCTCGACACCTGTGTGCATGCGGCAGGAGGCGACATTGGCGAAGTCGACGCCGGTGACCGTCCCACTCGCCTCGGTGTGGACGAGCGCCCGCACCCGGCCGGAGGGCACATCGATGACGACTTCGGTCGGGCCTTCAGCGCAGCGCTGCACCCGCCCGGTCTCGATCGCCCACGCTCCCAGGGCCATCATGCCGTGCCCGCAGGCGGTGGAGAACCCGTCGGCGTGCCAGAACAGCACCCCCAGGTGGGCGCCCTCATCATCGGGTGGGACGAGGAACCCGCCGTACATGTCGGCATGCCCGCGCGGCTCGCTCACGAGCAGGCGGCGCAGCTCATCGGGCGGGCTGCCGGGCACCTGCGCGTGCATCCGCCGCTCGGCGGCCGTGGCACCGGGCAGGGCGACCGGCGGGGCGGGCACGATCCGGAACGGCTCCCTGCCGGTGTGGTAGTCGACGGTGTCGATCACGGCGATCAGCGCGTGGCTGCGCGCCAGGCGGCCACCGCCTCGGCTGCGATCTCGGCGGCCAGGCCGGTGTAGGTCGCCGGGCTGAGTGCGGCGAGCCGGTCCGCGTCCTCCTGCGGCAGCCCGAGGCTGTGGACGAAGGACTGCAGCTCAGCCTGGTCGACGCGGTGCCCGCGGGTGAGGTCCTTGAGCTTCTCGTACGGGTTGTCCATCCCCGGCACTCCGGTCAGGTAGGCCGCGCGCATGACCGACTGGATCGCCTCGGCGAGCACCTCCCAGTTGCTCTCGAGGTCCGCATTGAGGGCGTCGGTGTCGATCGCGAGCTTCTCCAGGCCCTTGACGAGGTTGCCCAGCGCGAGCACCGAATGCCCGAGTGCCACGCCGATGTTGCGCTGACTGGTCGAATCGGTCAGGTCGCGCTGCATCCGCGAGGTCACGAGCGTCTCGGCGAGCGTGTCGAGCAGCGAGCAGGAGATCTCGAGGTTCGCCTCGGCGTTTTCGAACCGGATCGGGTTGACCTTGTGCGGCATCGTCGACGAGCCGGTCGCGCCTTCGACGGGGATCTGCTTGAAGTAGTGGATCGAGATGTAGGTCCACATGTCGGTGGCGAGGTTGTGGGCGATCCGGTTGAACCGGGCGATGTCGGCGAACAGCTCCGCCTGCCAGTCATGCGACTCGATCTGCGTGGTGACCGGGTTGAAGGTCAGCCCGAGCTTCTCGACGAACGCACGGGCAAGGGCAGGCCAGTCCGCCTCGGGGACGGTGACCGTGTGCGCCGAGTAGGTGCCGGTCGCGCCGTTGATCTTGCCGAGGAACTCGGTGTCGCGGATCCGCTCGTACTGGCGGCGCAGCCGGTGGACGAACACGCCGAGCTCCTTGCCCATCGTCGACGGGGTCGCCGGCTGGCCGTGGGTGTGGGAGAGCATAGGCACTTCGGCCAGCTCCTCGGCCATCGAGGCGAGCTGGTCGATGAGCGCGGCTGCCCGCGGCAGCCAGATGTCCTCGATTGCGCCCTTGATGCCGACACCGTAGGAGAGGTTGTTGATGTCCTCGGACGTGCAGCAGAAGTGGACGAGCTCCGAGAGGTCATCGGCGCCGATCGACGACAGTGCTTCCTTGATCGTGTATTCGACGGCCTTGACGTCGTGGACGGTGACGGCTTCGAAGGTCGTCAGCTGCTCGATGGTCTCCTGGCCGTAGTTCTCGACGATCCCGCGCAGCTGCGCCTTCTCGTCATCGAGCAGCTCGCGCGTGCCGGGGACGACGCGGTTGTCGGCGAGGTGGATGAACCATTCGACCTCGACATGGATGCGGTTGCGGTTGAGCGCGGCCTCCGACAGGTAGTCCAGCAGCGGGGCGGCGTCGGCGCGGTAGCGGCCGTCGAGGGGTCCAAGGGCTAGGTCAAGCGAAGAGAGCGATGCGCGAGTCATGGCCCCTATCATCTCATGCGGCGCGCCCGGGCGGGACTGACGGGTTCAGCCGCACGCGTCCGCTCCGAGCTGCAGGACAACCTCGCACAGTCATCGTTCGCGTGGGATGAGCAGCGGGGCTGACGCCGGTCCGACGGCACATGTGGACGCGGGGCGATCATCCACACCCCGCGCCCGAGGCGGTGCCCACCGTGACCGCGCCGGTGAGACTTCCGGCATGGGTGGACACACAGGGTACGTCTGGCCGGTGGCCAAGCCGATCGTCGACAAGGCGGTCGGCAGGACCATCGAGGTCGGCAGGGCCGGCAGGGAGTGGGCAGAAGACCAGGTCGAAGAGCACATCATCGAACCGCATCTCATGCCAGCACTCGAAGGCCTGCTGGCCGATGTCGAGCAGTCGCAGGCAGCGTGGATGAGGGTGGCCGAGGAATGCGCCAGAGCCGAGGCGGTGTGCCGGCAATCGGGTTCCGTCGGCTGGGTCTCATCCGCCGCCGAGGTGTTCCGCGCGCGGATCGACGAGCACGCCCGTGAGGTCGGCTCGCTGGCCGCTGAGGCCCAATCCGTCGTCGAAGCCTACGACCACTACCTGTCTGAGCTGCGCAGCTCACCGGTCGGACAGGCGCTGGGCCTATGAGCACGCATGCGCCCGACCACCGCGCTTGGCTGCCGATCGCCGCAGCAGCTCTCACCCACCTGGACGCCGCTGACCTGGCACACTGGCCACCGGCCTTCGTCCCCGAGCGGCGAACGCGCACGACACCGCTCGATGATGCCGCGGCAGCCGCTGCCGGCGCGCAGCTGCCGAGCGCAGATGAGATGGAGGACTGGGTCCGGCAGGCCAGCGCCGTGCTGGCCGCCGGACGCCTGCGATGGAGCGTGAGCATCACCCTCGACGAACGCGAGCTCTTCATCGTCGCAGCCCTCCTCGGCCACACCTGCGTGCTGCTGTGCCGTCATCACACCCCTGATCAACCCACACCAGCCGGGTTCATCGGCACCACCTGCGCCCCAGCGGAGATCGGCGATGTCATCACAGCTCTCATTCCAGACGACGGGCAGCGCACCGTCACCTGCCTCTTAAGCGACCGCATCGACCCGGTCCGGGCCCGCCGGTGGGTCATCCACGACTGCCCTGACTGTCCGCACGGAGTGAGCGCGCTGCTCGGTGCCGACGTATGGGAGCAGATGCACGCAGAACTGGACGGCACCGGATTCCAGCAGTGGATCCGCATCCGCATGGCAGGCGACCTCATCGCCGCCACCGCAGCACTGGCGATCGAAGAGGAGGAGATCCGGCGATGAGCGGCATCCAGGTCAGCGGCGGTGCCGGCGGCATCCACGCCCACCTCAACGACTTCGACCACACCGCTGATGTCCTCATCTCCACGGCAGGCGACCTCGGCACTGTGCTGCGCGGGGCAGCGGCATCGGACGCCACGATCTCCCGGCTCGTCATCAGCCCGCTGGCCATGCCCGCGGCCCTCCAGCTGCAGGGCCGCATCAACGACTTCCTGCTGCGCAGCGGATCGACTGCCGGCTCGCTGCTGCTGACAGCCGGAGTGCTAAGCAACAGCGCTGCCGCCTACCGGGCCAGCGAACAGGCAGCAGAGGAGATCTTCTCCCGCGCGGCCACCGCTGCCGGCGTCGCACTCGGCCACATGGCCCGCACCGCCGTTGTCGCCGGGGCCGGGATCGGGCTTGTCGTCGGTGCTGCCGTGCTGGCCAACCCCATCACACTCATCGTCGCCGGTGGTACCGCGCTGCACCTCATCACGACGGGAAAGCACACGGTCCTCGCCGATTCCGCCAGCCGGGAGCTGGAGAAGATCGGCACCGCGCTCGCCCACCACCCCGAGTTCGCCCAGCCGCTCATCGAACACGTCCTGCCCGGCTTCATCGGCGGGTTCCTCGGCCTGCCCGGCCCGCTCGGCACCGTCACCGGCCCGCAGTCGACAGAGGACCTCGCCGGGATCATCCTCATCGCCGGCCGACAGTTCGGGCTGTTCGACTCCACTGACGTCACCGTCACCGGCGGCAAGCACCGGCAACCAAACCCGCAGCGGGCCACCGCACCGAAGGACGCCACCGAACTGCTCGAACGCACCCTGGACTCCCACCGCGGCAAGGACAACGGAGATGTGCAGATCGAGAAGATCGTCGACGCAGACGGCAACACCCGCTGGATCATCTACGTCCCAGCCACCACCGACTGGAGCGCGGACCCCAGCCGCAACGGCACCGATATGACGACGAACGTCGAAACCGCAGCCGGATACGACAGCGTCATGCGCGAAACCGTCAGGCAGGCGATCGAGGACGCCGGCATCCCTCCCGGTGACGAGGTGATGATCACCGGGTTCTCCCAAGGCGGCATGACCGCCGCGAGCCTCGCGGCCGACCCGGAGTTCCGCAAGCGCGTCAACGTCACCGCCGTCATGACCACCGGTAGCCCGGTCGGCGACTTCGACATCCCCGACGGCATCGAAGTGCTCTCGCTCGAACACGCCCAGGACATCGTGCCGACCCTCGATGGCACCGACAATCCGGCAGGACAGGACCGGACGACCGCCCGGGTCGAACTCGACTACGAGGCGCTGCGGGAGCACCCGATGTTCGACGGCAAGACCGATGCTGAGATCGACGCCGCACTCGCCAGCCCTGGCTTCGCCCACAACGGGACCCTGTACGCCGAGAGCATGGCCAAACTGCTCGCCTCTGGAGACCCGAGTGTCGACGCGTGGGCCACCGGCAGCGCTGCCGGATTCTTCGCCGGCACGACGACCGCCCGATACTCCTACAAGGGCACGCGAAAGCAGCAGTGACGCACATAACAGAGGGGCTTCTCAGAAGGTTCCCAGCCGACATTTGGTCGGGTGTCCAAGCAATTGTTCGACAACGCCAAAACCCTGCCCCCACCTCGGCGGCGGCCTACCAGCGATGCGGTGGTGACCCTACGCTGGAAGCAGGTCGGTGCACGGCCGCACCACCGCTTCGGAGCACCCATTCGAGGCAGCCCGTCAGCTTGGCACACACTGTGCAAATCCGTTAGTGTGTGACCACATTGTGAAATGTCTCACTGCCGGGGCTGGGTGCACAACCGCGCCGACCCCACTGGTTCGGACCGCTTCACCGACGAACTCGGTCAGCGGCCACGACGTTAGGAGAACGCCATGACATCGAATATTGCGCAGGGCGCCAGCCCTGATATTGGGTCAGGCCCGCGAATGATTCAGATGCTGACTCCCGAAGGCGAGCGAGTCAGCTCGGGAGAATACGACGCTTTCGCTGCAGAACTCACCGACGAGGATCTGCGTGGTTTCTACAAGGACATGGTGCTCGTGCGCCGCGTCGACGCTGAGGGCAACGCCCTGCAGCGCCAGGGCCAGCTCGGCCTGTGGGCCCCGCTGCTCGGCCAGGAGGCCGCCCAGATCGGCATGGGCCGCGCCAGTCGCCCCCAGGACTTCGTCTTCCCGACCTACCGCGAACACGGCCTCGCCTGGTGCCGTGGCGTTCCGCCGGAGACCCTGCTGGGCATGTTCCGCGGCCAGAACCACTCCGGCTGGGACCCGCAGGCACTGCGCTTCCACACCTACACGATCGTCATCGGCTCCCAGACCCTGCACGCCACCGGCTACGCCATGGGCATCCAGATGGACGGCGACGTCGGGACCGGCGACCTGGAGCGCGATGCCGTGTCGATCGCCTGCTTCGGCGACGGTGCGACCAGCCAGGGCGACGTGTCCGAGGCGCTGACCTTCGCCGGCGCCTTCAACGCACCGGTGCTCTTCTTCTGCCAGAACAACCAGTGGGCCATCTCCGAGCCGACCAGCGTGCAGACCCCGGCCCCGCTCTACACCCGCGGTCAGGGCTTCGGTGTGCCCGGCGTGCGCGTCGACGGCAACGACCCGATCGCCATGTACGCCGTCTCCCGCGCCTCGCTCGACTCGGTGCGCGCCGGCCACGGCCCGATGCTCATCGAGGCCTACACCTACCGGATGGGCGCTCACACCACGGCTGACGACCCGACGAAGTACCGCGACGACGCGGTCACCGAGGAGTGGAAGGCCAAGGATCCGATCAAGCGCCTGCGCATCTACCTGGAGAACGAGACCGACACCGGCGAGGACTTCTTCACCTCGGTCGACGAAGAAGCCGACGCCCTGGCCGCCCGCATCCGCGAGGCCTGCGTGTCGATGGTCGAGCCGGACGTCTCGGAGATCTTCGACAACGTCTTCGAAGACCCGCACCCGCTGATCGAAGAGGAGAAGGCCGCCTACCTCGACTACCTCGACTCGTTCGCCGACACAGCTGAAGGAGCGCGGTAAATGACGACTCTGGCGCTGTCCAAAGCGATCACCGCAGGCCTGCGCAAGGCGATGGAGGACGACCCGAAGGTCGTCCTCATCGGTGAGGACATCGGAAAGCTCGGCGGCGTCTTCCGCGTCACCGAGGGACTGCAGAAGGACTTCGGCGAGCATCGGGTCATCGACTCGCCGCTGGCCGAGTCCGGCATCGTCGGCACCTCGATCGGCATGGCCGTGCGCGGCTACCGCCCGGTCGTCGAGATCCAGTTCGATGCCTTCATCTTCCCGGCCTACGATCAGATCGTCACCCAGCTGGCGAAGCTGCACAACCGGACCCTGGGCCAGGAGAACGTCCCGGTCGTCATCCGCGTGCCCTACGGCGGCGGCATCGGCTCCCCGGAGCACCACTCCGAAAGCCCCGAGGCCGTCTTCGCCCACCATGCCGGACTGCGGATCATCTCGCCGTCGACCCCGCACGATGCCTACTGGATGATCCAGGAGGCCATCAAGAGCCCGGACCCGGTCATGTACTTCGAACCCAAGCGCCGCTACTGGATGCGCGGGGACGTCGACATGGACAACCGCGGTCTCGACGTGCACTCCGCCCAGGTGGTCACCGAGGGCACCGACGTCACGCTCGTCTCCTACGGCCCGCTCATGCCGCCTGCCGCCGATGCGGTGGCCGCCGCAGCCGAGGAGGGCACGAGCATCGAGCTCATCGACCTGCGCTCGCTCAACCCGATCGACTTCGACACCATCGAAGCCTCGGTGAAGAAGACCGGCCGGCTCGTCATCGCGCACGAGGCCCCGGTGTTCCTGGGCCTGGGCTCGGAGATCGCAGCCCGGATCACCGAACGCTGCTTCTTCCACCTCGAAGCGCCGGTGCTGCGGGTCGGCGGATTCCACACCCCGTACCCGGGTTCGAAGCTCGAGCACCACTACCTGCCTGACCTCGATCGCATCCTCGACGGTGTCGATCGCGCCCTCGCCTACTAAGGACCTGCATGTCGAACCTCTTCAACCTCCCCGACGTCGGCGAAGGTCTGACCGAAGCCGATATCGTCTCGTGGAAGGTGGCAGTCGGCGACGCTGTCACCGTCAACCAGATCCTCGTGGAGATCGAGACCGCCAAGTCGCTTGTCGAACTGCCCAGCCCGCAGGCCGGGACCATCTCCGCGATCCTCGTCGAGGAAGGCCAGACCGTCGAGGTCGGCACCCCGATCATCGAGTTCGACGGTGACGGCTCCGGCGACGGCGGCTCCGATGCCGGTGCAGCCGGCGAGCGGGCCGAGAGCGGCCAGGCTGAGAAGTCCTCCGGTGACGGCGCCGATGGCAGCGCCGGACCGAACCTGGTGGGCTACGGTGTGCGCGCCGACTCGTCGAAGCGCCGCCCGCGCAAGGCTCAGGCGGCCAAGCCCGCCCAGACCGAGGCGCCCGCCCGCGAGGTGCCCGAGGTGCAGGAAGAGCCGGGACAGCCGGCCGACGCCGCACCGCAGGAGCAGCCCGGCGGCACCGGCGTTGAGCGCCCGAAGGTGCTCGCCAAGCCGCCGGTGCGCAAGCTGGCCAAGACCAAGGGCATCGACCTGCTCGACGTCACCCCGACCGGTGCGCGCGGAGAAGTCACCCGCGAGGACCTGCTGGGCCACATCGAATCCGGCGGCTCGGCTGCCCAGCCGGCCGCCTCCTCGGCGCCGGCTGCCGGCCAGCAGGCGGCGACCGGAACCGAGGAGCGGATCCCGTTCAAGGGCGTCACGAAGTTCATGGCCCAGGCGATGGTCAACTCGGCCTTCTCCGCACCGCACGTCACCGAGTTCCTCGACGTCGACGTCACCGCGATGATGGAGCTGGTGGGGCGCCTGAAGACGAAGAAGCAGCTCGGCGAAGACGTGCGCGTCTCCCCGCTGCTCATCGTCGCCAAGGCCGTGTGCTGGGCTGCGCTGCGCAACCCGCGGATCAACTCGTGCTTCGACGGCGATGACATCGTCGTCAAACACTATGTCAACCTCGGCATCGCCGCGGCCACCCCGCGCGGACTCATCGTGCCCAACATCAAGGGCGCACACGCGATGGGACTGCGCGACCTGGCCCTCGAACTCGGCGAGCTGACCGCAACTGCGCGGGCCGGCAAGACGGCACCGGCCGATCAGGCCGGCGGCACGATCACCATCACCAACGTCGGCGTGTTCGGCGTCGACGCCGGCACCCCGATCATCAACCCGGGAGAGGCGGCGATCCTGGCCTTCGGCCAGGTCCGCAAGCGCCCCTGGGTCGTCGATGATGAGATCGTCGCCCGCGACATCACGACGCTGGCGGTCTCAGCCGATCACCGGCTCGTCGACGGCGAGGTCATCTCGAAGTTCCTCGCCGACGTCGGCCGTGCACTCGAGGACCCGGCGCTCATGCTCATGTGAGTGCGGTGACTCTGCACTGACACAGCGGGCTCGCTCCCCTTTCGGGGCGGGCCCGCTGTCGTGTGCAGGTGCCTGCCGGTCGTAGCCGGGGCAGAGGGGTCCAGGGTGCCGGGGCAGGAAGATCCAGGGTGCCGGGGACTGAGAAGCTCAGGGCTGCCGGGGGGGGGACAGGGAGGCTTACGGGTTCAGCTTCGTCGTGCCCTCGGGGCCTTCGGTGGAGGAGATCTTCTTGGCGAAGCAGTTGTCGCGGTCGATGCCGAGCTCCCGGCATTTGGCCAGTGCGGCTTCCGGGTCGTCATAGGGCTCGTTGAGAACGGTGATCCAGTAGTCCTTGAGCCGGAAGCTCGACCACTGCGAGCTGTTGAGCAGCAACGCCTCCGGGTGCTGGGCGCGCAGCGTCTCGAACTCCTCCAGGATCGCCTCATCGGTCCACGTCTGCTGCTCGGTCGTCAGGCCCACCTGCTTGGCGCTCAGCTGCGCCACCCAGTGCCCGTCGAGTTTCGAGGCGACGGTCGCGTGGTCATTCTGCGCCAGCTCCTTGAGCTGCTCGGCAGCCGGGACCGACGTCTCACCGCCGTCGGTGCCGCCGGTGTCTTCGGTACTGGGCTCCTCGGACGGTTTGAGGTCCTCATTCGGGCCGAGCAGTGGCAGACCGAGGAACACGGCGACGGCGACGAGCACGGTCGCAGCGATCGCTGCGACGACGGTCATGCCGGTTCTCCGGCGGCGCTGCGGTGCCGGTGGGCCGTTGGGATTGCGCGGGCCGGCTGGGCCGGGTGGGCCTGCCGGGGACCTGCCCTGCGTGATGCGCTGCTCGCCGGTGTGGGCGGCGATGTACTCGTAATAGGTCGAACGGTCATCGGCCGCTGAGGCCCCAGGTGCAGGATGGCCGGCCGCTGCGTCGGCGGACCCGGTCCCGGCCGGCGGTGCCGTGTGTGCGGCTGCGGCCGCCGCTGCCGCAGTGCCTGCCGGCTGCTGGGCCAGCAGCGCGGCCACCGGGTAGAACTTCCCATCCGAGGCCTGATAGTAGTCCTGGCCGTCAGCGGCCCGGTAGTACAGCTGCCCGGCCGGGCTTGACCAGTAGCCCTGCGGCAGGCCGGGATGTGCGCCGGCCGCCCCGCCGGGGGTGCCTGCCGCCGGTCCGGAGGCTGCCGCGCTGGCAGCCGGGCTCGGTTCGGGTTCGCGATCCCACTTCTCGCTCTGCGCCGGGCGGATGCGCGGGCGCGCCGGCTGGGGGGTGGGTTCAGCAGGGTCGGTGCGCGGCGCCTCGGGAGCGGGCGACGGAGGTGGGCTCTGGGGTGAGCCTTCGGGGCGTGGCGGGATGGCCGGCCCGGTCATCGCCGGCCCTTCGAATCACGCCTGCGTGCACCGGATGCAGCATCCTCGCACATGCGAACACTGTCCATGTCCATATACATTGGCAGAGGCTACTACCGAGTTCAACTGAATTTGCCTGCGACGCGCGCGCATCAGTAAGATGATCTCTTGTTGACTCGTCAGACAGCACCGCTGTCCTGATGATCGTGCTCATTGAGCGCTGCACGATAGCTTCGGCCCTCTCTCACAGGCCTCAACGGCTTCAGCGCTGGTGAGACATCACGTCGCACGATTGCGGCGTACACAAACCCTTCACCGGGGTTTCATTCACGCCACCGCAGTGTGTTCCACGGGTGTGCACCTGTCTGCCTGCGCAGACGGTGCATCTGGAATGCAGCACCGGTGACGACGATGTGTTGATGTCTTCGGCGAACCCGCCCCCGCGCCCGCACGGCGCAGCGGATTCCGCCGCTCAAGTGAACTGGAGGAGAGAAATGGCAGCAACCTGCCAGGTGACCGGAGCAGTTCCCGGTTTCGGACACAATGTGTCCCACTCGAACCGCCGCACCAAGCGCCGGTTCAACCCGAACATTCAGAAGAAGCGCTACTACGTGCCCTCGCTGCGCAAGACCGTGACCCTCACCGTGTCCGCCAAGGGCATGAAGGTCATCGACGCACGCGGCATCGACGCTGTGGTGACCGATCTCATCGCGAAGGGAGTGAAGCTCTGATGGCAGCAAAGACCAAGGACATCCGTCCGATCATCAAGCTCAAGTCCACTGCCGGCACGGGCTACACCTACGTCACCCGCAAGAACCGCCGCAACAACCCGGACCGCATCGTGCTGAAGAAGTACGATCCCGTCGTCCGCAAGCACGTAGATTTCCGAGAGGAGCGCTGAGCGCACACAATGGCTAAGAAGTCCAAGATCGCACGCAACAAGCAGCGCGCCGAGATCGTCGAGCGCTACGCCGAGCGCCGCGCAGAGCTCAAGCGCCAGCTTGTCCACCCCGATTCCACCGACGAGCAGCGCGAGGAGGCCCGCCTGGGTCTGCAGAAGCTCCCGCGCGACGCATCGCCGATCCGCCTGCGCAACCGCGACCAGGTCGACGGCCGTCCGCGCGGCTACCTCCGCAAGTTCGGACTGTCCCGTGTGCGCTTCCGTGAGATGGCACATCGCGGAGAACTGCCCGGAGTTACCAAGTCGAGCTGGTAATCTCTGGTAAGTTCGGTATCGGTGAATCAACCGACCTATGTCCTGAAGGAGGACAACCTTATGGCTAAGAACCGCAGTGAACTCGTTTCCGAGGTTGCCGAGAAGACCGATCTGACCCAGAAGCAGGTGTCGGACGTCCTCGACGGTGTGTTCGAGTCGTTTAGCGAGGTCGTCAAGAACGGCGACAAGCTGACCATCCCGGGCTGGCTGTCCGTCGAGCGCACCGAGCGTGCAGCTCGCAAGGGCCGCAACCCGCGCAGCGGCGAAGAGATCCAGATCCCCGCTGGCTACTCGGTGAAGCTCTCGGCCGGATCGAAGCTCAAGGCAGCTGCCGGTTCGCCCAAGAAGTGACCTCCTCTTCCGGATACGGAAATTCGGGAAGCGCCCGGGACCTCGACGGTCCCGGGCGCTTCTGCATTCACCCCGCCCCGGCTTTGGCCGCCCCGAACGGCGCGACTACCCTAGAAGGCATGCGAGTTTCTGCGATTCAGCTGGCCTACACCGACCGTGAGGACCAGTCTGCGCGCATCCGCCGGGCCGCCGCCTTGGCCGCCTCCCAGCACGAGACCGACCTCATCGTGCTGCCTGAACTCTGGTCCGCTGGCGCCTTCGACTACCGCGCCTGGGGCACCCGCGCCGAATCCGTCGCCACCGGCCCGACCATCGCCGCGCTGGCGGCGATCGCCCGCGAGACCGGCGCCTACATCCACGCCGGGTCGATCCTCGAAGCCACCGATGAAGCACAGGCCCGGCTCTCCGCCGCCGGCGGAGACATCACGGCTCTCGGGGAGATCCCCGAGGGGCAACGCGGCCTGTACAACACCTCCGTCCTCCTCGACCCCGCCGGCGATGTGGTCGCCGCCTACCGCAAGATCCACCGGTTCGGGTTCGGAGCAGGCGAGCCGACGCTGCTCGACGCCGGTGAGGACATCGTCACCTGCCCGATCACCGTCGACGGCCGCGAGGTCACCGTCGGCCTGGCGACCTGCTACGACCTGCGCTTCCCGGAGATGTTCCGCGCACTCGTCGACGCCGGGACCGAGGTGGTGGTCGTGCCTGCCGCATGGCCGGCCGCACGTGTCGACCACTGGAGCCTCTTCGCCCGCGCCCGAGCCGCAGAGGACTTCACCGCCCTCATCGCCTGCAACACCGCCGGCTACCACGCCCGCACCCAGATGGGCGGCCGCTCGGTCATCGTCGACGCCGCCGGCGTCGTCCTCGCCGAGGCCGGGCCGGACGCGACCATCCTGTCTGCCCACATCGACATCGACGCGATCGCCCAGCGCCGCGAGAGCTTCCCAGCGCTGGCCGACCGGCGGCTGAGCTGAAGGCCTGAGCACACACGTGACATCAACGTCTGCACCCTCAACCGGCCGCGCGCACTCCGGCTCCAGCCCGGCCCGCGGAGCCGGCCCCGACGTCACCGCAGCCCGCCGGCTGCGGCTGGCCGCGATCCCCGGCTTCATCCTCATCGCCGCCGTCTGCGGTGCCTTCGCCCTCGACTTCACCGGTGCGGCCGCACCGCTGCTGCTGAATGACTCCGGCCCGCTCGGCCGGTTCGGCCTGCCGATCGCCGAGTTCCTCTTCAACCTGTCGATGTCGGTCACCCTGGCCGCGCTGTTCCTGGCCACGCTCGTCTTCCCGCGCGACCACGGCGGGCGGATCCGCCACAAGGACCGCAAGACCCGCCGCGATATCCCGCTGGACCCACTGTGGGAGCGCACGCTCGGTGTCGCCCAGATCGCCTCGATCGTCTGGACGGTCGCCGCGGTCGCCGTGCTCATCTTCGCGTTCATCGACTCCGTCGGCGCACAGGCATTCGAGGGCGACTTCTCCCAGCAGCTCGGCGTCTACATCACCCAGATCCCCTACGGGCAGCTGCGCCTGGCGATCGTGCTCATGGCCGCGACGCTCTCCACGCTCGTCTTCGCCACCCGCTCGTTCATGGGCATCGGGCTCATCACCGTCCTCGGTGTGCTCTCACTCGTGCCGCTGGCCCTCATGGGCCACTCGGCTGAGGCCTACGGGCATATGCAGGCGGTCAACAGCATCGGCCTGCACCTGCTCGCCGTCGTCGCCTGGCTCGGCGGGATCCTCGTCATGGCCGTGCTCGCACCGCTGCTGACGAAGCGCGATGACCTGGCCGTGCTCGTCTCCCGGTTCTCGACGATGGCACTCATCGCCTTTGCCATCATGGTCTACTCCGGGTTCGTCAATGCGCTGCTGCGCGTGCGCACCCTCGACGACTGGCAGACCCCGTACGGGCTCGTCGTCATCGGCAAGGTCGTCCTCACCATCATCCTCGGGGTCATCGGCTACTGGCACCGCACCTTCGTCATCAACCGGCTCAAAAGCGCTGCTGCCGCCCGCAGCGAGTTCTGGCGGCTGCTCGGCATCGAAACGCTCATCTTCGGTGCGATCATGGCGCTGGGCGTCGTGCTCTCCCGCTCCCAGCCGCCGATCCCCGATGAACCGCCGCCGGCCCCGACCCCGGCGGAGATCCTCACCTCCGAACCGCTGCCGCCGGAGCCGACCTGGCTGTCGTACTTCACCGAATGGCGCGTCGACCCGCTGTGGACGGTCATCACCGTCGGCTTCGTCGTCGGCTACCTGCTGGCCGTGCGCGAGCTGCGCCGGCGCGGCGACACCTGGTCGACCGGCAGGACCATCAGCTGGGTCATCGGCATGGCCGGGCTGTTCTACATCACCTCCGGTGGCCCGATGGTCTACGGCCAGGTGCTGTTCTCCGGGCACATGATCCAGCACATGCTCCTCGTCATGGCCGTGCCCCTGCCGATGGTCCTCGGTGCGCCCATCACCCTGCTCATGCGTGCGACGAAGCCGCGCACCGACGGCTCCCGCGGCCCGCGCGAATGGATCCTCGGGGCAGTCCACTCCCGCTACCTGCGGTTCTGGGCCCACCCGATCGTCGCAGCGGTCAACTTCGCCGGCTCCATGGTGATCTTCTACTACAGCGGCATCATGTACCCGGCCCTGGAGACCCACCTCGGCCACGAGCTCATGATGGTCCACTTCCTGGCCGCCGGCTACCTCTTCGCCCAGTCGCTCATCGGCATCGATCCCGGCGTCAACCGGCTGCCCTACCCGATGCGGCTGCTCATGCTGCTGGTGACGATGACCTTCCATGCCTTCTTCGGCGTCTCGATCATCTCCTCCGAGGCGCTCATCGAACCCGACTGGTTCGGCAATATGGGCCACGGCTGGTTCCCGGCACTGGAGGACCAGGCGCTCGGCGGTGAGATCACCTGGGGCATCGGCGAGTTCCCGACGCTGGCCCTGGCGATCATCGTCGCCGTGCAGTGGTCGCGCTCCTCCGACCGTGAGGCCAAGCGCCGCGACCGCTCCGAGGACCGCAGCGGCGATGCCGAGCTCAAGGCCTACAACGAGATGCTCGCCAACCTGCAGCGCGGCCCGCGCAGCTGAATCGGACGCGCCAGGGCGCTCGCACGGCCGGCGCGGAGTCGACATGGTGCTTGACCAAATGTGAATCAGATCTCATGATTGGGTGAGTCTTAACCGCAGTGACGAACAGCCCACGCTGCTGTGGCGCCGTTCCTCCTCACGCAAGGAGCACCATCATGAGTGCAGCACCACCCCAGGACACACCGAGCGTGCGCCGCAACCTCCAGCGCGTCGTCGCCGCTTCGATGGCCGGCACGATCGTCGAATGGTACGAGTTCTTCCTCTACGCCTCAGCCGCCACCCTGGTCTTCAACGTCATCCTGTTCCCAGCCTCGGACAATCCGCTCGACGCGATCATCGCCGCGTTCGCCACGTATGCGATCGGCTTCATCTTCCGCCCGCTCGGCGGGGTCGTGTTCGGCCACTTCGGCGACAAGTACGGGCGCAAGAAGCTGCTGCAGCTCTCCATCATCCTCGTCGGCGTCTCGACCTTCCTCATGGGCTGCCTGCCGACGTTCGACCAGTGGGGCTACGCGGCCCCGATCATCCTCGTGCTGCTGCGCGCCGCCCAGGGATTTGCCGTCGGCGGCGAATGGGGCGGAGCCGTCCTCCTCGTCGCCGAGCATTCACCGAACCACTCCCGCGGCTTCTGGGCTTCCTGGCCGCAGGCCGCCGTTCCGCTGGGCAACCTGCTGGCCACTGCGGTGCTCTTCGCCCTCTCCACCGCGCTCAGCGATGAGGCCTTCATCTCGTGGGGCTGGCGCGTGGCCTTCTGGCTGTCGGCCGTCATCGTCTTCATCGGCTACTACATCCGCACTCGCGTCTCCGACGCCCCGATCTTCGAAGAGGCCCAGCAGGAGGTCCACGAAGAGGACGCCGGCTACGGCGTCATCGAGGTTTTCAAGCGCTACCCGCGCGGCGTCTTCACCGCCATGGGCCTGCGCTTCATCGAGAACGTCATGTACTACGTCGTCGTGACCTTCTCGATCACCTACCTCAGCCAGCAGGTCGGCATCGAACGCGGCGAGATCCTCGGACTGCTGCTCGGCGCCCACGTCATCCACGCGATCATCGTGCCGATGATCGGCCGGCTGTGCGACATCCTCGGCCGCAAGATCCCGTATCTGCTCGGCATCCTGGCCACCGCCACCTGGGGCTTCTTCGCGTTCCCGATGTTCGACACCGGAGAGGGGCTGCCGATCTTCATCGCGATCGTCGTCGGGCTCATCTTCCACGGCTTCATGTACGCCGGCCAACCGGCGCTCATGGCCGAGATGTTCCCCACCCGCATGCGCTACTCGGGTGTGTCGCTGGGCTATCAGGTGACCGCGATCGTCGCCGGCTCCTTCGCCCCGATCATCGCCACCGCCCTGCTGCGGGCCTTCGACTCCAGCATCCCGATCTCGATCTACCTCGCCATCGGAGCCGGCATCAGCCTCATCGCCTGGTTCTTCACCCGTGAGACCAACGGCATGGACCTGGCGGAGATCGACCGGATCGACAACGAGCGTCGTGCCACAGAGCGGGCCGCCCGTGCCGGCGCGGCCGGCCGGAAGTAGGCTGAGCGCATGGAACACGATCCGAAGCAGAACCCTCAGCAGGAACTCTCCGGTCGCCGCGCGCTCGTCACCGGCGGCGGCTCGGGCCTCGGCAGGGCGATCGCCGCCCGGTTCGCCCAGATGGGCGCCGAGGTGACCGTCGCCGACGTCTCAGCCGAAGCCGCCGAGTCCGTTGCCGCGGAGATCGGCGGGAAGGCCTGGGTCGTCGACCTGTCCGATACGCAGGCGCTCGACGGACAGCCGATCGACACCGACATCCTCGTCAACAACGCCGGCATCCAGCGCATCCACCCGATCGAGGAGTTCCCGCTCTCCGAATGGCAGCTCATCCAGAAGCTCATGCTCGAATCGCCCTTCGTGCTGACGAAAGCCGTGCTGCCGGGAATGTATGAGCGCGGCTGGGGCCGCATCATCAACATCTCGTCTGTCCACGGGCTGCGCGCCTCCGCATTCAAGAGCGCCTATGTCGCAGCCAAGCACGGCCTCATGGGCCTGACGAAGGCGACCGCGCTGGAGGCCGGCAGACACGGGGTGACCTGCAATGCGATCAATCCCGGCTATGTCATGACCCCGCTGGTCGAACAGCAGATCGCCGATCAGGCCGCCTCGCGCGGGATCTCCGAGGATGCCGTCCTCGACGAGGTGTTCCTCGCCCACTCGGCGCTGCCGCACCTCGCCCAGCCCGAGGACGTCGCCGCGATCGCCGCGCTGCTCGCCGGCGAGGGCGGCAAGGCGATCACCGGAGCCGCACACTCCGTCGACGGCGGCTGGTCCGCGGCCTGACCTGCACGTCCGCACCTGAGACGACACGAGAAGAAGGAGACCTCATGGCGACGATTGGATGGATCGGCCTGGGCAATATGGGCCTGCCGATGACGAAGAACCTCATCACAGCCGGGCACAGCGTGCGCGGATACGACCTGAGCGAAAGTGCCCGCAGTGCGGCCGAAGCCAACGGTGTGACCGCCTGCACCACCATCGCCGAGGCGGTGGCCGGTGCCGATGCCGTGTTCGGCATGCTGCCCAACGGGACGATCTCGAAGGAGGTGTTCTGCGGAGCCGGCGGCGTGCTCGAGTTCGCCGAACCCACCGCGCTGCTCATCGACTCCTCGACGATCGACGTCGCCTCGGCCCGGGAGATCCACGAGACGGCCCAGCAGGCCGGCTTCGCCTTCGTCGACGCCCCGGTCTCCGGCGGCATCTCCGGTGCCGCGGCGGCGACACTGACCTTCATGCTCGGCGGCGACCCAGCCGACACCGCCCGGGCGAAAGAGCTCGTCGAGCCGATGGCCGGCAACATCTTCGACTGCGGTGGGCCCGGCAACGGGCAGGCGGCGAAGATCGTCAACAACATGATGCTCACCGTCAGCCTGCAGGGCGCAGCCGAAGGTGCGGTGCTCGCCGACAAGCTCGGCCTCGACGCGCAGACGTTCTGGAACGTCGCCAGTGTCTCCTCCGGGGACTCGTGGCCGCTGCGCACCTGGTACCCGGTGCCCGGCATCGTCGAGACCGCCGCGTCCAACAACGGCTTCGAGGCGACCTTCTCCGCCGCGCTCGCCCACAAGGACGCAGGCCTGGCACAGGCGGCGGCCGCCGATGTCGGCGTCACGCTGCCGGGGGCGAAGGCGGCGTTCGAGAACCTGCAGAAGCTCATGGATGACGGCTACGCCGATATGGACTGCTCGCTCATCATCCGCAACATCGATCCGCAGGCACCCGGCGTCCCGCAGGAGTGAGCCTGCGCTCTTCGGCGCGTGTCCGTCAGGCCGGTGAACCGGTACATGCCGGTCAGGTCGGTGAACCGGTACGTGTCGGTCAGGTCGGTGAACTTGCAGGCGGTCGCGCGCCGAAGACGCTCGATCCGATCCGCACGATCGTCGCACCCTCTTCGATGGCGAGGGCGAAGTCAGCGCTCATGCCCATCGACAGCTCCGTCGCACCCTCAGGCAGGGTCCCGTCGTCGATGAGCCGGTCGCGCAGCTGACGCAGATCGGCGTAGCTGGGGCGGATGACCTCGTCGCTCTCCCCGGGCAGCCCGATCGTCATGAGCCCGCGGATCCGTAGCCGGTCGAAAGAGGCCAGTGACTCGATGAACTCAGCCGCGGCCTCGGGAGCAGTGCCGAACTTCGAATCCTCACGCGAAGTGTTGACCTGGACGAGGATGTCGATCGAACGGTCGAGGACCTCCAGGCGGTTGTGTAGCTTCTCCGCCAGCGGCAGGTTGTCGACCGACTCGACACACGTGCACGAGTCGACGCGCAGCGTGTGATTGACTTTGTTGCGCTGCAGCGGCCCGATGAGGTGCGTCTCGTGCTCCAGATCAGCTAAGCCGTCGGCCTTGCCGGTCAGCTCCTGTACGCGGTTCTCGCCGATGAGCGTGAAACCGTGCTCGATCGCGACCCGGATCTTCTCCACCGGCTGCGTCTTCGTCGCCAGCATGATCCGCACATCCTCAGGTGTGCGTCCGGATCTCCGCGCCGCCTCGGCGGCCTGACCGGCCACCGCATCGAGACGGTCGCGGATCTTTTGAGCATGTTCGGAGGAGAGGGGCTCGGTGCTCATCGCGGCTGCATCGTTCATGACTCCATCATGGCACTTCTCCTCTCTGTCGTGGCCGCCGCCTCGGGTGCTGCTGACACATATGACAGCTGTACGGCAGGCAGGTGAGCCCCGGTGGCACAATGAGGGTATGACTGACGCTCTGCGCCTGCGCGCTCCTGAACTCACCGGCCGCCGCTGGATCAACACCGGCGGCATCGACCTCAGCCTCGCCGACCTGCGCGGCAAGGTCGTGCTGCTGGACTTCTGGACCTTCTGCTGCATCAACTGCCTGCACGTGCTCGACGAGCTGCGCCCCATCGAGCAGAAGTACGCAGACGAGCTCGTCATCATCGGCGTGCATTCCCCGAAGTTCGAGTTCGAGCGCACCGTCGAAGCCGTCGACAAGGCCGTCGAGCGCTACCAGGTCGAGCACATCGTCCTCGACGACCCGGACCTTGAGACCTGGCAGGCGTATTCGGCCCGGGCCTGGCCGACCCTGGCCCTCATCGACCCAGAAGGCCACCTCGCCGCCTCGATGTCCGGCGAGGGACACGCTGCCGGGCTCGCCTCCCTCATCGAAGACCTCATCGAAGAGCATTCGGCCAAGGGCACCCTGCGCCGCGGCGACGACCCCTTCGTCCCGCCGGCGCCAGTCGAGACCGACCTGTTCTACCCCGGCAAGCTCATCCGGCTCACTACCAGCGAACACGCCGGCAACCTGCTCGTCGCCGACTCCGGGCACCACTCACTCGTCGAATACGACCCGACCGGCAGCACCATCCTGCGCCGCTACGGCTCCGGGGAACGTGGTCGGACTGACGGGCCGGCAGAGACCGCCGAGCTGAGCGAACCCGGCGGCTTAGCCGAACTCCCGGCCGAGCTGGCAGCCGAGGTCGGCTATCACGTCGTCATCGCCGACACCGTCAACCACCTGCTGCGCGGCCTCAACCTCGACACCGGTGAGATCTCGACGGTCGCCGGTACCGGCGAGCAGTACATGGTCGGCGCTGTCGACAACGTCACCGGCACCCACGGCGACACGGGCCGCTACGACGGCCCAGCCGATGCCATCAAGCTCTCCAGCCCCTGGGACGTCCACTACGCCGAGACCACCGGCGAGGTCGTCATCGCGATGGCCGGAAACCACACGATCTGGTCGTTCAACCCGCAGACCGGCACCATCCGGCTGCTGTCGGGCACGATGAACGAAGGACTCGTCGACGGTGACGCCGAAACCGCTTGGTACGCCCAGACCTCCGGCGTGGCAGCCGCTTCGGACGGCTGCGTGTGGCTGGCTGATTCCGAGACCTCGGCACTGCGACTGCTTGACCCGGCCACCGGTGTGGTCGAGTCGAAGCTCGGGCAGGGCCTGTTCGACTTCGGGTTCCGCGACGGAGCCGCCGCCGAGGCGCGCCTGCAGCATCCGCTCGGCGTCGCCGAACTGCCCGACGGGTCGGTGGCGATCGCCGACACCTATAACGGTGCGATCCGCCGCTACGAGCCCCGCACCGATGAGGTCACGACGTTGGCCCGCGGGCTCGACGAACCGTCTGACATCCTCGTCCTGCCCGGCAGCGACGGCGAGCAGCCGAGCCTGCTCGTCGCCGAATCGGCAGCCCACCGGCTCACCCGGGTCGCCATCCCGGCTGAGGCACAGCATGTCGACGAGGGCGCCCAGCAGACCTCACGGCCGGCCACCGAGCTCGGCACCGGCACGCTGACCCTCACCGTCGGGTTCAGCGTGCCTGCCGGACAGAAGCTCGACGACCGGTTCGGCGACCCGACCCAGCTGCAGGTCTCGTCCACTCCGCCAGAGCTCATCACCGCTGGCGCCGGCGGTAGCGAAGGTTTGGAGCGGACGATCGAGATCGCCGATGGCATCGACTCCGGTGTCCTGCACATCACCGCCCGGGCCGCGGCCTGCGATGGCTCCGAGGACGGGGAGATCCCGCTGCATGCGGCCTGCCACCTCTACCAGCAGGACTGGGGCATCCCGGTCACGCTGAGTGCTGATGGCCCGCACGAGCTGCGCCTCGACCTGCGCGGCACCAGCTGAGCGCCAGGCCGCAGACCGTCAGCTGCCGAGCTCGGCTCCACTGTTGGGCTCAACCCGCACCTCATCACCGGTGACGATCACCTCGGCACCGAGCGTGAACGGCACCTCCTCACGGAAGTCGAACTCGAACCCGGTGACGCTGTCACGGTAGGTGCCCGACACCTCGGCGACGGCAGGCGAGCGCACGAGCGAGAGCTGCGACCCGGAGCTGCGCAGGCTCACCTGCGGGTCCTCAAGCATCCGCCATGACACCTCGCCGAGGATCTCGTTCTCTGTCTCATAGCCGAAGGTACAGCCGGTCGGCATGAGCGTCGTCGCCCTCACACAGCCAGCGAGGTGCTCCTCGATCTGGCGCTCGACCTCGGCGGTCAGCGCCGGGGTGGGGGTCGGCTGCAGGGCCACCCCCATGTCGTCGGAGCTGCTGGTGACCACCACCTGCTTGACCTCGGAGGTGAGGTATTCGGCGTTGAAGCCGATGTTGTAGCTCATGGGGAACAGCACCGGCACCGGCCCATCACCGGCCGGCACCTCGACCCCGTTGACATCGGCGGTGCCTGAGCCGCTGATCTGCAGCGACAGCTGCGGCCAGGAGTCGACGGCGATCGCCCAGCGCTCGAACAGCCCCCACGTCGCAGGCCCCTGCTGGAGAGTCAGATCGGTGGTGCGGGTGGCCGAGCCGAGGTTGTAGCGCACGCGCACGCGGGCGGTGTCGCCGTCGCGTTCGCTGGCGGTGATCCGCACGTGCTCGGGAACGGCCGGGGCACCGGCGAGCACCGCATCGGTCAGCGCGTTCTGCGGGGTGCGCTCGCTGTGCGATGGGGCTGCGAGCATCCCGAGCGCGGCAGCGGCATCCCCGTCGGCCAGGGCTGCGAAATAGGCGTCGACAGCCCGGGCGGGGGAGTAGACGGTGAGGTTGAGCAGCGGCACCGCGGCTGCGGTGAGCGCGATGATGAGCAGGCCGGCGATGAGCAGCGCGCGGGCGCGCCCGACCATTCGCCTCATCGCCTGTTCCCTCCGCTCTGCGCCGCCGGCCCGGTGGCCTGGGTGCGGCTAGTCCACCTCAACAGGATAGGCGTGCATGCGGGAGGTATCGACCTCGATGTGCACCCGCGTGCCGACCCGCACGTTCGCCAGCGTCTCAGCGACGGTGGCACCGAGCCCGGGGTGCAGGACACCCCACTGCGGTGAGCACTCCGTGCCCGAGGCGGTGGGCGCCTCGGCGTCGGAACCCGGACCGGGCTCCCGGTGAGGGGTGTCAGCCGGCAGTGAGCGGAAGTCGAGCACATCAGCGGTCATCGCCAGCCCCACCTCGGTGTCGGAGGGGGAGACGACGATCTGCAGACGCCCGCCGCGATCGCGGATGCCGACGATGAGCGCCTCGAAGACGGTCTCGGCGGTGAAGACGGGATCGAACTCGTCGAAGGACATCGTCGTCGCATCGGTGGGAATGGTGACGAAGACCTTGCCGTCGAGTTCGGTGCGGGCACGCACCTGGGAGTGCCCGATCGAGAGCCAGCCGCGACGGGCCAGTCCGGAGAAGACGTTGACCCCGGCGAACGATGCCGCCAAGTTGCTGCGCGGGTTGCGCAGCATGGCCGCCAGCTCACCGGAATCGGCGACCTGACCCTTCTCGACGACGACCGCGGTTCCCCCGGTGGTCGCGGCGTCGAGGAGGTCGTTGCTGGCCAGCACGAGCCCGAGCCCGAACTCCTCGCACACTCCGAGCAGTCTTCCTCGCACACCTGCTCGAAGGTCACCGGGCAGACCGGCGAAGGGATTGTCCAGGATGGGCCACTGCGCGCCGCTGACGAGCGCTGCCGCCAGATGCAGGCGCACGCGCGTGTCGGGGCCGAGATCGCCCAGCCGGGAGCGGCGCAGCCGGTCATAGGAGAGGCCGTAGGCGTCCAGGGCATGATCCGGATCGACCGGCTCGGGTTCACCCAGCTGAGGTGTCCCCGAACCGGTGATCCGGCGGAGGTAGGCGGTCACGCTGAGTCTGCGTGCCCCGTCAGGTGCCGGCACCACAGCGGTGCCGGGCAGCGCAGCCACCCTCTCAAGCACATGGGAGACATCGTCCCGGTCGCCCATGACGACGAGACGGCCCCCGCGATCAAGCGGAGCGGAGACGAGCGGTCGCCCGGACACCTCGACTGTGTGGGCAGCGAGGTGTCCGGGGTCGTGCATCGTCACAGCGGCCTGCCTTCTGAACTCTCAGCTCAGATGTCGGCAGGTCCGTTGCCGCCGGCGGTGCGGCGGCGGGTGATGACGACAGCGGCCGCGCCGATGACGAGCAGGCCTGCGCCCATCGCCAGTCCGGTCAGCTCGGCACCGGTGCGCGGCAGATCTGTGCCACCGGAGGTGCCCTTCTTCGTGTCGCCGGTCGTCTCATCGCCGACCGACGAGCCGTTGGTGATGACGGTGAAGCTGCCGTGCAGCGCCTCGTCACCATCAGCTGCCGCGTCGGACGGGTGGACGGTGACGTTGTACTGGCCGAGCACCGGGGTGGTCACCGCACGCACCCGGAACGCAGCCACGCCGTTGTCATCGGCGGTGACCTCCGTGGTGTACTGCTTGACCTTGCCCTGGGCGTGGTTGACGACCATGGTGATCTTCTGGCCCGGCTCGAAGTTCTCACCGATGATCTTGACGCCGTCCTTGCCGAAATCGGCAGAGGCGATCTCCAGCGGATCGATCGTCAGCTTCGGTGCGGCCTTCTGCTCATCCGAGTCCGTCGGCTGGCCGGTGGGCACCGGCGACTTGCTCGGCGCGGTCGTCTCCGATGGGGTCTCAGAAGGCGTGGCGCTCGGGGTGTCGCTCGGGGTTGCCGACTCCGAGGGATCGCTCGTGGCAGACGGGCTGTCCGACGGGCTCGGGGTGCCTGTCGGGGTCGGCTCCTCGGTCGCGGCAGCGGTGACATCGAAGGTGGTCGTTGCGGCCTTCTCTGCACCCTCGGCCTTCACCTCGACGGTGTAGGTGCCGGGCTTGACGGCGATCTCGAGCGGAGAATCGCTGTCGCCGCTGGCCGGTGTGGCCAGGGCGTCGGCGGTGCGCGCGCCCTTGACGGTGAACGCGAGCTTGCCGTCCTTGTCGGTGGTCACCTCGGCCTCGGCAGTCTGCGGCGCCTCGCCGTTCTCAGCCGGCGCCTTGACGGTGACAGTGGTCTTGAGGTTGGCGGTGAATCCCTCGCCGGTGAACTCGATGCCCTTGTCCAGGAAGGCCTTCTCATCGACCTCGGCAGCGCTGGCCTTGACCTCACCGATCTCCGGCTTGGGATTCTCGGTCGGCGTGGCGCTCGGGGTCTCAGACGGGGTCGTGGTCTCTGAGGGAGTCTCAGACGGTGTTGCCGACGGTGTTGGGGCGGGCGACTCCGAATCGGAGACGACCGTGAAGGTGACTTCGGTCGATTCGGTCTTCGTGTCGTTGCCGACCAGCTTGAGCTTGTACTCACCGAGCGGCACCGTGGCGTCACCGCTGGTGGTAAAGAAGTACGATCCGTTGACTTCGCCCTTGTCGTTGACAGTCAGCTTCTGGTCTGCCGGGTACTCGGTTCCGTCGGTTCCGGTGACGACCACACGGGCGGTCTTGTCACCGTCGAACCCGGATCCGGAGAACCTGATTCCCTTGTCCTTGTTGGCGATGTCGGACTGCGTGACAGTCTCAGATTCGACGGTGGCTTCGGGTTTCTTCGTGTCGCCCTGCGCGGGCGGACTGTCGGGCGCAGTGCTGGTGGACGCGACGGCTGGTACGGCAAACATGCCGGAAACCGCTACGGCGACTGCGGGGGCAAGCACAAGACTCTTGGAAGTCTTCACAGTTCGGCCTTTCGGTTGTGGAGGCTACGTCCACGCAGAAGGCGACGAAGTGCGTCCAGGGATGACCCTGGCATTCCCGGCTTCCTTTGGTCACAAAGGGGGAAGGCACCATCGGCGCGGGCGTAATGTCACAACCCACTGTAGAGCATCTGTCCAGCTCTCGGTGAGTTTTCTGTGAACCAGCCCGCTGGAAAGTGACGAAATCGTTGCCAAATCGCGATAGATTGGCAGGGTGACTCTGCTATCTGATCGTGACATTCGCGCCGAGATCGACGCCGGGAACGTGCGTCTGGACCCCTACGACCCGGAGATGATCCAGCCGGCGAGCATCGACGTGTGCCTCGACCGCTACTTCCGGCTCTTCGACAACCACAAGTACTCCGTCATCGATCCCTCCCAGGAGCAGCCGGAGCTCACCCGCTTCGTCGAAGTCGACCCCGAAGGCCCCTTCGTCCTGCACCCCGGGGAATTCGTCCTCGCCTCGACGCTCGAGCTCATCTCCCTGCCCGACACCATCGCCGCCCGGCTCGAAGGCAAGTCCTCGCTCGGCCGGCTCGGCCTGCTGACCCACTCGACGGCCGGCTTCATCGACCCCGGCTTCTCCGGGCACGTCACCCTGGAGCTGTCCAACGTGGCGACCCTGCCGATCACCCTGTGGCCGGGCATGAAGATCGGCCAGATGTGCTTCTTCGCCCTGTCCTCACCAGCCGAGCACCCCTACGGTTCGGATGCCGCCCGCAAGAACCGCTACCAGGGCCAGCGCGGACCCACCGCCTCGCGGGCGTTCATGAACTTCCACCGCGCGCCCATCCGCAGCGCGCCGGTGACCGGAAACGGCCCGGCAGGCTGACGCCGCTGCCATGAGTGCTCCTGCCGCCCCGGACCCGCGCAGTCCCGAAGCCCTGGCCGGTGAGCACCTGCTCATCGTCGACGCCGGCTTAGAGGCCAGCGACGTCATCGCGCTGCTGTCGAACCTCTACCCGCGGCTGCCCGAACCCGAGGCGGTGGCACCGGCGACCAGCACCGCTCCGGAGGTGCTGCGCTGGCGGATGACCCGCCACTCGGCGCTCAAAGGACCAATCTACCTGCCGGCCGAGGCCCGCACCCGCCTCGGGCTGCCCGACTGGGCCGACGTCGTCTTCGCCCTGTCCTGCCCGCGCGACCGCGAGGATGCCCCGCCGCCGGAGTGGTACTCCGATGCCGACGGCCTCGAACGCCACTTCCCCGACGGCCTGCCCGAACGCGAAGAGGGCCGGTCACTGGCCGCGCTCATCGCGCTCGCCCGCCGCCTGCACGTCGCCGTCCGGCTGGCAGACGAGACCGGGCGGATCAACCGGATCATCACCCCGGATCCCGAATCCCACATCGACATCTTCGTCTACTCCCCGTACTGGCTGGCCCCCGATGTGCTGCTGACCCGGCTGCGCGAGATGGAGCCGACTGCCGAACTGCCCGGCCCTCTGAGCGCTGAGCAGGAGGCCCGGGTCAGCGAGCTCATCGCCTCCGGCATCGTCGACCCCGACGAACCCGTCGTGCTCGATGGCTATGAGGTCACCGTCAGCCTCGATGAGCTGGGCCCGGCCGCCGGCAGCATCGCGGTGCGCGTCAGCGTCGAGACCGCGCTGCCGCGCATCGTCACCGAACACCTCGGCGAGACGGCGGTGTGCTACCACCTGACCTGGATCGACACCGATGACCGCCGCTACGACCGGCAGCCCGGCGCGTGGCTGTCGAACCTGCGCCGCACTGCCGCTGTCCGGCTTGAGGAGATGGCCGCCTCCGTCATCTCCGGGACCGCCGGCATCGCGGTGGACGAGAGCGGTTTCCTCGTCACGGAGAACCAGCTGCGCGGCTGACAGGACGGCGGATCTGATGACGATGCTGACCAGCCCGATCCCCTCGCCGCTTTCCACCGGCACCGGCAGATATGCCAGAATAGATGCGTGGACCGCTAGGGGTGAGGTGACAGCATGGCAGTGATGACGGGCGCATTCTTCCTGGCCGCCGTCATCGCCCCGCTGTTCATCCGGTTCCTCGGTCGCACCGGCTTCGCCGCCCTCGCACTCGTCCCCGCCGCCGGTCTCGCCCTGTCGCTGTCGGTCGCCCCGCTCATGCTCACCGGCGCCGAGGTGTGGGTTGAGTCCTATCGCTGGATCCCGGCGCTCGACATGTCGCTGGTGTTCCGGATGGACATGCTCTCGTGGATCTTCTCCCTGCTCGTCACCGGTGTCGGGGCGCTTGTCTTCCTCTACTGCGCCCGCTACTTCGACGCCGATGAGCTCAGGCTCGGCCGCTTCGCCGGGATCCTCATGGCGTTCGCCGGGATGATGTACGGGCTCATCGTCGCCGATGAGATGCTGCTGCTCTTCATCTTCTGGGAGGGCACGACGATCTTCAGCTACCTGCTCATCGGCCAGTACCACTCCCGGCAGCAGACGAGGCGTGCGGCCCTGCAGGCCCTCATCGTCACCACTGCGGGCGGACTGTCGATGCTCATCGGCGTCATCCTCCTCGGCAACATCTTCGGCAGCGGCAAGCTCTCCTCGGCCGTCCAGCGCGGCTTCGAGTCCGGCTACCATGACGGCCTCGTCATCGCCGCGATCATCCTCATCCTCGTCGGCGCGGTCTCGAAGTCCGCGCTCGTTCCCTTCCACTTCTGGCTGCCCGGTGCCATGGCCGCCCCCACGCCCGTCAGCGCTTACCTGCACGCCGCTGCGATGGTCAAGGCCGGCATCTACCTCGTCATGCGCCTGGCACCGGGCTTCAGCGGCATGCCCGGCTGGCACCTGATACTGCTGAGCCTCGGCATCGCCACGATGTTCATCGGCGCCTGGCAGGCCCTCAAGCAGCACGACCTCAAGCTGCTGCTCGCCTACGGCACGGTCTCCCAGCTCGGCTTCCTCATCATCGTCTCGGCCTTCGGCAACCGCGACCTCACCACTGCAGCGCTGGCCCTGCTGCTGGCCCACAGCCTGTTCAAGGCCGCGCTGTTCCTCATCGTCGGCATCATCGACCACCGTGCCGGCACCCGCGACCTGCGCAAGCTCTCGGGCTACGCGCGCTGCTCACCGCTGCTGTTCGCCCTCGCACTCATCTCGGCTGCCTCGATGGCCGGGCTGCCGCCGACGCTCGGATTCGCCGCCAAGGAAGCCGTCTTCTCCACCCTGCTGGCCGATGGCTCCAAGGAAGGCGTCATCGCGCTCATCGGCGTGGCTGTCGGCTCGATCCTCACGGTTGCCTACTCCGCCCGGTTCGTCTGGGGTGCCTTCGCCGTCAAGCCCGATGTCGAACCGGTCGATCCCGGCGGTGACAGCCCGCTGCTCATGACCGCCCCGACGATTCTGACGATCCTCACGCTCACCGGCGGTTTAGCCGCTTCCGCCGTTGACGGCATCATCGCCCCCTGGAGCCGCCAGCTGCCTGCCGCCGACGCCGAGGCCTACCACCTGGCGCTGTGGCACGGCCCGGAGCCAGCACTGATGTTCAGCCTGCTCATCATCAGCATCGGCATCGTCATGTTCCTGTTCCGCGAACCCGTCGCGGCCTTCCAGACGGCGATGCCCGACGGGCTGGACTTCCACCAGGGCTACCGGTGGACGATCGGCCGGCTCGAGGCCTTCGCAGCGACCGTCACCTCCCGCACCCAGCGCGGTTCGATGCCCTTCTACCAGGGCGTCATCTACCTCTTCGCCATCGCCACGATCGTCATCACCCTCATCCTCAACAACACCTGGCCCGGTGAGGTCACACCGGCCGACACCGCCATGCAGCTGCCGATCGCCGGCGCCCTCATCATCGGCGCGATCGCCGCGACGGCTGCCGAGAAGCGGTTCGCCGCTGTCGTCGTCGTCGGTGTCACCGGCTACGGCATGTCCGCCTTCTTCGCCCACCAGGGCGCGCCGGACCTCGCACTGACCCAGGCGCTGGTCGAGACGATCACCATCGTCGTGTTCGTGCTTGTGCTGCGCCGTCTGCCGGCACGGATCGGCCGCTCGGCCGGGCGCCTGTCGCCATCGCTGCGGCTGCTCATCGGCGCAGCCTTCGGGGTGACGATGATGGTCGTCGCCTTCGTCGCCCTCGGCGCCCGGACCGCCGCCTCGATCGGCGATATGTTCCCCCGCCTGGCCTACGAGATCGGCCACGGCACGAACGTCGTCAACGTCACCCTCGTCGACATCCGCGCCTGGGACACCCTCGGTGAGCTCTCCGTCGTCGTCGCCGCAGCCACCGGCGTCGCCAGCTTCATCTTCGTGCGCAGCCGCGAAGGCACCCTGCAGCGCATTGACGCCAACCGCCCGAGCGTCTTCTCCCGCCTCTACCGGCCGGTCGAAGACGACCTTGCCCCGCTGTGGCTGGCCTCCGACGAGGAGCAGGAGGGCCGGGCAGTGCGCCGCAACGCCTGGCTGCTGGCCGGCCGCACGCTCTCACCGGCCAACCGGTCGATCATGCTCGAAGTCATCGTCCGGCTCATCTTCCACGCCCTCATCGTGTTCTCCGTCTACCTCCTCTTCGCCGGGCACAACCTGCCCGGCGGCGGCTTCGCCGCAGGACTCGTCGCCGGGATCGCACTCGCGCTGCGCTACCTGGCCGGCGGCCGCTACGAACTCGCCGAGGCCGCCCCGGTCGACGCCGGCAAGCTGCTCGGCCTCGGACTGGCGCTCGGCGCCGGCACCGCGTTGGGCGGACTGCTGTGGGGCTCAACAGTGTTCGACGCCGTCTGGCTCGACTTCACCGTCCCGCTGCTGGGCGAACTCCACGTCGGCACCGCACTGATCTTCGACATCGGCGTCTACCTCATCGTAGTCGGACTCATGCTCGACATCCTCCGCAGCCTCGGCGCCGAGGTCGACCGGCACCAGGAATCCGACGGGCGCCGGCTCGCCGAATCCCTCTCGACCGAGGAGACGAGTCCCGACACCCAGCAGCTGCACACGCTGCTCGGCCGGATGGACGACGTCGACGTCGACGGCGGAGCGTCAGGAGGCCGGCTGTGAGCGTCTCCCTCGTCATGCTGCTGGCCATGGGCGTCATGTACGCCTGCGGCATCTACCTCATGCTCGACCGGTCCCTGACCCGCGTGCTGCTCGGCTTCATGCTCATGGGCAATGCGACCAACCTGCTCATCATGCTCACCGCCGGCCCGCCCGGCCGCCCGCCGCTGACCGACGGGAAGAACCTCTCGGCTGCCGGAATGTCCGATCCGCTGCCCCACGCACTCATCCTCACCGCCATCGTCATCACCTTTGCGATGAGCGCCTTCCTGCTGGCGATGATCTACCGGTCCTGGCGGCTGGTGCGCAACGAGAACCTCGAAGACGACATCGAGGACATCCGCATCGCTTTCTCGCAGGGCCGCGACAATGCTGAAGAGGCCGGCACCAGCGGCGAATACGACGACACCGAATTCGGTGACGAAGCCCAGTCCCCGATTCCCGGCGCGCTCGACCTCGACGAGGAGGATGAGCGCTCATGACTCTGGCCATGCTCATCCCGCTGCCCGTGCTGCTGCCGCTCATCGGCGCCGGCATCACCCTCCTGCTCGCCGGGCGCGCCCGGGCGCAGGCGGCGATCACCATCATCACGCTGCTGGCCGTGCTCGCCATCGACGTCGTACTGCTCATCGGCGTCGACGCCCACGCCACCCAGGCGCTGGCCGTCGGAGGCTGGGAGCTGCCGTTCGGCATCGCGCTCGTCGTCGACCGGGTCTCGGCGCTGATGCTCATCATCTCCGCGATCGTCACCTTCGGCGTGCTCCTCTACGCCGTCGGGGAGGAGATGGCCGACACCTCGACCGAAACGCCGGTCAGCGTCTTCTACCCCGCCTACCTCATCCTGTGCGCCGGTGTCGCCGCCGCGTTCGTCACCGGAGACCTGTTCAACCTCTACGTCGGCTTCGAGATGCTCTTGGCGGCCTCCTATGTGCTGCTGACGCTCGGCTCGACCGGTGAGCGGATCCGGGCCGGGGTGACCTACATCGTCATCTCGCTGGTGTCCTCGGTCCTGTTCCTCTCCGCCATCGGACTCATCTTCGCTGCCACCGGCACCGTCAACATGGCCCAGCTGTCCGAGCGGATCGGCCAGCTGCCCGACGACATCCAGATGATCCTCCACGTCGTGCTGCTGCTGGGCTTCGGCATCAAAGCCGCCGTCTTCCCGCTGGCGTTCTGGCTGCCGGACTCCTATCCGACCGCACCCGCCCCGGTCACCGCCGTGTTCGCCGGGCTGCTGACCAAGGTCGGCATCTACGCGATCATCCGCACCGAAACCGTCATCTTCGCCGAATCCGACCTGCGCGTACCGCTGCTCGTCATCGGCGGGCTCACGATGATCGTCGGGATCCTCGGCGCGATCGCCCAGTCGGAGATCAAGCGGATGCTGTCCTTCACGCTCATCTCCCACATCGGCTACATGATCTTCGGCGTCGCCATGGGCACCGTCGAAGGGCTGACCGCTGCGATCTTCTACACCCTGCACCACATCCTCGTGCAGACCGCGCTGTTCCTGGCCATCGGGCTCATCGAACAGCGCGCCGGCTCCACCTCGATCCGCAAGCTCGGCGGACTCGGGGTGCTCGCCCCCTGGATCAGCCTGCTGTTCTTCATCCCCGCCCTCAACCTCGCCGGCATCCCGCCGTTCTCCGGGTTCATCGGCAAAGTCGCGCTCTTCAACGCTGGCTTCGACACCCGCGACTGGCTCATCTTCGTCCTCATCGGCGCCGGCACGCTCACCAGCCTGCTGACCCTCTACGTCATCGGCAAGACCTGGAACCTCGGCTTCTGGCGCGACCCGGACGATGTCGAAGAGCCCACCGAGGAGCTCGTCACCGAATTCAAGGAGCGCCGCGTCGCCCTCGCCGAGGGCCGCCGCTGGACCTCCTCCATCACCTCGGACAAGACCATGGTCGCCGCCACCACGCTCATCGTCGCCGTCAGCGTCTCGCTCACCGTCATTGCAGGCCCCCTGTGGGACGTGTCGTCCCGGGCGGCGGAGAACCTGCGCGGGCCCAACACCTACATCACCTCCGTGCTCGACCTGCGAGGTGACCGATGAGTCCCCAGCGGATGCTGCCAGCTGAGAACACCCCGACCCTGCGCCAGCGGCTGCGCTGGTTCTTCCGGCTGCCCAGCCCCCAGCAGTGGCTGCTGCTGGCCGGGCTCATCATCCTGTGGATCATGCTGTGGGACGAAGTCAGCGTGCTCACCGTCGTCACCGGCTTCATCATCGCCTGGACGGTCAGCCGCACCTTCTACCTCCCGCCCGTCGAACTCTCCGGCCGGCTCAACGTGTGGTACCTGCTCGTTTTCCTCGCGTGGTTCCTGTGGTCGATGGTCAAAGCCTCGATCGAAGTCGCCTGGCTGTCCGTGCGCCCGGCCCGCGTGCGCGCAGGAAGCCTGGTCGCCATCGATCTGCACACCCGCTCCGACCTGCTCATCACGCTGGTCGCACTCGTCGCCGGGCTCATCCCCGGCTCATTCGCCACCGAGATCAACCGGGCCCGCTCGACGATCTACCTGCATGTCCTCAACTGCGCCACCGACGAGGACGTCGAACAGGCCCGCGCCGATGCCTACCGCATCGAGTTCTACCTGGTGCGCGCCATCGGCTCCCCGCACGACATCGCGATCCTCAACGACTGGCGCCACGAGCAGGGGCTTCCGCCGGTGCTGGAGAGCAAGTCGATCACCCACCGGAGGAGGAAGCGCTCATGATGATCGCCGGCTACATCACCGGGCTGCTGTTCTCCGCGGCCGTGTTCATCACGATCGTCCGCATGATCAAGGGGCCCTCGATCCTCGACCGCATGATCTCCACCGACGTGCTGCTGGCCACCATGCTGTGCGGCTTCGGCGGCTTCATCGTCGTCACCGGCCGCACCGACCTGCTGCCGGTCATGCTCGTCCTCGCCTCACTCGGCTTCATCGGCTCAGTGGCCGTCTCGCGCTACGTCAGCCGGTCCGAATCCCGCACCCCGGTCATCGGCGAGACCCGCCGCGGTGCCGCAGCACATGAGCATGCGCTGTCGGAATCGCATGTGCCCGGCCGCCACCAGGTCGGCCCGCTGTTCGGCTCCGACACCGAGGCGGTGCCTGAGAACCCGGCACCGCAGGCCTTCGCGGACGGCCGGGCCGGCGAGGCGATCGCCGAACTGCACGACCCGGCTGTCGACGCGGCTGACACGGAAGGGGAATCCGATGATCGCTGACATCGTCTCCGGCACGCTGCTCATCGCCAGCGGCGCCCTGTCCCTGGCTGCGGCGGTCGGCCTGCTGCGCTTCCCCGACCTCATGAGCCGTCTGCACGCTGGCTCCAAGCCGCAGATCCTCGGGCTCATCTTCATGATGATCGCCATCAGCGTCCAGCAGTTCCACTGGGGCGTCATCACCACTCTGCTGCTCATCGTCACCCTGCAGATGGCGACCACCCCCGTCGGCACGCACATGGTCGGCCGCGCCGGCTACCGCACCAAGCATCTGCGCCGCTCGATGCTCTATCGCGATGAGCTCTCCGATGCCGTGGCGCTGGCTGAGGAGCGCGACGCAATCGAGCACGAACGCCGGCAAGACGGCTAAAGTTCGGGATAACAGCAAATCTGAGCCAAGCGAAGGGTCCCCATGACTGCGCAGCCCGGTGCCGACAACCGTCCCGTTGTCGTCCTCGCCGATGACGAACCCGATGTGCTCGGTGCCGTCGCCCCGTTCTTGGAACGCTCCGGCCTGCGGGTCATCACCGCACCCGACGGCAAACTCGCCCTCGACGAGATCCGCCGCCACAAACCTGATGTCTGCGTCCTCGACGTGCTCATGCCCGGTGCCGACGGCCGCGAGGTGTTGCGCACCCTGCGTCGTGAGGAGAACTGGGTGCCGGTGCTGCTGCTCACCCAGGTCGGCGAAGCCGTCGAACGCGCCATGGCACTCGAAGAGGGTGCCGATGACTACCTGAACAAGCCCTTCGACCCGCACGAACTCGTCGCCCGCATCCGCGCGGTGCTGCGCCGCACCCGCCACGACGGCCCGCCCCTGGCCACTGCCCCGGTGCTCGTGTCGACTTTCGGGCTGCGCCTGGACCGCACGTCGCGGCGCGTGTGGCTCGGCGACCGGGAACTCGTCATCACGCCCAAGGGCGTGACACTGCTCGAATACCTCATGGTCCACCGCGACGAGCTCATCGAACGCCAGCGCCTGCTCGAGGTGCTGTGGGGCTTCGACGACGCCGTCGGCACCCGTGCGGTCGACTCCCGGGTCGCCGAGCTGCGCCGCGTCCTCGGTGAGGACGCCTCGAATCCGCGCTGGATCGGCACCGTGCAGGGCCGCGGCTACCGGTTCGTCGCCGAGGTCACCGGCGCTGAGAACGCGAGGCCGTGATGAACCAGTTCCTCATCTTCGAGATCCGCATCTGGCTGCTGCTCATCCTGGTGCTGCTCTTCCTCGGCCTGCTCGTCGGCGCGTTCTTCTACCTGCGCCACCTGCTGCGCAAACGCGAAGCCGCCCTGCGGGCAGAGGAGCGGGCACGGGCCGAACACGAGGCACTGGCCAACCGCAACCGGATGCTCATCCGCCTCGACCACGAGCTGAAGAACCCGCTGACCGCCCTACGCACTTCAGCAGCGACAGTCCGTGAACTCGTCACCGAACCGGTCGCTTCATCCAGTGAGATCGAACCGGTCGCCCGGCAGATCGACACTTCCTCCCGCCGGGTCGCCCGCCTGCTGGCCGACCTGCGCAAGCTCGCCGACATCGAATCCCGCGAGATCCACTACCAGCGGGTGAATATGGATCAGCTCATCCACCAGGCCGTCGAAGACGCCCGCACCGCACCCGGTGCCGAGGACCGGATGATCATCGCCACGGTCGCCCGCGCCCCGTGGCGGCTGCCCGATGTTGCAGGCGAAGAGGACCTGCTGATGTCAGCGATCATGAACCTGCTCGGCAACGCCATCAAGTACTCCACCGACACCGATGTCATCGAGCTGCGCGCCAATGAGCAGGTCATCAATCAGCACCGCTGGATCGTCATCGAGGTCGCCGACACCGGCATGGGCATCCCGGCCGCCGAACAGGCAACCGTGTGGGATGAGCTCAGCCGCGGCCAGCAGGTCCGCGCCGTCGCCGGCTCCGGCATGGGGCTCTCGCTCGTGCGCTCGATCATCAGCCGGCACGGCGGCTCGGTCTCCCTGCTGAGCCAAGAGGGCCAGGGCACCTCGGTGCGACTCGTGCTGCCGGTGCTCGGCGAAGCCCAGCACCCGGTGGCCCCGCAGGACTACGACGGTGCAGCGGCCGTGGCCGGCTCACGCGCCGTCGAACCGGTCAACGCCAACCGGTCAGCCCGGGCCGATCAGTCCTTCCGCCCACCGCGGGCCCCATCCGAGGCCGAACTCGGCCGGATGCTCGGTACCCCGCGGCGCGGCTCGAAGCGCCGGCTGCAGAAGGTCGACGGGCAGTGGCACGACACCGCTACCGGGGAGACGCTGGGCAGCAACGGCCACCAGCAGCCCATGCCCGGCAGCCAGCCGGGCCCCTACCGGCCCCCGGCACAGGGGATGCCGCCGCAGCAGCCGGCCGGGCCGCGCTCACCGTTCGCCCCGCCGCGCCCACCACAGCAGCCGGTCGGCTCGCAGCCACCGCAGCAGCCGCGGCCGCCGCAGCCGCAGACCGACCCGCAGCAGCATGGCTCCGGCCCACCGCACCCACCAGCCCACTGACCCCGCTCACCCCCCGACTCTGGAGACGCTGTGAGAACTCACCCCACACCTCGGGCCCGGCACCGCCGAGCCCTGCGTGCACTCGCTGCGGCTGGCGCGATCCTGACGCTGTCCGGCTGCGGTCTGGTGGGCATCCGCACCTCCGATGAACCCGGCGGGCCGCTCGGCATCGCCGTCGCCCCCACCCAGGGACCCGAACCTGAGCCCACGGAGACCGGCCCGCAGATCCCCGAGGGCTGGGAGCTGCATCGGGCGGACTTCGCCGGCGAATGCAACTCGCGGCTCGAGGTCGCGCTGCCGCCGAGCGTGAAGGCGACGCCGGGCACTGAGCGCGGTTCCTTCATCTACTTCACCTTCGGCAGCCCGCACGACAAGATGGCCATGAACATCTCGTGCAACGAGAGCTTCCGGCAGTCACCGGTCGAGGAGCTGCAGTTCGAGAAGGAGTACGAGTTCTCCTACGGCGACAGCACCAAGCTCGCCGACCGCGACGTCAGAGTCGACAACGGCGCCGGCTGGGCGTACAAAGCCGAGGTCAACGAGAAGTCGAGCCTCATGATCGGCCTGGCCGGCGGCAGCGCTGCGAAGGGCTACGCGTTCGCTGTGTATGCGGCGCAGCAGGCCGAGGGCCGGATGGAGACCATCAGCGTCACCACCGTGGCCCTGGAGGACTCTCCCGAGGCGGTCGAAGCGGCTGAGGAGATCACTCAGCACGTCTTTGTCGACAAACAGCTGCTCATCATCCCCGACTGGCAGTGACCGCCGCCGGGGTATCAGGCTGCACCTCATTCCCGGTCGCGGATCGCGGTGAGCTCTGCCGCCAGCGCGGCTTGGTAGGTGAAGACGTCGCCGCTCAGTGAGATGACCGAATAGCCGCGCTCGAGTGCCGCAGCGCTGAGCTGCTCGGAGGTGGAGAAGATCCCGGCCGCCGTGCCGGTCGCCTGCGCCGCCTCGGCCACCGTGTCGAGGGCGGAGAGGAACGCAGACGACGTGAAGTCCCCAGGGGCGCCGAGGTTCGTCGACAGGTCCAGCGGGCCGACGAAGAGCACATCGACGTCGTCGACCGCGCCGATCTCGGCGGCAGCCGCGACCGCAGCCGGGGTCTCGATCTGCGGCAGGAACATCACCGACTCATTGGCTGCGGCCTGTTTGTCCCCCGGCGCGCCGGGGGAGTAGAGGTCATGGGCGATGCCGAAGGCGCTGCCCCGCCGGCCCGCCGGCGGGAACCGCATCCACTGGGCGATCTCGGCGGCCTGTGCAGCGGAGTCGACGTAGGGCATCATGATCCCCTCCGCCCCGGCGTCGAGGGCGGTGGAGACGAGATGCTGACTGTGCCCGGCGACCCGGACGAAGGAGGCGATGTCCTCTCGGCGGGAGACCGCCAGGGCCGGGCGGATCGCATCGAGCGACCAGCCGGTGTGCTCAAGATCGTAGAGCACCCAGTCGGCCCCGGCCCGGGCGCAGAGCGCACCGATGCCGGGAGTGGCGAATTCGAGGATGAAGGTGCCCAGCGCCGGCTTCCCGGCAGCGAGGCGCTCACGCACATGTGCAGTCGTCATGAGGTCAGCGTATCCGGCGCAGGCACAGCAGCATATGCGCGTGCCACGATGTGAATTCTGAGCATTTCCCCCCACCGCACACCCGGCCGACGCTGGTAGCGTTTCGCCCATGACGATTACCGACACTCCCACATCCCCGGGCATCAGCATCGACGCCCTGCTCGACGCCCACCGCCTCAACGGCCTGGCCGCCAACCCCACCGGCGGTGCCGTCGCCCTGGTGCAGACGGTCCAGCAGGCACCCGCCGCCGAGGTGGCCGAGCCCGGCGAGACCGCCGACCGCGACGACGCGGCTGGCGACCCGCGCGCCGGTGACTACCTCACCGCCCTCTACACCGTCGACGAGGCGCCGGTCAGGCTGACCTCCCCGCTCGCCTCGGTCGGGGCTGCCAGCGTCGACGACGCCGGCAATGTGTGGTTCATCGCCAAGCGCGCCAACACCGCCGACGATGCCGCCGAGGACGCCAGCCTGTGGAAGCTTCCCGCCCGCGGCGAGGCGATCCAGATGGCCACCCGCCCCGGCGGATTCTCCTCGGTCACCGTGCGCGGCACGACGGTGCTCGCCACCGGCCCGATCGCTGATGGTGCTGAGGATGAGAAGACCCACGCCGAGCTGTACGGCACGCGCACAGCCCACAAGGTCACCGGCATCCTGCACGATTCCTTCCCGCTCCGCAGCTGGGACTCCGATCTCGGACCGGACCGTGACGGCCTGCTCATCGCCGACTGCAGCGACACCGGCCGCAGCGACAGCCGTGATGCCGGGACGCTGAGCTTCCGGCACGGGCCGGTTCCGGCCGGCCGGGTCACTGGTGTCGAACTCTCCGCAGACGGCACTGTCGCGCTCCTGGACGTCAGGCGGCTGGAGGAGAAGACGACCGAGGTCACCGATATCTGGCGCGTCGACATCGCCTCCGGTGACGCCGGCATCCTGCTGCACGCGGCCCATCCGATCGACTACACCACACAGGCGCTCAGCCCCTCGGGCCGGTTCGCCGCGGTGAGCGAGGAGACCGCCTGGACTGCCCAGTCGAACCTGCAGCAGCGGTCCGTGCTCGTCGACCTCGCAACCGGAGCCGCCCAGCCGCTGTGGCCCGCCGGCGACCAGTGGTACTCCATCACCTGGCTCGACGACGACACACTGCTGGCGACCTCGGACTACCGCGGTCGCGGAGCCGTGTGGATCGGCGGACCCGACGACGCCCAGCCGCGCCTGCTGGCAGGCGGCGCCGACCAGCCGTACCACTACAGCAGTCTTGTCTCCGCGCCCGAGGGGGTGCTCGCGATCCGCTCCTCGGTCGCCGAAGCTCCGCACCTCGTCGCCATCGACACCGCAAGAGGCGACGTCGCGATCCGCACCAACCCGGCTGATGACCTGGCACCTGCCGGCCGGCTCGAGGAGGTCGTCACGACCGCAGCCGACGGTACCGAGATCCGCGCCTGGCTTGCCCTGCCGGCCACCGCCTCGGCGGCGGAGACCGCAGCACCCCACCCGCTGGCCGTGTTCGTCCACGGCGGGCCGTGGGGATCCTGGAATGCCTGGACCTACCGCTGGAACCCGTGGCCCTTCGTCGCAGCCGGCTACGCGGTGCTCATGCCGGACCCGGCGATCTCGACCGGCTACGGTCAGGCGTTCATCGACCGCGGTCAGCAGGAGCTCGGCGGGGCACCCTTCGACGATGTCGTGGCGCTTGCCGATGCGGCGATTGCCCGCGCCGACATCGACGAGACCCGCCAGGCGCTCGCCGGCGGCTCCTACGGCGGCTACATGGCCAACTGGGTCGCCGGGCACACCGGAGACCGGTTCCGCTGCATCGTTACCCACGCCTCCCTGTGGGACGTCACCACGATGGGAGCGACGACCGACAACGGCTCGTGGGCGCTGGCGATGGCCGAGCAGGCCCAGACGTACTCGCCGCACCTGTATGTGCGCGACATCGAGGTGCCGGTGCTCGTCATCCACGGCGACAAGGACTACCGCGTGCCGATCGGACAGGGCCAGCAGCTGTGGTTCGACCTGCTGACCTTCTCCAAGACCCCGCTCGATGCGCACGGGAAGACCCAGCACAGGTTCCTGTACTACCCGAACGAGAACCACTGGATCCTCAGCCGCGGCAATGCCCGGCAGTGGTACCAGGAATTCATCGCCTTCCTCGACCAGCACGTCACCGGCGCATGAGCGCCGCACCGCAGCCTGCCATGACGACCAGCCCCGCATCCGAATCCCAGCCCGCAGCCTATCGCCGGCGCGCACACGCCGGTGCGTGGGCGGTGCACCTGTTCACCCTCTCCGGGTTCCTGTGGGCGCTGCTGGCGATGCTCGCCCTGCTCGACGGACACATCGGCTGGATGTGGCTGTGGCTGGGCATCGCAGCGCTCATCGACGGGGTCGACGGGTTCCTCGCCCGCAAGGCGCGCGTCAAGGAGATCGCCCCGTGGTTCGACGGCACTGTCGTCGATATCGTCGTCGACTACCTGACGTGGACATTCATTCCGGTGCTGTTCATGCTCATGCACCTGCCGCTGGGACCCAGGCCGGTGGCGATCGGGCTGTCAGTGCTCATCCTCGTGTCCTCGATGTTCTGCTATGCCAATGAGAACTGGAAGTCGACTGACTACTACTTCATCGGCTTCCCGGCAGCCTGGAACGTCATCGCCGTCATGCTCTACGTGCTGGCCCTGCCGGCATCGCTCACCATCGCCGCAGTGCTCGTGTTCGTCGTGCTCACCCTCGTGCCGACGCACTACACGCACCCGTTCCGGGTTGAGCGCTTCATGGCGCTCAACATCATCGCCGTGCTCGTGTGGATGGGGGCCACAGCCTGGATGGTCGCGATCTACCCCGAGCGCCCGGTATGGCTGCTTGCGGTTTTCTGGATCTCCGGCGGCTGGTTCGCCGCGACCTGCATCCTGCGCGATATCCGCGGCCGACGGGCGGAGCAGCGCTGAAGCTGTCGACTAGGAGGGCTCTGGACTAGGAGGGCTCGGAGATGCCCGGCCGCGTCGGCGCGCGGCCGCCGAGGCGCCACTTGACGATCCGGTCGCGCTGCCACCGGGAGGCCTCCAGCAGGCAGGTGAAGACGATGAGACCGGCGACGATGAGGATGACGTAGAGCGGGTACCGGTCCCCCTTGAGCCAGAAGTACACGTACGGGGCGGTGAAGGTGATGATCGCGACGATCATGCCGAGCAGCCGGGTGATCCGCCGGCGTCCGGCGACCATCGCGATGACACCCCACGTGTATGGGATCGCGGTGACGAGGTCGATCGTCCACAGCACCCACAGCTGGCCATTGAACTGCGAGACGAAGGACACCGGCAGGGCCCGCAGCGCCGAGTACACGAGCACCACCAGATAGGCGATGACCTTCGGGCTGCGGAAGAACCGGCGCAGCCAGGACCGTTCGATGATCGGGGCGGCGGTGCGGCGCAGTGCCGCCAGGCTGCGGCGGGTCAGCGTCAGCGCATCGGTGCCGGTGCCGGCTGCGCGTACGAACGCCTGCTGGGCAGGCGACCCATGTGCCCACGTGCGCACCCAGTTCTCGGGGTTGAGCGCCACCGGCACGCAGCCGTTCTCTCCTGCCCCGGCGACGTGGAGCACGTTCGCCCCGAACGCCTCCTGCAGCCGGGCGACCTGCCAGGCGTCGACGGCCGCCAGCCACAGCAGCTGGCGGCGCTCAAGCGCCTGCCGCAGGGCGGCAGCCAGCGAGGTGGCCAGCGGGTCCTCAGCGGCGAGCGCCTCGGCGGTGAGAGTGGTGGCCTCGATCTGTGGCAGCTGCGCGATTTCGACCGTGTTCGCCGGGGTGAGGTCGCCGAGGCGGTCGGCACCGGAGATCTCGATGAGGGCGGCGGAGTCCATCTCGAAGCGCCGGCACAGCGGCAGGTCGGCTGCGCTGTAGGAGGCGATGAGCTGAAGCCAGGGGGATCGGGTCACGTGTGGAATTCTCGCATGCGGCCGGTGGCGGGCCTTCCAGCAATTGCGCAGCCAGGGCCGCTCAGAGCCACCCGGCCCGCTTGAACAGCCAGAACAGGAACCCGGAGCCGGCGACCATGAGCCCGAGCGCGAACGGATAGCCGAAGATCCAGTGCAGTTCGGGCATCGTATCGAAGTTCATGCCGTAGGTGCCGGCGACCAGTGACGGGAAGAAGAGGATGCCGGCCCAGCCGGAGATCTTCTTCATCTGCTCGTTCTGCTGGATCGACAGCTCGTTCATCCGCCGCATATCCTCGTTCTGCGCCTCGGAGATGAGCGTGGAGTTGAAGGTGAACAGCTCACGCAGAACGCTGCGCAGCCGTTCGACGCGCTCGTTGACGCTGTGGATGTGGTCGGCGACGTCGCGCAGGCCGCGCTGCAGCTCGGCCGGCACGGTGTGCACGACCAGCGAGTTGAAGAGCGTGTCGATGACCCCTTCGAGCGGCTTGACCGCCCGGTCGAGCTCGATGAGCTCACGCGAGAGGTGATAGATGTCCTGCGACTGCGCCGGGGTGCCGGTGAAGATCCGCTCTTCGAGGTCATCGGTCTGGTCTTCGAGGATCGCCACGACCGGCAGGTAGTTGTCGACGATGCGGTCCATGACGCGGTAGAGCGCAGAGAACTGCGGGAACCCGGAGAACCGGGTGTCGGATTCGAAGACCTCGCGGACGTTCTGCGTATCGAGCAGGGTGCCGTGCCGGATGACGATGATGAACCGGGCGCCGAGGAAGATGTGGATCTCACCGACCTTGATGTCGACCGACTGGGCCTCAGCGGCATCACCGGAGGCACCTGAGGCACCGGACGCACCGCCTGCCCCTCCGGCGTCACCGGCCCGGGCGTCGGCCAGCCCGGCAGGGGTGTGCGGCCGGTTGCGGCGGATGACCGCCGGGCGCAGCACGACGAACTCGGTCGAGCCGTAGCGTTCGTACTTGGGCCGCTGATGGGCTTCGATCGCGTCCTCGATCGCCAGCGGGTGCAGGGAGAACGCCTCGGCGAGCTCGGTGAGGTCCTCGTGAGTCGGGCGGTACATGTCGATCCACAGGAACGGCCGCTCCTCATCGGATTCCTCGGCTGCGGCGAGTGCGCGGGCGGCCTCGCGGATCGAGGTCATCGAGGCGACCTCGACGTGATCGGAGTAGAGGACGAAGTTGTCGTCGCGCCGGTGTCCCAGATGCTCGGAGGCGAACCGGTAGGTGTAGCGCAGATCGGCCATCGTCCCTCCTTGGTGTGCGTGCGCGGTGACTATGCTTGAAGCCATGGACGCACTCATCCTCATGAACACCGCCGGCAGCGGCGACGCCCTGTCTGAGATCTCTGCACAGCTTACCGAAGTTCTCAACCGGGCACGTGTGGCTGACGGCGTGGTCGCCTATCTGCAGGCTCCCGCGCCCGAGGCGGGGGCTGGCCAGGGTGCGGGAGCAGACTTGCCGGCCGGTGGGCTCGGGCAGACCGAGGACGACCTGGCCCTGAGCTCAGAGGTCGCCGATGCCTTCGACGGCATCGACGACCTGGCAGCCGGGCTGCATGATCTGGCGATCGATCGGCTCGTCATCGGCGGCGTCGACGTCGACCGGTCGGTCTATCACACCGCGATGGCCGGGCTGGCATGCAACTTCGACGTCGTGGTGCTCGCAGACGGTGTCATCGCAGCCGATGGCCGGCCGGTCGACTGGGCGGAGACGGCAGCCGGCGACGGCGCGGTGCTCTCAGATGCCGCGCAGACGTGGCTGCGGATGTGATCAGCCCTGCCGTGCCTTCAGGCGCGGGTTCTTCTTGTTGATGACATAGGTCTTGCCCTTGCGGCGCACGACCTGGGAGCCGGGCTGGTTCTTCAGGGAGCGAAGCGAATTGCGGACCTTCATGATGGTGCCTTTCTGTAGCTGATGGTGCAGAGCTGGTGGTTCAGTGCCGATGGTGCAGAGCGGCTGGTGCAGTGCACATCTGTTCAGTGCTGGGACAGGTGGTCGGGCAGCGCCGGCTGGGAGCGCACCGCCCCGGCCAGCAGGCCCGCCCAGTCCTGGGCGTACTCGCGCGGAGCGGTGAGTGCGATGCGCGAACACCGGTCGCCGTGGTGGGGGTGCCAGTGGCACAGCGCATCGATGACATGCGGATCCGCACTGTGATGGCAGGCGAGCACCGCTGATGGTGAGGAGAACGCCGGGGCGAACCACTGGCCGTCCTCCTCCATCCACACCTGGGTGCCGATTCCGCACACCCGCACGCGGGTCTCCGGCCGGGAGTCGACCCACACGGTGCCGCGGATCCGGCACGCCCCAGCGGCCGCCTCGGGCAGCAGCCGGCAGAACGCCTCGGCATCGAGCTGCCCGTGGGCGGAGACGACCCGAGTGACGAAGTGCTCACCCTCCCCGGTCAGGCCCACCCGCACGGGCCCGGCGGCGGGCGCGGGCAGGAACTCGGCGGCAGGCCCGAAGGCCGGGCAGCCGAGGTGGATGAGCAGCTCCCGGGTGCGCTCGCCCAGGACGTGCCGGGCGGTGAGCACGCTGGCATGCTCGACGGCGACAGCGGCGAGCTCAGCGTGACCGGTGAGCGCGCAGTCAGTCGACTCCTCCAGCCCGTCGGTCGACCACAGCAGGTCCTCGAGGCCATCGAGGCTGCCGTGCAGCACCATCCGCCCGATGCGCACATCGTCGAGGTGGCTGGCCAGAGTCGAGCGCAGCCGCCCGATATGCAGCCACCACGGGATAATGACCTCGAACACCTCGGTCGTGTGGGAGAGCCGCTCGAGCACGTCGACGAGCTCATGGGCGAGCGCGCACACCGTGCACGCACGCAGCTCGGTGCCCTCCGCCTCGGGGCCGGTGAGCGCCGAACCCCAGTCGCGGGTGTCGACGACATACCCGCGGTGGCGCGGCAGCCGCACGCGCGCCGGGGCGTGCCCGGGCTGCGGCGGCAGCAGATGGTGGACGTTGACGAGCATGACCGACACAGTAGGCGCCGGGTGCTCATAAGCACTAATGGCAATAGGCTCATGCGTCCCTGCCGGGCCGAGGCGGGCGCAGCGGCGGCGGGTCCGCAGGAAGAGACGCGCCTGCCCCGCATCATGCAGATGCGGGGCAGGCGTCGCAGGGGTCTGCCGGGCGGCAGTCAGCTCAGCTGAGAGCTCAGCTCAGCTTGCCGGCCTTCCAGTCCTCGGCGAAGTCCGGGTTGTCCTTGAGCCATTCGGCCACGGCCTCGTCGAGGTTCTCGCCGCCGTAGTTCTCATCGGAGAACATGACGTTCTCCAGGCTGGCGAGGTTCTCGTCATCGAGCACGAGGTTCTGCAGCAGCTGCGCGGCCTTCGGGTTGTCCTCGGCGAATCCGTCGCGGGCGAAGTTGTAGATCACTTCAGCTCCGCCCATCGCGCCCTCGGGGTCTTCGAGGTCACGGACCGGGAAGGCGTCGTAGGCCCAGTGCGGGCGCCACAGGGTCACGGCGACGTTGTCACCGGCGTCGGTGGCCTTCTTCAGCTGTGCGAGCATCGCCGGGGTCGAGGAGATCTTGAAGTCGAGGTTGTCCAGACCGTAGGTCGGGATGGCCTCATTCTCCGTCGTCGAGGTCAGGCCGGCGCCGGGCTCGATGCCGTAGAGGGTGTTGCCGTACTCGTCGCCCATGTCCTTGAGGTCGGCGATGGACTGGGCGGGGGAGTCCTCGTTGACGGCGATGGTGAGCTTGGCGTTGTTGTACCAGCAGCCGTGGACCTCCATCTTGTCGCCGAACTCCTCGACGTAGTCCTTGTGCGTCAGCGGCATCCAGCCGTCGAGGACGACGTCGATATCGCCGTTGGCGACACCGGTGAAGCCGGGCCCGGCCTGGTAGCTCTCGATGTCGACGGAATAGCCGTCCTCTTCGAGAACGGCCTTCGTCAGGTGGGCTGCGGCGAAGGACTCATCCCAGCCGTCGAACGCACCGAGGGTGATGTCGGTGTTGTCGTCTGCTTCGGTGTCGGTGACGTCCTGGGCATTGGCGCCGGGGGTGCAGTTCTCCCAGTCGCGATCCGGGTCAGCCATCTCGGCCTGAGGGCCGTCGCCGTTGCCCGATCCGCCATTGGATTCGGTTCCGCCGCCACCGCATGCGGTGAGGGCGAGAACCGATGCGGCCAGGATGCCGCCGGTCTTGGTCAGAGTCGAGAGTTTCATCGGACGATACCTCTTTCCTGTGTTCTTCTGCGGATGTGTGACAGCGGTGGGCGGTCAGCCGGTGGAGGCCGCCGCTGCCCGGGTGGCCGGGCTGCGGGAGCCGAGCGCGGCGGTGACGCGGTCGAGATAGATGGCGATGATGACAACGGCGATGCCGGCTTCGACGCCGAGGGGCACATCGAGTGAGCTGATCGAGCGCATGACCTGGCCGCCCAGCCCGCCGGCACCGGCCATACCGGCCAGCACCACCATCGACAGGGCGAGCATGATGACCTGGTTGACACCGGCCATGATCGTCGGCATCGCCAGCGGAAGCTGCACGCGGCCGAGGATGTGGCCCTCGGAGGCGCCGAAGGCGTGCCCGGCCTCGACGACCTCGCGGTCGACCTGGCGGATGGCCAGTTCGGTCAGGCGCACGCCCGGCGGCATCGCGAAGATGATCGTGGCGATGGCCCCGGGAACCTGGCCGACGCCGAACATCACGATGGCAGGGACCAGGTAGGCCAGCGCCGGCATCGACTGCATGAAGTCGAGGACCGGCCGCACGACGGTGGAGACGACCTGCGACTTGGCTGCCAGGATGCCGATCGGGATGGCCATCAGCAGCGCGAAGATGACGGCGACGATGACGAGGGAGATCGTCGACATGGCGGTCTCCCACTGATCGAGCGCGGCCAGCAGGTAGAAGCCGAGCAGGGTGAAGATCGCCAGCTTCCACGACGCCGCCACCCAGGCGATCGCGGTGAAGATGAGGATCATGATGAGGAAGTGCGGATACGTCAGCGCTGACTCGATGTTGTCGTACAGCACGTCGAGCAGCCAGGTGACGCCGTTGATGAGCCAGCCGAACGCGTCTTCGAACCAGTCGAGGAACGCCTCAGCCCAGTCGCCCAGCGGGATGCGCGGTTCGAGAAAGTCCATGCTCAGGCCTCCTGATTCTGCTCGTCGTCGATGTCTGCAGCGGCAGTCGATCCGCTCGCCGGTGATGACCCGCCGGCAGCGGCCGTACCGGCGGCTGTGCGCGCCTCCGGCGGGGATGCCGTCGAGGTGTCGCTGGTGGCCGAGGCCATCGCATTGAGCAGCTGGACGCGCGGGATGATGCCGACCAGCCGGTTCTTCTCATCGGTGACTGCCAGCGGCACGAGCGCCTCGGCGCTGGGGGCGAACAGCTCGGAGAGCTGCGTGTCCACGGAGACGCTGAGCAGGCCGTCGGTGCGCAGCAGCCCGCTGAGATCGCTGGCCCCTGCGCGGGCGGCGGCAACGACATCGTCATCGGTGACGACACCGAGCAGCTGGCGGGACCGGTCGGTGACGAACAGCGCTGAGACGCTGTGCTCCTCCATCGCGCGGGCGGCCACCCGCGGGCCGGCGGTCACCGGCACGAACGACTCGGTGGTCTTCATGACCGAACCGGCCGTGAGCACGCGGGTGCGGTCGACATCCTGGATGAAGGAGGCGACATAGTCATCGGCTGGGGCGGTGAGGATCTCCTCGGACGTGCCGATCTGCACGATCCGGCCGGCGCGCATGACCGCGATCCGGTCGCCGAGGTACATCGCCTCGTTGAGGTCGTGGGTGATGAAGATGATCGTCTTGTTCAGCGATGACTGCAGCTCGACGAGCTGCTCCTGCATCTCGCGCCGGATCAGCGGGTCGAGTGCCGAGAACGCCTCGTCCATGAGGAGGATGTCCGATTCCGAGGCGAGTGCGCGGGCCAGGCCGACGCGCTGCTGCATGCCGCCGGAGAGCTGGCTGGGGTACTTGTCTCCCCACCCGTCGAGACCGACGACCTCGAGCCAGTGATCGGCGCGCTCGAGGCGTTCGGTCTTGGCGACGTCCTTGATCTCGAGGGCGTAGGCGGCGTTCTCGCGCACCGTGCGGTGCGGCATGAGCGCGAAGTGCTGGAAGACCATGGCGATGTTGTCCCGGCGCATGCGCCGCAGCTGTGCTGCCGACATCTGCGAGATGTCCTCGCCGGCCACGCGCACCGTTCCCGAGGTGGGGGACCACAGTCCGTTGATCATCCGGATGAGGGTGGACTTGCCGGAGCCGGAGAGGCCCATGACGACGAAGCTCTCACCGTGCTCGACGGTGAAGCTGGCGTCGATGACGGCAGCGGTGCCGAGGTGGGAGAGCTCTGCGCGGTCAGCGCCGGCTTCGAGACGCTCGACGACATCGCGTCCGCGCCTTCCGAAGACCTTGTAGACGTGTGAGGCTTCGACGACTGCCACTGCGGTCGGATACCTTTCTTTCGGCAACACAGGTGTGTGGCCCGGCGCAGGAGAGAACAGGAGAGCGCATCGGGCGGTGGCCGGTCCCGGTCTGGCGACCGGCATACAGGTCAGAGCGCTGCCAGGCCACGACGACCAGTCTAGGGAGCCGCCCACCGCAGACACCCTGACGGCGCCCGGCTGCCTTCCGATGCGCTCTCGCGAACTGCTCAGAATAGACAAGCTGACCTGGGCAAACACTGAAAGCCGGAACGTTACCCCATCGTTACACCGGTGGCGGTGCACGAGCGCTGTGCTGCGGGCATGCGGCGCACTCGGCGCACATCTGCCGTAGGCGCGGCCTCGTCCGCAGTCCCGCAGCCACACCCGCGGCCCGGGGTTTGCACGACAAGTTGTAGAATGAGGCGGGCTCGCACCGCGCGTGCGGGCCGGCAGGAATGAGCTGAGGAGGTGGCATGAGCAGACAGCTGCGCATCTGGCGTTCGGTGGGTGCGGCATTCATCGCCACCGCGATCGCGACGCTCTTCCACCTCGGCGCCCACGGCAGCGCCTCACTGCTGGCCGGCATCGTATGCTTCGTGCTCACCCTGTGGATCGGCGTGCTGCTGGCCGGCCGGCGGCTCGGGATCCTTTCGCTCAGCGCGATCGTGGCGTTCGCGCAGCTGGCGCTGCATCACCTCATGACCGTGTTCAGCCACGTCCCGCTCATCATCAGCGGCCACAGCGGCCGGGTCTACCTGCAGCTGGGCACCGGCGCCGGCAGCGGTGCACACGCCCACCACTTGACCGACGCCGAGGTCTCGGCTGCGGTCGCCGACACCGCCGCAGCCGCCGGGCAGGCTGCCGCACAGGCCGGTGCGGGCGCCTCGATGCTCATCGCCCACCTGCTCTCAGCTGTCGTCACGATTGCGATCCTCAAATGCGGCGAGGAGTTCGTCTTCGCCCTCATCCAGGCAGCCCTCGGCCCGATCGCCACGGCCTTCACCCGCTTCGTCCCGCTCGTCATGCCCTCGCGGCTGCCAGCGCAGGTCGCTCCGGTGCTGGCCGCAGTCACGCCCGCTGTGCTCGACTCCCGGTTCAGACGCGGCCCGCCGTCGGTCCTCTTCACCCGCCTGCAGGCACCCACGCCTGCCTGATCTGCACGACCGGACTCCCGCCTCGGGAGCGGTGCAGGTCCTCACCCATCTGAACCCCGTGCCCCCGGCAGGGCCCTGACAGCACCCCGCGTGCGGTGCTGCCCTGCGTGCACCAGCGTGCACGGCACGCAAGAGCAAAGGACTCACCACAGTGAAGAAGACCATCGCATTCCGCACCGCCGCAGCCGCCTCCGCCCTCGGCCTGGCACTGACTCTGGCCGCCTGCGGCGGCACCGACGGCACCGACGCCTCCACCGAGGCCGGCGGCACCGACGCCCAGCAGGACGAGGCGGTCACCGCCGAATCCGCACTGACCCTCGAAGACGGCTGGGTCAAGGCCGTCGACAAGGACCACGGCATGACCGCCGTGTTCGGCACCCTGAAGAACTCCTCCGATCAGGACATCCACTTCACCGGTGCCGAGTCCTCAGTTGCCGGAATGGCCGAGCTGCACGAGACCGTCGAAGACAACTCGGGCTCGACGAAGATGCAGGAAAAGGAAGGCGGCTTCGTCATCCCCGCCGGCGGTGAGCTGAAGCTGGAGCCGGGCGGCGACCACATCATGCTCATGAAGCTCAAGGAGGGCATCGAGCCCGGCGCCGAGGTCACCACGACGCTCAAGACCGACGCCGGCGACCTCGACGTCACCGTCCCGGCCAAGGAGTTCGCCGGCGCCCAGGAGGAATACGACCAGGGCGACGGCTCGGACATGGACCACGGCGACATGGACCATGGCGACCACGACGGCCACGACCACGGCGATGAGGAAGACGGACACGATCACTGATCGGCCCTGACCTGCTGCCTGGAGCCGGCCGGTGCCGACCGGCCGGCCCGGGCAGCCGCCTACCTCTGAGGAGATGATTTCTGTGGAGATCGATCGTCGGCGTCTGCTCGGCGCCTCCGCACTCGGCGTCGGGGCAGGAGCCGCCGGTGCCGGACTCGGGTTCCTGACCGGCCGGCAGCAGCCGGCCGCGACGGCTCAGCCCCAGCCCGACACCTCGGGCCTTAACGGCGCCCAGATCGAGCCGTTCTACGGCGCGCACCAGTCCGGGGTCGAGACGATCCCGCAGGCGCACGCCATGTTCGTCTCACTGACCCGCAAGGACGACACCGATGTCACGCGGCTGATCCGGATGCTCAAGCTGCTGACCGACGATGCCGCGCTCATGACCCAGGGTGCCGCGCCCCTGGCCGACACCGAACCGGAGCTCAACGAGCGCCCGGCCCGGCTGACGGTGACCTTCGGGTTCGCCCGCGGGCTCGTCGAGCTGGCAGGCAGTCAGCATGTCCCCGGCTGGCTGGGCCCGCTGCCGGCATTCGGCATCGACCGGCTTGAGGACCGGCTGTGCCGCGGCGACCTGCTGCTGCAGGTGTGCGGTGATGACCCGTTCACCATCGCGCATGCGGTGCGGATGCTGCTTAAGGACGCCCGTGCGTTCATGGACGTCGCCTGGTCGCGTTCGAGCTTCCGCCGCTCCTACGGCTCGGACCCGCAGGGCACGACGACCCGCAACCTCTTCGGCCAGGTCGACGGGACCGCCAACCCGGGGCCGGGTTCGGAGGACTTCGCCCGCCTGGTGTGGGGCAAGACGCTCGGGCAGGCCAGCCCGGTGTTCTCCGCGCGCGGTGAGCCGCCGCTCGACCTGGCCGCTGACTACCCGGAGTGGCTGAGAGGCGGGACCTCGCTGGTGCTGCGCGACATCGACATGAATCTGGCGACCTGGGATGAGGCCGACCGGCCGGCTCGCGAGTTCTCGATCGGCCGCGACCTGAAGAAGGGCGCGCCGATGACCGGCACCGAGGAGCACGACATCCCGGATCTGGAGGCCACTGACGACAAGGGCTTCACGATCATCTCCCCGGCCAGCCATGTCGCGCGCAGCCGCAACAACGCAGCCCCTGAGCAGCAGATCTTCAGGCGCGTGTACAACTACCATTCGGTGCCTGACGCCGCCGATGCCGCCACCGGCCCGACCGGCAGCGCGATCGTCGGCAAGACCGGGCTCATGTTCGCCTCCTACCAGGCCTCGGTCGAACGGCAGTTCCTGCCGATCCAGAAGCGGCTTGACGAGGTCGACCTGCTGAATCAGTGGACCGCGCCGATCGGCTCGACCGTGTGGGCGATCCCGCCGGGCGCAGCTGAGGGAGAGTACATCGGCCAGGCGCTCTTCGAGTCGTGAGTGCTCTAAGGTAGTGCCATGACATCGCTGCCGTTCGTGGCTTCAGATCAGCTGCCTGCCGTCATCGTCCCGCTCGTCGCCGGTGACTTCGACGAACTCGGCCGGCTCGCCGCCGACTGCGCGCAGACTGCCGGGATCGACGCGCTCGAATGGCGCGTCGATGCCCTGGCCGCCGGGCTGAGCGCGAAGGCGGGCGACGTCTTCCCCGCGGGGCTGGCGGCGATCAGTGCGCACACGGACCTGCCGGTGCTGCTCACCATCCGCACCGATTCCGAGGGCGGGGCCGCGAACCTCGACGAGGACGCCTACACCGCGCTCATCCGGCAGGCGATCGCCGCCGGCCCGGCCGCCGTCGACATCGAGTTCGCCCGCCGAGACGCCGGTGAGCTCATCACCGCCGCCGCCGAGGCAGGGGTCGCCTCGGTCGCCTCGGCGCACGATTTCACCGACACCCCGCCGTCGAAGCAGCTGCTGCGCACTCTCAAGGCGATGGCTGACCTCGGGGCTGACGTCGCGAAGATCGCGGTGATGCCGCATAACCGTTCCGATGTGCTCGAGGCGCTCGAAGCCGCCGACCGCGGCCGGGCCCGCCTGCGGATCCCGATCATTGTCATCGCGATGGGCCGGCGCGGCAGGCTCACCCGGCTCATCGGCGGCGAGTTCGGCTCTGCGGCCACTTTCGCGACCGTCGGCGAAGGTTCGGCTCCAGGTCAGGTGTCCGTGCCCGAAGTGCGTCAGACCCTGCAGATCCTCGTCGGTGAGGACTGAGACGGCTCACCGGCAGGTCGTGCCGATGAGCTGCCGGTAGACCCGGCAAGCGCGTACGATCTCGGCAACCTCGATCGCCTCATCGACATGGTGAGCCTGTTCGCTGATGCTGCCCGGGCCGTACACGATGGTCGGGATCCCGAGGTCCCGGGCGATATAGCCGCCGTCGCAGGCTGCCGTCCACACCGTGCATTCGGGCACCTGCCCGGTCACTGCCTCGGCAGCGGCCTCAAGCGTCGTGACCGCAGGGGAATCGTGGTCGGTGATGAAGCCCGGCATCTCCATCGTCACCTCGACATCAAGGCCGATCCCGTCACCGGTGATGCCGACCTCGGCTGCGGCAGCCATGAGCCAGCCGGCGATGCGCTCGGCGCTTTCGCCGGGCAGCAGCCGGCGGTCGAGGGAGATCCGGCAGGCACCGGCGACCATCGAGGTTCCCTGCCCGCCGGTGATGATCCCCGGACTCCACGATCCGGCCCCGAGTAGCGGATGACCATCGGCATCGAGTTCTGCCTGATTGTCCGTCAGCAGGGTGATGAGCTTCGCTGCGGCGATGATCGCCGAACGGCCGTCGGCCGGTCTGCCCGAATGTGCAGAGATCCCGGTCAGCCGCACCTCCAGATAGGCATCCCCGCGGCAGGCGGTGATGATGGCCAGATCCGTCGGCTCAGCGACGACACACGAGCTGAAGTGCTGCCCGGCGTGCGGGCCAAGCCCGTCTGTCACGAGATGCCGGATGCCGGTGCCCAGATCCTCCTCATCGACAGTGACCGCCAGACTCACCGGAGCGCTCAACCCGCCATCGGCATGCGCGTCGGCGAGCGCGCACAGGACCGCGGCAAGCCCGCCCTTCATGTCCGCTGCCCCGCGCCCGGTGAGCCAGCCGTCCGCCAGCCGCGGCTCGAACGGATCCCCGGTCCAGCCGTCGCCAGCGGGTACGACATCGGAGTGGCCGAGGAACAGCAGACCCTCCGGCAGTTCCCCCGAACGGCGCGCCGCGGCTGGTGCGGTGACGACGATGTTCGGCCGGCCGGCGGCCACCTCGGCGATGTGCACGTGAAGCCCATGAGCGTGCGCGAACCCGGCGATGACGTCAACGGTCGCCTCTTCGGTGCCACCGGGATTCTCACCTCGGGCACGGATCAGATCCCCGGTCAGCTCCACCAGCCGGCCGGCCAGCCCATCGTCAGCGTCGGTCATGGCCGTCACTTCCGGATGAGGTCGCGGGGGAAGTCGGTGAAGCACTCGACGCCGGTGGTGGTGACGGCGAGCGGTTCGCTCACTTCGTAGCCGATGCCATCAAGCCACATGCCGGCGATGACATGGAAGGTCATGCCGGCGGCGAGCACCTGCTCGTCTTCGCTGCGCAGCGAGATCGTCCGCTCACCCCAATCCGGCGGGTAGCCGATCCCGATCGAATAGCCCAGCCGGGACTCCTTGACCATCTCGTAGCGGGCGAGCACCGCATTCCACACCCGGGCGAGTTCGGCGACCGGCACGTCCGGGCGCATCGTCTCCAGCACCTCATTCAGCGCTTCGGCGACGACATCTGCGGTGTGCTGCAGCTGAGCCGGCGGGTCGCCGAGCATGACGGTGCGGGCCAGCGGCACATGGTAGCGGTGATGGGCGCCGGCGAGTTCGATGACGACCGGCTCCCCGGACCTGAGCCTGCGGTCGGTCCACGTCAGGTGCGGGGTGTCGGCGCCCTCACCGGTCGGCAGCATCGGCACGATCGCCGGGAAGTCGCCCCACACCTCGGCGGTGCCGGCCGCCTGCGCGTGGGCGATCGCGGCGGCGACGTCGTTCTGCCGGGCGCCCGCCTCAACAGCGTCGAGTGCCGCGTTCATCGCCGCGGTCGTGACCTGGGCGGCCTGTCGCATGATCGCGATCTCGGCCGGGGATTTGATCGCCCGGATCCAGTTGACGAGCTCGAAGGAGTCGACGAGCGTCCACTCCGGGATGCCGTGGACGAGTGCGCGGTGGGCGCGCGGGGAGTAGTAGTGGCTGTCCATCTCCACGCCGATGCATCCGTGGGCGGCCGGGGCGACCTCCCAGCGCTGCCGCAGGGCGAACGCGATCCAGTCGAAGGGGTGGATGTGCGGGCGGTGGACGTAGCGCTCGGGGTAGCCGACGATGTCCTCTTCGGGCAGCCAGCAGGTGCGCTGCGCCCCGTGGGCGTCCATCTCCCGGGCGAACAGTGTCATCGGGCCCGACGCCGGGACGTAGAGCAGCTGCGGGGTGTAGAAGGACCAGGCGTTGTAGCCGGTGAGGTAGAACATGTTCGCCGGGTCGGTGACGATGAGCCCCGACAGGCCCTGATCGCGCATCCGGCGGCGGACGGCGGCCAGCCGCTGCTCGTACTCCTCAGCGGAGAAAAGCAGGCCGTGCGCACCGGGTGTGCCGGCGTCTCCCGGCCGTGGTTCGGGCCGGCGGGCGGCTCCGAAGCCGCCGGGGCGCATGCTGTGGATGTCACCCGGTCCCGAGGCGGTGGCCGGGTCCGTGCCCGAGGTGGTGGCCCCCGGCGGGTGCAGACCCGGATGGGGTGCACGCGGCTGTGTCATGGCTCACAGTCTGAGTCGTGCTGGTCGGGTGTGTCAACAGAGCCGCGCCTCGTACATGGAAGAACCCGCAGCTCCGGCATCACGTGCCGGGGCTGCGGGTCCTCTCTGCTGCCGAGTGTCTCAGTCGACGTCGGCGCCCTTCTGCAGTTTCTTGGGCAGTGCGGTCTCACCGAAGTGGTTGCGCACGGCTGATGCAGCGTAGCGCTGCACGACGAGCTGGGCGACGGCGATGCCGACACCGGAGATGATCGTCCATGCCAGCGCCTCGCTCAGGCCGACCTGGTCGTCTTCGGTGTTGATCGGCACCGGCTTCGAGGTAGTCTTCTCCCACACGATGCCCAGTGCCTTGCGTGCGGCCAGGGTTGCCAGCGCGGTGCCGCCGACACCGAGGATCTGCCATGCGATCTTGCCCATGTCTCCATCTCCCTTGCGGATCTGAGGTCTGTTACGGGACTGCTGTGTCCTAGCCTACCGCCACGGTCCGCGTCCGGGGCACGTGTCCTCAGCCCTGCAGGACGAAGGTCTCGAAGAACACGAACCCGGCGAGCAGGACGACGAGGGTGGCGAAGCCGTAGCGGACGACGGTGTTCGGCAGCTTCCGGCCGAGCTGACCGGCCACCAGCGCCGCGGTCATTGCGCACACGGTGTAGGTGATGGCCACCGGCCAGTCGATTGCGGCCAGCCGGTCGAAGTAGCCGATGACTCCGGCGATCGAGTTGAGCGCGACGACGGCCAGGGAGGTGCCGACGGCGATGTGCATCGGCACGTGCATGAGGATCGTAAGTGCTGGGACGATGAGGAATCCGCCGCCGACGCCGAGCAGGCCGGTGAGGAACCCGACGACCGCACCGACGGCGATGCCCTTGGCGAACCGCCGGCCGGTGAACGCCCCGGTGTCGGGGTCGATATAGGGCATCGGCATGAACATGCGGATCGCGGCGATGAGCATGAGGACGCCGAAGGCGATCATGAGCCCCTTCTCGGGGAACAAGTCGTGCACCCGGGCGCCGACGATCGCGGTGAGCATGCCGGTGACGCCGATCGTGCCGGCGGTCGTCCAGTCGACCATCTTCGAGCGCAGCCGCGGCAGGATGCCGACGATCGAGGAGGAGGCGACGACGATGAGCGAGGTCGGCACCGCCTTGGCCATCGGCATGCCGAGGCCGTAGACGAGTGCCGGAACAGCGACGATCGCCCCGCCGCCGCCGGTGAGCCCGATGACCGAACCGGTCAGCAGCCCGAAGAGAATCGCACCGATCGTCATGGCGTGCCTCCCTGCGGCGGACCGTCTGCGGCAGTGGTCCCAGCCGTGATGTCGGGCCCAGCCGTGGTGTCGGGCCCAACCGCAGTGTCACCGGCAGTCCCGTCATCAGCGGCGCCGGTGACCCAGTCGTACATCTGCCCGGTGAGTTCGGGATCCATCGTCACCGCCTCCCCATCGAGGCTGCGGAACGGCACCGCAACCCGGGCTGAGGAGACCATCCACGCACCGTCGGCGGTGAGCAGGTCGTCGCGCGTGAGATCGGCATATGAGCACAGGTAGCCGTGTTCGGCGGCGGCGGCGAAGATCGTCTGCTGGGTGGTGCCGTGCAGCAGCCCGGCCTTCGGGTCCGGGGTGAGCAGCTCGTGGCCGCGGCGGATGATGACATTCGAGGTCGGGCCTTCGAGGACGAGGCCGTCGCGGCTGATGAACAGCCCGTCATCGGCGCCGTGCTCCTGCGCCCAGCGGGTCGCTGCCATATTCGCGGCATAGGACAGGGTTTTGGCGCCGAGCAGCAGCCACGGCGCGGACTGCCCGGCATAGGCCTCGAAGCCGCGGTCGAGGCTGATGAAGTCAGCCCCCTCCCGGCGCTGGGCGGGATACGCCTCCGGCAGCGAGATCGACATGACCCAGCCGCGCGGGGCATCGAGTCCGCGCGAGAGCGTGTAGCGCACACTGAATTCGGTGACCCCGGGGTTGCCGGCGATGACGGCGCGGGCGACGTCGTCGACAGCGGCGTCCCACACCTCGGCCACGGGCACCGGCAGTTCGAGGGCGCGTGCTGAGCCGCGGAACCGGTCGAAGTGCAGTCGCCGGGCCTTGACCGAGTGCGTGCCGCCGGTGACGGTGACGAGCACGGTCTCGAAGATCCCGTCACCGCGGTGGGTCGAGAGGTCATCGACCGGCAGGTGGGCTGCGGCGAGGTCGGCCAGCTCGTGCGTGCCGGCGCTGACGTCGATGAGAGCCAGGGAATGGGTGAGGGTCATGCCCTCAATTAAAGCACTTGGGCCCGGCTGTCCGGCTCGCCGCTCAGCTGCTGGCATCCGCGCCCGAGGTGTCAGCTCAGCGTCGTGCCGAAGGCCAGGCCGAGCAGGTAGGTCGCAGCGGCCGCGCCGAAGCCGATCGCCAGCTGGCGCAGCGCACGCGGCAGCGGCGGGCGGCCGGAGAGCACGCCGACGGTGCCGCCGGTGCCCAGCAGCACAACGCCGACGAGGCCGGCAGCGGTGAGGATCGCCGGCATCCCGTGCATGCCGAAGATGTAGGGCAGGATCGGCACGATCGCCCCGGAGGCGAAGAAGCAGAATGAGGAGGCCGCAGCACCCAGGCCGGTGCCGAGCTCTTCGTGTTCGTTCTCCTTGCCCGTCGGTGCGGTGTGGGAGGGCAGGGTGCCGCCGTGCGCGCGGGCCAGGGTGCGCTGTGCCTTGGCCAGGGCCTCCTCCTCGTCGTAGCCACGGGCGCGGTAGACGAGGGCGAGCTCATTGGCGTCGAAGTCGAGTGAGGCCAGTGCCTCGGCGGGCTGGCGCACCGGCTGGGAGGCCTCGAGCAGCTCGCGCTGGCTGCGCACCGAGATGTACTCTCCAGCCCCCATCGACAGGGCTCCGGCGAGCAGTCCGGAGATGCCGGTGAGCAGGATGACGGGGTTCGACATGCCGGCTGCGCCGACGCCGAGGACGAGGGCGAGGTTGGAGACGAGCCCGTCGTTGGCGCCGAAGACGGCGGCGCGGAAGTTGCCTGAGAGCCGGGCGCGGGACTTCGCGGCCAGGGCGCGGACGACCTCGGCGTGGACCTTCTCATCAGCAGCCATCTGGTCGGTGGCGAACTGGTCGGTGTCGTAGGGACTGGAGGTCTCCTGCTGCTGGATGAGGGCGAGGATGAAGACCGAGCCGAAGATGCTGCCGAGCAGCGACAGGATGCGAGTTCCCAGATCCGGGGCGCGGCGCTGTTCGGCGTGGGGGCCGAGGAGGTCGATCCAGTGCTGCTGGTGCCGGCGTTCGGCATCGGCGATGGCGAGCAGGATCTCGCGCTCCTCACCCTGCTTGCGGGCGGCGAGCTTGCGGTAGACGCGCTCTTCGAGGCGCTCATTGGCCAGGTGCCGCTGCCACTGCCGGATGAGGGCAGGGCTCGGCTCAGCGGGCACGGCGGCGCGGGTGTCAGGCATACGTTCAATGATAGGCGCAAACGTTTCTATGTACAACACTTGCGCAGATGAGCAAAAGAATATTTCTGTGTGCTCTCTGAGCGCCTGGGTTCCGCATGAGTCCGCGGCTTCCGGGGTGCTTCGTTACCATGTTGTTGCCGTTGTTATCATTCCGTTATCAAACATGCAGCGAACTGTAATACTGTGGTGGACTGTGTGATGACTATCACGGGGTGATGCACACCGAGGTGCAGCACCGTCAGATGGACCGAAAGGTTGTTATGTCGAATCGATTGGCACGCGCCGCAGTAGCGGTTACGGCCGCAGCGGCGCTCGGTCTGGGGATGACCTCCCCGGCAATGGCCGCTCCAGTGACAGCGCACACCGATATGGGTGTGACCGGTGACCAGGTGTTCAAGCACCTCACCGAGCTCAGCGAGATCTCCGAGGCCAACAAGGAGGATGGATACCGCGCGCTCGGTACCAAGGGCTATGAAGAGGCCTCCGAGTACGTCGAAGGCGTCATGAAGGAAGCCGGCTTCGAGGTTGAGCGTCAGGAGTTCGATTTCCCGCGGCAGACCTTCGACGAGGTCAGCCTGAGCGTCAACGGCGTGGAGCAGAAGGACTTCGGCACGATCTCGAACGCCGAAGGCACCGACGAACCGCTCACAGACGTTCCGATGACGCTGCCAGCTGGTGAAGGTGAGAACGCCGGGCTGGGCTGCTCCGGTGAGGCCTTCACCGAGGACAATAAGGACACCATCGTCCTCATCCAGCGCGGCGAATGCGCCTTCGGCGACAAGATCACCAACGCGAGCAAGGCCGAAGCGGCCGGCGTCATCATCTACAACAACCAGGATGGCGCCAGCAACTTCACCGCCGGCGATCGCGTCGAGGGCAATGCCCCCGCCGGTGCGCTGAGCAAGGCTGAGGGCGATGCCCTGGTCGAGAAGATCAAGGCCGTCGACCCGGAGGACCAGGAGACCGCGGTCACCGCTGACATGACGGTCGAGACGACCTTCGAGACTGTCAAGACCTGGAACGTCATGGCCGAGACCAAGGCCGGCGACCCCAATAACGTCCAGATGATGGGCGCTCACCTCGACGGTGTGCCTGAGGGCCCGGGCGTCAACGACAACGCCTCCGGCGTGGCCGGACTCCTCGCTGTTGCCGAGGGCATGGCCGCACTCGACTACGAGGTCGACAACAAGGTCCGATTCGGATTCTGGGGTGCTGAGGAAGTCGGCCTCGTCGGCTCGACCCACTACGTCAACGACCTTGCGCAGAACAACCCTGACGAGCTCAAGAAGATCAAGGCGTACCTCAACTACGACATGATCGGTTCGGAGAACTACGTCGTCGGCACGCTCGACTCCGATGGCTCGTACGTCGACATCCCGCCGGGTGTCAACGTGCCGGAGGGCTCGGCTGAGCTGGAGAAGATCTTCACCGACTTCTTCGATGCGAACGACCAGGAGCACATCGGCACCGAGTTCTCGGGCCGCTCGGACTACCAGGCCTTCATCGACAACGGCGTCCCGGTCTCCGGTCTGTTCTCCGGTGCCGACGGCATCAAGACCGAAGAAGAGCAGAAGATGTTCGGCGGCACCGCCGGCGTCCAGCGCGACCGCAACTACCACACGCCGGAAGACAACCTGGAGAACGTCAGCCAGGAGTCGCTCGATATCTTCGCACCGGCGATGGGTTGGGCTGCACACGTGCTCGCCTACAACCTCGAAGAGGAAGACGACAGCGGCGATGACGACGGCGGCAAGGACGATGAGGCTCCGACGGAGCGCGGCCTGACTGTCAAGCCTGAGAAGATCTCCCCGGCTGACTTCGTCAACGAGGACAAGGGCGTCACCATCATGGCGGCCGGCTGCACCCCGGGCACCGAAGCCAAGCTGACCGTTGAGGCCCGCGGCATCGACGTCCTCAAGCACGAGGACACCGCCACCGTGGATGAGGACGGCAACGTCACCTTCGCCGTCCACGGCGTCAACGCCGATCGCCCGAACAGCTACGTCGGCACCTACGATGTCCGCGTTGCCTGCGACGGCGGCGACGACCTCACCGGCACCTTCACCGTCGGCGACGTCAAGGACGACGACGGCAAGGGCGGCGAAGACGATAAGGGCAAGGACGACAAGGGCAAGCTGCCGCGCACCGGCAGCGAAGCCGGACCGCTCGTCTGGGGCGCTGCTGCTCTGCTGATCGCAGGCATCGGCATCACCGCCGCAACTCTGCGCCGGAAGTCCAGCCTCTGATCGGACACCTGATGATCAGCTGAGATCCCTCAGCTGAGAGCACAGGGCCGGTGGCACACGCCACCGGCCCTGTTGCGTATTCACTCAGACTGCTTCGGCACAATGGTTGGGTGACTCCCAAGAAGCTCTTCACCACTTTCGCGATCGCCGAGGCCATCACGTGGACGCTGCTCATCGCCGGCATGATCCTCAAATGCGTCACGCACACCACTGAACTCGGTGTGCGCATCGGCGGCGGCATCCACGGGTTCGTGTTCCTCACCTACTGCGTCGTCACGGTGCTCATCGGCACCTCGCAGCGGTGGCGGGCCGGGCAGATCGCCACCGGTCTGCTCTCGGCGATCATCCCGTACGCCACGATCCCCTTCGAGATCCACGCCCGGCGGGCCGGCCTGCTCGGCGGGACCTGGGAGCTGGGCGCCGGCACGCGCGAGCCGCGGAACTTCTTCGAAGGATGGTGCGACTGGGCGATCCGCCGCCCCTTCGCCGCGCTCGTCGTCGGGTTCGTCGGCGTCGCCTGCCTCTTCGGCGTGCTGCTGTTCCTCGGCCCGCCGATTCCCAAGGGCTGAGCGCCCCTCTCTGCACACGAATGCGGCCGGCCACCGGGGAGGATTCCGGTGGCCGGCCGCTGTGTATGTCAGTCGGGCGTGATGGTGTATTCGGCGACGCGGAACTTCTCCAGCTGCGCCGGGTCGATCGTCACACCGAAACCGGGGCCTCTCGGCACATCGACGACACCGTCGTGCATGACGATCTCCTTGGTGATGTCCTCGTGGAAGAACCTCTTCGAACCGGACACATCACCCGGCAGCGTGAAGCCCGGCAGCGAGGCCATCGCGGCGTTGGCCGCACGACCCAGCCCGGTTTCGACCATGCCACCGTGCCAGACGGCCACACCGTGGGCGCGGCACAGGTCGTGGATGCGCTTGGCCTCGATATAGCCGCCCACCCGGCCGGGTTTGATGTTGATGACCGAGGTGGCGCCCAGGCTGATCGCATCGGCCGCCGCCTCCGCGGAGACGATCGATTCATCGAGGCACATCGGGGTGTCCATGAGCTTCGCCAGCTGCGCATGCTGCCGGATGTCGGCCTCGCCCAGCGGCTGCTCGATCAGCAGCAGGCCGTAGTCGTCGAGCTTCTTCAGGTGGTTGGCGTCGACGAGCGTGTAGGCGGCGTTGGCGTCGACCTGGAAGAGGAAGTCATCACCGAACTCCCGTCGCACGGCTGCCACCGGTTCGATGTCAGCACCGGGCTTGATCTTGAGCTTGATGCGGGCATACCCCTCATCGAGGTAGCCGCCGATGGCTTCGAGCAGCTCGGGGATCGAATCTTGGATGCCGACCGAGACGCCGGAGGGGATCTGGTCGACGACACCGCCGAGGTAGTCCTTGAAGGACAGGTTCTGCACCTTCAGCTGCGCTTCGATGACGGCCATCTCGAGGGCCGACTTGGCCATCGGGTGGCCGATGATGTGGCGCAGGTGCCAGCCGACGGTCTCGGCAGTGAGGTGCTCAACGTTGAACAGCGCTGGTGCCAGCCAGTCACGGGTGACGGCGATGCCGCCTGCGGTGTACTCATCGGAGTACAGCGGCCCGACCATCGCCACCGACTCGCCCCATCCGGTGACCTCACCGCTGCCGGTGTCGAAGCGCGCCTCGACGAGGTAGCAGTCCTTCTCCGTCTCCTTCATGAACGACGTGGTGAAGGGGCTGACGAGCGGCAGCCGGATCTGGTGGAGGGTCAGCGAGGTCAGTTTCATGGCAGGCTCCCGTGCGGCGCGGCGGCAGATGGTACGGCCACCATAGCAATGGAGGGTGATGCCAGTCGCAGGCCGGTCCCGAGGTGGTGGTTCAGTCGGCGAGCTGGTCGGCGATGAGGGCGGCCAGCAGGGCAGTGCGCGGTGGGATCTCGGAGATGATCGCATGCTCGTGCTCGGCATGCGCACCATCGCCGACAGCCCCGAGCCCGTCGAGGGTGGGGATGCCGTCACCAGCGGTGAAGTTGCCGTCGGAGGCGCCGCCGACAGCGGTGCCGGTCGGCTCGGCGATGCCGATCTCACCGGCCAGCGCCACGGCGCGGTCGAAGAGGTGGGCTGCGGCGTCGCGTTCGAACGGCGGCCGGTTGATCCCACCGGTGACCTCCACCTCGGCGCCGGGCAGCTGGGCCGTCAGCGCCCTCATCTCCTCATCGATGCGCTCCTGCTCGGCGGTCAGCCGGGCGCGCACATCGACGTGGACCGTCGCCTTGGCAGGCACGGTGTTCGGAGTGGTGCCGGCGGTGATCGTCGTCGGCACCACGGTGGTGCCCTTCTCGTCATCGGCCATCTCGGCGATGAGCGGCATGAGGCGGGCGAGTTCGAGGCCGGCGTTGACGCCCTTCTCCGGTTCCAATCCGGCGTGGGCGGCCTTGCCGTGGACGGTGACCCGATAGTCCGAGGTGCCCTTGCGGGCGAGCTTGAGGGAACCGGCAGCCGAGGCCTCCATGACGTAGACGGCCCGCGCACCGGCCGCCTCCTCGCGGATGAGCTGGGAGGATGTCGTCGAGCCGAGCTCCTCGTCACCGGTGATGAGGATCGTCAGCCCGTCAAGGGCTGAGCTGTCCTCGGCCTGCTCGAGCAGCATCGCGGTGGCGTGGATGCTCATGATCGTGCCGGTGAGCATGTCGAAGCTGCCCGGCCCGCGCAGGATTCCGTCCGCGACCGAGAACGGCAGCCGGTCGAGCGTGCCGTGCGGCCACACGGTGTCCTGGTGATTCAGCAGCACCACCTTGACCGGCCCGGAACCGAACCGCAGGCGCAGGTGCGTCACCCCGTCGATGACCACCACCTCGGGCGCGGTGCCCACTCGCTCCTCGATGAGCGCGGCGAGGTCACGGGCGCCGGCGGCGACCGCAGCGTGGTCCTCCGAGGGCGTCTCCAGGGTGATGACCCGCTCCAGATCGGTCAGCATCTGCGGCAGCCGCGCCTGGGCGGCATCGGGCAGAGCGGCAAGGTCGACGGAGCGGTCAGTCATCAGGTCCTCAATTCCACACAGCGGCGTACCAGTCCGGATCATTGTATGCCGCAGGCCTGCCCAGGCGCGGTCCCGGCACGTATCATTGGGCCATGGGAGATGACGTTTCGAGGCAGCGCTACTCGCCGGAGCAGCGGACGACATACCGCGAGCAGCTGAATGCCGATCTGGAGACCTTCGACTCGTATCTGCAGGAGGCGGAGTTCTCCAGCCAGGGCACGATCGGCCTCGAACTCGAGCTCAACCTCGTCGATGCGGACATGCAGCCGGCGAAGGTCAACCACAAGGTGCTCGAATCGATCGACCATCCGGACTTCCAGTCCGAGATCGGCGCCTACAACATCGAGCTCAACCATCCCGTCCTCACCGTCCAGGGCGATGGGCTCAAGCAGTTGCAGGACGGTGTGCAGTCCCGCCTCGACATGGCCCATGCCGCCGCAGCCGAGCACGGCGCGAAGGTCGCGATGATCGGCACGCTGCCGACGCTGACGACCGAGTTCCTCGAAGACCCCAGCTGGGTGACCGACGAGAACCGCTACCGGGCGCTGAGCAACGCCGTCATCGACATGCGCGGTGAGCTGGTGCGCATCGAGATCCACGACCGCGAGTACTACCGGCACGACTTCACCGATGTGGCCCCCGAATCGAGCTGCACCTCGATGCAGCTGCACCTGCAGGTCCCGCCCAACCGGTTCGCCACCGCCTGGAACGCCTCGCAGGCGATGGCCGCAGCCCAGGTGGCGCTCAGCGCCAACGCCCCGCTGTTCGCCGGGTACAAGCTGTGGCATGAGAACCGCATCCCGGTCTTCACCCAATCGATCGACACCCGCACCCCCGAACTCGTCACCCAGGGAGTGCGCCCGCGAGTGTGGTTCGGCGAACGGTGGATCACCAGCGTCTTCGACCTCTTCGAGGAGAATGTGCGCTACTTCCCGCCGATGCTGCCCGAAAGCCGCGAGGAGTCCGGCACCCCGGTGATGCTCGGCAGCTCCCCGGCGCTGCACTACCTCAACCTGCACAACGGCACCGTGTGGCGCTGGAACCGGCCCATCTACGCCCCCGACGGCGATCTCGCCCATGTGCGGCTGGAGAACCGGCTGCTGCCGGCCGGGCCCACCGTCACCGACCTCGTCGCCGATGCCGCCTTCTACTACGGCGTGGTGAAGTACATGGGCGAGGAGAACCGGCCGGTCTGGTCGCGGCTGTCGTTTCCCGATGCGGAGAAGAACTTCTTCGCCGCCGCCCGCTCAGGTCTGTACTCGCGGATCCTGTGGCCCAAGCTCGGCCGCGTCGACGTCGCCGAACTCATCCGCACCACCCTCGTGCCGCAGGCGCGCAAGGGCCTGCAGATGCTCGACGTCGACGCGGCGATCATCGACGAGTACATGGACATCATCGAAGCCCGCGCCCGCACTCGGCAGAACGGCGCGACCTGGCAGCTGCGCACGCTCATGGCGCTCAAACCGCGGCTGACCGACCCGGACACCGCCGAGCGGCGCGACGCCCTCAAGCGGCTGCTCGAGCTCTACATCCGCCACCAGTCCACCGGAGCTCCGGTGCACACCTGGCCGGTCGGTGACCAGTAGGCGACCGCTGCGGCGATAGGCGCGGCCACCCGCTGCGGCGATGGGCGCTGCGACCCGGTGCGGCGACAGGCTCTGCGACCCGGCGCCTGCGACCCGGCGGACTCTCGCGCCTGTCGGGCCGGGATCGGCCGGGCATGGTATGAGAAGCTGGCGGTATGACACAGCGCAGCATCCGCATCTCTGAGCGAGCCCAGACCGTCCGCCCATTCGCCGTCATGGACATCGTCTCCCGCGTCGCCGAACTCAAGGCCGCTGGCGAGGACGTCATCTCCCTGTGCGTCGGCGAACCCGGCCAGGGCGCGCCGGCCGCGGTGCGCGCGCGGGCTGAGGAGATCATGCGTGACGGCACCGACCTGGGCTATGTGCCGGTCACCGGCATTCGCGAGCTGCGCGAGGCGCTGTCGGGCCACTACCGCCGCTGGTACGACCTCGATGTGCCGGCCGACCGGTTCTTCATCACCACCGGCTCCTCCGGCGGGTTCCTGCTCGCCTTCCTCGCCGCCTTCGACGCCGGCGACCGCGTCGCCCTCGCCCGGCCCGGCTATGCCGCCTACAAGAACATCCTCACCGCCCTCGGCTGCGAGGTCGTCGAACTCGACTGCGGCGTCGACGAGCGCTTCCAGCCCACCGTCGAACTGCTCGAAGCCGCCCACGCCGAGGCTCCGCTGCGCGGCCTCATGGTCGCCTCCCCAGCCAACCCGACCGGCACGATGCTCGACAAGGACAGCCTCATCGCCCTGAGCCGGTGGTGCCGTGACAACGGCGTGCAGCTGATCTCCGATGAGATCTACCACGGCATCACCTTCCCCGGCACGCAGGCCACCGAATCAGGCAATCCCAACGGCGAGACCGCCATCGCCTACGACCCCGACGCCATCGTCATCTCCTCGTTCTCGAAGTACTGGGGCATGACCGGCTGGCGGCTCGGCTGGGCGATCATGCCCCCGGCCATCCACCAGGCCGCTGTCGGCTTAGCCGGCAACATCACCCTGTGCGCCCCCGTACCGGCCCAGCACGCCGGTGTCGCCGCGTTCTCCGAACCCGCCTATGCCGAGGGTGAGGCTGCCGTGGCCGGCTTCGCCGCCGCCCGCCAGTACGTCCTCGACGCCGTCGGCGAACTCGGCTGGAAGGACCTCGCCCCCTGCGACGGCGCCTTCTACATGTACGCCGACATCACCGACGTCCTCGGCCCCTACTCCACTGCCACCGAATGGTGCGCGGCACTTCTGGAGGAGGAGCGGGTCGCGCTCTCACCCGGCCTCGACTTCGACAACGTCCACGGCGACGAGTGCGTGCGCCTGTCACTGGCCGCCGGTCCCGACCAGATCTTCGCAGCCCTGACCCGCATCAGGGCCTTCACCGAACGGCTGCGCCATGCAGCCTGACACCCCAGCAGCACCGAGGCGCCGGTGAGCCTGACCGACTCGCCAGCGCTCGCCCGCCTCGGAGTGCTGACCGCCGCAGTCTGCCTTGGCTCGGCGGCGCTGCTGCTCATCCTCGCCCAGGCCACACCGTCGACGGCGGCGTTCCTGCGCTGCGCGCTGGCGATCATCGCGCTCGCCCCCTTCGCCGTGGCCGAGGTGTCCCGCCGTGGTCTGCCCGGTCGCCGGACCGTGGGAGTCGCCGCAGCTGCCGGGGCGTTCCTCGGTCTGGACTACATCATGTGGGCGCAAAGCGTCTATGACGCCGGCGTCGGCGTCTCCATGGTGCTCATCAGCGTCCAGGTCGTCGTCTTCCCCGCCCTCGTGTGGCTGCTGCACCGCCAGCACCCCGGCCGGCTGTTCCTGTGGTGCGTGCCGGTGATGCTCGTGGGCATGCTGCTGACCGGCGGCGCATTCGGCGTCGACCCCGGTGCAGCCGCACCCCTGCGCGGGGCGATCCTCGGGGTGCTCTCAGGTGTGCTCTACGGCGTCTACATCTACGGCACCCACCGCTGCCGGGTGCTCGACCCGGGCCTCATCGTCACCCCGGTGCTCGTCGCCACCACCTCGGCTGGCGCGGTCACCCTCATCGGCGGGCTCATCCTCGGCGGCTTCGACTTCGATCTGGGCATCGGCGGCTGGGCGGCGATGGTCGGCCTGGCAGTCCTCGGCCAGGCCGGCGCCTGGGGGCTGCTGGCGGTGTTCTCCACTCGCCTGCCGGTCACTGAGACCGCCTCGCTCATGCTCGCCCAGCCGATCACCGCGGTCCTGCTCGGCATGCTGCTCGCCGGAGAGCAGCTGGCGATCGGACAGTGGGCCGGCATCGCAGTTGTCATCGCAGTGGTGTGGCTCGTCTCCGGCGGCATGCGCCTGCTGCGCCCCCGCAGCCGGCGACCGGCGCGATAGTTGCGCCGGCCCAGCGCAGAGCCTCACGACTGGTCGATATACCACGGTGCAGTGACGGATGTCATATTGCTATGTCCTACTCTGGTGCCCTGACGTGCCAGAGGTTGCCTGGGCAGTAATAAGCCCCGCTGAGGCTGGCCGCAGCGGGGCTTAGGCGTCGTATCGAAGGTGATACTGAGGGGTGAGGGTCGTTCAGCAGCGAACCGGGGATCAGAAGTGCTGTTCGGTCGCGTGGGTCATGGCATCGACGATGATGTGTGCGACGTGGTCGTCTTTGAGTGAGTAGATCGCCTCGCGGCCAACGCGGTCGACGCTGACGAGGTGCAGTCCGCGCAGCAGCTTGAGGTGCTGGGACACGAGCGGCTGGGACAGCGCCGTCTGCTCTACCACGCTCGAGACGGTCGTCGGACCGTGCGAGAGCACGAGCAGGATGCGCAGCCGAGACGGGGTCGCCAGGGCCTTGAACAGTTCTGCCGTGCGGCTGATCGTCAGATCATCGCGCACATTGGTGGGGACGTCGGTCAGCGGTGTTTCGGAGACGTGGGGGTGGTCGTCGTGTGTGCGTCGGAGGGAATATACGTCGGCTTCGTTAAGCATGGGAGGACTGTACCTTTGGACGACGGGCCGCGAGCGACGACAGTCGCATCGCGGTTGTTTTACTGGGCGGTAGCCAAATTATCAGAAAATGCTGGGATTCCCCTGAAAGGTTCAAAAACGTTTAGCGGGAATTCCGCATATATGGATGTGTCGCGCTCAGCATGTGTGGATCGTCGCGGCCGACTCGACCATGCTGTGAATCGCTCGACCGTGCTGTGAATCGACAGCGGGTTCTGCCGCTCACGCAGCAGAACCCGCACGTCTGATCGAGTCCCTGTCAGCTGGGCTGCCGGGGATCAGTGCTCGTCGTAGTGGTCGCCGTGTTCGGCGTGCTTGTGTCCGTCGTGGATGTAGTCGTAGTGGTCGCCGTGCTGCACCTTCTCGTGGTTGCAGTCCGGGCCGCCGTGCTGGTGCTCTTCGACGGTGTGCTCAGCGATCTTGTGGTCTGCCATTGAATCCTCCTGGGTGTGACGTCGCCGGAGAGTGCGACGCCGCCAGTATATCAACCCATTCGCATAAATGCATACTGCAGGCGGCATGAAACTCCGCACATAAGTGCTCCAGCTCGGGTCTGCAGTGTCAGGCGCGCAGTGCTCAGGGTGACGCGGTGACGTTGTCGTGGGACTCGAGGATCTCCTCGGCGAGCGACTGCCAGCGGCCGTAGGCGTGCGGGAAGCCCGAGCGCTGAACCGCTTGGGCAGCCTCGTTCGGGGACATCGACTCCCAGCCGGAGATGTGCACCAGTCCCGGGTTGCGTCCCTGGGGATTGACGCCGTAGAAGGACTGCGCGGCCCACACCGGGTCCTGCACCTCCTCAGGTGTGCCCCAGCCCTGCGACGGCCGCTGCTGGAACAGGCCGAGTGAGTCGCGGTCGCCGTAGTCGAGATTGCGCAGCGAGGACTCCTGCAGCGCGGTCATGAGTGCGATGACGATGGCGTCATCGGGCAGGTCGGCATCCCGTCCGACGCCGATGATCGTCTCGGCGTGCTCGAGCTGGCTGCTGTTGAGCCGGTCGACGTGGCTGAGCTCCCACTGGCGCACGATCGTCGGGCCGGTCACGCCCATCGCGCCGATGGCCCAGACGACGACGAACACCGCGGCGAGGATCGCTGCGGTGATGCTGAATCCGATGGCGGGGCCGATGAGCTGCGGTCGGCGGGTGGAGCTGGCCATGGCAGACATGCTAGCCCGTGCCCGCCGGACTTCGACAGCAGGTTCGGCTGGGTGTGCGGTGCAAGCTTCGTCACAGTCGCCGGCCCCGATGGCACGGGCACGCCGAGAGCGGGCCCCAGCTGCGCTGAAACCCGCTCTCGTGTCGGTGCCGGTGGGACGGGCCCGGGATCAGAGACCGTTGAGGCGGTAGGCCTCGAAGCCCTCCAGTCCGTTGTACGGGTAGCCGATCTCCCGGGCCACAGCTCCGGCGTCGCCGGCCTGTTCGAGACCGTGGTAGGCGGTCTGCTCGTCGTTGGCCCAGCCGTTGAAGATGGCGACATGGCCTGCGGCGCCGCCGGTGCCCGGGCCGCCGCGCATGAGCACGTCACCGGGCTGCAGGTCCTCCTTGGCGATCGGATGGGCGACGTCGACGAGTGTCACAGTGCTGAGGCTGTCGTCGAGCCCCCAGGCCATGGAAACGAATCCTGAGCAGTCGGTGCGGTAGTTCTTGCCGTTGATGTCCGGGTAGTACGCGGACATGCTGTACGGCACGCCCTGGTCGACCCAGAACTGGGCGCGGTTGATGATCTCGGCTCGCCGGTCGTTCTCGGCGGTCTGCTCCTGGGCGGCTGTGGTGTCCGGTCCCGAGGCGGCGGTCGCCGGGGCGACGGCGATGCCGGTTGCGGCGATGGTCAGGGCAGCGGCGGTGGTGCCGATGCGGCGGGCTGTGGGGGACAGAAGTGTGATCGACATGGGTTGCTCCGTTCGTCACAGTGTGTGTGGGGATGGTCGGTGCCGGGATGCGTCCGGGGGAGGGGAGGGGTGGGGCAGGCTTCCTGAGGGTGCTGGGCTGCCCCTCAGGAAGCCATCGGGTTAGAGGGGGATGACCGACGGGGTCAGGGGATCGCCGGTGCGTCGCCGTGGGCGGCGAGCAGTTCGCGCGCCAGCGGCTCCCATTTGGCGTAGGCGTCAGGGTAGGCCGAGCGCTGCACTGCCTGTGCCGCCTGGGTCGGGGCCATGCTCTCCCAGCCGTCGATCTGGATGAGGCCGGGGTTCGAGCCCTCGGGATTGATGCCGTAGAAGGACTTCGAGGCGTAGACCGGGTCGGTCACCTGTTCGGGTGCACCCCAGCCCATCGACGGGCGCTGCTGGAACAGGCCGAGCGAGTCACGGTCGCCGTAGTCGAGGTTGTACATCGAGGATTCCTGCATTGCGGTCATGAGGGCGATGACGATGCCCTGGTCGGGCAGTGCGCCGCCGCGTCCGACACCGATGATGGTGCGGGCGTTGTCGATCTGTGCCTGGTCGAGGTCGGCCACGGTGGTGAATGCCTCCTGTCGCTGTTCGACCGGCGCCGCGGCCGGGTCGAAGCTCGGGGCGGCCATCGCCGGTGATCCCATGATCCCGCCGCCGAGGATGCCGGCTGCGAGAGCGGTGGTCAGCAGTGTCTTGGAGAGTTTCATGATGGTGCTCTTTCAGGGGTTGATTGACTCTGTGCTGTGTCTGCTGAGCCCAGCTGCCCGGGTGAGGCTGACAGGAAGTCTGGGGATTGCTTCCCGTCCGGGTCTCGGCGACGTGTTTAACAATCGCAACCGATTTGTGATCTCTCAAGACCCCGAATCTGACTGCACCCTGATCATCGGCTGCACTGCGCGTGGAAATCCCGGCGTGCAACGCGGGTGCCCACCCGGCACGTCCGGCATGCGCGTGCGGAAGGGTGCGGTCATTGAGCTCTCAACCGTCGGTCTGGGTGCTTCGGGCAGGACAGATGAAAGAAACCTCCATGCGTCCGCACTGTGAGAGATCTTCAGCGACGTTGAAGTCGAGGCGGCCTCATCGCTTACGACCTTCGCGGTGGCTCTCTGCACGTTCGTCGTAGACGCTCGCGCCCAGTCCTGAGCGTCTCCCACCACCGTGTGGCGACAGCACTGCGGGCCCTGGCCGCTATCGACCCAGGGCCCGCAGCGAGCGCAGTGCGGCTCAGGCCTCCCGCAGTGCGCTGCGCATGTTCTCCAGCACCTCGGGATCCTCGATCGTCGAGGGCACGACGACGTCGTCGCGGCCGTCGGCGATCTCGCGCATCGTCTTGCGCAGGATCTTGCCCGAACGGGTCTTCGGCAGCGCGGAGACGATGTCGACGCGCTTCAACGCCGCCACCGGGCCGATGTCCGAGCGGACCAGCGAGACGAGATCGGCCTTGACCTCCTCCTGGTCGGTCTCCGGCCCGTCCTTGAGCACGACGAACGCGCGCGGGATCTGGCCCTTCGTCGCGTCGTAGACGCCGATGACCGCACATTCGGCCACGGCCGGGTGCGCGGCGATCGCGGCCTCCATGATGCCGGTCGACAGGCGGTGACCGGCGACGTTGATGACGTCATCGGTGCGGCCCATGACGTAGACGTAGCCGTCGGCGTCGATGAGCCCGCCGTCGCCGGTGAGGTAGTAGCCGTCGAATGCCGAGAGATAGGAGGAGATATAGCGCTCGTCATCACCCCACACGGTGGCCATCGTGCCCGGCGGCATCGGCAGCCGGATGACGACGAGCCCGTCCTGACCGGCTGGCACCGGGTTGCCGGCGGCGTCGAGGACCTCGACCTGGTAGCCGGGCACCGGCTTCGTCGGCGAACCGGCCTTGAGCGGGTAGGTGTGCAGGCCGATCGGGTTGGCGGCGATCGGCCAGCCGGTCTCGGTCTGCCACCAGTTGTCGATGACCGGGATGGACCTGCCGGTCGCCTCGGCGAGCTTCTCGGTCGTCCACTCATAGGTGTCCGGGTCGAGGCGCTCACCGGCCATGTACCAGGCCTTGAGCGAGGCCATGTCGTAGCGCTTCATCATCTCGCCGTTGGGGTCCTCCTTGCGGATGACGCGCATGGCGGTCGGGGCGGCGAAGAAGACGTCGACGTCGTGTTCGGCGACGATCCGGAAGAACGTCGAGGCATCCGGGGTGCCGATCGGCTTGCCTTCGAACAGCACGGTCGTCACCCCGCCGATGAGCGGGGCGTAGACGATGTAGGAGTGGCCGACCACCCAGCCGACGTCGGAGGCGGTGAACATCGTGTCGCCGGGATGCAGGCCGAAGATGTTCGGCAGCGACCAGGCGAGTGCGGTCGCGTAGCTGCCGTCGCGCACGATTCCTTTGGGCTTGCCGGTGGTGCCGGAGGTGTAGAGCACGTAGAGCTCATCGGTCGAGGCGACCGGCGTGCACGGGGCGTGCTCGGTGGTCGCGGCGAGCAGCTGGGCATAGTCGAGGTCGCGGCCGTCGGTCAGCTCGCACTCGTGCTGCGGTCGCTGGACGATGACGGTGAACTCCGGCTCCTCCTCGGCCTTGTCGATCGCGGCGTCGAGCAGCGGCTTGTACTCGATGGTCCGGTTGCGTTCGATGCCGCAGGACGTCGAGATGATCGCCTTCGGGCGCAGGTCGTTCATCCGCACGGCCAGTTCGTTGGCGGAGAACCCGCCGAACACGACCGAGTGGATCGCGCCGAGCCGGGCGCAGGCGAGCATCGCGATGACCGCCTCGGGGATCATCGGCATGTAGATGACGACGGTGTCGCCCTTGCCGATGCCGCGCTCGGCCAGCGCCTGAGCGAACCGGGCGGTCTCATCGAGCAGATCGGCATAGCTGTAGTGCTTGATCTGCTCGGTGACCGGGGAGTCGTAGATGAGGGCGGTGTCGGAGGCGCGGCCGCTGTCGACGTGCCGGTCGAGGGCGTTGTAGCAGACGTTGAGCTCACCGTCGGGGAACCAGCGGTAGATCGGGGCGCGCGAAGTGTCGAGGGCGCGGGTCGGCTTCCTCACCCAGTCGATGAGCTCAGCGGCGTCGAGCCAGAAGCCCTCAGGGTCCTCGGCGGCCCGGGCGAAGGCGCGGTCGTAGGGAGTGTCTGTCGGCTGCTGCGCCGTCGAGGCGGCGCTGTCGGTGTGATCGCTCATACTCTATTGTTGCCTACGACACACTAGAGTTGAACAGCGGGTCCCCGAACGTCACGGTTCACCCTCAGGCAGGGCTGGGTGCCGTTGCCGTCGCCGAGGCGGAGGCCGGGTCTGCAGACACGTGCCGGTGCGCCGTCTCACCGGTGGAGGAAATGGAGAAACATGCGCTATGTCGTTGCCCTGGCCTTGGCCGCGCTCGCGGTGCTCGGCGTCCACTGGGCGATCGGGCTCGGCACGCTGCCCCGCCCGTGGGGTGCGCTCGGCCTCGGCACCGTCGCCGGTGTCACGCTGGTGGCCACCCTCATCGTCTGGGAGATCATCAGCCCGAGTGAGGAGAACGCCGACCGCGACAAGCGCATCGCCGTCGAAGAGGCCGCCAAAGACGAACAGCGCGAGCTGCGCCGCGCCCAGCGTGGGGCCGCCCGCAATTCCCGCCGCCGCGGCGAGCAGCCCGGCAGTTCCGCTGGCGAGGCGGACTGAGGCTTCCTGGCCGGGATGCTGTGCCTGCGGCGGGGCGGGTGGCGTGCTGGGCACGGGCGGCGTGGTGCTGAACGCAGCAGAGTAGAAATGGCGTCGCCAGACGATGAGGCCCCGCCGCCGTCGCACATCAGCTCATACGCCCGTAAGTCCGCGCAAATGTGTCGTGGCTGTGCGCGGGTATGTGCCGATTGAGGATGGTGGCGGGGCGGTCTATTGGTGTGTCGCTCCCCGTGGTCATCAGTGCTTACGAGATTCGCACCGAACGGGCTCGCCTTCTGGATCGAACGATGTTGATCTCAACGTCGCAGGACGCCAGCTTGGCGCCGATCGTCTCGGCGCATCGACGAATGATGTCTCTTCTCACATCGGCGAAGAGCTCGTCGAAATCAGCTCGCTCGTCGGCGTCGATCTGCAGGGCTAGTTGTGGTGCGGACAGTGATCCGCGCAGAACGGCGGTGGCGTTGTCGACCCCATTGAGCTGTTCAACGTCTAGAGCGACGGCATCGGCGACCGCCTGCGACGGGACGAAAGTCATTCCAGTCCGCGCATCCTCTTGCATTCGCAGAGGCTTGGCCGCCCGACTCTGGGGAAACTGGCGAACGAGCCACCACAGACCGATTGCGGCGAGGCCGATGCCGACAGCCGCCGCGAGCGCAGGCAATTGCGTGGCGCTGACAGGAACATCAAGATCGGCTGCTGAAGAATCAGCGGCCGGCCACGCGCTGAACCACCGGGTCCCAAGTCCGGATCCGGTCAGAATCCACAGCGCACCAGCGACAACGAGCGCGATGCCGATGACCGCAAGCCACAGCCGATTTGCGGCGCCATTGAGCTTCTTCATGAGACATCCCTGACGTTGGCGGAGACTGAGATTCGCGGGGGTGAGTACAGATTTAGATCTGCCAATCGTGAGGCGGTCCTGTCGCGAACTGCTGCGCGGATGTCGGCATGCTCGCGCAGCGACGTCCGCACGTCGACTCGTACCCGTCGAGCTGTGGCCGTGACGCTGACTGAATCGACCCCATCGACTTGGTCTGCGGCACTTGCAACGAGGTTCGCCACACCAGCTGTCGTCACTGCCAGGTGAGTACGCGTGGACCACGTGTTGGCCGTGGCCCGAGCGCCTGAGACTCCGCTCGTAGGAGCTTCCGCAACAGCAAGAACTCGACGCTTGCCGGGCATCAGAGCCATGAGAACGAACGCGGCTCCGATCAGCACGATGACAGCCGCTACAGCGATTGAAGTCGGCGCAGACGCAGACGTGCGTGCGAACTGAGACAGCTCATCCTCTAGCAGCAGGGCGCCGCTGCGCAATGATCCGATTGCCCACCACAGTAGCGCTGTCGCGGACAGGAGAATTGCAAGCGCTGCGATGACAGCGGGGACGATACGTGCTGGGCGGATCCGCAGTGAAGTTGATTTCACAGCAGCCTCCTTTCGTTGCTGCCGTCGGAGTCGGGCCGCAGCCAACGGACATGGATATCGACTTGGCGGATCTCGACGCCAGTCAAACGTGTGAGCGTCGTGCGCAGCAGTGTCCGAAGTTCATCGGTCGCTGAGCGGATCTGCGTTGGATAGGCCAAGCCAATGTGTGCAGTCACTGAAGCTGTCCGGCCGGACAGGGCAACAGAGACGGAAGGGCGCGTATCGAATGTCTCGCGTGCTGCCAACCCGAGTATGCCGGTGCGGGCCCCTCCGATGCCGGGTGCGTCGGCTACGATCTGTCCGGCAATCTTCTCGACAGCGGTGTCGGAGATGACCAGCCTTCCGCGTGCTTCTGGCGCTGCGAGACGGGGGCCTTCGTCGGATGTGATCGGGGAAGGCATCGGCCCGTGCACCGCCAGCTTATGAGTCTGTGCGGTCATGTCCATTTATCTCCTGCTTGATGAGGAGCCGAGCACGGTGCCGAGATCAAGCTTGTTGTCCAGGATCAGACCGACGACGAGCCCGGCGGCGCCGAACAATGTGACGACGAGGAATGCGAGGAAGGTTCCGAAGTAGGCGACGATTCCGAGAATCAGGCCGACGAGCAGGCCGACGGTGGTTTTACTCATGTTCACGAGTTCTCCTAGCAGTGGATGGGTGCGTGCGGCGATGAGGATCCAGCCGTCGCGCATCGGGATCTGGGGCCGACCACACACCGTGCGGCCGGCCCCAGATGGTGTCAATCGAGTTCAGGTTTGTCTGACTTCGCGGAGTCTTCCGCCTCGGGCAGCTTGACGTCGGTGACATTGACGTTCACTTCCACGACTTCGAGTCCCGTGCCGTGTTCAACTGAGCGGATGACGTTGCGACGGATGTCCTCTGCAACCTCAACGATTGCAGTGCCGTACTCGACGACGATCGCAAGGTCGATGGCAGTCTGGCGTTCGCCCTTCTCGACCGAAACCCCGCCTGAGACGTTCGTCTGAGAACCGGGGATGCGTTCGTTGATTGCATCGAAGGCGCGTCGCGCGGCGTTACCCATCTCGGCAACACCTGGAACTTCGCGGGTGGCGATTCCCGCCAGCTTCTGGACAACTGTCTCTGAGATGGTTGTCGTCCCCTCGTCGGTGATGAGCGGGCTGTTTGGAACGACGACCGAACCCTGTGGATCGTTTGCTGTGTCGGACACGGAAGTTCCTTTCTGTCGTGCGCAGCCGTGGTGGCGCGCAGCTTTCGGTGTCACAAGTACAGACGAACGGCAGCGCGGATGTTCACGGTGGAAACGGAAATTTCTTGTGCCCGCGCACCTGCGTCAAGATTCAGTCACAGCTGACGTACGGCTTCCAGAGCGGCTCCAGCGGTGATGAGCGAAGCATGGGGACGGTGACGACGGCACGTAACCGACCAGTAGAAATCTGCTCGGTTCAGCTCGATGGCTCGAAATGCTCGTTTATGCTGACAACATGGACGCGTCGGCGCAGGCAATGGAGAGAGCGGACGATGAAACCTTAGTCATCCGCTTGCAGGACGGGGATATTCGCGCTTTCGAAGAACTTGTTGCGCGGTACCAGGTGCCATTGCTCGCCTTCGCGCGGCGGACGCTCGGCGACGCAGCCGAAGCTGAGGACGTCGTGCAAGATGCATTGCTCAGCTTGTGGCACAACGCCTGTGCGATTCGAGAAGCGGCGGCCATCAAGACCTGGATCTACCGTCTCGTAGCGAACGGCTGCTTCGACGTGCTGCGTCAGCGCCGTCGCCATGACACGACGGCGATGGATGCGCATCACCTGAGCGAGCTGAGCGATTCGCAGTCCACGACCTCTCGGGCGTCTGGCTCTTCGGCGCACCGACTAGGCTTCCCGGAGCAGCAGGCTGAGTCCAATGCGGCCGTCGACGCGCTGAAGGCAGCGCTGGCGGAATTGCCGGATGACCAGCGAATGACCTGGGTGCTCTTCGAGTTGCAGGGGCTGACGTACGATGAGATTTCACGATCGCTCGAACTGACCACTGCAAGCGTGCGGGGAAAGATCTATCGCGCACGCAAATCGATTGCAACGAAGATGGCGGGTTGGAAATGAACGAGGACTTGACCGGCGGTTTCGCTGATAGCGCTGACCGCACCAGCGGCGAGGCTGATCGAGCCTCGCGGCCGGCAGACTTGTCCGCGGATGCAGAATTCCCCACTCCCGAAGAAGAAGCTGCACTTGAAGTCGAAACGCAGCGCATACGGCAGATCATTGATTCGTACGCCGCAGAGACAACGCCAGATCCCGAACGTGCGCACTTGTTGGAAGGCTGGGTGCTGCGGGTTGCACGAGCCGAGATGCTGCGCGGGCCAAAGCTTGAACTGGTTGATGAATCGGGTCTCGAACTCACCGTTCTCGTAGGAGCTTTGAAGCATCGCGTCCGTAATATCATTGACGCTCATCCTCAGTCACGAGCCCGTTCCGTCAGCGCAGCTGTGTCTACTCCAGCAGAGGATTCCGATGCCGACCTGTGCATTGAATTCTCTCTCGGGATCGATGTAGCGCTGGAGGGGTCTGCTCCGCAGATCGCGCAAGAGATTCGTCGAAGCGTCGGCGCTGCCATTGCGGCAGAGCTCGGGGTGCCGGTGTCTCGCGTTGATGTCCTTGTGGGAGACCTGCTCCCACCGCGGTCGGAAGCCGGAGCAGAGGTACACCCCTCTCAGAATCTGATGAGCGAAGACGGTCCAACGAGTTCGGATACGCATGCGGCGGACTGCCCGCAGAGGGGCACCGCCACTGAGGCTGAAGACCGCAGCGACGAGGTAGCAGAATCCACCGAGCCAGCTGCGGTGGTTGCGGATATCACCCGTCGGACTCCTGGCATCGCGGGACTCTCCCCAAGTCTCCGAGATCGGTTCGAGGATTTTGTGCGACAGCGGCAGACAGAGACGACGACAGTTGACTTGGTGTACCGCGGCGACCGTGCGGACCTTCACCTGGACTGTCAGCTCGACGGTAGCCGGTCAGCGACTGCGATCGCCCGTGAAATCGCCGAGACCGTCTGCGGTGCGGTGACTAAAACCCTGCAGAGCGACGAATCGGCACATGCTCAGCGCCGAGTCAGTTCGACCCGCGTTCGGATGCGCATCACCGAGCTCGGGGTTGAACCTCATGACCGAGCGATGCCGGTACAGTCACGAGCTGACTGCGCATGCACGCGGAACGACGGCAAAGACGATTAGGGTCCAGAATCGTAGCGCTCGCCCTCGATTGAATGGGCCGCTCTCGGAGTAGATGAAGCATCGGACAGGTGAGCTGGCGCTCAGATTATGCGGAATGTCGCCGCATAGGTCGTCACGGCGGCGTCTGTGCTGTGCGCCAAACGGATCGTCCGCCTCGGAGACCTGCCGCTGCCACAAGGCCTGCGGCTCGAAGAAGCTCGGAAGGGCTGCTGCGTTGACTGTTCATGTGGGGCGCGCCGACCCTGCCTGCGCGAGCGGTTCGAAGGCGCTGAATGCGCCGGGGAGCTCGGTGTGCGGCCGACTTCGAGGGAGTCGAGCGTGTCCGTTACCGTGATGTGAGACCTCCTGAGGCAGTGCCGAGAAAATAATTCAGAAGAATTCTTCGACGTTCTGACCAGTGCAAACGGTTACTGAGTCGAGCACTTTGGCCCGGACTCGTCTCATCGAGTCCCATATTCATCTAAGCGATGTCAGCGCCTGAATCTAGAGTGAAATCAGGTACAGCGCACGGGGGTGAATCGATCGTGAGTGCGGAACCTGAATCCGGCATCGGAGCCGGCAGCAGCGCAGCTGAGTTTCTCACGGCTGCTGACACAGAATCGATCGCTCAGCATTGCCCGGAGATCCTCACAGCGATACACGCACTGGACACTGCCAACGCCACTATCGGCAACTCTGCTGCAGTCGATGGTTTCGCCTCTCTTGCGATGGGAAAAGGGCTGGAACTCCTCCGTCGCAAACTTGAATCTGCAATGGCTTCGAACACACGTGTCATGGTCGATGAGGTCGACCCTCCTCAATACGGCGCCCGACGCCTGCCGCACCTGCTGCGTCAGACCATGCGCATCAGCGCCTCCGGGGCCACCCGTCGGCTTCGCATGGCCAGCTGGCTGACACCTCGGCGAACCCTGTCCGGTCAGCCCGTGCCAGCGCAGCTGCCGGAGGCAGGCGGCTCCATGGCAGCAGGGCTGCTGTCCGTCGAGCAGGCGCAGGAAGTCATCAAGCAGATCGAGATGCTGCCAGCGCGGGTCCGGAGCGAACACGGACCGGCGGTCGAGAAGCTCCTCGTCGACAACGCCCCAGACTTGCAGGTGACTGATGTCCGAGCACTCGGAGCGCGTGTGCGCGGTCATCTGGATCCCGACGGCAGGCTCGCCGCTGAACCAGCGCACCCTGATGAGTACTTCGTAAGCGTCAAGCAGAAGACCAACGGTGACTGGCGACTCAGCGGTCTGCTCGATGCAACAACGGGGCTTACACTCAATGCGCTGCTGACCAATCGGCAGCAGAATCCAGCTGACATCGTCGCCTAGACTCCAGGCAGTGCCGCAGAGCCGGTGGGCAGCGCGGCGGCGACGACGGGTGGCATGGGCTCTGGCGCGAACGCCGTCGGTGCAGACGGCAGGCCGCAGGTCATCAGCCTGTTCAAGGACTCCCGGCCCGACGGTGCTCGCCGACACGATCGATTCAGCGTGCTCATCTCCCGTGGCGCCTGTCAGCCGGGGGCGGCTGGAGCCTACGCACTCGTCGTCACCGCAACGGCCGAGCAGTTCGCTCGGGATCGCGGGGAGGTCGAAGCAGCCGGGGGCCATGCCCGGCTAGAAGACATACTCCAGCTGTCGCCGGGTGGGAAGTTCTGCTACCTCTCCCAGGCCCCCGGCTCCAGAGATGTGATGGTCCGCTCCGAGGGGCGATTCGCCACCGGCACGCAGATGACGCTGCTGAAAGCGCGAGACCGCGGCTGCAGCTTTCCCGACTGTGATATTCCCGTCGGCTGGTGCGAGGCGCACCATATCCGGGCCCATCGGCACGGCTGGCCCACGGAGATCTCGAACCTGACTTTTCTGTGCCGCTTCCATCACGGATGGCACGAGCGACACGGGTGGCGCGCGGCTCTCCTCAACGGGCTTCCCGCCTGGATCCCTCCGTATACCGTCGATCGTGAGCGGCGTCCCATCTATCACTCGCGCTACATCGCTGAGCTGACCCGTCCTGAGGCTCTGCTCTCTTGCGAATTGCTCGCTGACGCGTCGTTCGCTGACTCACTGCCGCCCGATGATGCCGACGGCGCGAGTGACCGGAGTGCTCCTGGTCCCTCAAATACTGACGACGCCCGGATCTCTGGTGATGCAGAAGTGGACGACGGCGCTGGCTTCAGTGACGACGGCTGGTTCGAAAGCGCATCGCTTCTCCCAGAAGACGCACTGTTCCCTGAAAGCCGTTGCGATGACCCTCCCTGATGCGCCGCGTCAGCTTGGCTGATGCACGATGTCGACTTAGGCCGCGCCCGCAATGCCCGCCGCCGCGGCGAGCAGCCCGAGCCGCGCGAACCGGATGCCGGACGGCCGGACGGCACCGACTGAGACACCGCGTCAGCCGGTCACGGGTGTGCGCTGCACCGCAGCCGGCAGACCGCTCAGCCGGCTGATCGCCCAGCCGGCCACACCGGTGAGCAGCACCGCTGCTGCTGAGGGCGGTGCTGCGGTGGTGGCGGCCAGCAGCATTCCCAGTGCCCCGAGCACCGTCATGAGGATCGGGGTGGTCAGCTGCGCGATCACGCCGACGGGCAGTGCCCCGGCTTCGGTCATGACCGCCGGTGCCAGCCAGTTCGGCGGTGGCCGCAGCGCAGCATGCGTCGCGGTTGCCGCGCAGATGAGGGCGAAGAGGCAGGCGAGGGCGAGCAGCACGGGCTGGCCGAGTTGGACGGTCAGCGGCAGGAAGACGAGCACACCGGCCGGCAGCAGCACGGTGGCAGGGGTGAGTGCGATGAGGAGCCGGCAGGTGCCGCTGCCGAACGGGAACGCCTCGGTGAAGGCCGGGTTCGCAGCACAGCTGCGCACGCTCATGACGGCCAGCCAGCCGGCGATGCCCAGGCTCAGGCAGGCGATGAGGACACCGGCGACCGGCAGCCGGCCGAGTGGCAGCGCGCTGGCCGCCCACGGCAGCAGCACCGTCATGGCGAGCAGCGCGGGCACCCCTGCTGTGCGGGCGAGCCCGATGAGCAGACCGGCCGGCAGGGTCATGAGGGCCGGCAGGCTCATGAGCTTCGGCGGCCCGGTCAGGCCTGCGGTCAGCTGACCGGTGGGCGCACCCCGGCGGGTCCGCAGGCGGGCGAAGAGGGTCGTGGCAAGCGCATTGGCATCGGCTGTCACCAGCCCGAAGCGCATGAGCTGCCCGGCCCGCGACCCGGTTTCGAGCTGCGGCCACGACAGCACTGGAGGCCGCCGCACCATCCACGCGGCAGCAGCGACGACGAGCAGCGCCAGGCTCGCGGCGAGACCCAGGGCCACCGGTGCGGTCAGTGAGCCGGCTGCCGTGTGCATGACCGGGTCGATGAGGTCAGCCAGCGGTGCGGTGAGGGCGAGCAGCGCCAGCGCAGCGACCGCCGCCCACAGCAGCCGGTCGCCGAGCTGCTCGGTGTCGGCCGAGACGCCGAACAGCCCCGCCTGCAGACCGATGAGGATCAGCGCTCCGGCCGCGCCAGTGGCTGCCAGCACGGTGACAAGTGCGATCGCGGCAGCCGCGGTGATGCCGAGGTTGAACACCACCGCACCGCCGGTGGCCTGCCAGGACAGGTGCGGCACGACGGCCAGCGACCCGATGAGGATCCCACCAGCGACCCCACCGAGGATGACCGCACTCAGCCGGCGGCGCAGCCAGGCCGGACTGAAGTTCGGGTGCTGGAACAGCCACACCCGCACCGGCTCGGGCAGCCCGAGCGGACCGAGACGGGTGAGCAGCCAGGTGAGGACGAGCAGCCCGGCAGCGGCGATGAGGACCGACTGCAGGACCGGCAGCGGGGAGGCGACCACCGCCTCGGCGACGGTACCGGCCGGCAGGGTGGTGAGCGCTGCGAGCAGCGGTGCGGCAAGGGACTGCGCGGCAGAGGTGAGGACGGCGATGGCGACGGCGGCGGTGAGTGCGTACGTGTAGACGATCCCGGCGGTGAGCGGGTGCCGGCGGCGGCTGCGGGTGAGCCGCGCGAGGCCGGCGGGTGTGAGGACCTCAGGCAGCGTCGGTTCAGGCCGCGTCAAAGCCCAGCGTCCCGTCGAGGTGTTCGCAGATCTGCACGGTCGTGGTGCGCTCGGGGTCGATGAGTGCGTCGTCGTGGGTGGCGAGCAGGATCGCCGTGCCGCTCTGCGCGCGGTCGGTCAGCAGGCCGCGCAGCGCCTGGACGGAGGTGGCATCGAGGTTCTGTTCAGGCTCATCGAGCAGCAGCACGCCGGCCGGCCGGATGAGGACGGCGGACAGCAGCACCTTGCGCCGCTGTCCGCTCGACAGGGCTTCCGGGTAGTCCTCAAGGAACCGCACCGGCAGGTGCAGCGCCCGGCACACCGCGGTGATGGCAGCCTCGGGTGCGGGCACACGGTGGGCGCAGGCGAGAAGCCTCAGATGCTCACCGGCGGTCAGCCCGGTCAGCCAGGCGTCGTCACCGAGGAGGGCTGCGACCTGCCGCTTCCAGACAGGCCCGGTGGGTTCGGCCGGCTCGCCGCCGAGCAGCACGCGGCCGGCCAGCGGAGCCTGGCGGCCGGCGATCGTCTGCAGCAGCGTCGACTTGCCGGCCCCGTTCGCACCGGCCAGCCGGACGATCGACCCAGCAGCCAGGTCCAGGTGCACAGGCGGCAGCGCGAACCCGGCCGGGTAGCCGGCGACGAGACCGGTGACGGTGAGCATCAGCGACCTGCCGGCATCGTCGCGGCGACGGTCGGGGCAGCGCCGCCGTAGTGGGCGGCGAGTTCGGTCAGGCCCTCGTCGATGCTGACCCTGGGCTGCCAGTTGAGGACTGCGCGGGTGCGGCGCTGGTCGAACCAGTGGGCGGTCGAGAGCTGTTCGGCGAGGAACCGGGTGAGCGGCGGCTCATCGGCCAGAGTCTCGTGCAGGCGAGCTGCGGCCGGGTCCGGCAGCCGGGCGGCCAGTGCGTCCTCGACGTCAGCGGCGAGATCCCACACCTTCTCGACGACGGTGCCGGCGGCCAGGGCGGCGGGCACGGGCACGCTGAGCTTCGGGCGGCGGGCACCACCAGCCAGTGCCATCTGGGTCATGAGCTCACCGACCGGCCGCGGCTGGCCGTTGGTGACGACGAGCGCCTCACCGTGATGGTGCTCGACTGCCGTGAGCGCGGCGAGGATCGCGTCGACGGCATTGGTGATGTAGAGCGTGTCGATGAGTGCCGCCCCGGTGCCGAGCACCGGCATCCGGCCGGCGCGGGCGCGGTCGATGATCCGCTCGGTCAGCTGCACATCACCAGGGCCCCACATGAGGTGCGGGCGCAGCACGAGGACCCGGAAGTCCGCGCTGTCAGCAGCGAGTGCGAGCAGTTCGCCGTGGGCTTTGGTGCGCGCATACTCTCCCCGAGCCTGCTCCGGGTCAGCCGCGCTTGCGCCCTCGCCGACGAGGGAGTCACCGGCATGGGCGACCGAGGGGGAGGAGATGTGCACGAACCGGTTCACGCCTGCATCCTGGGCCGCTGAGAGCAGTGTGCGGGTGCCGGCGATGTTGATCGCCTCGAAATCGGCCGGATCCCCGGTCATCGAGACCTTCGCGGCCAGGTGCACGACCGCCTGCTGGCCGGCCACCGCCTCGGCGACGGCGGCGGCATCGGTGATCGAGGCGGCGATGTCCCGTACCCCGCCGACCCCGGATGGACGGCGCTGCAGGGTGGTGACCGTGTGACCGGCGGAGGCCAGCGCGGCAGCGACTGAGGAGCCGAGCAGACCGGATGCGCCGGTGACGAGAATCTTCACTGTTCCTCCTGGAGTGCTGGCCGGGCCCGAGGCGGTGGTCAGGGTGTGCGGATCGGCTCGCCGCCCAGCACGGCGGCGGCCCAGTCGGCCAGCCGGGAGCGGTCGATCTTCGAGTTGTGGCGGATGTCGGTCGGGAACGACGGGGCGATGAGCACGGCGGCGACGTCCGAGCCGGTCGCGGCGGCCACCTGAGCGCGCAGCCGCTGGGCGACCGGCAGCGGTGCCAGGCCGGGGGCCAGGGGTTCGCCGGATTCCGGGTCGCTGCCGGCTGCGGGTTCGAGCACGAGGGCGAGTGCCTGTGTGCCGGTCGGTCCGACGCCGACGGCCGCAGAGCGGAAGACCGCTGGGTCGCGGTCGGTCAGTGCTTCGATCCCGCCGGGGCCGAGCGGGCCGGCCGGGGTGGTGATGATGTGCTGGAGGCGGCCTTCGATCCAGATTCGGCCGGAAGCGTCGATGTGGCCGATGTCGTTGGTGCGGTGCCAGCGCTGCCCGTCGAGCGTGTCGCGGCCGGCCTGCTGGTCGGTCGACCACAGCCTGTCGTAGCCGTTTCTGATGTGGGCGGCGGAGACGACGAATTCGCCGAGCACCTGCTGGGCGTTCGTCCCGGTCAGCAGCTCATCGGCAGACCGGCCGTCGGCGTCGATGGGGGCCAGGGCGAAGCGCACCCCGTCGATCGGGGTGCCGACGCACACGCCGCGCGCCGCCTGCGCACCCGGGTCTGCGTCATCGGCGCTGTCCGTGCGCGCGGTGCTCTCCGCCTCGGCGGCGGCCACTTCATGCCGGTCGATATCGGCCAGCAGCAGGCCCTCGGTCATCCCGTAGGGGGAGTTGATCTGTGCGTGCGGGAAGATCTCGGCCACCTGGTCCATGAGCGACAGCGGCACCGGCGCCCCGGCCGAGAGCGCAAGCTCGACCCCGGCGCAGGCGGCCCGCTGCGCTTCGGTGAGCTCAGCGGCGGTCGCGCAGACATTGGTGTAGGCCGCCGGGGAGGCGAAGACCATCGTGCAGTCCGCCTCGGCGATGGCATCGGCTAGGGCCGCGGCGGTGAGCGTGCGCGGTTTGGTCACCGACATGTCCGGGGTCACGCTTGTGACCCCGAGGCCGGGGCCGAAGAGTGCGAAGGGGGCGAACCCGGCGACGAGCCCGGCACCCGGGCGCATGTCGAAGGTGCGGGTGAGCACGCCCATGAGCGCAGAGAGCTGGGCGTGGGTGTAGCGCACGCCCTTGGCCGGGCCGGTCGACCCGGAGGTGAAGAGCACCGCAGCCAGATCCGCAGGTCCTGGGGTGCGCAGCGGCTCACCGGCGGCGAGGTGGGCGTGGCCTTCGCGGATGAGCTCGGTCAGCGAGGTCTCGACGTTCAGCGCCAGTCGCTCGGGGCCTGGCAGGGGGCTGATGGAGATCCGCCGGCCCGGCCAGCCGGCGGTGCGGGCCAGGGTGAGGCCGGGCAGTTCGCCGATGATCCACTGCGGGTCAGCAGACCGGATCGCCCGGGTCATCCCGGCCACCCCGAGGCCGGCGTCGGCGACGACGACGGTGCCGCCTGCCTTGAGCACACCGTAGGCGGCGGCGGTGAGGTTGTTGCCCGGGGTCACGAGCAGCGATACCCGGTCACCGGGTGCCAGGCCGCGGGCCTGCAATCCGGCTGCGATCCCGTCGACGACGCCGGAGAGCTGCCGCCAGCTCACCGACTGCGGTGGGCGCTGGGACATGTCGACCGAGGCGATCGCCTCATCGTCTGCGCGTTCGGCCAGCGCATCATAGATCATCGGCGCAGTGGCCGCCGGCTGCTGGCTGTCCGCGGGCCGCTGGCCGTCAGCCGGTCCCGCGGCCTCGGTCTCGTCAGCCGCGCCGGTCTCGTCAGCCGGTCCCGCCGCGCCGGCCGGCTGGCCGGGTGCGGCGAACTGGGCGGTGAGCCAGTCGAGGACGATGCCGGCGACATCGGTGTCTTCGCTGACGAGGTGGGAGGCCTTCTCGCAGCGGTGGATGTCCGCCTGGGGCAGGCGGTGGCGCAGATCGCGCAGGAACCGCTCCAAGAACACCGGGTCCTTCGGCCCCCAGATGAGCAGGGCCGGCAGGTCGATGCCGGCGATGTCGTCTCCGAGCCGCTGCAGCTCGGCATACGACGGGTGGGTTTCGACCGCCGGGATGTCAGCGACGAAGGCGCCGATCCCGCCGCGCAGCTCAGCCGTGCGGTACGGGGCGCGGAAGGCGTCCTTCTCCTCGTCGGTCAGCGAATCCTGGGCCAGGGCGAGGGTGGTGCGCAGGAACCAGTCGGTGCGCACTGTTGACAGCGGCAGCATCGGCCCGGCCAGGGCCGCCTGCAGGGGTGCCGGGATCGGGGTGCCCTCCGGCTGGGCGACGGCGGTGTTGAGTGAGATGACCGCGTCGATGCGGTCCTGGTTGCGGGCCGCCCACGTCAGCGACAGCACCCCACCCCAGTCATGGCCGAGGGTGACGGTGCGCGCGGTCGGGCACTGCCCGATGAGCTCGCTGACGACGGCGTCGAAGTCCGCGACGCGTTCGGCGATGCGCCGGTAGCCGGGACCGTGGGTGGTCGGCAGGCCGGTGTGTGCGAGGCGTTCGGAGAATCCCATCTCCAGCTGGTCCGGGGCGATGACCCGCCAGACAGGACCCCCGCCTCGGGCGCGGTCAAGGGAGGCGGCAGCCAGGTGGCGCCACAGGTAGGACCAGGTGGGGTTGCCGTGCAGAGCGAGGATCGTGCCGGTCGGTGTGAGCCCTTCGGCCTGGAGTGCCGGGAGGGTGTCGAGGACGTGGAAGGTGCGCTCACCGTCGACCGTGCCGACGGTCACCAGCCGCGACCACTGCGGATCCCAGCCCGGCAGGATACCCGGCGTCTCGGCGGGGCGGGCCGGCAGGCGGGGGCTGAGGCCGGGCAGTCTCACCACTCGATCTCCGTCATCGCCGTGTTCAGGCCCGAGCCCACGCCCATGCACAGCACACGGTCACCGGTGGTGAGCTCTGCGGCCTTGCGGGTGAGCGTGATCGGCAGGGAGGCCGGGCCGACGTTGCCGAGCTGCGGGTAGGTCTTCGGGATCCGGGCCGTGTCGAGGTCGACGGCCTTGGCGATCGAGTTCGTGTGGATGTCAGAGACCTGGTGCATGACGTAGGCGTCCATGTTCCGCCAGTCCCAGCCGTCGCCGTGGGCGGTGTGCCAGGCGGTGGTGACGAGCTCCATGCCGTTCTCCAGCAGGCCCTTGGCGTCGGTGAACATGCCGTCGTGGTCGCCGACGCACAGCTGATGGTTCCACGTCGCCGCCCGGGTCACCCCGCCGAGGATCCGGTGGCCCTCCGGATGCTTGTCGGCCGGGCCGAGTAGGGCCGCGGAGGCCCCGGAGCCCAGCGTCAGGGAGGCGAACTCGTTGAGGTATTCCGCGCGCGTGATCTCCGGGCGGGAGAGCCGCTCGATCGTCGACTCCTGCACCCGGGAGGCGTCCTCACCGGCGACGATGAGGGCGTAGTCGAGCTGGCCGGAGTCGATCATCGTCGCTGCCAGGGTCATCCCGTTGACGAATCCCAGGCACGCGTTGGTGAGATCGAAGTTCATGGCGTGCGGCTGCAGGCCGATGCCGTGGTGGACCGACACCGCAACAGAGGGCTCGAGGTTCTCGCGGGTGACGGAGGTGTTGATCATGAGCCCGACCTGCTCGGCGTCGATACCGGTCTCGCGCAGCACCGTGCGCCCGGCCTCGGCGGCACCGGTGGAGAAGTCCGAGGGGTGCTCCCAGTTGCGGCGGGTGCGCACACCGGCGACGCGCTCGAGCAGACCGTGGGGCAGGTTGAGGCGTTCGAGGGTTCCGGCGAGTCGCTGGTCGAAGGAGGCCGAAGTGACCTCGACAGGTGCCGTCACCTCGGCGAGGCCGAGGAGTGCGACGTTGGAGTGCCGGAAAGTCGAATTGCCGTTCAAAGAAGGGTCCGTTTCGCGAGGTTGACGGTGCAGAGTCTCCGACTCATCCTAATACCCAAGCTGGCAAATCACTGCAACCGGCAGGTGCCCGGCGTTCGGCGTCCCTGTGCGGTCAGGCGGCGGTCTCGGCCCCGAGCAGGGACCTGGAGGCGAGGATTGACGGCACCGGGCCCGAGGCGGCGTGCGGCTGATCGTTGATGGCAAGGGGGCTTGTGGTCACTGGGGTGTGGGCGCACTGCGCACCGTGAGGCGCACAGCGATCGCCAGGGCGAGGCCGGCGGTGATGGCTGCCAGCAGGTCCGGGGCCCCGATCGTCAGCAGTTCGATGAGGCTCAGGCGGGCGTCGTGGTCGAGTTCGCCGGCGGAGGCGAAGCGAGGCAGCCGGGCGAACAGCAGGCCGAGGCCGAGGAGGTAGACGAGCAGGCAGACTGCGAGCATGATGCGTGGGTGGGCCAGCAGCCATATCCCGCAGATCGCGAGGATGACAGCGCAGCAGCTGAAGAGGATCGCACAGGCAGTCGGCCACGCGGAGTCTGTCGCCGGCGCGTCGGTGCAGGTGGAGACGGCCATGAACAGGGGTGCGGCGATCAGCAGGCAGGCGAATCCGAAGAAGCGCCGGATGCGCGGCAGATCATCGCCGGTGTGGCCAGCGGCGGGTTCGGCGGTCGCGGGTGCGGTTGTCGCTGCCGCAGCCGGATCGGTTGCTGCGGCTGGGTCGACTGCTGCCGCAGCCGGGGTGCGCGCTGTGCGCTGCGCTTCGATGGCGCCGACGACGGCGACGGCCAGGACGATGAGCCCGGCGAGGGCCGTCAGCAGACTGCCGGCCAGGTACATGAGCCCGGCGCCGATGTTGGCACCACTGGAGTGGGCGAGGTTGTCCAGCAGCAGCCGCAGCGTGCCGAAGGCGAACAGCCCGGCAGCCAGGCTGCACCCGATGAGGAACGTCGCCCGCACCGCGCGGCTGGCGAAGCGTGCGAAGGCACCGATGAGAACGCAGGTGAGGCCCGCCGCGGTGAGCGCCAGTGTGGCCGCCAGCAGCAGCGAGGCGAAGAGCACCTCGATCCAGACGGACAGGCTGGCAGCCAGCAGGCAGGCTGCGCCGAGGGCCAGGGTGGGAAGTCCCGCAGTGCGGTTCACGTCAGAGTCGCCTTCCGGATGGGGATGCCGCGCAGGCGGCCGGGCAGGGGAGGAGGCTGTGCTGACACCCTATATCCCCGTCTGCTCCGAGGTGCGGCGGTGCGCCGGGCAGGGTCTTCTTAAGCGGCAAGTGACCTTGTGTTCAGCGTGTGCACAGGCGCCAGAGCCTTCGTTATGGTAGGGACGTGCGTGCCAATTCCCGGCCCTTCTGGTTCTGGGCGATTCCGGTGAATATCCTCGTCATCGCCCTCATCGCGATCTTCATCCTCGTCATCGACGAGGACGATCAGCCTGCCCCGGTGGCCGAGCAGACCCAGCCGGCTGGCCAGGCTGGCGGCGCCGACTCCGGCACCGACGCCTCGGCTGCGGCCGACAGCGAATCCGACGGTGAGACCCCCGGTGAGGCCCGGCGCGACGCCGAGGACCCCTTCGGGCTCGGCAACCCCGAGTCGCCGGTGGCGATGGTCGTCTTCACCGACTTCCTGTGCCCGTTCTGCGCCAAGCACTCCGCCGAGGTCGAACCGCAGCTCATCGACCAATACCTCAATGAGGCGAAGCTGCGCATCGAATGGCGCGACGTCGACTTCTTCGGCGAGGACTCCAACCGCGCCGCCCGCGCCGCGTGGGCGGCCGGCCAGCAGAACCAGTACATCGAGTTCCACCAGAGCCTGTTCGGCGACGGTGAGCCGCTCGACCCGTCCGACCTGACGCAGGAGAAGCTCACCGCCGCCGCGCAGGCGCTGAGCATGGACGTCGCGCAGTTCGAGCGCGACATGGAATCCGATGAGGCCTACCAGCACGTGCGCGACAACGCCGAAGAGGCCGCCGAGGTCGGTGCGTTCTCCACCCCGGCCTTCCTCATCAACGGACAGCCGATGTCCGGTGCGCAGCCGCTGGAGGAGTTCCAGAACGCCATCGAGACCGCTGAGCAGGACAACCCGTACGAAGCAGGAGGCGACTCATGACGATCGGCCTCACCGCAGCCTTCCTCGGCGGCGTGCTCGCTCTGCTGAGCCCGTGCGGGGCGCTGCTCATCCCGGCGTTCTTCGCCTTCACCGTCTCCGGCGGGACGAAGCTCGTCGGCCGGGCGGCGATGTTCTTCATCGGCCTGCTCACGATCCTGCTGCCGATGGGTGCCGGCGCCGGATTCATCGGCGCGCTGCTGACCGCCCACCGCACCACCCTCATCATGGTCGCCAGCGTCCTGCTCATCGTCTTCGGACTGCTGCAGATCTTCGGGCTCGGCTTCGACCTGGGCCGCTTCATGCCCGAGAGCCTGCGCAACCCCGGCGCCGGCAGCGGCGGCACCGCCTCGCTGCTGAGCGCCTATGTGCTCGGCATCGTCTCCGGTGTCGCCGGATTCTGCACCGGCCCGATCCTCGGTGCCGTGCTCACCCTGGCAGCCTCGGGCGGCAGCCCGCTGACCGGCATGTTCTACCTGTCGGTCTATGCGCTCGGCATCGCGGTGCCGGTGTTCGTCATCGCCGTCGTGTGGCAGAAGCTCGGCGCCAACCGGATGTCGTGGCTGCGCGGCAGGACGATCACGATCGCCGGCCGGGACTTCCACACGACCTCGCTCATCTCCGGCATCGTCTTCATCGCCGTCGGCGTCATCTTCATGGCCACCAACGGCCTCGTCGGCGCCCCGGAGGTCATCTCCACCGCGACCGCCGGAGCGCTGCAGGAGGCGCTGCTCGCCTTCGACCGCGCGATCCCGGCCTGGGGCAACATCCTCATCATTGCAGGCGTGCTCATCGCTCTGTGGTTCCTCATCCTCTACCCGCTGACCGCCCCGGGCAGGAAGCTCGGCTTCGACGTTCGGAACTACCCGGCGGTGAGGACGGCGACCGCCTCGCCGACGGCTCCGCTGCGACCCGCCCGGGTGAGGCTCCCGGCCCAGCGCGTGACCTCGCCGAGGCGGAGGGAACCACCGCCTCGGAACCGGTCACCACCAGCTCGGGAGCGGATCACGCGGCAGGCGAGAGGGAGTTCCTCACCCGCCGGCAGCGCCGCGCAGCCGAACGCGCCGGACGCGGCTGAGACCGCCTGAGGGCGCACTGCTCAGACCGGTGAGAACCGGATAGGCTGGTGGAACCTCACGTCCACGGGCCGCGTGCGGCCCCAGCCTTAGGGAGTTTCGATGTCGAACGCGCAGGCTCACACGACGGCGGCGCTGCCGCTGAACGAACAGCTCGTCCTTGTCACCGGAGGCGGCCGCGGGCTCGGCGCCGCGCTCGTCAAGGCCTTCTACTGCGAGGGCGCGGCACTCGTCATCAACTACCGCTATTCGGCTGACCAGGCCCAGGAGCTCGCCGAGCAGATCCGGGCCCGAGGCGGTCGCGCGTTGGCCGTCGAAGCCGACGTCACCGACTTCCGCCAGGTGGTGGCGATGTTCGAGACCGCCCGCGAGGAGTTCGGCCAGCCGGTCTCCACCGTCATCAACAACGCGCTTGTCGACTTCTCCTTCAACGGCGATGAGCGCCCGGACGCCGATGAGATCGCCTTCGCCGCCTTCGAACAGCAGTTCCGCGGCACCGTCGGCGGGGCGATGCACGTCATCCAGGCGGCGATGAACGGGTTCCGCGAGATCGGGTCGGGCCGGGTGGTCAACATCGGTACCAACCTGTTCCAGAACCCCGTCGTGCCCTATCACGACTACACGGCTGCGAAGGCCGCGCTGCTCTCGCTCACCCGCACCTACGCCAAGGATCTCGGGCCGCTGGGCGTGCGGGTCAACATGGTCTCCGGCGGACTGCTGCGCACCACCGATGCCTCTTCGGCCACCCCTGATGCGGTGTTCGACGCGATCGCTGAGAACACTCCGCTGGGACACGTCACGACCCCCGAGGAGTTCGCCTCGGCGGTGACGTTCTTCGCCTCACCGGCCTCACGTGCGGTGACCGGCCAGAACCTCGTCGTCGACAACGGCCTCGTGATGGACTGAGCTGCCGGTGGGGTGATGCGGCGAGCACGTCCGGTCACCCCGCGAGGAGCGCTCCGGCGGTAGCCCGCTTAGGCAGGCGGATACATCATTCGGGGAAGAGTGTGATCGGATCGGTTAGTTCGGCTTGGAATCGGGAGTGGAAGAGCGGGCGTTGGGTTCGGTCGAGTGTCTGGGGTGGTATCCAGGCGGGTAGTCCGTTGATGAGTGTGGATCGCCAGCCGTGGCGTTCGTGCCAGGCGTGGTGGAAGCGGCAGAGCAGTGTGAGGTTGTTCAGATCGGTGGGTCCGCCGTGGCGGTGGGCGTGCATGTGGTGGGCTTCGCACCAGCCGACGGGGATATCGCAGTCGGGGAAGCTGCAGCCGCGGTCGCGTGCTTTGAGCAGTGTCATCTGGGTTGGGGTGGCGAACCGGGCCTCGGTGCGGACCTTGACGTCGCGGGTGCCTGGTCTGGTGGCCGAATAGTAGAACTTCCCTCCAGGGGAGAGCTGCAGGATGTCTTCGAGGCGCGTGTGGCCGCCTGCGGCTTCGACCTCGCCTTCGCCGCGGGCGAGCTGTTCAGCTGTGGCAGTGACGACAAGAGCATAGGAACCGGCACCGGTGGGTTCGCAGGCGCCGCGGGTGATGAGGACTGAGAACCGGTCATGGCGGCGTGCACCGTCGGGGCGGTTGTCGTCGAAGACCGGCGCGACTGTCGGGCTGCCATCGACAGTCGACGCGTTTGGTTGGCAGCCGGCGTCCTCCCAGGAGTCTGCGAAGGGTTCCAGGGCGGGTGGGCCGAATGACGAGCCTACGGCATCGAGGTGACCGGCACCGGCCACAGTGGAACCGTCTTCTTCAGGGGACGCGGAGCCGCCCTGTGGATCGTTTGCTGTCGTGTGGACGGCATCGATAATGTCGGCTGGGCCTTGTTGGCGGTTGGTCAGCAGTGCGTTGAGGGTCAGCCCGGTTGTCGAGTCGAGGAGTCCGCGGAGGATCCAGTCGCCGTTGGTTTTCTGGTTGACGGTGACGAAGTAGTCGTCGGGATGGCTGGGTTCGGTTTCGAGTTTTCCGTCTGGGTCGAGGTAGCCGAGGATGCGTTTGCCGAGCACCCGGAATTCCTCCACTCGCAGGCCTGGGGCGTTTTCGACCAGGACCCGTTCGATGGCGGGTTTGTGTTCGGCGCGCACGCGAGGTGGCAGAGCATCGATCTGCTTGATGATCGCCTGCGCCTGGTCTACCGAGATCGTGCCTGCCTGCAGACAGGCAGCAACTTCCGGCAGCTGGGCTGGGATCGGCTGACCGGTCGTGCTGTGATGCTCCGTTAAACAGCGAGCCATCGACAGCCGGCGGCGGGCCTCGTGGGTGGTGATGCGCATCTTCTGTTTCAGTAGTGCTGGCAGCTTCCGCACATCGTAGTGGCTGGGTTCGATCTGCTCTGACATGAGGCGTGTGCTTTGTGCGGTGGCGGATTCGAGTTTCCGGCGGACGAGCTCAAGTCCCTTGCCGATGGCGATCGCTGCGGCACTGTCGAGGGCGGCATTGTGCTGGATCGTGGAGGCGGTGTCCTCTAGTGCCGTGACCGTGGCCAGCAGTTCGGGGCAGTGTGATTTGAGCTGCGCGATGTCGGCGGCATCGAGGAACTCAGGATGGGCTTCGGCCGGATGGGCTCCCTCGGCCGGAACGGACTCGGCGGTCATGGCAGATCACCTCCTTCGGTGTATCTGCTTCCAACCTAGATTGAGGCACGGACACCCCTACCACAGAACGAGCCCTCATCGCGGCGAAAACGGGCCCGGCAGCCTGCGAAACAGCTATCGTTGCAGGTCAGGATGCAAAGAAAATTCTTTGAAGAAATTTTCGGCCATACCCTGCGGTCCCACTCCGCCGGTCGCGTGAACGACGCAGTTCGAACTCCCCGCTCCGCCGATCAGAGCGCGGTCTGATCAGGTCCGGTTGCGGTCGATCTCCTCTGCCAGGAACGCCTGCACCCGGGCCATGAGCAGCCGGGCCAAGTCTGCGTCGTACTCCGGGGCAGACGGGTCGGTGAACAGGTGCGCGCTGCCGGGGTAGACGAACTGCGCGGCGTTCGCCCCCGCCTCGGCGACGGAGGCGACGAGCAGCTCCGGTGCACCGGCATCGATCCACTCATCGCCGATCGCATAGTGGATCTGCACAGGCACCCCGGCTTGCCAGGAGGTCTTCTTCGGCACACCTCCGGCGTGGAACAACAGCGCGCCGGCCGCCCGCGGATCCCGCTTGCCCATCGACTGCGCCATCGCGGCACCGAGTGACCAACCGCCGAACACGAGCGGCCCCTCGAGGTCCTCGATGAGGCTGGCAACCCGCTTCGCCAACTCCGGGAAGCTGACGTCGTCACGGTAGGCGATTCCCGCCTCGACCGAGTCGAAGACATGACCGTCGTAGTAGTCGGGAGTGTGGACGGCATGACCGGCATCGGAGAACTGCGCGGCCAGCTGCGTCATGCCCTCGGTCAGCCCGAGCGCGGAATGGAAGAGCACAAGATCAGCCATGACCTCATCCTGGCACACGCGCACGGCGGTTCCCAGCCCGTCTGGGGCCGGATCTTCTCTGCCGACCACCGCCTCGGCGACGGCGGGCAAGACGGTAGCCTGTGGCCATGGCACTACGACGACGCATTCCCCGCTGGAACGATCTCCGCCCGCTCATGCAGTTCGACGTGCAGCTCAACCGGCGCCAGCAGCGCCTGAGCCGCGTCAGCAGCATCGAGGACCTGCGCAAGATCGCCAAGCGACGGACCCCGACCGGGCCGTTCGACTACGTTGATGGGGCGGCCGAGTCCGAGGTCACCCATCGCAGCAACCGCGAGGCGTTCGCCGAGCTCGAATTCGTCCCGGCGATCCTGGCCGGCAACGACCAGCTCGACCTGACCGCCAGCGTGGCCGCGGAGACCTTCCGGCTGCCGGTGGGCATCGCGCCGACCGGATTCACGCGCATGATGCAGGCCGAAGGCGAGATCGCAGGTGTGCGGGCCGCCGAACGGGCCGGGGTGCCGTTCTCGCTGTCGACGATGGGCACACAGTCGATCGAGGACGTCGCGGCGGCGGCGCCGAATGCGACGAAGTGGTTCCAGCTGTACCTGTGGCGCGACCGCGACGCCTCCCATGACCTCATCCAGCGCGCGTGGGCGGCCGGCTACCGGACGCTGCTCGTCACCGTCGACACCGCGATCGCCGGGCGGCGGTTGCGCGATGTGCGCAACGGCCTGACCGTGCCGCCGAAGCTGACGCTGGGCACCGTGCTCGACGCGTCCTACCGGCCCGAATGGTGGATCAACTTCCTCACCACCGACCCGCTGACCTTCGCGTCGCTGTCCGATGACACCGCCTCGCTGGCCGAGCTCATCAACGGGATGTTCGACCCGACCCTGTCGATGGAGGACCTCGCCTGGATCCGCGAGCAGTGGCCCGGGAAGCTGTTCGTCAAAGGTGTGCTCACCGCCGAGGACACGCAGCGCTCACTCGACAACGGCGCCGACGGCCTCGTCGTATCGAATCACGGCGGTCGCCAGCTCGACCGCGCGCCGACGAGCTTCGATGCCCTACCGGTGGTGCGTGCCGCCGCCGGAGACGATGTCGAGATCATCCTCGACTCCGGGATCATGCACGGTGCCGACATCCTCGCCGCGCTCGCCTACGGGGCCGACTTCACGCTCATCGGCCGGGCATACCTCTACGGCCTGATGGCTGCAGGCGAGGCCGGCGTGCGCAAGGTCCTCGAACTGCTCGAAGCGCAGATGCGGGTGACCATGCACCTCATGGGTGCCGCGACTCTCGCGGACCTCAACCCGGATATGATCCGCCGGGCTGAACGAGACCGCGGCGAGGGCTGAGGAGCCGGTCAGGGTGCGGGGTTGAGGAGGACTGATGGGACAGCGGATGTTCACCGCCATCCACCCGCCGTCTGAGATTGTGCAGACGCTGGGTGAGCTCGTCGAGCCTCGGCGCGGGATCGACGAGAACCTGCGCTTCACAGCTGAACGCTTGTGGCATGTGACGCTGGCGTTCATGCCCGATGTCACTACCGACTGCGAGGACCGGATCGACGAGATGCTCGCCGAGACCGCCCAGACGATTGCGCCCTTCGACATCGAGTTGGCTGGGGGAGGAGCGTTTCCGAACGCGGCCGAGGCGAAGGTGCTCTACCTCGGGATCGGGGCGGGGCGGGATGAGGTCATCCGCCTGCAGCAGCGGGCGCGCAATGTCGCCAACAATGCTGGCACCCGTGTCGACTCGACCGACCCGGTGCCGCACCTGACGATCGCCCGCACCGGCAGGCGGGCGATCAACGCGACGAAATGGCTGCAGGTGCTCGACGCATTCCCCGCATTGCGGTGGCGGGTCGAGGCGATCAGTCTTGTCGCTTCTCACCGCGGGCACGGGCCGACCCGGCATGAAGTGCTCGGAACGCACCGGCTGACAGGGCGGGGCTGAGCCGGTCAGAGCCGCGAACGTCGTTGACTACCACATCGACGAGCGTTGATGTTGCAGTGAACGTTGTTGAGGTCCCGAAACCGGGCTGGCCCGGCTGGCCGCGTGCAGTTCATGTGGACTCGACGCACGCCGATTCCGCACGACGTGCACACCATCGCCGGATCAGCGTGCGTTTCGTGTGGAACCGAGAAGTCTCGATTCCACACGACGTGCACACCATCGCTCACAGCCGAGTTCAGACGGTCTCGATGCCCGCTTCGGCTGCCAGCTGGCTGATCTTCCGGGCCATGCGGACGTCGCGGCTCGTCAGCCCTCCGACATCATGGCTCCACAGCGTCACCTGCACCTGCGGGTAGGACAGCAGTATGTCGGGATGATGGTCGGCGTCCTCAGCGGCAGCGCCGATCCGGTTGGTGAACTCCAGGCCCGCGGCGAAATCGCCGGTGCGGAACGTCGCCACGATCGTCTCGTCGCGCTGCTCCCAACCGGTCAGGTTCGCCGCGGCGATCTCTGCAGGACTGAGTTTCTTCTTCGGATCACTCATGGCTCAACCGTGTCACAGGCGCAGAGCCGCTGGGAAGTGCGGGCTCTGCAGGAGGCCCTCAGCCCTCCGCCGGCTCGTCGAACATGATGACCTGGCGGACGGCCTGGCCGTCGGCGAGGGTGTCGAGGGCGTCGTTGATCTCCTCCAGCCGGATGTGCCCGGAGATGAGCTCGCCGACCGGCAGCGCACCCTCACGCCACAGTCGCTCATAGACCTGGATGTCGCGCGCCGGCACAGCCGAGCCGAGGTAGGAGCCGATGATCGTGCGCGCCTCAGCGGTGAGCACGAGCGGGGTGATCTCCGAGCGCGCATCCGGTGCCGGCAGGCCGACGGTCACGGTCGTCCCACCGACCCCGGTCGCAGCGACAGCGGTCTCAAAGGCCTGCGGATGCCCGGCGGCCTCGATGACGACAGCCGCGCGCACACCCTGCTCAGCCACCTCGGCTGGGGTGTGAGCGGCATCGGCGCCGAGCTCGATCGCCCGGGACAGCTTCGCCGGATTCGCATCGACGCCGATCACCTTGCCGACATGGCCGTCCGCGCCACCATCGCCGCCACCACCGTCGCCGCCATCGTCTCTGCCGGCCCGGGCGCGCTTCTTCAGCGACAGCGCGGTGATGAGCGCAGCCATCCCGACCCCGCCGAGTCCGACGACCATGACATCGTCGCCGTCGGCTGGACGGCCGGCGTTGATGACCGCCCCGCCGCCGGTGAGCACCGCACAGCCGAGGACCGCGGCGATGTCGGCAGGCACATCCGCTCCGACCGGCACGACCGAGGAGCGGTGCAGCACCGCATGGGGGGCGAAACCGGAGACGCCGAGGTGGTGGCGCACCTCTGCCCCGTCGCGGCGCAGCAGGATCCGGTCGCCGACGAGGGTGCCGGCGTTGTTGACCGCAGTGCCCCGAGTGCACGGCAGCTTGCCGTCGGTCGCGCAGTTGGCGCACTGCCCGCAGCGCGGCAGGAACACGGTGCTCACCTGCTGGCCGGGCACGAGGTCGGTGACCTGCTCACCGACCCGTTCGACGATGCCCGAGGCCTCGTGGCCGAGTAGCATCGGGGTGGGCCGGGGCCGGTTGCCGTCGACGACGGACAGATCCGAGTGGCACAGCCCTGCGGCGCGGATGCGCACGAGCACATCCTCAGGACCGGGTTCGGCGAGGTCGAGGCGGCTGATCGTCAGCGGGTGGGTGTCGGCGTAGGGGCGGGCGGCCCCGATCTGTTCGAGGACGGCTCCGGTGATCTGCATCGTCTCTCCCCTCAGTCCGGCAGGCGCGGCCTGCCCGGATTCCGGCGGTGGAATCCTCATCGTAGGGCGGCGGTGAGCGTCAGATCAATGCCTGTGCATCCTCAGTTCCCGATGAAGTCCGCGGCGAGCTTCTCCGCCCCGCGGGCGACGATCGCGACATCAGCGCCGACGAGGATGAACTGGGCACCGGCCTCGGCATAGGCGCGCGCGGTGTCCGGGTCGAAGGCGTTGACACCGGCGAAGGTGCCGGCCGCCCGCACCTCGGCGAGCACCGAGCGCACCGCAGCGACCACCTCGGGGTGGGTCTGCTGGCCGAGGTGCCCCATCGAGGCGGCGAGGTCGGAGGGCCCGACGAACACCCCGTCGATGCCCGGCGTCGAGGCGATCGCCGCGGCGTTCTCCACCCCGGTGCGCGTCTCGATCTGCACGAACACGGACACGTGCGCGGCGGCTTCGGTGAGGTAGTCCGGCACCCGGTTCCAGCGCGCCGAGCGCGCCAGCGCCGAACCGACACCGCGCACCCCAGCCGGCGGATACTGCGCAGCCGCGGCCACCGCCTCGGCCTCGGCTCGCGTCGAGACCATTGGCACGAGGATGTTCTGCGCGCCCAGATCGAGGACCTGCTTGATGATCGTCGCATCGGCCACCGGCACCCGCACGACCGGCGTCGTCGGGTAGGCGGAGACGGCGTAGAGCTGGTGGAGGACCGCTTCGAGGCTGTTGGGCGTGTGCTCCATGTCGATGAGCAGCCAGTCGAGGCCGGCTCCGGCCATGATCTCGGCCATCGTCGGCGAGCCCGACGACACCCAGCCGCCGTAGAGCGTGCGCCCGGCAGCAGTGCCCGCGCCCGAGGCGGCGGTCGCCTGCGCATCAGACGCGCCCGAGGTGCCGGTCGCCTGCTGCAGTTCGGCGGCGAAGGTCGGGTTCAGACGAAGCGGCATGAGATCGTTCCCATCTGTCCATAGTCGGCCAGCACGGTGTCGCCGGGCTGGACCCACATCGGTTTCGTGAACGAGCCGGCGAGGATCACCTCGCCGGCGGCGAGGCTGTCGCCGTGCTCGGCGAGCTTGTTCGCCAGCCACACGACACCCATCGCCGGGTGGTTGAGCACTGCGGCGGCGACACCGGAGTCCTCGATCGACTCGTTGCGGTACAGCAGTGCGGACACCCAGCGCAGGTCGACGTCGTGCGGGTCGGTCGGGTTGCCGCCGACGACCATCGCACCCATCGCGGCGTTGTCGCTGATGGTGTCGACGATGCTGCGGCCCTCCATCTCGACGCGGCTGTCGAGGATCTCCAGGGCCGGGATAACGTATTCGGTGGCGCGCATGACGTCGAAGACGGTGACATCGGGGCCTGCGAGCGGCTCCTTGAGCGCGAAGGCGAGTTCGACTTCGATGCGCACCCCGGAGAACCGCTCATGCTCGATGACCGAACCGTTCTCGTAGACCATGTCGGAGAAGATGACGCCGTAGTCCGGTTCGCTGATCCCGGTCGCCTGCTGCATGACCTTCGAGGTCAGGCCGATCTTGCGGCCGGCCTGCCTCCGCCCGGCGGCGATCTGGCGGCGGCGCCACTCGTTCTGCACCGCATAGGCGTCCTCGACGGTCATGGACTCGAACCGGGCGGTCAGCCTCGGGATCTGGGTGTGGGTGCGCTCAGCCTCGGCGAGCTCGTCGGCGATCTGGGCGATGGTCTGCTCATCGAGCATGGGGTCTCCTTCCAAGCGGAGGTGCCCACCGCCTCGGGAACGGTGGCCTGGCAGCGGCTGCCGAAGGCAGCGACCGCGCCCGAGGCGGTGGTGCGGGTGGGGTGGGATGGATCAGAGCTGGTGGCCGAGCTTGTATTCGCCCTGCTTCCACTCCGGCATCGAATCCTCGTCGTTCTCCCGAGTGTAGGAGAACCCGTCGGCACCGATGGTGACCTCCATCTCCGAATCGTCCTCACGTGACACGAGCGGCTGCGGCTTGCCGTCGAGGTCGAGGACGAGGGAGGCGTCGGTGTACCAGCTCGGCACGACCGGGGTGCCCCACCAGTCGCGGCGCTGGTTGTCGTGGACGTCCCACGTCACGACCGGGTTGTCCGGGTCGCCGGTGTAGTAGTCCTGCGTGTAGATCTCCACCCGGTGGCCGTCGGGGTCACGCAGGTAGAGGTAGAACGCGTTCGACACGCCGTGACGGCCGGGACCGCGCTCGATGTGGTCCGACAGGCGCAGCGCACCGAGCTTGTCGCAGATGGCGAGGATGTTGTGCTTCTCATGCGTGGCGAAGGCGACATGATGCATGCGCGGGCCGTCGCCGCCGGTCATCGCGGTGTCGTGGACGGTCGGCTTGCGGCGCATCCAGGCGGCGTAGACGGTGCCGGCGGAGTCGCGGATGTCCTCGGTGGTGCGGAAGCCGAGGTCGTCCATGTACTTCACCGCCCGCGGCACATCCGGGGTGACCTGGTTGAAGTGGTCGAGGCGGACGAGTGCGCCGGGGGTGTAGAGGTCGTAGCGCCAGGCCAGGCGCTCGACGTGCTCGACGTCGTAGAAGAACTCGTACGGGAAGCCGAGCGGATCCTCGACGCGCACCGAGTCGCCGATGCCCTTGACGAAGCCGTCCCGGCGGCGCTCGACACGGCAGCCGAGCTCGGTGAAGTACGCCTCGGCACGGTCGACGTCCTCCGGGGTGCGCACCCGGTAGGAGAACGCGGCGACCGCGGCGACATCGCCCTTGCGCAGCACGAGGTTGTGGTGGATGAACTCCTCGAAGGAGCGCAGGTAGATGGCGTTGTCGTCCTCAGCGGTGACGACGAGCCCGAGCACGTCGACGTAGAAGTCGCGCGAGCGCTGAAGGTCGGTGACCTGGATCTCCATGTACGCGCAGCGCAGCACATCGGGTGCCGGTGCGGACGGGGTCGGAATCGGGTTGGCGGGCTGTGGTGTGGTGGTCATGACGGTTCCTTACTTCTTGCGCAGAGCGCTCACTGCTTGCCGAATGACGGGTTGTGGACCTTGCCGAGGTTGATGTGCACGGCCTGCTGATCGGTGTAGAAGTCGATCGAGCGGTAGCCTCCCTCGTGGCCGAGGCCGGAGGCCTTGACGCCGCCGAAGGGCGTGCGCAGGTCGCGGACGTTGTTGGAGTTCAGCCACACCATGCCGGACTCGACGGCCTGGGCGAAGTTGTGGGCGCGCTTGAGGTCGTTGGTCCACACGTAGGCGGCCAGGCCGTACTTCGTGTTGTTGGCCAGCTCGAGCGCTTCCTCCTCGGTGTCGAACGGGGTGATCGCGACGACGGGCCCGAAGATCTCCTCCTGGAAGATCCGCGCGGTCGGCGGGACGTCGACGAACACGGTCGGGGCGACGAAGTTGCCGAACTCGAAGCCCTCCGGGCGGCCGCCGCCGGCGGCGAGCTTCGCCTCGGACTTGCCGATCTCGACGTAGCTCATGACCTTCTCGAAGTGCTCCGGGTGCACGAGCGCTCCGACCTCGGTCTTCGGGTCGTGCGGGTAGCCGACCTTGACGCGCTTGGCCTGCGCGGCGTACTTCTCGACGAACTCGTCGTAGATGCTGCGCTGGACGAGGATCCGGGAGCCGGCGGTGCAGCGCTCGCCGTTGAGGGAGAAGACGCCGAAGATGCAGGCGTCGACGGCGCCGTCGAGGTCGGCGTCGTCGAACACGATGGCCGGGGACTTGCCGCCGAGCTCCATCGACAGGCCCTTGAGGTAGGGGGCTGCGTTGGCGAAGATCAGCTGGCCGGTCTTCGACTCACCGGTGAAGGAGATGAGCGGGACGTCCGGGTGCTTGACGAGCGCATCGCCGGCATCCTCGCCGATGCCGTTGACGAGGTTGAACACACCGGCCGGCAGCTCGGCCTCCTCGAAGATCCCAGCCCACAGCGAGGCTGAGAGCGGGGTGAACTCCGCCGGCTTGAGCACCACGGTGTTGCCGGTGGCCAGGGCCGGGCCGAGCTTCCAGGACTCGAGCATGAACGGGGTGTTCCACGGGGTGATGAGGCCGGCGACGCCGATCGGCTTGCGGTTGACGTAGTTGATCTGGCGGCCGGGGACCTTGAAGGTGTCATCGGACTGGGCGACGATGAGGTCGGCGAAGAACCGGAAGTTCTCCGCCGCCCGGCGGGCCTGGCCGAGCGCCTGCGAGATCGGCAGGCCGGAGTCGAAGGACTCCAGTTCGGCCAGCCGGTCGCCGCGGGTCTCGACGATGTCGGCGATGCGGTGCAGCACGCGCGAGCGCTCACGCGGCAGCATCTTCGGCCACGGGCCCTCGGTGAAGGCCTTCCGGGCGGCCTCGACAGCGCGGTCGATGTCGGCCTTCTTGCCGGCGGCGGCCTGCACGTAGGTCTCATTCGACACCGGCTCGAGGACGTCGAAGGTGCTGCCGTCGAGCGAGTCGACGAACTCGCCGTTGATGTAGTGCTGGATCCGCTCGGGCAGATCAGCCGGCACGTGGCGCTCGCTCAGCGATGCCTGGTTCGGGGTGTCAGTGTTCGTCATGGATTCCCTCCGAGTGTCGGTGCGCCCAGGGCCGGACGCAGTCAGTGGGTGAAACGGATCAGGTGGTCAGATGCGATCAGGTGGTCAGATGGTCAGTGGTGGCAGGCTGCCGGTCGGCTGCCGGCCCGGTCGGTCAGGTGGCGGGATTGCGGTCGAGGAACGCCTGCAGGGTCCGGTGGCGGTGGTTGCGGGCGGCGAGCTCGATGTCGATGGGCTCGGCCCCGTCGCGGATGAGCCCGAGGATCTGCGCATGCTCGACAACCGACTCCTCGGCCCGGCCGGGCACGAACGTGAACGTCGAATCGCGCAGCCCCGACATCCGCGTCCAGCAGCGGTGCACCTGCTCGAGGACGAGCGGGTTGGGGCACGCCCTGAACAGCACGGAGTGGAATTCCTTGTTCAGCTGCGTGAAGTAGTGCGGGTCGAGCCGGTCGAGCAGTGAGCGCATCCGCTCATTGATCGCCTCAGCCTCATCGAGGGCAGCCGCATCGAGCAGCGGTGCCGACAGCGCGGTCGCATAGCCTTCGGCCACGCCGAGGGTCTGCATCGCATCGAGGTAGGCCTGCTCGTCGACGAGCGCGACACGGGCGCCGACGTTGCGGTCGTACTCGACGAGCCCCTCGGCCTCGAGCCGCCGGATCGCCTCGCGCACCGGGATCGCGCTCATCTGCAGCTCCCCGGCGATCGGCGCGAGGACGAGGCGGTACCCGGAGCCGAACTCCTTCGACAGGATCCGCTCGCGGATCCAGTCATAGGCCCGCTGCGACTTCGAGGCCACGACGGTGGTGGCGACCTGCGGCGGGCTCGCCGTCGCCGAGGCGGTGGCTGGCCGGCGGCTCATGACCGGCCAGCCTGCTGCGCGGCTTCGTACTTGGCCCGCCAGTCCTTGTTCATCGGGAACAGCCCGTCGACCGGGTGGCCGTCTGCGACCTGTTCGAAGACCCAGGCGTCCTCGGTCTCCTTCTTCGCAGCCGCCTCGGCGACCTCCTCGGCCAGGGCCGGGGGGATGACGATGGCACCGTCGTCATCGGCGACGATGATGTCGCCGGGCTGCACGACGGTGCCGCCGCAGCTGATCGTCAGGTCGGTGTCCCACGGCACGTGGCGGCGGCCGAGCACGGCAGGGTGGGCGCCCTGGGAGAAGACCGGGATGTCGATGTCGGCGACTGCGGCGTAGTCGCGCACGCCGCCGTCGGTGATGATGCCGGCAGCGCCCCGGGTCTTGGCGCGCAGGGCGAGGATGTCGCCGAGCGTGCCCGAGCCGGTCTCTCCGCGAGCCTCGATGACGATGACCTCGCCCTCACCGACGGTGTCGAAGCAGCGCTTCTGGGCGTTGAAGCCGCCGCCGTGGCTCTTGAACAGGTCCTCGCGCCCGGCGATGAAGCGCAGGGTCTTGGCGGTGCCGACGATCTTGGCGCCCGGCCGGTTCGAGCGCACCCCGTCGATGGTGACATTGTTCAGGCCGCGCTGGCGCAGCTGCTGGGACAGCCCGGCGACCGGGATCTCAGCGAGCTTGGCGCGCAGCTCAGCGGTCAGGGCCGGGCGCGGATCCAGGCCGGCGGCCGCGCGGGAGCCGTAGGCCTCCTCACGCTGAGTGTCATCGACCTTCGGCAGCGAGCCGATCGCGGCATCGAAGTCACCCGGGCCCTCGACGACAGTGCTGACCAGCCGGCCGGTCGACGGTGCGCCTGCGGCATCGGGGGCATCGACCTCGATCTCGATGACGTCGCCGGGTGCGGCGACCGAGGAACCGGCCGGGGTGCCGGTGAGGATGATGTCGCCGGTCTCCAGGGTCACGTGCTGGGACAGGTCGGCGATGAGCTGGGCGAAGGGGAAGAACATCCCGGCGCCGGTGTCCTCCTGCACGAGGCGGCCGTTGTGCCAGGTGCGCACCCGCAGCTGCTCAGGGGAGACCTCGGCGGCGGCGATGAGGCCGGGACCCAGCGGAGTGTAGCCGTCGCGGCCCTTGTTGCGCAGGTTCGAGCCCTTGTCGTTGGCGCGCAGGTCGTACAGGCCCCAGTCGTTGGCCGCGGTCACCCAGCCGACGTGCGACCAGGCATCGGCGGTGCTCACCCGCTGGGCGGGCGTGCCGATGATGAGGGCGATCTCGCCTTCGTAGGCGAGCAGTTCGGTGCCGGCCGGGCGGGCGACCTCAGCGCCTGCCGGATCACCGGAGGCGGCCACCGAGCTCAGCGGCTTGATGAAGTACGACGGGCTGGACGGCTTGCGGCCGCGCTGGGCGGCGCGGGACTCGTAGCTGAGGTGGACGGCGATGATCTTGCCGGGCACCTGGGGCAGCGCGGCAGTGCGCTTGTTCGTCGCGGCGTCGGTGTCCATGGGCTCCTTGCTCTCTGCTGGTGAGACCGCCCGTGAGGCAGGTCTCCGAAACGGCTTCGGATGTGATCTGCTTTACACAATATCTGAAATCGTATATCTTTTCATCTATCACCGTGAGCAACCTCACTCAGACCGCGAATATTCCGCAGCGCATACTCCGCAGCCGCACCTGGCTGCACCACCTGGCTGCACTGCCGCCGGGGCATCGCGAACCCGGGACTTCTGCGGTCTGGAGAGACGTCTAAGGAGCGTTCATGTCTGCAGCGTCAGCTGTGACCACCTCGCCGACCTCGGCGAGAGAGCGGCGCAAGGTCGCCTTCGCCGCCGTCATCGGCACCACCATCGAGTGGTACGACTACTTCGTCTACGCAGCCGCCGCCGGGCTCATCTTCGGCCAGCTGTTCTTCGAACCGGCTGGAGCCCAGTTCGCCGTCATCATCTCGTTCGCCAGCGTCGGCATCAGCTTCCTGTTCCGCCCGCTCGGCGCCTTCCTCGCAGGCCACTACGGTGACAAGCTCGGCCGCCGGTTCATCCTCGTCGTCACCCTCATCGGTATGGGTGCGGCCACCGTCCTCATCGGCCTGCTGCCGACCTACGAGACGATCGGCCTCGCCGCGCCACTGCTGCTCATCGGCCTGCGCATCCTGCAGGGCATCTCCGCCGGCGGCGAATGGGGCGGAGCCGTCCTCATGGCCGTCGAGCACGCACCGGGGCACCGCCGCGGCCTGTTCGGGGCGATGCCGCAGATCGGCGTGCCGCTCGGACTGCTGCTGGCCAGCGCCATGATGGCGATGATGACCGCGATCTTCCCCGGCGACGCCTTCCTCCAGTGGGGCTGGCGGATCCCGTTCCTCTTCAGCATCGTGCTCATCGGCGTCGGCTACTGGATCCGCCGCAGCGTCGAGGAGTCCCCGGTCTTCGCCGAGATCGCCGAACGCCGCGAACAGGCCAGCGCCCCAGTCGTCTCCCTCTTCGCCCGCTACGCCCCGCTCGTGCTGCTGGCCGCCTGCGTCTTCGCCGGCAACAACGCCGTCGGCTACATGACCACCGGCGGCTACGTCCAGCACTACGCCACCGACCCGGACGGCCCGGTCGCTCTGCCGCCGGGACCGGTCCTGTGGGCCGTGACGATCTCCTCGGTCACCTGGCTGCTCTCGACCTTCGTCGCCGGCTGGATCTCCGACCACCTCGGGCGCAAGAACACCTACCTGCTCGGCTGGATCCTCCAGGGCGCTGCCGTCGTCGCGCTGTTCCCGCTCGTCAACACCGCCACCGTCGGCATGCTCACCCTCGCCCTCGTGCTGCTGACGATCGGGCTCGGCCTGACCTACGGCCCGCAGGCCGCCTGGTACACCGAGCTGTTCCCCGCCTCAGTGCGATTCTCCGGCGTGTCGATCTCCTACGCACTCGGCTCCATCATCGGCGGCGCCTTCGCCCCGATGATCGCCCAGTCGATCCAGCAGGCGACCGGCTCATCGACCGGCGTGACCGTCTACCTGCTCGGCATGACCGTCATCGGCCTCATCGCCACCCTGATCCTGCGCGACCGCCGCGGCATCGACCTCTCGCCGAACGCCGAAGACGAGCAGACCCGCGGCATCTACGCCGGATCCAGCCACCGCACCGGACCGCATGCCATGCCGGCCACCGCCTCGGGCCAGGCGGCCACCGCCTCGGGCACGGGCCATGACACCACTGACGACGCGACCACGAACACCGACCGCCCGGGAACTGCCGGCCACTGAGCCGCGCGAAGCCAAAGGAGCCTCAGATGCAATTCCACCACCACGGATACGTCACCCACGACCCGCTCATCGAACCGGCAGCCGGCATCGGCCTCGACCGGCCCGAGGAGCTGCCCGACGAGATGGACGTCCTCATCGTCGGCACCGGGCCGGCCGGCATGATCACCGCCGCCCAGCTCGCGCAGTTCCCCGACGTCCACACCCGGATCATTGAGCGCCGCCCGCAGCGGCTGGAGATCGGGCAGGCCGACGGCATCCAGGCGCGCAGCGTCGAGACCTTCCAGGCCTTCGGGTTCGCCAACCGGCTCATCGACGAGGCCTACCGGATCACCGAGATGTGCTTCTGGGGCCCGGACCCGGACAACCCGGAGAACATCGTGCGCCAGTCACGCCCGGCCGATGACCCGCACGGCATCTCTGAGTTCCCACACCTCATCGTCAACCAGGCCCGCATTCAGGACCACTTCGCGGCGTTCATGCACAACTCGCCGGCGCGCATGAAGCCCGACTACGGCTGGGAGATGCTCGGCCTGTCCCGCGATGACGCCGAGGAGTACCCGGTCGCCGTCGAGCTGCGCCGCACCACCGGACCCGATGAGGGCAGCACCCGCACGGTGCGCGCGAAGTACGTCGTCGGCTGCGACGGCGCGCACTCGCAGGTGCGCAAGGCGATCGGCCGCAAACCGCAGGGCGACCAGGCCTTCCACGCCTGGGGTGTGATGGACGTGCTCGCCGTCACCGACTTCCCCGACATCCGCACGAAGTGCGCGATCCAGTCGAGCTCCGGCGGCAACATCCTCCACATCCCGCGTGAGGGCGGCTACCTGTTCCGCATGTACGTCGACTTGGGCGAGGTCTCACCCGAGGACGCCGGCGCGATCCGCAAGACCACCGTCGAGGACACCATCGCCAAGGCGAACGCGATCATCCACCCGTACTCCCTCGACGTCAAGAACGTCGCCTGGTACTCCGTCTACGAGGTCGGCCACCGGGTCACCGACCGGTTCGACGACGTCGACGACGGCGATGAGCGCACCCCGCGCGTCTTCATCACCGGCGACGCCTGCCACACCCACTCGGCCAAGGCCGGGCAGGGCATGAACGTGTCGATGCAGGACGGGTTCAACATCTCCTGGAAGCTCGGCCATGTGCTCTCCGGCCTGGCCCCGGAGTCGCTGCTGCGCTCGTACTCGCGGGAGCGCCAGCCGGTGGCGCAGAACCTCATCGACTTCGACAAGGAATGGTCGACGCTCATGGCGAAGAAGTCCAGCGAGTTCGAAGACCCCGCCTTCCTCGCCGACTTCTACGTCAAGACCGCCGAGTTCCCCGCCGGCTTCATGACCGAATACGACTCCGCCCCGCTGACCGGCGGTGCCGAGTTCCAGCAGCTGGCCGCGGGCTTCCCGCTGGGCAAGCGCTTCAAGTCAGCCCCGGTGGTGCGGGTGGCCGATGCGGTGCCGCTGCACCTGGGCCACCACGCCCGGGCCGATGGCCGCTGGCGGATCTACGTCTTCGCCGACGCCCCGGTTGCCGGGGCTGCGGATTCGAAGCTCGCCGGCTGGGCGGACTGGATGGCCAACGACGCCGCCTCGCCGCTGCGCGTGCACACGCCGTCCGGCGCGGATCCGGATGCGCTCTTCGACGTCAAGGTCGTCTACCAGCAGGCGCATCACGAGTTCGAGGTCACCTCCGTGCCCGAGGTGTTCCGCCCGAAGGTCGGCCCGTACAAGCTCATCGACCAGGAGAAGGTCTTCGCGATCGCCCCGCAGGACACCCATGAGAGCGATCGCCACCTCGCCGGCGACATCTTCGCGATGCGCGAGATCTCCCGCGAGGGCGCTGTCGTCATCGTCCGGCCCGACCAGTACGTCTCTGCCGTGCTGCCGCTCGACCGTCCCGAGCTCGTCGGCGAGCACTTCGCCCCGCTGCTCAACCGCGCATGAGCTGAGCGACCGCGCATGAGGTGAGCAACCGCGGCACGCCTGGCGCGCCCCGCACACGGTGAGCACGCGTCCCGGTGACTGCAGCCGCTGCCGAGGCGCCGGTTCCGAACGATCGGAACCGGCGCCTCGGGGGTGTGTAGGGTGAGGACATGGCTCCCACATCCCCCTGGAGTGTCACCACCGCGCTCTCCCCGCTGCCGGCGGTCATCCTCGCCGTGAGCATCGCGACGATGGCCGGTCTCACCATCGCCTACTGGCCGGAGGTCGGCTGGTTCATGCTCGCCTGCACGGTGTTCGTGATCGTCATCGCCGCCCCGTTCTTCGCCGCCGGCCTGCAGGTCGACGACACCGGGGTGACCACCGCCTCGGTGCTGGGATTCCCGCGCGTGCACATCCGGCCGGAGGAGATCACCGGCCTCGAGGTCGTCCGCATCGACGCGCTCGGCGACTACCTCGGCTGGGGCTGGCGGTCGAACCGGTCAGCCAAGGGCTTCGTGCTCCGCGACGGGCCAGCGCTCATCATCCACCGGACTGCCGGCAAGGCGATCGTCTTCACCACGCCCGAGGCGGAGGACGCCGCCGCACGGATCGGCACCATGGCGCCCCACTGAGGAGTTGGCACCCCGCTGAGGAGTGCCGGGCCGGGGCCGGACGACATCCAGTCGCGCCGACTGCTGAATCCTCGGACCTGGATAGTGCAGTCAACGTCGATCCGTCTGTCTCCGCACGCACCGGCGCCCTGACCTCGACGAGGCCAGGGCGCCGGGTTGGCGGATCACCCCGGTGGCCGGTGGGACTCAGCGGCGGCTTTCGAGGGTCTCTTTGACCTTCGCGATCGCGAAGCCCCAGCCCTGTTCGACCGTCGGCTTCGGCGGCACGGAGATCTCCTCGGGGTTCGTCAGCACATCGATGAGCACCGGGGTCCTCTGCGCAAACGCCCAGCGCAGCGACTCCTCCAGATCTTCCGGCTCCTCCACCCGGCGGGCGGTCCAACCCATGGCCGTGGCGACGGCGGCGAAGTCCGGGTTGTCGAGCTCAGTGCCGAACTCCGGCAGCCCGCCCTGCTCCTGTTCGAGCTTGACCATGCCGAGGCGGGAGTTGTTGAAGACGACCGCAACGACCGGCAGATCGTAGGTGACCGCGGTGCGCATATCGCCGAGCAGCATCATGAGCCCGCCGTCTCCGCACATCGCCACCACCGGCCGCGACCGGTCGAGCGCCTGCGCACCGAGGGCCTGAGGGAGCGCATTGGCCATCGACCCGAGATTGAACGAGCCGAGCAGCCGGCGCTCATCGCGCATGCTGATGAACCGCGACATCCACACCGTCGACATGCCCGTATCCGTGGTGAAGACTGCGTCGGCCGGGGCGAGCTCATCGAGCAGCGCGCCGACCATCTCCGGGCGGATCCGGTCATCAGGGTTGTCGAACAGCCCGCGGATCCGCTCGAGCATCGAGGCGGTGCCGCCCTCGGGGTCGGACAGGATGCCCTGGTGCTTGCGCCAGTCGGCGTAGCGCTTCTGCACCTTGGTCAGCAGCTTGTCGTCCTTCTTCGGCTGCAGCCGGGGCTGCAGGGCCCGCAGGGTCTCACCGACATCGCCGACCAGCGGCAGGTTCACCTGCGTGCGCCGGCCGATGTGGGCCGGGCGCACGTCGACCTGGATGACGGTCTTGCCTTCGGGGAACCACTCCCGGTACGGGAAGTCGGTGCCGAGCATGAGCAGCACATCGCAGCCGTCGAAGGCCTCGGCTGCGGCCGGATTGCCGATGAGCCCGGACTGCCCGACGTTGAAGGGATTGTCGTCGTCGAACGCGTCCTTGCCCTTGATGGTCACGACCATCGGCGCATTGAGCGTCTCGCACAGCGCGAGCACCTCAGCCCGGGACTCCCGCGCCCCGATGCCGGCGAGCACCGTGACAGCCGTGGCATCGTTGAGCGCGGCAGCCGCGGCATCGAGCTGGGCTGCCGCCGGCGCCCCGGCCGGCAGCGGACCGGCGAGGGCCGGCTCGACCGGATCGTCGAGTTCGAGGGTGCCGAGGTCGCCGGGGAGCGTGAGCACCGCGACCCCGGATTCGGCGTAGGCGGTGTTGATCGCCTGCTCGAGCATGTGCGGCACCTGCTCAGCTGAGGTGATCGTCTGGTTGTACACCGCGACATCGGCGAACAGCAGGTCGTTGTCGACCTCCTGGAAGTAGTCGCTGCCGGCCTCGGCGCTCGGCACCTGCCCGCAGATCGCCAGCACCGGGGCGTGGGACTTCTTCGCGTCGTACAGGCCGTTGAGCAGGTGGACCGAACCCGGCCCGACGGTGCCCATGCACAGCCCGATGCGGTTGCTCAGCTGCGCTTGCGCGCCAGCGGCGAACGCGGCCACCTCCTCGTGCCGCACCCCGATCCACTGGATCCGCCCGTCGCGGCGGATCGCATCGGTCAGCGGATTGAGCGCATCGCCTACGACACCCCAGGACTGCTCGACCCCGTGGTCGGCGAGGGTGCGGATGATGTGCTCGGCGATCGTCGTCATGACATGGACTCCTTCTCGTGTGCGTCTGTGCGGTCAGGTGCGGGTGGCTGTGGGGCCCGGGCGCGTCCCGTCGCCGAGGCGGGGGCTGCGTGATGCGGGTGGCGGGCTGGTCAGCGGGAGGGCCGGAATCTCGCGGCTGAGCAGATGGAGTTCGTGGGGATAGCGCAGTGCGCAGAACTCGTCGTCGGCGGCGGGGACGGCGTTCAGCCAGACTGTTGCTTCCACGCGCTGCCGCCCAGCGCTGAGACCGACTAGCCTGCACATCGCTGACCTTTCCGGCGGGCATGGCGTCCACTCCGGTTTCCACTGTCCTCCTCCCTGTGCATGAATGCAAGTGCCCTTGACTGACTCGTGCCCTCTGACCTGCGTCGTCATCGATACGAACGAAAGTGGGACCGCTCACATGCCGGGCGTGTTCTGACTTGCACCGGCCCGTCCGATTGCCTGAAAGCGTCTGCGAGAAGAATGATTGCGAACTGAAATGGGACCTGGCTGACACTGCACCGCCTCGAGACGACGCAGCTGCTGGCCAGAACCATCGACGAGACGATCAGCGAAAGGGTGGCGCCGCGCCCAGCACCGGCGCCGTCCCTGAATCCGTGCCCGCGCCCGAGGCGGTGCTCACCACCGTTCCCGCGGCGGAGTCCGCGACCATTCCCGAGGCGGTTCTCGCGATAGGCTGACGGCACCGTCCCGCCTGCCCCTGGCCTGCAAAGGAGCACCATGACCGAGACCCGCGCCTCCCACGGCGCCGTCGTCCTCACCGTCACCGATGGCCTCGCCCACGTCGAAATCGACCGGGCTGAGACCCTCAACTCGCTCACCGGCGAGGTGATGGCCGACCTCGTCGAGATCGGCACAGGCCTCATCGACCGCGACGATGTCAGCGCCGTCGTGCTTTCCGGGCGCGGCCGGGCGTTCTGCGCCGGCCTCGATGTCAGCGAATTCGGCCGGATGGTCTCCGGTGGTGGGGGATCACCGGAGTCCGAGGAGCCCCTCGGTGCCGCCCGCGCCCTGGCCCAGCAGTGCGTGCACGTATGGTCGCTGGTGCCCGCCCCGGTCATCGCCGCTGTGCAGTCGGTCGCCTACGGCGGCGGGCTGCAGATCGCCCTCGGCGCGGACGTGCGCATCGCCAGCCGCGAGCTCAGAGCCTCGATGATGGAAGTCAACTGGGGGATCATCCCGGACATGTGCGGCACCCAGCTGCTCACCCGGCTCACCGGGCCCGGCCGGGCCAAGCTGGCGATCCTCACCGGCCGCGTCATCGACGCCGACACCGCACTCGCCTGGGGCATGGTCGACGAACTCGCCGATGACGCCAACGCCGCAGCGCTCGCCCTCGGTCGCGAACTGGCCCAGAAATCCCGCCCTGCCCTGCAGGCAGCCAAGCAGCTCGTCGACCTCGCCGCCACTGCCACCCTCGCCGAGGGCTTCGCCGCTGAGCAGGAGGCGATCCGCTCACTCATCGGCGGACCCGAACAACAGCAGGCGGTCCAAAGGCGGATGGCCGAACTCACAGCACGCAAACGCTGAGAGCCGCCCACCTCCGTCGCGGCACTGCGAGCACCGCTCGCCTCTCACGCTCACCGCTCACCTCTGCCGCTGCCTACTCCTCTTCGCCGCTGGCCACCGCCTGCGCGAACTGCGCACGGTACAGCCCGGCATAAGCGCCGTCAGCGGCGATGAGCTCCTCATGCGAACCCTGCTCGACGATGTCGCCGTGCTCCATGACGACGATGACGTCAGCATCGCGGATCGTCGAGAGCCGGTGGGCGATGACGAAACTCGTCCGCCCGGCCCGCAGCGCATGCATCGCCTCCTGGACGAGCACCTCGGTGCGGGTGTCGACCGAGGAGGTCGCCTCATCGAGGATGAGCACCGGGGGATCGGCGACGAAGGCGCGCGCGATCGTGATGAGCTGCTTCTCACCGGCCGACAGGCTCGTGCCGTCCTCATCGAGCACCGTGTCATAGCCGGCGGGCAGGCTGCGGACGAACCGGTCGACATAGGTCGCCTCGGCGGCACGCTGCACCTCATCGGGCCCGGCATCCGGGTTGCCGTAGGCGATGTTCTCCTCGATGGTCCCGCCGAACAGCCACGTATCCTGCAGCACCATGCCCATCCTGCGGCGCACTGCGGCCCGTGACATCTGGGCGGTGTCGACACCGTCAAAGAGGATCCGCCCGCCGTCGAGCTCGTAGAAGCGCATGAGCAGGTTCACCAGCGTCGTCTTCCCCGCCCCGGTCGGCCCGACGATCGCCACCGTCTGGCCCGGTTCGACATGCAGGTTCATGTTGCGGATGAGCTCGCTGTCGGGGGAGTAGGAGAAGCGCACGTGCTCGAAGTCGATCGCCCCGCGCACCGGGTGCGCACCCTCAACCGGATCCGGGTTGAGCCCCTCCTCCTCGACGTCGAGGAACTCGAAGACCCGCTCGGCGCTCGCCACGGCCGACTGCAGCTGCGCGGCCATCCCGCCGAGCTGCCCGAGGGGCTGCATGAACTGGCGTGAGTACTGGATGAATGCCTGCACATCACCCAGCCGCAGCGACCCGGTCGCCACCATGACCCCGCCGACGACGGCGATGGCGACGTAGACGAGGTTGCCGAGGAACATCATCATCGGCATGAGCACACCGGAGAGGAACTGCGCCTTGAAGCTGGCCTGGTAGACCTGCTCGTTCTCGGCATCGAAGGCCCGCTGGACGTCGCCGCTGCGGCCGAACACGCGCACGAGCGCATGGCCGGTGAAGGACTCCTCGACCCGGGCATTGAGTGTGCCTGTCTCGGCCCACTGGGCGACGAACTGCTTCTGCGAGCGCGTCGCGATGATCCCGACGACTACCGCGATGAGCGGGATCGCGACGAGAGCGACGAGCGTGAGCTTGAGCGAGATCGTCAGCATCATGACAAGCACCGCGATGATCGTCAGCACGCTGTTGACGATCTGCCCGACCGACTGGTTGAGCACCTGGCTGAGGTTGTCGAGGTCGTTCGTCAGGCGTGAGAGCAGATCTCCGCGCTGCATCCGGTCGTAGTACGACAGCGGCACCTGGTGGATCTTGTCCTCGATCCGGGTGCGCATGAGCCGCATCACCCGCTGGATGACGACGTTGACGAGCGCCGACATCGCCCACAGCATCACCGATCCGGCGAGGAACACCCCGAGCGCCAGCAGCAGCGTCTGCCCCAGCGCGCGGACATCCATGCTCTGACCTGGGGTGATGTGCATGGCGGCGAGCATGTCGGCCTCAGTGGTGCGGCCTTCGGCGCGCAGCTGGCCGACGAGCTGGTCCTGCGTCATATCGGCCGGCAGGCGCGAGGCGATCGCGCCTTCGAAGACGATGTTCGTCGCCTCGCCGAGGATCTTCGGCCCCAGCGTCGTGAGCACCACCGCAGCCACGCCGGAGAGCAGCGCGAGCATGAGCAGCAGTGTGTGCGGCCGGAACCAGCCGGCCAGCCGGTTGAAGTTCGGCCAGAACGCCTTCGCCTTGCCCATCGGCGCGGTCCCCCAGTCGCCGGCTGAGGGCGGGGGCTGGTTGTCGTCTGCCTCGTCGACCGCGCCCGAGGCGGTGGCCGGGCTGGTCTGATCGGTCGGCTCCGCCGCCGTGGGCTTCTCTGGATTCACGGGGTTCACAGTGCACTCCCGACGCTGCGCTGGGATTCGACGATCTCGCGGTAGACCTCATTGCCGGCCGCAAGCTCGTCATGGGTGCCGGCGCCCACGACCGCACCGTCATCGAGGACGATGATCTGGTCGGCGTCGGTGATCGAGGCGATGCGCTGGGCGACGATGATCCGGGTGGCATGCCCGTAGTGCTCGTCGAGCGCGGCACGAAGCCGGGCATCGGTCTCGGTGTCGAGGGCGGAGAACGAGTCGTCGAACAGCAGCACCGGCGGGTTCGCCACGAGCGCGCGGGCGATCGCCAGCCGCTGGCGCTGCCCGCCGGAGACGTTCTGCCCGCCCTGGGCGATGCGCGCCTCCAGCCCGCCGGGCATCTCGGCGACGAACCCGGCCGCCTGCGCGACCTCGAGGGCCTGCCACAGCTCATCATCGGTGGCCTCGGGGTTGCCGTAGCGCAGATTGCTCGCCACCGTCCCGGAGAACAGGAAGGCCTTCTGCGGCACGAGCCCGATCTGGGCATGCAGCACCGCAGGGTCGAGCCGGCGGACGTCGACGCCGCCGACTTCGACGGTTCCGGACTGCACGTCGAACAGCCGGGGGATGAGCCCGAGCAGGGTCGACTTCCCGGCCCCGGTCGAGCCGATGATCGCCGTCGTCGTCCCCGGTTGGAAGGCGGCGGTGACATCGCGCAGCACCGGCGCCTCGGCCCCGGGGAATCCGAACGTCGCCGAGGTGAGCCGGACGGCACCCGGGATCTCCACCTCGGGCACGGGGTCAGCAGGCGGGTTGACCGTCGGGGCGGTGGCCAGCACCTCGCCGATCCGCTTGGCCGAGACGGCCGCGCGCGGGATCATCATTGTCATGAACGTCGCCATCATCACGCCCATGAGGATCTGCATGAGGTACTGCATGAACGCCATCATCGTGCCGACCTCGGTGATGCCGGCCTCGACCTGCAGGCCGCCGAACCAGATGACGGCGACGGAGGAGACGTTGAGGATGCCCATGACGAGCGGGAACATGAGCGCGAACAGCATGCCGACTCGGAAGTTCGTCTCCGTCAGCTCCCGGTTGGCGATGTCGAAGCGGCCGCGTTCGGTGGCCTCGCGGGCGAAGGCGCGGATGACGCGGATGCCGGTGAGCTGTTCGCGGGCGACGGCGTTGATCTTGTCGATGCGGGTCTGCATGACCTTGAACTGCGGGATCATCCGGGCGATGAGGATGCCGAGCGCCACGAGCAGCAGCGGCACGGCCACCAGGATGAGCCAGGACAGCCCCAGGTCCTGACTCAGCGCCATGATGATCCCGCCCAGGGCCATCATCGGGGCCATGACGAGCATCGTGCAGCTCATGAGGATGAGCATCTGCACCTGCTTGACGTCGTTGGTGTTGCGGGTGATGAGGGTGGCCGCACCGAAGCGGGCGACCTCGTGCTGGGAGAAGGACTGGCCGGTGTGGAAGACGTCGCGGCGCAGGTCGCGGCCGGCGCGCATCGCGGTGCGCGCCCCGAAGTACACCGCGATGATCATCGTGACCAGCTGCACGAAGCTCACCAGCAGCATGAGGCCGCCAAGGCGCCAGATGAGCGGCACATCGGCCTGGGCGACACCACGGTCGACGATGTGGGCGTTGAGGGTCGGCAGGTAGAGCGCGGCCAGGGACTGGACGAATTCGAAGATGAGCACGATGACGAGCGCCCCGGTGTAGGGGCGCAGGTACCGTTTGAGCAGCGTGAGCAGCATGTCTCCCCTGATGCGGGTGGTTGACGCCGCCGAGGCGGTGGCCGTCGGCGGCGAGCGGACCTCCCGTCGGCAGTGGTGGGAGGCAGATCGTGGCACGCCTGCGGCGTGGGTGCTGGCAGGTGGACGCAGCGGCGGGCAGTCGTGAGTCTGCGGGCTGATGCTGGGTGCCGGCGGGCCGACCGGCGAAAGCACCATCCTACTCCGCTGGCCGGCGCATGCCTATAGCCGCATGGGTGTTCTCGCTCACAGCGAACCGGGGTGCCGTAATCTGGCATCATGCGTCTGCGTGTGGGAGCCTACTGCGTCATCGTCGATGACGAGCGTCGCCTGCTCATGTCCCGCTGGATCGAAGGACCCGCGCCGCTGTGGTCGATGCCCGGCGGCGGACTCGAGGAGGGTGAGGATCCGGCCGATGCCGCCGTGCGCGAGGTGTATGAGGAGACCGGCTATGAGGTCGCCTTGGGCGAGCTGCTCGGCATCGATTCGCTCGTGGTGCCCGGTGAGCGCCGGCTCAAACCCGGGAAGACCCTGCATGCGCTGCGCATCATCTACACCGCCAGCGTCACCGGCGGGCAGCTGCGCCACGAGGTCGGCGGGTCGAGCGACCGGGCCGCCTGGATCCCACTCGATGAGCTGGCTGACCTGCCGCAGGTGGGGCTTGTGAAGATCGCGGTGGAGATGGCGGGGTTGGACTGACAGGATGGACAGCTCCACCATATCCCCCGACATCGCGCCAGGTCACCGCGCTCAGGGCGGTCCCGCTCCCAGCGGCCGGCCGAGGGCAGGCGGTCAGACTGCTGTCGACGAGCAGATCCTCAGCTGTGCTTGCCGGGTTCGCGCGGCTTGACCGGCACGATCTCGTGATCGCTGCCCATGACCGCCTCGACCGAGCCGAGCGCGTCGATCTCGCCGAGCAGCGCGAGCGTCGGGCGCATGAGCTTGAGCCGGTGCGCCTCCTCCTCGGCGATGATGTGCCGGACGTTCATCCACTCGGAGTTCTCGGCCTCGGTCGTCTGATGCACCGCGGCATCGGCATCTTCCGGGGCCGTTACGAAGAAGTAGGTGTCGAAGCGGCGGGACCGCCCCGGCGGGGTCACCCAGTTCGCCCACGGTTTGAGGTCCTCAGCGGCCAGCACGACGCCGGCCTCCTCGGCGACCTCGCGAATCGCACACGCCATGAGCGTGCGGGCGCCTCCGGGCAGTTCGGCGCACGCACTCAAGTGCCACGCCTGCTCATGGGCGTCCACCACCTCGGGCGCGGTCGCCAGGCTCGCCCCGGTCGTCTCATCGACCGGATCGACCCGGCCGCCGGGGTAGACGACGACGCCTGCGGCGAAGTCCATTGTCGCCACCCGGTGCTGGACGAAGACCTCCAGGCCATCATCGCCGTCGCGGATGAGCAGCACGCTGACGGCCGGGCGGACGGGCACGGCGTGCGGGTCGGCGGGCATGACGGTCGCATCGGTGATGTCGACGACGTCGGAGCGGTCGGTTCCCTCCGGGCCGAGATTGCGGACCATCATGCCTCCAGTCAGCTGTCACCAGGTGTGTCGTCTGTCACCCTAACCCATTAGACTGACCTGGGACGCGGCGGGCCACAGGTGCCGGCCGCGGCCTGGTGCAAGACGACTGCGGCCTGCCACGGTGCGAATCGGGCGGGCCGCGCAAGTGCCGCCTGCGGCGATGAAGGAGTAGCAATGGTGCGTGAGATCAACGGGATCGCCGAGCTGGAGAAGCTCGTGGGACAGGAAGTCGGCTCAAGCGACTGGGTGACGATCGACCAGGATCGGATCCAGCTCTTCGCCGATGCGACCGACGACCACCAGTGGATCCACCTCGATGAGGAGAAGGCCAAGGCCGGCCCGTTCGGCGGCACCATCGCCCACGGCTTCCTCACCCTGTCGCTGCTGCCGATGCTCTCGCAGCGCACCATCGACGTCACCGGCATGAAGATGAAGATCAACTACGGGCTCAACAAGGTCCGCTTCCCGCAGCCGGTGCCCTCCGGCGCCCGCGTGCGCGACACCATCACCCTCGACAGCGTCGAGCGCAAGGACGCCGGCGTCATGGTCATCATGACCCACGTCATCGAGATCGATGGCGAGCAGCGCCCGGCCTGCATTGCCGAGAGCGTCTCGCTCATGGTCGAACAGTGAGCTCCGGGCTGCTCGCCGGGCGCACCGCTGTCATCACCGGTGCCGCCCAGGGCCTTGGGTTCGCCATCGCCGAGGCATATGTCGCCGCGGGTGCGAACCTCGTGCTGGGAGACCTCAACGGGTCGGCCGTCGCCGAGGCGGCGGAGCGTCTGGACATCGGTGAGCGTGCCATCGGTCTCGGCTGCGATGTCGTGGCCCTGGCCGATGTCGAAGCCCTGTGCCAGAAGGCCGTCGATGCCTTCGGTGCGCTCGATGTCATGGTCAACAATGCCGGCATCACCCGCGATGCGACGATGCGCAAGATGACTGAGGAGCAGTTCGACCAGGTCATCTCCGTGCACCTGCGCGGGACGTGGAACGGGCTCAGAACCGCCGCAGGTCTTATGCGCGGGCAGGAGTCAGGCGGCTCGATCGTCAACGTCTCCTCGATCTCCGGCAAGGTCGGCAATCCGGGGCAGACGAACTACTCGGCAGCCAAGGCCGGGATCGTCGGGATGACGAAGGCGGCGTGCAAGGAGGTCGGCTTCGCCGGCGTGCGCGTCAACGCGATCCAGCCCGGCCTCATCCGCACCCCGATGATCGAGGCGATGAAGGACGATGTGCTGGCCCAGCGCCTGACTGAGATCCCGCTCGGCCGATTCGGCGAACCGGCCGAGGTCGCGCAGGTCGCACTGTTCCTCGCCTCGGACATGTCGAGCTACATGACCGGCACCGTGCTGGAGATCTCCGGCGGCCGCAATCTGTGAAGTCAGCGCGTCGGGCTGATAGCGGACCTGGCGCGGGGCTGATGAGTCGGTCGGCGCCGGCATTCTCGCTGCCCCAGTGGAATCGCTGCCGCTGGTGGTGATGCACGGTTCACTGCGTCGAGGTGTCGAGCAGGTTCACTCCCGGGAGCTGAAACTTCCTGATGTTGCGGGTGACGATCGTCATGTCATGTTCCACAGCAGTGGCGGCGATGAGAGCGTCCATTTCGGGCATGGGGTCAGGAACATACAGGCGAGTTGCATTGAGAACATCGGTATCGAGCAGGAATCTCACTGGTCGAAGTTCCGTTCCGGTTCGATGCGGCGCGAAGGCAGGTCGAACTCGATGGTGGGATCCTGGTTGCGCCAGAGCCGGTCTCCCACCAGCTCGTCCCGCCCGGTGATGCGGTTGTATTCCCCGGCGGTGATGAGCACGTGAGACGGGCGTCCATGATCTGTGATGGTGACCGGCCCGTATTCGGCTGCGCGCATGGCGGCTGACACATCGCGGTTGAACTCGCGGCTTGTGATGACGGTGCTCATGCATCCCACCTCCGACGGAAAGTACCTCCTGTAGGCAGTATGCTCTCCGCTGGTCGCGGGCGGAACCTGTTCGTCGAACAGGGTGGTGTCTCATTGCCGTGCCCGTCAAGAGATCTGCTGCCCATGACTGCAGCGCGGCCGCGTCGATGATGATGGCGGAATCGCCCGACGTTTGGCGCCTGACGCCTGACGGTCAGGCTTCGGATGCATGTGCGGCAGTCAGCGCAACTCGATGAAGCACATGATGCGGTGGTGCGGAAACGCCTTTTCGAAATACCCCTAGAGGGTATATGCTCACAGTGTTCGAGTCGATCGCAATGACGACGCAGCAGCCTTACCGCTACGTTCGCGACGGTGCCGAGACACCGGAGGGAAGAATGAACGAACACCTCGCCCCTTCAGGCGACCGCACAGACCGCAGCCCGACCGACTACGTCGCCGGCCGTGAGCACGCCGACGCTGAGGGCCGCGCCCAGCACGGTGGGCACGACCACGGTGACCACAGTGGGCATGGCGAGCACGCCGGCCACAGTGGGCACAACCACGGCGACCACAGTGGGCACGCTGGCCACAGTGGGCACGCAGGTCACGGAGACCATGTGCGGCAGTTCCGGCGGCTGTTCTGGACCATGCTCGTCCTCGCGGTCCCGGTCGTCGGCTTCAACGCAATGTTTGCTCACCTGCTCGGCTACCAACTGCCTGATACCGCCTGGGAGCCGTGGGTGTCGCCGGTGCTGGGCACCATCATGTACGTCTGGGGCGGCTGGCCCTTCCTCACCGGAGCTGTCTCCGAGATCCGGTCGCGCGCACCCGGCATGATGCTGCTGATCGCGCTGGCCATCACCGTCGCCTTCCTCTCGTCCTGGGGTGCCAGCCTGCACCTGCTCGATCATGAGCTGAACTTCTGGTGGGAGCTGGCGCTGCTGGTCGTCATCATGCTGCTCGGCCACTGGATCGAGATGCGCTCACTGGCCCAGACCACCTCGGCGCTGGACTCACTGGCAGCGCTGCTGCCCGATGAGGCGGAGAAGCTCGTCGGTGATGAGGTCGTCGCTGTCTCACCGGCTGACCTGGTCGTCGGAGATGTGACGATTGTGCGCCCGGGATCTGCCGTGCCTGCTGACGGCACGATCATCGACGGCTCAGCCTCCATGGACGAGTCGATGGTCACCGGTGAGTCCGCCACCGTCCGCAGGCAGACAGGAGACCCCGTCGTCGCCGGTACGGTCGCCACGGATTCCGGACTCCGGGTCGAAGTAACCGCAACCGGAGATGACACCGCGCTGGCCGGCATCCGGAAACTCGTGACCGACGCGCAGTCCTCATCCTCGCGCGCGCAGCGGATCGCCGATGTCGCTGCCGCCTGGCTGTTCTGGTTCGCCCTCGGTGCCGCTGTCATCACTGCGGTGGTGTGGTCGCTGTTCGGGGTGCCCGGCACAGCTGTGGTGCGCACCATCACCGTCCTCGTCATCGCCTGCCCGCACGCCCTGGGCCTGGTGATCCCGCTCGTCGTATCCATTGCCACGGAGCGCGCCGCCCGCGGCGGTGTCCTCATCAAAGACCGGCTCGCCCTGGAGTCCATGCGCAGCGTCGACGCGGTGCTGTTCGACAAGACCGGGACCCTGACCAAGGGCGAACCCACCGTCACCGGCAGCGCGCCCGTCGGCAACCGCACCGGCGACGAGGTGCTCGCGCTGGCTGCCGCCGCCGAGGCCGACAGCGAACACCCCTTGGCGCGCGCCATCACGGCGGCCGCCGCTGCTCGCGGCCTGGACGTCCCCGCCGCCCGGGAGTTCACGTCCTCCCCGGCAGTCGGCGTACGTGCGCGCGTCGGCGAGACGGTCATCAAAGTCGGCGGCCCCTATCTGCTGGAGCAGAGCGGCCAGCAGGAGCTTCCGGCAGCCCAGTAGTGGCGCAGCGAAGGCGCCATCATCCTCCACGTGCTGGCCGACGGCGCCGTCATCGGTGCGCTGCGGCTGGCCGATGAGATCCGCGCGGAATCGCACGATGCCGTCGCTGCCCTGCATGCAGCCGGCGTGCAGGTCGTGATGATCACCGGTGACGCGCAGGCAGTTGCCGACTCCGTCGCAGCAGAGCTCGGCATCGACCGGGTGTTCGCCGGCGTCCGGCCCGAGGACAAAGCCGCCACAGTGGAGGATCTCCAGCGTGAGGGCAGGCGTGTGGCGATGGTCGGGGACGGCGTCAACGATGCACCGGCGCTCGCCCAGGCAGACGTCGGCATCGCGATCGGTGCGGGCACCGATGTGGCGATCGGCTCCGCTGGTGTCATCCTCGCCTCGTCTGATCCGCGTTCGGTGCTCTCGGTGTTCGAGCTGTCCCGTGCGACGTATCGGAAGATGAAGCAGAACCTGTGGTGGGCTGCCGGCTACAACCTCATCTCGGTTCCACTTGCCGCCGGCGTGCTGGCACCGGTCGGCTTCGTGCTGCCGATGAGCATCGGCGCCATTCTCATGTCCGCCTCCACAGTCGTGGTGGCGCTCAACGCGCAGCTGCTGCGTCGTCTCGACCTCTCACCGGCTGCCAGCACCGCTGCCGTGCTCGAGTCCTGACGCACCGAACCGGATTGAGGTCACTCCGCCTGCGGCCGCTGCTGCTCAACGCCCGGTGACGCAGCCTCAGCCGTCCGTGCCGGTTGCGTGCCAGCGGCGACCTCCGCCTCGGGCGCGGTGGCCTGACCTGCTGCCGTCGACGTCCCCGCGGGGACGTCCCCAGCCGCAGCCGGCTCCTCATCGACACCGTGCGTGCGCAGCTCACCGGCCCGGTAGGCGTGGTAGTAGGCGACGACGACCTCATCATCGGAATGCCGGGTCGTCAGGCTCACCGCGATGAGCACGACGGCCGAGGTGATGAGACCGGGCAGGATCTCGTGGATGCCGAAGGGCTGGCCGGAGAAGCGCCACACGAGTGAGACGGCCATCGCAGCGATCATCGACCACACGACACCGCGCTTCGTTGCCCGCTTCCAGAACATCGCCGCGAGCACCGGCATGACGAGCGTGGTCGCGGTGAAGGACAGCGCCACCTGGTAGATCGCGATGATGTCCTTGATAACCAGCGCGATCCCCAGCCCGATGACCGCCATCGCCGCGACCGAGATCCGGGACACGGTGAGGATCTGGTCGTCGGTGGCGCGCGGGTTGACCCAGCCCTGGTAGATGTCCTTGGAGATGTTGATCGCACCCGAGAGCAGGAACGACGTCGCTCCGGTCAGCAGCGCGGCCAGCAGCGAGACCATCAGCAGCCCGCCGATCGAGCCGTGGAAGATCTCGGCGATGAACGAGGTGTAGATGACATCGGGCATGGTGTCGGCGGGGAACATCTGCAGGGCGGCGATGCCGATGACGATCGCTGCCGCGCCGATGATCACGGAGACGGCGAAGCCGATGACGACCGCCCAGATGCCGACCCGGTCGCTCTTGGCTGCGGTGAGCCGCTGCCAGGTCGTCTGCCAGACGATGTAGAACGGTCCGAAGATGAGGAACCAGTTGAGCAGCTCGATGCCGCCGATCGAGGTGAAGGAGAAGTGATCGGCCGGGGTGCTTTCGATGATCGTGTCGATCCCGCCGACGTAGTTGATGCCCATGATGAGCGTGATGATGACACCGGCGAGGATCACGAAGGTCTGGATCGCATCTGTCCAGGCGACACTCGGCATCCCGCCGACGAGCGTGAACGCCAGGGTGACGACGAAGCCGGCGAGGATGCCCCAGAACACGGTGAGGTCGGTGATCGAGGCGAGGATCGCGCCCATGCCCACGAGCTGCATGCCGAACGTCGGGGTCATGTACAGCAGCCCGACGATGAGGGCCGGGATGAGGGCTGCGACTTTGCCGAAGCGGCGGGCGAAGAGCTCAGGCACGGTGTAGAGCCGCAGCCGGCGGATGACCGGGCCGAGCAGCAGCACAGCGGCGATGGTGAAGCTGGCGTAGGCCACACCGGTGATGTTGTACGACAGCCCCATCTCGAAGCCCTTGCCCGCACCGCCGATGAGGGCGGCCGAACCGGTGACGGTGGCGATGACCGAACCGCAGATGGGGAAGAACCCGAGTCTGAAGTCGGCCATGACATAGCCGTCAGCGCTCTTGACGCGAGTTGTGGCGACGACGCTGATGACGAGCAGCAGCAGCAGGAAGCCGATGATCCATACGAGATACCAGTTCATGGGCGCAGGTTCTCCATCCCCGTTGATGAATATTCACCCTCATTGATGAATGCGTATTCCCTCACCATCCCGGCGATCATCGCTGGTGGCTAGGACCAGTTCCGTCACGCCCGATGGGTCCAGCACCGTGGTGGCGCAGGTGCGCTCAGGCACCGGTGAGCACAGGCGCGAGCGCGGCGGCCGCCGCGTCGACGGCGGCCTGGGGGTCGGCCCCGGCGGCGATGAGCACGAAGCCGCCGGTGGCCGGCCGGTCGGTGGGGCGCACGTCGATGCGGCGCCCGGAGAGCTGCACGGAGTGCGCCGTTCCCGAGGCGGTGGGCACGATCCCCTTCGCGCGCACGAGGGTGCCGGCGAGGGTGTCGAGCACGCCGGTGAGCGCTTCGACGTCGACAGCACCGGTGATCGCGACGGTGGCCGTGGCGTGCGCAGCCGCATGCCCCGATGCCGCGGCGTCATGGGCGCGCGGGGTGGGTGCGCTCGCTTCCGGCGCGGGTCCCCCAGCCGGGTCCGGGGCGCTCGCCTCAGCTGCCTGCGGCACGGGGGTGCGCAGCGCCTCGGCGGCGGTGGCATCGGGATCGTCTGGATCCTGGACGACGATGACGGCCTGTCCGGCGGCCCGCTGGCAGGCGGCGACCGCCGCCTCGACCTGGGCGGGGGAGGCGAGGTCCGTCTTCGTCACGAGCACCACCTCGGCGGCGGCGAGCTGACCGGCGACCGCATCGCCGACGTAGAGGTCGGCCAGCTGGCTGGTGATCGCTGTCGCGTCGGCGCACACGAGCACGGGACCCGCACTGAAACCCGGATAGCTGCGCCAGACAGCCAGCTGGCCGGGGTCGCCGACGCCGCTGACCTCGCACAGCACCTGGTCGAGGTCGTCGCGGGCGGCGAGTGCGCTCATGGTGCGCAGTGCGTCGTCGCTGATCTGGCAGCAGATGCAGCCGTTCGTCAGCTCGATGGTGTCATCACTGGCTGCGGCGATGAGTGCGGCGTCGATGTTGACGGCCCCGAAGTCGTTGACGACGACCGCGGTGCGCCCGGGCAGGATCCCGGCCAGCAGCCGGTTGACCAGCGTCGACTTCCCGGCACCCAGGTAGCCGCCGATGATCCCGAGCCGCGCACCGGACCGGGGGTCACCGGAGCGGGTGACACCGGCTGGTCCGGCCGTCGGGCCCGCGGCCGCAGGATCGGTCACCGGCTGTCCGCTCCCGCGCCGCCGGCCGGTTCGACGACGGATGCGTAGTGCTGCCCGCCGACCATGGTGCCGCGGACATGGATCTGACCGACCTCCTCGGGCGCGACCTCATAGGGGTCGGCGTCGAGCACGGCGACATCGGCGAACTTGCCGGCCTCGAGCGAACCGACCTCGTGATCCATCTTCAGCAGATAGGCGGCCCCGAGGGTGACCGCTTCGAGTGCGTCATCGAGGCTGATCCGCTCGTGTTCGCCCATCACCCGCCCGGAGACCGTCAGCCGGGTGACGGCATGCTTGACGGTGTGCAGCGGCCCGAGCGGGGTGACCGGGGTGTCCGAATGCAGGGTGATCGGCACCCCGATCCGCAGTGCGGTCGCTGCCGCATTCATCCGCGCGGCCCGGTCGGGCCCGACGGTGATGTCCATGTGCTGGTCGCCCCACGCCCAGATGTGGTTGGCGAAGATGTTCGCCCCGGCGCCCAGGGCCTTCATCCGCTTGTACTGCGCCTGCGTCGTCAGCTGCGAGTGCGTGCACGTGTGCCGGTGGTCCGGACGCGGGTGGGCGATGAGCGCGGCTTCGAGGGCGTCGAGGAACAGCTGCGTGGTCTGGTCGCCGTTGCAGTGGACGTGGATGAGCAGACCGGCTTCGTGGAAGATGCGGAAGGCCTCGATGAACTCCTCCGGGGCCACACCCCAGATGCCGTTGGGCTCATCGCCGAAGTAGCCCGGCTCCATCATCCGGGCGGTGAAGCCCTGGATCGAGCCGTCGAGCATGAGCTTGACGTTGCCGAAGCGCAGCCGGTCGGTCGAGGTCTCCCGCAGCTCGATGAGCCGCTGGGCGGCCTCGGGCAGGGACAGGGCGACCTCGCCGACGCCTGCCCCGAAGTGGAAGACGTTGATGCGGGCCGGGAAGTCGTCGCCGACAGTCGAGCGGAACAGCTCAACACCCTCGTCTTCCATCAGGATCGTGGTGCCGAGGTCGGTCAGCGTTGTGGTGCCGGTGTTGACACCCTCCTGGCTGAACCGGCGCAGGGCGGTCGCGTCGATGTTCAGCAGTCCGCCGCCGTCGGTCAGCTCACCGGCGAGGGCCATCGCGGCGAACTCCTGCAGCTCGCCGTTGGGGTTGCCGTCTGCGTCCTTGACGACGCCGGTGACCTCGGTCGAGGCGTCGATGCCGCAGCGGGCCATCGCTGCGGAGTTGACCGTCGAGACGTGCCCGCTGGTGTGGGTGACGTGGATCGGCCGGGTCGTCGAGACGCGGTCGAGGTGGGCGGCGACGAGCCGGTCGCCGGGGAAGTAGATCGGGTCGAGGCCCCAGGCCAGCAGCGGCTCCTCCGGGTCGGTCAGCTCCGCCTCGGCCTCGCGCAGCCGCTCGAGCACCGCCTCGATGCTGCGGCAGCCGGGCCACCGGCGGCCATCGGGGTCGATCCGGTCGACGAGACCCACGTAGGTTGAGCCCCACACATTGCCCGAACCGGCATGGGAGTGCGCTTCGACGAAGCCGGGCAGCAGCACCGCCTCGGCGTAGCGGTCGTCGATGACCGCGTTCGGGTAGGTCAGCAGCTCCTCGACCGTGCCGACTGCCCGGATCCGGTCGCCGCGCACGGCGATCGCCTCCGCAGTGGGCCGGGCCGGGTCCATCGTGCGGACGATGCGGGCGGGGTAGACGACCGTCGGTTCCATTGCTCTCCTATCGACGCTGATGAGGACGCTGACATCACGGCGCTGTGCGGGCACCTGCCGCCAGTCCACCATCTGCACCAGCCGGCGGCAAGCACCAGATCAACCGGTGTTGATGAGTCCAGATGCGCCCGGTTGCATGAGTCCGCATCCCGCTGCCGAGGCGGTGGGCCGCTGGCAGGTGCGGCCCGCCTGTCGTCTCACCCGGCTTCCGGGATGACGACAGCCGGCCGGGCGACCGTGGGTCGCCGGGCCGGCTGTGTGTCAGGCGGGCAGCTCAGCTGGTGTGCGACGCTCCGTTCTCGCGCGTGGCAGCGTCCTTCCGGGACGCCGTTCCGGCCGACTTGGCGTTCTGCCGTGGCAGCGGCTTCTCGCCTTCGGCGATCGCCTTCACCTCGGCGGTGTCGGTGATCTCTCCGCATTCGATGGCCTCGCGGATCTCCTCGACCTTCTCGTCGGGTACGACCGGGATCTCCTCGCCGTCGGGGTCGAGGAACCGGCCGTCGATGAACACATCGCCCTCCCGCAGCTCGCGCAGGTCGGTCGGGGTGAGGATGCGCACCGGCTTGGCGGCGAACACCGATGGGTTCTTCGTGTTTCCGAACTTCAGCTCGTTGAACAGGATGTTGAGCAGCACGGCCATGACCGCTGCCGAGGAGATGCCGGAGTGGAAGATCGTCTGGAACCATTCGGGGAACGAGTGGTAGAAGTCCTCTTTGACCACCGGGATCATCGCGAAGGCCAGCGAGGCCGAGACGATGACGAGGTTCATGTTGCCCTGGTAGGAGACGTTCTTGAGGTTCCTGATGCCCGAACCGCCGACGGTGCCGAAGAGGATCATGCCGGCACCGCCCAGCACGGGCATCGGGACGGCGGCGATGACCTCACCGAGGATCGGCAGCAGTCCGAGCAGCACCATGATGACGCCGCTGGCGGCGACGACGAAACGGCTGCGGATGCCGGTCAGCGCCACCAGTCCGACGTTCTGGGCGAAGGCCGACTGGGTGAATCCGCCGAACAGCGGGGCCACGGCCGAGGAGATCATGTCGGCGCGCAGGCCGCTGGCGATGCGCTTGCGGTCGACCGGCGAGCCGACGATCTCGCCGACGGCGATGATGTCGGCAGCCGTCTCGGTCTTGATGACGAGGACGACGATGAACATCGAGATGATCGCAGCGACGTCGAAGCTCGGGGCGCCGAAGCCGAGGAAGTCGGGGAAGGCGACCGGTGCGCCCGAGCCGACCTTCGAGAAGTCCGCCACGCCCATCACCGCGCCGACGATGGTGCCCACCACGAGGCCGAGCAGGATCGACAGCCGCGACAGTGTGGCTGAGCCGACCTTGCTGAAGATGAGGATCACGGCGAAGGTGATGAAGGCGAGCAGGATGTTGGTCAGTGAGCCGTAGTCATCGGCTTCCGCGTTGCCGCCCATCGCCCAGTTCGCCGCCACCGGGATGAGGGTCAGCCCGATCGCGGTGATGACGACACCGGTGACCACCGGTGGGAAGAAGCGGATGATGCGGGCGAAGAACGGCGCGATCACCAGGCCGATGAGCGAGGCGATGATGACTGCGCCGAAGACGGTGGTGAGGTCGTTGCCCGGCCCGGACAGGATGGCGAGCATCGTGGCGACGCCGGCGAAGGAGACGCCCTGCACCAGCGGCAGCTTCGAGCCGAAGAACGGCAGGCCGACGCTTTGGAGGATGGTGGCGAAACCGCCGACGAACAGGCTGGCGGTCACGAGCATGACGATCTGCTCAGGGGTGGCACCGGCGGCATTGCCGATGATGAGCGGGACGGCGATGATGCCGCCGTACATGGTCAGGACATGCTGCAGGCCGTAGGTGGCCAGCTGCGGTATCGGCAGCCACTCGTCCTCGGGGCGGTCGGAGCCGCGGGGGACGGTCGTGACCGCTCGTTGATTCTTGGGGGTGGTCTTGTGACTCATCGTGAGAGCCCTTCAGTCCGACAGCAGAACGAATATCGTATTGCGGATAAGTCATTCCATTTCAAGAACGGCAATGAGTGCAATGTAACCCCAGTCACAGTTGTGGTGTCAAGCGCCTGCTGATCTTTTCCGGTGTCTCTCCCGTCGCCTCGCGCGGGCGGTGTGTCACTGCCTGCGCCGAGGTCCCGGCTGGGAGTGCGTGTTGACGCGACTGGCGTGAGCCGTTAAGTTAGCTTCCAAGATACGGATTGAAACTTCCGCATCATGAAAGTTAATTGATCGAACCCGTGCAGGAGGAATCCGATGCCGACGCCGTTCACCTTCACCTCGCCCGACAGCTACGTGCTCAACTGCTCGACCCTGCTGACCGAGCTGCCCGTCATGGAGCGCCCCGCCGCCGCACGTGCAGCCGGCTTCACCCAGGTGGAGTTCTGGTGGCCCTTCGACGGCCAGCCCGCACCGTCGTCAGGTGACGTCGACCAGTTCGTCGCCGCACTCGATGAAGCCGGCGTGGCCCTGCGCGGCCTGAACTTCTGGGCCGGCGACATGGCCGGCGGCGACCGCGGCATGGTCTCGATCGAAAGCGCCCGCAGCGACTTCGCCGCCAACGTCGACCTCGCCGTCTCCATCGGCGAGCGCACCGGCTGCACGGCGTTCAACGCCCTGTACGGTCTGCGCCAGAGCTCCGAGAGCGCCGAGACCCAGGACCAGGTCGCAGTGGAGAACCTGCGCCTGGCAGCTGAGAAAGCCGCCGCCGTCGGCGGCACCGTGCTCGTCGAGCCGGTCTCCGGAGCCGACGGCTACCCCCTCACGACCGCAGCCGACGCCCTCGCCGTCGTCCGCCGGGTCAAGGAGCAGGGCGTCGACAACATCGGCCTGCTCGCCGACTTCTTCCACCTGCACGTCAACGGCGACGACGTCGCCGCCGTCATCGAAGCGCACGCCGCCGACTTCGCCCACGTCCAGATCGCCGACGCTCCCGGCCGCGGAGCTCCCGGCACCGGCGAGCTGCCCCTTGAGCAGTGGATCAACCGCACCTACGAGCTCGGCTACACCGGCCGGATCGCCCTCGAGTACAAGCAGGACAAGGACACCGCCTTCGACTGGCTGTCCCGCTGACCCAACCGACCCGGATCTGAACAGACCGGAACGGACCTGAGCGAACCGCCCGCCCGGCGCCTCCCGCAGGCTCCGCCACGACCACCCGAACAACACCGTCCCGCGAACCTGCAGGCACAGCCGCCTGCACCGGGACACACGGAAAGGAACGCGAACATGAGCAAGAAGATCGCCTTCATCGGACTTGGAATCATGGGACTGCCCATGGCCAAGAACCTCCAGGCCGCCGGATTCTCCGTCACCGGCTACAACCGCACTCCCGCCAAGGCCCAGAAGCTCGCCGAGGCCGGCGGCACGGCTGCCGCATCCGTCGCCGAGGCGGTCGCAGGCGCCGATGTCATCATCACCATGGTGCCCGACTCGCCTGACGTCGAGGCAGTGCTGACCGGAGACGACGGCGTGCTTGCCAACGCTGAGAAGGGCGCCGTCTGGATCGACAACTCGACCATCCGCCCCGACGTCGCCCGGGAGCTCGCCGAGCAGGCCCGCGACGCCGGGCTGCGTCCGCTCGACGCACCGGTCTCCGGTGGTGAGCAGGGTGCGATCGACGCCGCCCTGTCGATCATGGTCGGCGGCGAGAAGGCCGACTTCGACTCCGTGCGCGATGTCTTCGAGGCAGTCGGCAAGACCATCATCCACGTCGGGCCCGCCGGCTCGGGCCAGACCGTCAAGGCCGCCAACCAGCTCATCGTCGCCGGCAACATCCAGATGCTGGCCGAGGCCGTCATCTTCCTCGAGGCCTACGGTGTCGACATGGAATCCGCCCTCACGGTCCTCGGCGGCGGCCTGGCCGGCTCGAAGGTGCTCGACCAGAAGGGCCAGAAGATGCTCGAGCGATCCTTCGAACCCGGCTTCCGCCTCGAACTCCATCACAAGGACATGGGCATCGTCACCGCCGCCGCGCGTGAGGCCGGTGTCGTCACGCCCCTGGCCAGCGCGGTGGCCCAGTTCATCGCCTCGACCGTCCAGCAGGGCAACGGAGGCCTCGACCACTCCGGTCTGCTCACCGTGGTCGAGCAGCTCTCCGGGCGCAGCAAGTCGCAGGACTGAGCGTCCACCTCATCCCTCAGATCAAAGGAGAAACCATCATGACCCGCATGCGTGCAGTCGACGCGGTGGCCCTCATCCTCGAGAAGGAAGGCGCCGCAGAGACTTTCGGACTGCCCGGCGCGGCCATCAACCCCCTGTACTCGGCGATGAAGGCGCACGGTGGTATCCGCCACACCCTCGCCCGCCACGTCGAAGGGGCCTCGCACATGGCCGACGGCTACACCCGCTCGGCGCCCGGCAACATCGGAGTCTGCATCGGCACCTCCGGCCCGGCCGGCACCGACATGATCACCGGCCTGTATGCCGCACAGGCTGACTCCCAGCCGATCCTGTGCATCACCGGCCAGGCACCGGTGGCCGTGCTCGACAAGGAGGACTTCCAGGCCGTCGACATCGCCGCCGTGGCCGCGCCCCTGACGAAGATGGCCAAGACGGTGCTGGAGGCCGGCCAGGTGCCGGGCACCTTCCAGAAGGCGTTCCAGCTCATGCGCTCCTCCCGCCCGGGTCCGGTGCTCATCGACCTGCCGCTGGATGTGCAGCTGACCGAGATCGACTTCGACATCGACACCTACGAGCCGCTGCCGGTCGGCAAGCCGGAGGCCACGGATGCCCAGGCGGAGAAGATCCTCGACATGATCGCCGCCGCCGAGCACCCGATCATCGTCGCCGGCGGCGGAATCCTCAATGCCGCTGCCGAGGACGCACTCGTCGAATTCGCCGAGCTGCTCGACATCCCGGTCTCACCGACCCTCATGGGCTGGGGAGCCATCCCGGATGACCACCGCCTGATGTCGGGCATGGTCGGCATCCAGACCCACACCCGCTACGGCAACGCCTCGTTCCTCGAATCCGACCTCGTCATCGGCATCGGCAACCGCTGGGCCAACCGCCACACCGGCGACCTCGAGGTCTACCGCCGCGGGCGCAGGTTCATCCACATCGACATCGAACCGACCCAGATCGGGCGCGTCTTCGCCCCGGACTACAGCGTCGTCTCCGATGCCGGTGCTGCCCTGCAGGCACTGCTGCGCGTCGCCCGCCGGCGCCGCGCGGACTCCGGTCTGCCGGACTTCTCCGCCTGGGCTGATGCCTGCGAGCAGCGCAAGGGCACGCTGCACCGCAAGACGTCGTTCACCGACAAGCCGATCAAGCCGCAGCGCGTCTACCAGGAGATGAACTCCGTCTTCGGCAAGGACGTCACCTACGTCACGACCATCGGCCTGAGCCAGATCGCCGGCGCCCAGATGCTCCACGTCTACCGCCCGCGCCACTGGATCAACGCCGGGCAGGCGGGTCCGCTCGGCTGGACCGGCCCGGCTGCCATCGGTGTGGCCCGTGCCAAGCCGGACGAGACGGTCGTCGCGCTGTCAGGCGACTACGACTTCCAGTTCATGATCGAGGAGCTGGCCGTCGGCGCCCAGCACCGGATCCCGTACCTGCATGTCGTCGTCAACAATTCCTACCTCGGACTGATCCGCCAGTCCCAGCGCGGATTCGAGATGGACTACGAGGTGTCGCTGGCCTTCGAGAACATCAACAGCACCGGTGAGGCGGCAGGCTACGGCGTCGATCACGTCGCTGTCGCCGAGGGGCTGGGCTGCAAGGCGCTGCGTGTTGAGGATCCTGAGCAGATCGCTGACGGGCTGCGTCAGGGGCTCGACCTCATGCGCGAGCACCAGGTGCCGGTCGTCGTCGAGGTCATCCTCGAGCGCGTGACCAATATCGCCATGGGCAAGGCCATTGATAGCATCGAGGAGTTCGAGGCCCTCGCCCAGACTGCTGGCGAGGCGCCCACCGCGCTGACTCCGCTCGCCGCTCCGGCACAGACGCCGGAGGTGGAGCGCGAACTCGAGGAGGTCCGTTGAACTCTCAGCCTGGACAGGCTCCGCATGCACAGAGCACGACTGGCGATCCCGGTGCACACGAGTCGCTGGATCTGGTGATCCGAGCCGAGCGCGTGCTGCTGCCAGACGGGTGGTCGGCAGCCGAGGTCGGAGTCAGGGACGGCATCATCGCCGCCGTGGCCGACCTCGGCTCCGGCCTCGCAGGTGCCGAGATCATCGACATCCCCGCAGGCCAGGTGCTGCTGCCCGGCCTCGTCGACAGCCACGTCCACGTCAACGACCCGGGACGCACGGAGTGGGAGGGCTTCGGCACGGCCACCCGGGCAGCCGCAGCCGGTGGCGTCACGACGATCGTCGACATGCCGCTCAATTCGCTGCCGCCCACCGTCGACGTCGAGGCACTGGAGACGAAGCGTGAGGCTGCGGGTCCTGCGGCGTTCGTCGACGTCGGATTCTGGGGCGGGGCGATCCCGGGCAACAGCGAGAACCTCGTGCCGCTGCACCGTCAGGGCGTCTACGGCTTCAAGAGCTTCCTCGCCGATTCCGGTGTCGAGGAGTTCCCGCCGCTGACGGCTGAGGAGCTCGAGCGCGACATGGCGATCCTGGCCGAGGTCGACTCGGTCATGATTGTGCACGCCGAAGCCTCCGGGGTGCTGGAGGCCGCTCCCCAGGCGCAGGGCCGGGAGTACAGCAGCTTCCTCAGCTCACGGCCGCAGGAAGCCGAAGACGAGGCGATCCGCACCGTCATCGAAGCCGCCCGCCGCACCGGTTGCCGCGCACATATCCTCCATCTGTCCTCAGCCGCAGCGCTGAAGGAGATCGCGGCGGCACGCGAAGACGGCGTCCGGCTGACGGTCGAGACCTGCCCGCACTACCTGGTGCTCGCCGCCGAGGATATCCCCGGAGGCGCGACGACCTTCAAGTGCTGCCCGCCGATCCGTGAGGAGTCGAACCGGACGGCGCTGTGGGAGGGGCTGCGCAGCGGCATCATCGACTGCGTGGTCTCGGACCACTCACCGTCGACTGCTGAGCTCAAGCTGCTCGACAGCGGCGATTTCGGCGCAGCCTGGGGCGGCATCTCGTCTCTGCAGCTCGGCCTCTCGCTGCTCTGGACCGAAGCCCGGCAGCAGGGCATCGACCTCGCCGAGGTCGTCGGCTGGATGTCCGAGGCGCCAGCCCGGGTCGCCGGCGTCGAGGGCAAGGGCCGGATCGCTGCAGGCGCGTCGGCTGACTTCGCCGTCTTCGATCCGGAGTGCCGCTGGGAAGTCCGGGCTGAGGATCTCTGGCACCGCAACCCGATCACCGCCTATGAGACTCGCGAGGTGCTCGGGAAGGTCGAGCAGACCATCCTGCGCGGTCAGCGCGTGGACTTCACGAACCCACACGGTCAGCTTCTCCGCCGCCAGGGCTGAACCTGCCGCCAGGGCTGAACCCGCCGTCGCTGGAGAACGGCTTGTGAACTCCCGACGGACATGGCCTCCGATCCCGCCGGTGCGGGACCGGAGGCCATTCTGATTCCGGAGACGACCGCTCACATACCGAATACGACCGCGGCGGAGTTCGGGGAGTCCTGCGGTGCGGCGATCACCCCTGACTGTGCCACCGCATGCTGAAGGCCCGGAATCACGAGAGAGGATTCCGGGCCTTCTGCCGTCAGCGCCGAGCCGAGCCGAGTCGCGTTCGCTGCCGCGGCTCGGGGCGAGTGCGCTCAGCCTTCGAGAGCGCATAGCCCTCGAGTGCGCACCGCTCTCACGCGCGCACCGCTCTCACGCGCGCTCCGCTCTCGTGTGCGCTCAGCCTTCGAGTGCGCTGCGGAGGCGGCCGACGTGGCCTTCGGGATCGACGTCGTACTCGGCATAGGTCAGTGTGCCCTCGCCGTCGATGGCGAAGGTCGAGCGCAGCGTGCCCTCCACGGTGCGGCCCTGGAGCGTCTTCTCTCCGAAGGCACCGAAGGCCTTGGCCGTGGCGTTTCCCGGATCCGACAGCAGGGGGAAGGGCAGGCTCTCGGCTGCGGCGAAGTCGCGGATCGCATCCTGGTCATCGGGGGAGATGCCCAGCACCTGGTATCCGGCGGACTGCAGGGAGCCTAGGTTGTCGCGGAAGTCGCACGCTTCGGTAGTGCAGCCAGGCGTCGCCGCCTTGGGATAGAAGTACACGATGACGCGTGTGCCGGAGTAGTCGGCGAGCGAAACGCTGCGTCCCTCGGCGTCGCTGAGGGTGAAATCAGGTGCGGTGTCGCCTGCGGTGAGATGACGGGTCATGGTCCATCCTTCCTGAGTACGGGGGCGTGAGAGCGCCCGCCGAGTATCCATTAGTTGGAGAATCGTGTCTCTGATTCGGTTTCAGCTGAGGTGTGTCCGAGGGCCGCCAGGGCGCAGACGTGGGCCGCGGTGTTTTCGATGAGCGACTCCGCCTCCGTCAGCAGGTCCTCCAGTGAAGCGGCTCCGGGTGCGATGGAGAATGCAGCGGCCAGCCCGGCTTCACGGCATTCGGCAGGGGAGAGCTTCACGGTTCCGGCTACTGCGATGACCGGAACCCCCTGCGGGGTGTGGTGCAGGACGGCGTCGACGACCTTGCCGGCCAGCGACTGCGAATCCAGCGACCCCTCACCGGTGAGCACCAGGTCCGCCGGCGCCAGTGCCTCGGCCAGGCCGACCGCCTCGGCGACCAGCTGTGAACCGGGCACTGTCTCTGCTCCCAGCAGGGTCGTCATCGTGACGGGGATTCCCCCGGCGGCGCCGAACCCCGCGCGGGCGCAGAGCTGTTCGGCAGCGTCGGCGTCGGAGCCGCTGCCGAGGTGGGCGCTGAGCACCTGGGCAAGCTGGGTCAGGCCGGCGTCAAGGGTCGTGATGTCCTCGCTGGTGGCGCCCTTCTGCGGCCCGAAGACGGCGGCTGCGCCGCGGGGCCCGGTCAGCGGATTGTCGACGTCCACGGCGATCCGCCACCGCACCTGCCCGGCGCGCGGGTGCAGGCCGGAGGCGTCGATCTCGGCGACGGCGGCCAGCCCCTGGCCGCCTGCCTCCACCTCCTGACCTTCTGAGTCGAGGAACCGTGCGCCGAGGGCGCGCAGCAGGCCGGTGCCGCCGTCGGTGCTGGCCGAGCCGCCGATGCACAGCAGGATCTCGTCGACCTCATCGAGTACGCCAGCGGCGATCAGCCCGACGCCGTAGGTATCGGCCCGCAGCGGCTGCAGCTCGACATCGGAGACCTGGGGCAGACCGTTGGCCTGAGCTGCCTCGATGACGGCCGTGCGACCGTCAGCCGAACGGCCGAAGCGAGCAGTCGCCGGACGTCCGATGGCGTCGACCACACGGGCCTCCTCAGGCTCGGTGCCCCACGCGGCCAGCAGCGCCTCCAGCGTCCCCTCACCGCCATCGGCGAACGGCAGCTCGACCACCTCGGCGGCGGGGAAGACCTGCCGGGCGCCGCGAGCCAGGGCAGCAGCAGCCTCCGCAGCCGAGGCAGAGCCCTTGAAGGAGTCCGGGACGCAGACGATGTGCGGGGGCGAAGCGGTCATCGGAGAATCCTCTGTGAGTTGCGGTGCGGTAGTCGCCAGCGGCGTGCAGCGCGCGCGGTTCTGCCACGGCAGTCCATGCTGTCACGTCGAGCACCCGGGGCGCATCGTGCCGGCACGGCGGGGAGCTTGAGCGCTCCGGCGGAGCGCTCCCTCGGGGATCCGCTGCTGGCACCATGCGCCTGCGTGCTCGCGATGCTCATCGTGTTCCTCCAGGCGGTGAATGCGTCGAATGGGGTGCAAGCTGATAGAGCAAGTATCCGAGATATGGAAATGAAAGTCCAGTGTGTGGATAAGTGCACTGGTGGCTGCGGGTCGCTGTCTGCCGCGGCGCGCGTTCAGTTGTGCGGCGAAGGCGGCTTCGATAGATATGAGTAGGGGTCTCCAGCGGGTGCCGCATCGGGCCGCTCGGTTGACAGGAAATGGAGTCCTGGGTCACACTTTCACACAACACGGAATAAGTATTCCGTAGTGCGAAATCCGGCAACGAGGAGGTTGTGTGGACCTGGAAGACTTCAACCGGCTCTCCGGCGAGGAGGTGCGATCGCTGCTGCGGCCCTGTCTCGATGTGGACCGGTGGATCGACGCCGTGGCGCAGGGACGCCCCTACGCCGATGTCGATGCATGCCTGAGTGTCGCACGCACCGGCGCCCACCCGCTGAGTCCCGAGGAGATCGAATCGGCGATGGCCCATCATCCGCGCATCGGCGAACGCGCCGGCGGTGATTCGGTCGAGGCGAAGCAGTCGCGCCAGGAGCAGGCCGGCCTCGGCTCGCTTGAAGGCTCCGTCAGCGAGCGCCTCGCAGAAGGCAACAAAGCCTATGAGGAGCGCTTCGACCGCGTCTTCCTCATCCGCGCCGCAGGACGCACTCCCGAGGAGATCCTCGCCGAGCTCGAACGGCGCATGCAGAACTCCCCTGAAGACGAGCTCACGGAGACGGGCGAGCAACTGGAGCAGATCGCCGCCCTCAGACTGGAAGGAATCCTCAGATGAGCCATATCACCGCTCATGTTCTCGACTCGATGCTCGGCGTGCCGGCGCGCGGCGTTGAGATCACCCTCATGTCCGCAGCCGGAGAGACGATCGCCACCGCGACGACCAACGACGACGGCCGCGTCGGCGAACTGGGCCCCGAAACCCTCGAGCCGGGGGACTACCGGATCGTCTTCGCAGTCGGAGACTACTTCCGCCATCGCGGACAGGATCACTTCCATCCCTCGGTCACGATCGACTTCAGCGTCCAGGCGGGCGAGGCGCACTACCACATCCCGCTGCTGCTGAGCCCCTTCGCCTACACGACCTACCGCGGCAGCTGAACGCCGCCGCCTCCCCAATCCACCCCCGTCAACCCAACTCGAACTTTCCTGACAGGAGACCATCATGACCGCAGTACGACTCGGCAAGAACCAGTTCGGCAAGGCAGAGAATCGCGTCGTGCGCGTCTACCGCGACACCGACCGCCACGAGATCCGCGACCTCAACGTCACCTCCCAGCTGTGGGGCGACTTCACCACGGCCCACACCGAGGGCAACAACGAGCACGTCGTGCCGACCGACACGCAGAAGAACACCATCTTCGCCAAGGCGAAGGAAGAGGGCATCACCTCCCCGGAGGACTTCCTCAAGGTCCTCGCCGAGCACTTCACCGCCGGTTTCGACTGGGTCTCCGGCGGCCGCTGGGCAGCTGAGGAATACGGCTGGTCGCGGATCAACGACCACGACCACTCCTTCTACCGCTCCGCCCCCGAGGTGCGCACCGCAGTGCTGACCCGCGACGGCGACGTCGACCACCTCATCTCCGGCTTCTACGGACTGACCGTCCTCAAGTCGACCGGCTCGGGCTTCGTCGGCTACCCGAAGGACACCTACACCACCCTGCCGGAGACCGAAGACCGGATCCTGGCCACCGACATCGCCACCCGGTGGCGCTACAACACCACCTCGATGGACTTCGAAGCCGTGTACGCGCGCGTCAAAGAGCTCATCCTCTCGACCTTCACCGACCACTATTCCCACGCACTGCAGCAGACGCTGTACAAGATGGGTGAGAAGGTCATCGCCGAGGTGCCGGAGATCGACGAGATCCGGTTCTCCTGCCCGAACAAGCATCACTTCGCACAGGATCTCTCGCCCTTCGGCCTGGAGAACCCCAACGAGGTGTTCTACGCAGCCGATCGCCCGTACGGCCTGATCGAGGCCAGCATCGTGCGCGACTCCGCACCGGACGTCCCTGAGGCCTGGATGGGCATCGCCGGATTCTGCTGAGCCGGCCGCGACGCTGCTGAGCTCTGCTGAGCCGGCAGCGTCCTTCTCACGCACCGCGGCCCTCCCCGATTCCTTCGGGGAGGGCCGCGGATCTGCATGGGCTGCCGTGCGGTGCGGGCTCCTCATCGAGCGGCGGCGCTTCGTCGCCTTGTCAGCTCCTCGCCTGACGCAGCGGTGCCGCGACCGGGCGCTGCCGGGCCGTCACGCGCTCGCGTGCGCTCCGGGTTGAGCTCGCGTGCCCTCCGGGTTGGGGTCGTCGCTCCCGGTTGGGGTCGTCGCTCCCGGCTGGAACCGCTCCCGAGGTGTCGATGGACAGTGCATCGACGGGCAGTGAGTCGATGGGCAGTGTGTCGATGTGCAGTGTCAGGAACGTCTGCCGCGTGCGCGCCGAGCCCTGAACGCGCTGTGGCCCTCCCCGAGGTTGTCGGGAAGGGCCACGGCTCTGTGCGGGCTCTGCGCTGAGCGGCGGTGTCTGACCGGCTGCTCGGCGCCTCGGCTGCCTCAGCGGCACTGCGGAAGCATGCCGCCGATGACGGGCACGTAGCAGACGAACGGGCGCTGCGGAGTGCCTGCCGGCCGCAGGACGAAGTCGGGGTCCTCGCTGCCGACGACGAACTCCTCAGCGGCCGTATGGGCCTTCTCCGGCGAGACAGCGCGATCAGGTGTGGTGGGGTTCATTGGACTCTCCTTCCAGTGGCAGGAAGCGGCGACTCTGCTGAACTTCCGCAAAGTGAAATTATGATTCCGCTTCGTGGTTACCAGTTTCCGCTATCCCCGGAGGAGAGTCAAGGGGTCAGTCGGTGCGAAGTTCCTCAGCGATCTTGGCGGCTGCGGCCTGCAGCAGCGGAACCGCCCTGTCGGCGAACTTCTGATCCACCCGGCTCGTCGGCCCGGAGACCGAGATCGCCATGGGTGTGGGCGCCTCGGGTACGGCGACGGCAAAGCAGCGGACCCCGAGTTCCTGTTCCTGCTCATCGACGGCATAGCCCTGCTGGCGGATCCGCTCCAGCTCGGCCTCGAGCTCCTCGATCGTGCCGATGCTGTGCGACGTCGGCGTCGGCATGCCGGCGGTCTCGACGATCCGGCGGACCTGCTCGGCGGGGAGCCCGGCGAGGATCGCCTTGCCCACTCCGGTGTCGTGGGTGTGCGTCCGGCGCCCGACCTCGGTGAACATCCGCATCTGCTGCTGCGAGGGCACCTGGTCTGCATAGACGACCATGTCGCCGTCGAGCACCGCGACATTGGCGCTCTCGCTCAGGTCCTGGACGAGGGTGCGCAGGTAAGGGCGGGCGATGGCGCCCAGCTGTTCGCCGGCCAGGTTCCCGAGGCGGATGAGACCAGGGCCCAGGGCGTAGCCCCGGTCGGGGAGCTGGCGGACGGCGCCGAGGCCCACAAGCGTCTTGAGCAGCCGGTGGATCGTGGGCATCGGCAGGTCGACAGCCGCGCCCAGTTCGCTGAGCGTGGTGTGGCCGCCGGCGTCTGCGATGAGATTCAGCAGGTCAAAGGCGCGCTCGACGGACTGAACGCCGCCCCGGGCGGGGCGGTTGGGTGATTTTTCGTCTGCGTTGCGCGACATGATGCGAGGTCCCTCCTGGCGAGAAGTGGGCCGAGATCCCGGTGAGCAGCACGGCGGGTCGGGGATCAGCGTGCCTGTGAAACAGATTGTGAGATGAGTCTATCGGCTGGTCGCTTTTTCGCATAACAGAAGGTATTGTTCGGCATACGGAAACTCGAACCCTATGGAAGGACCCCCCATGGCTGCACCGAGCCCCGGATACTCGATCACACTGCGGGTGGCCGCACCGGCCGGACTGACCGCCTCCTCTGACCTCGTCAGGGCGGTCGCGGAGACCGGAGCGGTCCTGACGGCACTCGACGTCGCGGACTCGACCCCGCACTCACTCATCGTCGACGTCAGCTGCGACACCCGCGACGCCGCCCACGCCGACGAAGTCGCAGGCGCACTCGGCGCCCTCGACGGCGTCGACGTCCACAAGGTCTCCGACCGCACCTTCCTCCTGCACCTGGGCGGAAAGCTCGAAGCAGTGGCAAAGGCGCCGCTGCGCAACCGCGACGACCTCTCCCGTGCCTACACCCCGGGCGTCGCCCGCGTCTGCCAGGCGATCGCCGCTGATCGCCGGGATGCCCGCCGGCTCACCATCAAACGCAACACCGTCGCCGTCGTCACCGACGGCTCAGCCGTCCTCGGCCTGGGCAACATCGGCCCGGAAGCCGCCATGCCGGTGATGGAGGGCAAGGCCGTGCTGTTCAAGCAGTTCGCCGGCGTCGACGCCTGGCCGGTCGCCCTGGACACCCAGGACACTGAAGAGCTCATCAGCATCTGCAAGGCCATCGCCCCGGCCTACGGCGGCATCAACCTCGAAGACATCTCCGCTCCGCGCTGCTTCGAGATCGAAGCGCGGCTGCGCGAAGAGCTCGACATCCCGGTCTTCCACGATGACCAGCACGGCACCGCCATCGTCACCCTCGCCGCCCTGGAGAACGCTCTGCGCGTCGTCGGCAAGCGCATCGCAGACGCCAAGATCGTCGTCTCCGGCGTCGGCGCAGCCGGCCATGCGATCATCCGCCTGCTCATCGCCGCCGGCGCCGAACACATCGTGGCCTGCGGTCGCCACGGCGCGATCGAACGCGGCTCCGAGCAGAGCGACGAGCACCGGGCGTGGATCGCTGAGAACACCAACGCCGACGGCTTCACCGGCACCCTCAAGGAAGCCGTCGCCGGTGCTGACGTCTTCATCGGCGTCTCAGCACCCAACCTGCTCGACGGTGACGACATCGCCGCCATGAACGAGGGCGCCATCGTCTTCGCGATGTCGAACCCGGACCCCGAGGTCGACCCGGTCGAAGCCGGCCGTCACGCCGCTGTCGTCGCCACCGGGCGCAGCGACTTCCCGAACCAGATCAACAACGTCCTGGCCTTCCCCGGGTTCTTCCGCGGTCTCCTCGACGCCGAGACCCCCGACATCACCGACGCCATGCTCGTCGGAGCAGCTGAGGCGATCGCCGCGTGCATCCCGTCAGACCAGCTGCATGCCGGGTATATTGTTCCCTCAGTGTTCGATCCCGAGGTAGCCGAGAAGGTCGCAGAGGCCGTCGTCGAAGCCGCACAGGCAGCGGATCAGGTCTCCGCGGTGGAAGGAGTTCCCGCATGAGCGGAGCACAGAGGACTGATGGCGCTGCAGCCCTCACCGATGAGGTGCTGACAGCCATCGACGCAAGCCTGGCCGCCACCGATGAGCTGCTGGAGCGCCGGTACCCCGGCGACCGGGACATCCGGCAGGCCGTGCACACCGTCTACGTTCCCGCCGACACCTACACCCCGGAGCTTCCGGCGCGCTGGGGTCAGCAGGCCTTGGAAGCCGTCGAGCAGCACGGCGGCATGCGCCGCCTGGCCGAACAGGTCATCACCGCAGCGGCCAGCGAACCCGGACTCGTCGCACGCGCCGACGCCGCGCCCGACTCCGACGACGACGGCAGCGCACTGGCCGCCGAAGCCGAGGCGCTGGCCGCCGCAGTGGAGAGAAAGCTGCGCACCGAACCCATCGAGGACCTGCGCATCGACTTCGAAGACGGCTTCGGCGACCGCCCCGATGACGAGGAGGACCGCTGGGCGCAGCAGGCCGCAGACGAGGCGGTGGCCGGGCTCAGGGTCGAGACCGCGCCTGCCTACATCGGCATCCGCTTCAAGTGCCTCGAAGCTGCGACCCGGCGCCGCGGACTGCGCACGCTCGACCTGTTCGTCTCGCGGCTCATCACCAGCTGGGGTTCAGTGCCCGAGCAGCTCGTCCTCACACTGCCCAAGGTCAGCACGCCGGATCAGGTGACCGCGATGGTCACCGCCTGCCGGACGATCGAATCGAGCCTCGGGCTCTCCGAGGGTGCGATCGGCTTCGAGGTGCAGGTCGAGACCCCGCAGATCATCCAGGCAGCCGACGGCACCGTCCCGCTCGGGGCGGTGCTCGATGCCGGTGAGGGACGCGTGACCTCGCTGCACTACGGCACCTACGACTACTCGGCCTCCCTCGGCATCGCCGCGGCCTACCAGGCGATGGACCACCCGGTCGCCGACTTCGCCAAACAGCAGATGCTGCTGGCGACTGCCGGCACCGGCGTGCATGTCTCGGACGGGTCGACGAACATCCTGCCGATCGGCCAGCCGCAGGCGGTGCATGCCGCCTGGGATCTGCATGCCCGGCTCGTGCGCCGCCACCTGCAGCACGGCATCTACCAGGGGTGGGATCTGCATCCGCACCAGCTGCCCACCCGCTTCCTGGCGACGTTCCACTTCTACCGCGAGGGCTTCGGCTCCGCAGCGCAGCGGCTGCGCAACTACGTCCACGGCACGGACTCCGCTGTGCTCGACGAGCCGGCCACAGCCAAGGCGCTGGCCCGGTACCTCGAGCGGGCCCTGGCCTGCGGAGCGGTGTCCGCCGCTGAGGTGAACGCCGCTGCCGGCATCGCGCCGGCTCAGCTGCGGGGCCTGGCCCGCACCGGGCAGCTGCCCGCCGAGGAGAACTAAGGTGAGATCGGCAGGCGAGCGATCGCCGCGCGAGCACTCGCACGAACCCGACGACGGACTTGAGAAAGGCAGATTCAACGATGAATGACGCTGAACCCACCGCACAGCAGGCAAGCGCCGGCACCGGTGCCACCTACTATGCACCGCACGGCGGGCACCCGCCGCAGACCGATCTGCTCACCGACCGGGCGGTCATCCGCACCGCCTACAGCGTCATCCCCCGCGGGGTGCTGCGCGATATCGTCACCACCGTGCTGCCCGAGTGGCGCGACACCCGCGCGTGGGTGCTCAACCGTCCGGCCCACGGCGGGCCGGTGACGTTCTCGCAGACGATCCTCGAAGTCGCCCCTGGCGGCGGATCGGACGCTCCGGAGCCCCAGCCGGAGGTCGAGGGCTTCCTCTTCATCATGGAGGGCGAGGCCGAGGTGACCCTCGATGGTGAGACCCACCGCCTCGGGCCCGGCGGATTCGCGTTCCTGCCGGCAGGTGCGCAGTGGACGCTGTCGTCGGTGGGGCAGGAGGCCGTCCGGCTGCACTGGCTGCGCAAGCGCTACCAGCCGCTGGCCGGACACACCCCGGCGCCGCTGTTCGGCAACGAGAACGACATCGAACCCTCCCCGATGCCGGGCACCGAGGGTCGCTGGCGGACCACCCGGATGATCGATCCGGCTGATCTCGCCTACGACATGCACGTCAACATCGTCACCTTCGAACCCGGTGCCTCGATTCCGTTCGCTGAGACGCACGAGATGGAGCACGGGCTCTACATTCTGCAGGGCAAGGGCGTCTACCGGCTCAACGACGACTGGGTCGAGGTGCAGGAAGGCGATTTCCTCGCCCTGCGCGCGTTCTGCCCGCAGGCCTGCTATGCCGGCGGGCCGGAGCCGTTCCGGTACCTGCTGTACAAGGACGTCAACCGCCAGGTCGAACTCTGATCTGAGCCGCACGCCGCCCAGCGCCGAACCGGACGCCGCCCAGCGTGGAGCTGGGCGGCGCAGGGCTGAGCTGGGCGGCTCGGCATACCAGCCGTCATCGCCGGGAGAGCAGTTCGACCATCCCGGTGATGACGGCGTTGGCGTCTCCGGCGTCGATGTCGACGGTCTGGTGCCGGTCGTAGAAGACGCTGAGATCGAGCCCGACGCCCAGGCCGGCGATCTCGACCTGGCCGGTGGCCGTCCATTGATCGACGGTGCGGCGCAGGTGGGCGCCGAGGTATTCCTCGTCATTGGCGTTGGCCGTCACCGCATCCGAGGGGCTGCCGTCGGAGATGACGAGCACGGCCCTGCGTTCGGCTTCGCGGCGGGCCAGCCGGGCCGCCGCCCAGTCGAGCGCCTCCCCGTCGAGGCCCTCCTTGTACAGGTCGGAGCGCAGCAGTGCCGCGAGTCCTGCCCGCCCGCGCCGGTAGCCGGCATCAGCGTCGAGGAGCACGATGTGCCGGCGTTCGGCGATCCGCCCGGCACCCAGGGGCGAACCGGCCTTCTGCCAGTCCTTCTTCGCCCGCCCACCGGTCCACGACCGGGTGGTGAAGCCGAGCACCTCGACACTCATGCCGAGCGCATCGCCGGCCCGGGCGAAGGTGTCGACGGCCGAGGCGATGGCGAACTGGTGGGTGCGCATCGAACCGGAGCAGTCGATGAGCACAGTGAGGGCAAGCTCGGTGCGCGGGACGATCCGCTCGGTCTCGAAGACCAGCGTCTGGCTCGGGGCGGCGATGAGCTGGGCGAGCCGGCGCCGGTCGAGCCGGCCCTCCGGCTGCCCGGCATCGAAGCCGTCGGTGCCCGGGCGGGCGAGCTCACGCTCGAGCCGGTGGGTCAGCCGGTGGACTGAGAGCCCGCGTTCGCTGATCGCCTCATCGAGCCGGCGGCGCAGCTCCCGCAGCCTGACCGGGCGCACGAGCTTGAGGGCGGTCGTCGTCTCGTCATAGGCGCGGGTGAACACCGCATACTGTCCGGCGGCGGCACTGAGGGTCTGCGACTGCCCGAGCCTTGCGACCGCAGCGTCGTCATCGTCGTCTTCAGCCTCACGCTCCTCATCGAAGAGCGCCAGCTCCGGGGCGCGCCCGCTCCGCCCGCCGCGGGCCAGCTCATCCTCAGCCGCAGCCTCCTCGGCCAGGGCTGCGACGATGTCCGCCAGCTCACGAGCCGGGCCGGCGAAGGCCTCTTGATTGTGGCGGGTCCGCCGCAGCTGCCGCAGCGGCGCACCGATCTTCTCGGCCAACTCGAAGCGCGTGTGCTCGAGCAGATCCTCCAGGTGCGCTGGGATCGCGACAGCGAGGATCCTCGAGCGGGCGGTGTGGGCGAGGGCGAAGATGATGAGCCCGACCTTCGTGTCGATGAGCCCGGAGGCGAGGAACTCATCAGACCACTCCGTAAAGCGCAGCGCCAGATTCCGCCGGGCCCCCGGCGCCGAATCCGGCACAAGCGACTCCACCCGCAGCTGCTCGAGCAGGTCGAACACCGTCCGCGCGGCAGGCTCGGCCGGGCGCAGCCGCCGGTGCAGCTGCCGGTCCGAGGCCTCCCGCCGCAGCCACACGGCGTCGGCGACCGCCCGCAGGGAGGCAAGGGACGCCTCGGGCGCGGGATCGAGGTGCAGGGCCGGCACCGCCAGCCGCTTGGGCCCGTCGTAGAGCCGGCCGCCGCGGTGATGCAGGCCCGGCCGGCCGGTCGCAGCGCGGGCCTGCGCGTCAGCGAGCTCGCGGAAGTGCTCGCGCCGGCGCGTGGTCCGCGGGCTCTCCTGGGCACCCGGCGGCGGCCCGCCGGTCGCGGTCGTCGGGTCGGCGGTCAGCGGGCCACCCGCGCCCGAGGCGGTGGTCGGCTGGGTGCTCATGCTCAGGCTCCGGCTGGGGTCAGCGACCCGGGTGCCGCCTCGGCGATCTCGGCGTCGAAGCAGCGCTGGTAGTACTCGGCGACGATGCCCTTCTCGTACTCATCGCAGCGGTTGAGGAAGGACAGGCGGAAGGCGCGTTCGCGCTCGCCGAAGATCTCGATGTTCTCCGCCCAGGTCACCACGGTGCGCGGGGACATGAGGGTGGAGAGGTCACCGACCCTGAAGCCCTCGCGGGTGAGGTTGGCCAGGCGCACCATCGCCGCGATCGTCTCCGCTTCCAGGCCCGGGACGCGGGCGGCGACGATTGACGCCTCGACATCCGGGTCGAGGGCCGAGAGGTGGGCGACGACCGACCAGCGGTCGAGCTGGGCGTGGTTGAGCCGCTGCACGCCGTGGTACATGCCGGTGACATTGCCCAGCCCCACGGTGTTGGCAGTCGCGAAGAGCCGGAAGGCCGGGTGCGGGGCGATGACGGTGGACTGGTCGAGCAGGGTCAGCCGGCCGTCGCGCTCGAGCAGACGCTGGATGACGAACATGATGTCCGGCCGGCCGGCATCGTACTCATCGAGCAGCAGCGCGACCGGGCGGCGCACGGCCCACGGCAGGATGCCCTCGCGGAACTCGGTGATCTGCTTGCCGTCTTCGAGGGTGACGACATCACGGCCGATGAGGTCGAGGCGCGAGATCTGCCCGTCGAGGTTCACGCGCATGCACGGCCAGTTCAGGCAGGCGGCGACCTGCTCGATGTGGCTGGACTTGCCGGTGCCGTGCAGGCCCTGGACGAGGACCCGGCGGTTCTTCGCGTAGCCGGAGAGGATCGCCAGGGTCACATCCGGGTCGAAGTGGTGGGCCGGATCGATCGCCGGGACGAGCTCGTTGGGCTCAGAGAACGCCGGGACGTTAAGGTCGCGGTCGATGCCGAAGACCTCGCGGGCGCTGACGGTGGTGTCCGGGACGCATGCGGTGTCGGTCAGGTCCGGTGTCGTCGGGGTCATGGGAGCCTCCTCAGGTGGTCGCGGCAGCATCGTCGCTGCCCTGATCGGCGCTGCTGTCGTCGGTCGGGTGGCTGTGGGCGGCGATCTGCTCGGCGGCCCGGCGCAGCACCGGCACCAGGTCGACGCAGTCGGCGGTGCTCAGCCGCAGGGCCGGGGCCTGCACGGCCACGCACAGGTTCGAGATCCCGGACGGATCCGGGATGAGCACGGCGGCGCACACGAGCCCGGCGAGGTACTCCTCGTCGTCGATCCCGTAGCCGAGCTCGGCGGCGCGCGCCACCTCAGCCTCGACCGCCTCGGGATCGGTGATCGTGTTCGGGGTGAAGCTGCGCAGCGGGGCGGTGCCGAGCAGCTGGCGGCGGGCAGCCGGGCGCAGCTGGGAGAGCAGCAGCTTGCCCGAGGCCGAGGCGTGGGCCGGCACGCGCGAACCGGGCGCCAGGGTCACGCGCAGGGGCTCGGTGGTCTCGACGCGGTCGAGGTAGACGACCTCGTGACCGGACAGGGCGGTGATGTTGCAGCTCTCGCCGATCTCGGCGACGAGCTCGGCGAGGATCCGGTTGCGGTTGCCGAAGTGCACATCGGTCAGCAGGGTCCGTTCGGCCATCCGCCGCATCCGCGGGCCGGTGCGGAACCGGCGGCCGTCGCCGTCGCGCAGGACCATGCCGGCGTCTTCGAGCTGCTGGAGCATCCGGTGCAGGGTGGGCTTCGGCAGGCCGGTCTCCTCGGTCAGGCCCTGCAGGGTCGAGGGCGTCTCACGGGTGGCGATGAGCTCGAGGAGGGACAGATGCCGCTGGACCGGGGTGTCACCGATGAGTCCGCGGCCGGTCTCCACCGCCTCGGCGGCGGGATGGGCGGCGGTCCCCACGATCTCTGCGGTGCTCACGATTCCTCCAGTCTGCGCCCCGGATCGGCGACGCCAGCGAACGTTCTGTCTCGAAAAGTATTGCAGACTGTTCGCAATTTTGGAATATGTGTTGACGTGTGGGGTGCTCGGTCTCTAGAGTGAAGCACGCAACAGTAATCGGAACAGACTGTTCCGTTATCGGGAACATTGGAGTTCACGGACCAGAAGGAGGTCGGGAGCAATGGCTTCGACCAAGACAGGACGCGAGGTCGTCAAGGGCGTACAGCGAATGACGCCGTCGGAGGCCTTCGTCGAGACCCTCGTCGCCAACGACGTTGAGACGATCTTCGGCATCATGGGATCGGCATTCATGGATGCGATGGACATCTTCGCCCCGGCCGGCATCGAGCTGGTGCCCGTCGTGCACGAGCAGGGCGCGGCCCACATGGCCGACGGCTACTCGCGCGCCTCCGGCCGCCACGGCGTGGTCATCGGCCAGAACGGCCCGGGCATCTCGAACTGCGTGACCGCGATCGCCGCCGCCTACTGGGCGCACAGCCCGGTCGTCATCGTCACTCCGGAGGCCGGCACCAACGGCATCGGCCTCGGCGGCTTCCAGGAAGCCAACCAGCTGCCGATGTTCCAGGAGTTCACCAAGTACCAGGGCCACGTGTCCAACCCGGCCCGGATGGCCGAGTTCACCGCCCGCTGCTTCGACCGCGCCAAGGCGGAGATGGGCCCGACCCAGCTCAACATCCCGCGCGACTACTTCTACGGCGAGATCGAGACCGAGATCCGCGAACCGGCCGTCATCGACCGCGGCCCCGGCGGCCCCGAGTCCCTCGACCGTGCCGCCAAGCTGTTGGCCGAGGCGGAGTTCCCCGTCATCGTCTCCGGCGGCGGCGTCGTGTTCGCCGATGGAGTCGAGGAGTGCAAGGCTCTGGCCGAGCGCCTCGGCGCCCCGGTCGTCAACTCCTACCAGCACAACGACTCCTTCCCCGCCTCCCACCCGCTGTGGTGCGGACCGCTGGGCTACCAGGGCTCGAAGGCCGGCATGAAGCTCATCAAGGACGCCGACGTCGTCCTCGCCCTCGGCACCCGTCTGGGCCCCTTCGGCACCCTGCCGCAGCACGGCCTGAACTACTGGCCGGAGGACGCCAAGATCATCCAGGTCGACGCCGATGCCGACATGCTCGGACTGGTGAAGAAGATCGAGGTCGGCGTGCTCGGCGATGCCAAGCAGGCAGCCTCGGCACTGCTGGAGCGGCTGAATAACCTCGACGTCGCCTCGGACAAGACCAAGGACGAGCGCGCTGAGCGGATCCGGTCCGAGAAGGACGCCTGGGAGAAGGAGCTCTCGGAGTGGACCGAGGAGCGCGACGACTTCTCACAGGACATGATCGCCGAAGCCGAGGAAGAAGAGGGCAACTGGCTGCACCCGCGCCAGGTGCTGCGCGCCCTCGAAGAGGCGATGCCCGAGCGCGTCATGGTCTCGACCGACATCGGCAACATCAACTCGGTTGCGCACTCCTACCTGCGCTTCGAGGAGCCGCGGTCGTTCTTCGCCCCGATGTCGTTCGGCAACTGCGGCTACGCCCTGCCGACGATCATCGGCGCCAAGAAGGCCTGCCCGGAGCGCCCGGCGATCGCCTACGCCGGCGACGGCGCCTGGGGCATGTCGATGGTCGAGGTCATGACGGCTGTCCGCCACGACATCCCGGTCACCGCGGTCGTGTTCCACAACCGCCAGTGGGGTGCGGAGAAGAAGAACCAGGTGGAGTTCTACAACCGCCGCTTCGTGGCTGCTGAGATCGACACCGACTCCTTCGCTGAGATCGCCCGCGCGATGGGCGCCGAGGGTGTGACCGTCGACCAGCTCGACGAGGTCGGCCCCGCACTCAAGGCCGCGATCGATGCGCAGATGAACGAAGGCAAGACGACCGTCATCGAGATCATGTGCAACCGTGAGCTCGGCGACCCGTTCCGCCGCGACGCGCTCAAGAAGCCGGTCCGCCTGCTCGACAAGTACAAGGACTACGTCTGATCCACTCGGTGCGATCCACTCCGTGTGATCCCTGTGCTGAAGCAGCGACCACGTGTGATCAGCCGGTGACCGACTGCTGGGCCGCGCGGTCCCGCTGACGCACCTGAGGCGCAGCGCCGACTCCCGTCAAGGGGGCCGGCGCTGCGCCTCTTCTATGCGCGCCGCTGCCTGGCCTGCTCCCGCGGTAGGCGAGCCACGGCAACCGCCGGCGACTAGCGGGGATGGCGGCGTCTGGCGGCGGCATTGGCCCGATCCGGCCGCTCGTCGGGAAAAGTTAGCAAAGTTGTTGACGGTTTGAAGCGCGAAAAACGTGAATAACTTTACTAACTTTCCCAATCACGGCGTTCCAGCTGCGGCGCCCCGGCCGCGACGCCCCCGCCGCCCCGGCTGCCCAGGCTACCGCGCCCCGGCTGCGACGGCAGCCCCAGCCTTTACAGCACTTCGCGGGCGACCTCGGCGAGGAGCTCGAGCCCAGGCCTGATGGCCCGGGTCGGGATCGCGGCGTAGCCCAGCCGCAGGGTCGCCCACGGGTAGCGCTCGATCCCGCCCGGGTGCGCCGGCACCTCGCGCGAGCCGAACCCGTGCTCCGCAGTTGCGGCGAAGAAGTAGTCACCGGGTTCCACGAGGATCCCGCGCTGGCAGGCCGCCTCCTGCAGTACGCGCGCATCGAGCTCGGCCGGACCCTCGAACCACAGGCTCATCCCACCGGACGGGAACCGGCACCGCGACTCGAACGGCAGCAGCTCGGCGGCACCCTCGCACATGAGCGTGAACTTCTTGCGCATCCGCTCCCGGTTGAGCCGCAGCGTGCGGTGATAGTCCCCGGAATCGAGGAACAGCGCCATCGCCCGCTGCAGCACGCCCGGCGCATGCCGCACCGTGTACCGCGTCGAGTGGCGCAGCGCGGCGACCAGCTCGGCGGGCCCGACGAGGAATCCCAGCCGCAGGCCCGGGGCGAGGAACTTCGAGAACGACCCCAGGTGCACGACGTCGCCGCTCGGGTCGATCGCCTTGAGCGAGGGGGAGGGCTGGCCGGAGTAGCGGAACTCGGCATCGTAGTCGTCTTCGACGACGACCGTGCCCGAGGCGGCGGCCGCCTCGAGTGCCGCCTGCCGCCGGTCCATCGACATCGTCACGTTCGTCGGATGGTGGTGACTGGGGGTGAGGAACACCGCCTGCACGCCGGCGAGGTCGGCGGGCACGATCGCACCGTCGGCGTCGACGGGCATCTCGCCGATCTCGGCCTGGTGGCGGGTCATGATGTGCCGGATGTCGAGGTAGCCGGGGTCCTCCATGAGGACCCGGTCACCGGGTTTCAGCAGCGCCTCGGCGATGAGGTCGAGGCCGTGCTGGGTGCCCAGCGTGATCATGATCTCCTCGGGCTGCGCATGCACCCCGCGCGAGGGCAGCAGCCGGGTGCGGATCATCTCGACGAGCATGTCGTCATCGCAGCCGGCGGAGTCCTGCAGCGCATGGGCCAGGTGCGGCTGGAACAGCGCCTCGCGCAAACACCGGGTCCACGAGCGGGCCGGGAACTGGGCGAGCTCGATCTGCCCGGGCAGGAACGGGTACGGGTACTCGCTCCAGTCCGGCGGCTTGATGAGCTCCGGCAGGCTGGCATCCCCGGCCGGGGCCAGGCGGGCGGCCCAGTCGATCCGCGCGACCGGCGCCTCGGGCCTGGTGTCCGCCGCCGAGGTGGTGAAGGCCTCGAGCTGGTCGGGGGTCAGGTCGGGATTGACGAAGATCCCGCGCCGCTCCTGGCTGATGAGCAGGCCCTGGGCGAGCAGCTCCTGGTAGGCGAGGTTGATGGTGTTGCGCGAGACTTCGAGCTCGGCGGCGAGCTCGCGGGAGCTGGGCAGGCGGCGTTTGACATCGAAGACGCCGGCGGCGATGCCGGCCACGATCGCCTCCTGCACCTGCCGGTACAGGGCGATGGGCGAGGACGGGTCGATGCGGATGAGCGTTTCGGCCATCGGTCCCTCCTGTGCCTGCCGTCAGCGGTGACGCCCCGCCGCAGGAGGCGTGCCGGAGCGGGCAGGCCGGTGCGGCGGCGTGGCTGACAGTCTATGCCAGCCACGCCGCCGCGGCATCGCCTGACTGCAGGCTGGACGGCGCCCCTGCGGGCAGAGGTGCGGTGTACCCGGTGTTGTGCTGGCCGGCCTCGTCCTGATGAGGCCGGCCAGCCTCACATGCCGAGCGCCTCCTCAGGGGTGACCGATTCGATGCCGAGGTCGGCACCGACCGGCGGGCTGGTGAGCGCGCCCTGGTAGGTCGACAGGCCGGCGCGCAGCGCGTCGCTGCGCTTGGCGGCCTCGGCGACACCGTGATCGGCGATGAGCGTGGCGTACGGGCTGGTGACGTTGTTCAGCGCCACCGTCGAGGTGTGTGCGACCGCACCGGGCATGTTGGTCACACAGTAGAAGATCGAGTCATGGACGGTGAACGTCGGATCCGCATGCGTGGTGGGCTTCGAGTCCTCGAAGCAGCCGCCCTGGTCGATGGCGATGTCGACGAGCACCGAACCGGGCTTCATCCGCCGGACCATGTCATTGGTCACCAGCTTCGGGGCGCGGGAGCCGGGGATGAGCACACAGCCGATGACGAGGTCGGCCTCGAGCACCTCCTGCTCGAGCGTGAACGCCGTCGAGGCGACGGTGCGGATGCGGCCCTGGTACATCCGGTCGGCTGCGCGCAGCTTGTCGATGTCCTTGTCCAGCAGCACGACATCGGCCCACAGGCCGACGGCCACCGCGACCGCGTTCATGCCCGAGACGCCGGCACCGATGACGACGACGCGGGTGGGCCGGACCCCGGAGACCCCGCCGATGAGCTTGCCGGGCCCGCCGGCCGGGCTCATGAGCGCCTGCGTGCCGACCAGCGGTGCCAGCCGCCCGGCGACCTCGGACATGGGGAACAGCAGCGGCAGCGTACCGTTCGGGGAGCGGACGAGCTCATAGGCGATCGAATCGACCTGCTTGTCCAACAGCGCACGCGTGCACTCCTCGCTGGCGGCCAAGTGCAGGAAGGTGAACAGCGCCTGGCCCGGCCGCATCCGGTGGAACTCCTCAGCCACCGGCTCCTTGACCTTGAGGATGAGCTCAGCGGCCTCCCACACCTCGTCGGCGGTGGCGAGGATCGTCGCCCCGGCTGCGCGGAAGTCCTCATCGGTCATCGCCGAGCCTGCGCCGGCACCGGATTCGACGACGACCTCATGGCCGCGGCTGACGAGTTCGTGGACACCGGCAGGGGTCGATCCGACCCGGTGCTCGTTGTTCTTCAGTTCCTTCGGGACGCCGATCTTCATGCGGATCCTCCTTGTCTGGGATGTGGCCGCCGTGCCCGGGGCACAGGCGCTGACTGGGGTGGCGCCCGTGCCGGAGGCGTGGGCGCGGGTGTGCCGCTCAGCGCTGAACGGCACCTGCTCTTCGAAGCGTGCGCCTCAGCCGGCGTCTGCGCCAGCACCAGATGATGCCCGCATGAGGGGTCCACCCTGGATCCCCGAAGTCGTCGGCATCTGGCCCTCCCACACTGTGACGCCGGTCTCTAGGCTCGAGGGACAGACGGGCACGGTCAGCGCCGACCCAGCCCGCGCACCAGTGCCACCAGCAGAAGTCGCGGCACACCTGCCGCACCTGCCCAGCAGCAAGGAGACGCAATGACGACCATGGACACGTCAACCACCACCTCGGCGACGAGAACCGACACCGGCCGCCTGCGCGACAGCGCCCGCCGCCACCTGTTCCAGCACTTCACGCGCCGCGATCAGCGCGACGCCGACTTCCCCGTCTTCACCCGGGCGGAGGGCTGCCACCTCATCTCCACCGACGGCAAGCGCTACCTCGACGGGCTCGCAGGCCTGTTCTGCGTCAACATGGGCCACGGCCGCTCCGACATTGCCGAGGCCGGGGCCAAGCAGATCCACCAGCTCGCCTACGCCTCGAACTGGGGCATGGTCCACGAGCCGGCCGTGGCTGCCGCTGAGCTCATCGCCGAGCTCGCCCCCGGCGACCTGGGCACCACCTTCTTCGTCAACTCCGGCTCCGAGGCCGTCGAGACGGCGATCAAGTTCGCCCGCCAGTACCACCGCAGCCAGGGCCAGCCGCAGCGCACCAAGTTCATCTCCCGGGAGATGGCCTACCACGGCGTGACGATGGGTGCGCTGTCGGTCACCCAGCTGCCGAAGATCAAGGCCCCGTTCGAGCCGCTGCTCGACGGCGTGCGCTCGGTGCCCAACACGCTCGGCTACACCGGCGACTGCGGCCCGGCCGAAGAGCTCGACATCATCCAGGCCTACGAGAAGGTCATCCAGGAGGAGGGCCCGGAGACGATCGCGGCGATCTTCGCCGAGCCGGTCCAGAACGGCCGCGGTGCCCTCGTCGCCCCGGACGGCTACTGGAAGGCCCTGCGCGCGATCTGCGACAAGTACGGCATCCTGCTCGTCTCCGATGAGGTCATCTGCTCCTTCGGCCGCCTCGGCTACTGGTTCGGCGAGGGACTGACCGGTGTCGTGCCCGACATCATCACCTTCGCCAAGGGCTCGACCTCGGGCTACGCGCCGCTCGGCGGCATGATCGCCCGCGAGGAGCTCGTCGACCAGCTCTACGCCTCCGAGCAGGGCGGCGTGTTCACCCACGGCGCCACCTGGGGCGGCCACCCCGTCGCCACCGCCGTGGCGCACGCGAACATCTCGGCGATGCGCGATGAGGACGTGCTCGGCAACGTGCAGCGCCGCGGGCCGGGCCTGCGCGCCGACCTCGACAAGCTCGCCGCAGCCCACCGCAGCGTCAAGGACGTCCGCGGCACCGGCTACTTCTACGCCCTCGAGCTCATGGCCGACCGCGACTCCGGCCGCGAGTTCACCGACGAGGAATCGCTCAAGGTGCTGCGCGAGATCCTGCCGGCCTCCTTCGAGCGCACCGGCGTGATCCTGCGCGGTGACGACCGCGGCGCGACGATGCTCATGGTCTCACCGCCGCTGGTGGCAGGCGAGGAGGAGCTCAGCGAACTCGTCCACGGCATCGACGGCATGCTCAGCGACGTCGAAGCCGCGATCGGCTGACCGGCACCCGATGGTGCGCCGGAAGGGGAGGGGCGCATGCGTCCCTCCCCTTCCGCGTCCCCGCAGGCTGCCCCGCAGCCTGGCCTGGGGCTGGTCTGGACTGGGCTGGCCTGGACTGGAGGCTGGCCTGGGCCTGGACTGGGCCCGTCGCCGAGGCGGTGGCGTGGACCCAGCGAATGGTCGCCGTCTGGCACTGAAGCCCGGCGGCAGGTGTCGGTAATGTGGCCGGCACAGTGATGCACATCACGCAGGTGATGAGGGTGTGGACCGGCAGGCTGGACAGCGGCCGAGACCCGCACCCGACATCACCCCACGGAACGGAAGGAGGTCGCCCGCATGACTGCCCGCGACCCGAATATGAGCACCACCCGAGCGACCGGCCCCGGCGCCTCCGCTGCAGCGACGCGCGGACAGGCTGCGGCCGCCCCCGCGACCACCGCAGGAGCCGCGACGAGCGCAGGAGCCGGCAACCCGGCAGGCCCAGCCGACACCGGCGAGATCACCCGCCTGCAGAAGAACCTCAAACCGCACTGGGTGTGGGCGATCGCGCTCGGCTCAGCCGTCGGCTGGGGCGCGTTCGTGCTGCCGACGGACTGGATGGCCGCTGCCGGCCCGATGGGTGCACTGCTCGGCCTGGCGATCGGCGGTGGACTCATGATCCTCGTCGGCGTCAGCTACGGCTTCCTCGCCCGCACCTTCCCCGTCTCCGGCGGCGCGTTCGCCTACACGCTCGTGGGCTTCGGGCGCACACACGCCTTCATCTGCGCGTGGTTCATGACCCTGGGCTACACCTCGATCGTCGCCCTCAACGCCTCCGCGCTCGCCCTGCTCGGCAGGCGCGTGTTCCCGCAGGTCGCCGAACTCGGCTACCTCTACAGCGTCGCCGGCTGGGATGTGTACTTCGGTGAGGTGATGATCGCGACCGTCGCGCTCGTCGTCTTCGCCTTCATCAACATCTCCGGGGCCAGCTTCTCCGGGCGTGCGCAGTTCATCTTCTGCGTCATCATGGTCACCGCCGTCGTCGTCGTGCTCATCGGCGTCATCGTCTCCCCGGCCGGGCAGCTGTCGAACGTCGACCCGGTCTTCCACCCCGACATCAACCCGCTGGCCGGCATCATGGCGATCGTCGCGATCGCGCCGTGGGCCTACATCGGCTTCGACAACATCCCGCAGGCGGCAGAGGAGTTCGACTTCCCCGCCAAGAAGGCCTTCAGCCTCATCGTCTGGTCGCTGCTGGCCGCGACGTTCCTGTACTGCGCGATGATCCTCGCCACCGCCTCGGCCTACCCGTGGCAGGACCTCATGGGCGAGAACCATGTGTGGGCGACCGCTGATGCGATCATGGCCTCGATGGGCGTGTTCGGTCTCGTGCTGCTCGTCATCGCCGCCTCGATGGGCATCTTCACCGGTCTCAACGGCTTCTTCGTCTCCGGCTCCCGCGTGCTGCTGGCGATGGGCCGGGCGGAGATGATCCCAGCGGTGTTCTCCCGCGTGCACCGCAAGTACGGCACCCCGCACATCGGCATCTTCTTCGTCATGGCCTTCTGCCTCGTCGCCCCGTGGTTCGGGCGCACCGCACTGAGCTGGATCGTCGACATGGCCTCGATCGGCTTCACCTTCGCGTTCCTCTACACGTGCTCGTGCGCCTTCAAGCTCTTCCGCTGGTCGCACCAGGAGGACCACGCCGATGTCGAAGGCGCCCGCTCGACCCCGCGCAAGCTCATGGCCGCTGCCGGTGTCGTCGTCGCGATCGCCTTCTGCCTGCTGCTGCTCGTGCCCGGCTCACCGGCCCAGCTGACGCTGCCGTCGATGATCGCGATGGGCATCTGGATCCTCGTCGGCGTCGTGTTCTACTTCCTGCGCCGCGGCCACAACCGCACGCTCAGCGACGACTACGTCGATCAGGCCGTGCTCGGCGGGCCGCGCCCGGAGTTCCTGCGCCGCCCAACCGGCACGTCGGCCGGCACGACGACTGGTGCAACGACCAGCACGTCGCCCGGCACGACGACCAGCTGACACACCCAGCTCACACCAGCACACCACCACAACCGCACGGCACGGTCGGCCGGGAGCGATCCCGGCCGGCCGGTGCCCCGAGTGCGCCCGCAAACACCGGAAGGGAGCCGGCCACCATGACCACCGCACCAGCCCAGCCGACCGTCACCTCGGCCTCGTCCCCGGCCGCGGAGACCAGCGCAGCGACGTCGCCCGGCGACTTCCCCGAGCGGTTCCTCACCGGCCTCATCGATCAGGCAGCCGCCGACCGCAAGCACATCATCCTGCCCGAATGCGACGACCCGCGCGTGCTCACCGCCGCCGCACGCATCACCGACCGCGACTTCTGCGAGCTCACCATCCTCGGTGAGCGCGCGGCGATCACCGCGCTCGCCGTCGAACACGACATCGCCCTCGACCTCGACCGCGTGCGCACCCTCGACCTGCACGCCGATGAGCACCAGGAGCTCAGGGACGAGCTGGCCGCCGGCTACTACGCCGCGCGCAAGCACAAGGGCATCAGCGAAGCCGAGGCCGCCGAACGCGTGAGCGCCCCGGCCTATGCCGCGACGATGCTCGTCGAACTCGGCCACGCCGACGGCTTCGTCTCCGGGGCCCGGCACACGACCGCCGAGACCATCCGCCCGGCACTCGAGGTCATCGGCACCCGCGACGGGGTCGCCTCAGTGTCCTCGGTGTTCCTCATGCTCTTCGGCCACGGCGCACTCGTGTTCGGCGACTGCGCGGTCAACCCGCAGCCCGGGCCCGAGCAGCTGGCCGAGATCGCTGCCGAATCCGCCGCCACCGCCCGCAGCTTCGGTCTCGAACCCAAGGTGGCGATGCTCAGCTACGCGACCGGCACCTCGGGCACGGGCGATGCCGTCGACGCCGTGAGCGAGGCGACCGCCGCAGTGCGCCGGGCCCACCCGGACCTGCCGGTCGTCGGCCCGATCCAGTACGACGCCGCCGTCCACCCCGACATCGCCGCCCAGAAGCTGCCTGGCGACGAGGTCGCAGGCCGGGCCAACGTGCTCATCTTCCCCAGCCTGGAGGCCGGCAACATCACCTACAAGGCCGTCCAGCAGTCCTCCGGCGCGGTGGCCGTCGGCCCGGTCCTGCAGGGCCTGGCCAAAGCGGTCAACGACCTCTCCCGCGGCTGCACCGTCGAGGACATCGTCACGACCGTCGCCGTCACCGCCGTGCAGGCCCAGCACGCCGCGGACTAGGCCCCGACTGCCGGCCGTGCGCCGTCGACGTATCTGCCCGCGCACTCGGGCTGCGAGGTGCTGCCTGCGTCGCCGCCCGTTCGTCTCACGCTCATGTCTTTGTCAGCCGACGCCTGTAGGCTGAGGAGTGCAGCAGCTCGTTCACCAGCTGACACTTGAGCGCCCGGTCGGCGCCGGCCGCAGCGTCGCCACGCAGATTGCGAGAGACCCGTGAACTCCACAGCACTGAGAGTTGCGATCGTCGGAGGAGGCCCCAGAGGTCTCTACGCCCTGGAAAGCCTGTCGGCAGCTGTGCGCGACCACCCGGCTGCCGGCCAGCAGCACCTGAACGTCGACATCTACGAACAGGACACCCCAGGTGCCGGGCGCATCTGGCGCACCGACCAGCCCAGCTGCTTCGTCCTCAACGTCACCTCAGCGATCGTCAGCGCCTGGCCGGCTTCCCGTGCCGCCGCCAGCAAGGCCCGCAAGTCCTTCTCCGCATGGGCCGAGGTCCACGCCCCCGAACACCGCCTCGACCCGTTCCCGCCGCGCGCAGCCATCGGCGCCTACCTCGCGTGGGCGTTCGAGACCGTCGTCGCCGAGCTGCCCGAGTCGATGACCGTCACCGTCGTGCCCGCGCGGGTGCGCCGGCTGTGCTGCGCGGCTGAGGGCTGGCAGGTCCACGCCGGGCCCGAGGTGCCGGAACCGTACGACGAAGTGCTGCTGGCCACCGGCCACGCTCGCCGCCACAGCCGGCCGCTGACCACCCGTGACGTCCACGACGAGACCCGCACACTCAGCCACGACGACTACTCCACCGTCGCGCGCATCTCACCCGGCCAGCGGGTGCTCACCAGCGGGGCGGCGCTGACGTTCATCGACTTCGCGCTCATGGTCACCGAGAACCGCTGCGGGCACTTCGAACGCAACGTCGTCACCGGCGACCTCATCTACCGCGCCTGCGGAGCCGAGCCGGTGCTGCTGCCGACCTGCCTGTCCGGCCGCTTTTACAACGCCAAGCCGCCGAGCATCTACATTCCTGCCGACGGCGGCCAGCAGCAGGCCGACCTCGACGAGCTCACCGGCCATCACGCCGCCGCACTCGCCGACGATGCGAGCCCGCGCGAGGTGGCGGCCGCGCTGCGCCACCTGGCAGCCGACATCCTCATCGGCCGGCCCGGCGCATGGGAGGATCCCGCCGGCGCCGAGGTGGTCGCTGTCATCGACGAGACCGCCGAGTCCGGCTGGGGTCCGGGTCTGGCGACCTCGGCGAAGGCCGCCCTGGAGCGTTCGGTGCTCATCGCCCGCGGCCTGCAGGCGCCCGATGCCGAGTGCGCCCTCGGCCAGGCCTGGACCGGTCTGCTGCCCCGGATCCGTGAGGTGCTGTCCTTCCGCACCCACGACCCGGCCCAGTGGGAGGAGTTCCTGGCGCTGAGTGCGAAGCTCATGCGCTTTGCCGAGGGCCCGCCGCTGGTGAATGCCGAGAAGCTGCTCGCTCTCATCCGCGCCGGGGTCATCGACCTGGAGATGATGAGCCCAGGACCAGGGGAGGAGGCCGCGCACATGTTCGGCCACCCGGACCTGCACGTGCTCGCCGTGCTCGCCCCGCCCGGCGCGGTGCACGCCCGCACCGAGGTCATCGACTCGCTCATCGCCGAGGGCATCGTCGCCAAACCGGCCGTCCAGCGCGGCATCCAGGTCACCGAGTCCCTCCAGCTCGTCGGCGCCGATGGCCAGCCGGTGCGCGGGCTCTCGGCGATCGGCCGGGCGACAGAGGACTGGACGATCGGCAATGACTCCCTCAACCGGGCCGTCCTGCCCGAACCCGAGGTGTGGTCCGCCCGGATCGTCGCCAGTCTGGGCTGAGGCGGCCACCGCCTCGGGGACGGGACCGCCGCCTCGGGGCCGCGACCACCGCCTCGGGGCCGCGACCACGGCCTCGGGGCCGGGACCACTGCTGCGGCAGCGGATGCGCCAGCGCGGCCGCAGCGGCGGCCAGTAGGATGGAGCGGTGAACTTCTTCACCTTCATCCCCGTCGAACCGGGATGGCCGCTGTGGGTGATCATCGCGCTCATCGCCGTCGACTTCATCATCCGCGTCGTTGCGCTGGGTGCGATCCCCTACCGCCGCAAGCCGTCGGTGGCCCTCGGCTGGCTGCTGGCGGTCTTCCTCATCCCCTATATCGGGCTGCTGGCATTCTGGATGTTCGGGTCCTCGAAGCTGCCGCGCAAGCGCCGGGAGATGCAGACGGAGATCAACCGGCTCATCAAACATGAGACCGGCGGCCAGTCGATCCTCGGCCGCGACGACCACCTGCCCGAGCCGCTGTCAACGGCTGCGCAGCTGAACTACTCACTCGGTGCCCTGCCGATGGTCCACGGCAATGAATTCACCCTCGAAGGCGACAACCACCAGTGCATGCTCGACATGGCCCGCGAGGTCGATCAGGCCCAGAAGTACGTGCACTTCGAGTTCTACATCGTCGCCATCGACGACGCCTCCCGGCCGCTGCTTGACGCGCTGCTGCGCGCTCACGCCCGCGGGGTGACGGTGCGCATCTTCATCGACCACGTCGGCTCACTCGGCTACCCCGGGTATTCCGATCTCGTCAAGGAGCTCGACGCCTCGGGAGTGCCGTGGCGGCGCAGCCTGCCGCTGCGGCCGTGGAAGGGCGAATACCAGCGCCCGGATCTGCGCAACCACCGCAAGATCCTCGTCATCGACGGCGAGATCGCCTACACCGGCAGCCAGAACGTCATCCACCGCTCGTACAACAAGCGCGCGAACCTGCGCAAGGGCTTCGAATGGAAGGACCTGTCGGTGCGCTGCACCGGCCCGATCGTCGCCGAGCTCAACGCCGTGTTCGCCTCCGACTGGTACTCCGAGACCGAGGTCATCCTGTTCGAGGAGTTCGACACCGAACTCGACCCGATCCACGAGGGCGGGGCGATGGCGCAGGTGGTGCCCAGCGGGCCGGGCTTCGAGCTGGAGAACAACCTGCGGCTGTTCAACCACCTCATCTACAACGCCAATGAGCAGATCGTCATCTGCTCGCCATACTTCGTACCCGATGAGTCGCTCATGCACGCACTCGTCACCGAGGCCCACTCCGGGGTCGACGTGCGCATCTACGTCGGGGCCACGAGCGATCACTGGGTGACGCAGAAGGCCCAGGAGTCCTACTACGCCGACCTGCTCGATGCCGGCGTGCAGATCTTCCAGTACCACGAGCCGACCGTGCTGCACTCGAAGTTCCTGCTCATCGACGACGAGGTCACGATCATCGGCTCGTCGAACATGGACGCCAGATCCTTTGCGATGAACCTCGAGGTCTCGATGTTCATCGTCGACCGCGCCTTCACGCAGGAGATGTACGACCTCGAGACTGACGACTACCGGGCCAACAGCGTCAAGGTCGACCGGCAGGAGTGGATGGAGCGCTCGACGGGACAGAAGTACCTGGAGAACGTCTGCCGGCTGACGAGCTCGCTGTTGTAAACAGCGGCCGGCGGGTTCCGGGGCCGAGCGTGAGGGCCGGACTGCGGCAAGCTGGAACCAGCCCACCAGACAGCGCAAATGCGCGCCGGCACATGCCGGCGCGCATTCACTACAGCTTCAGTGTCGCGTCAGGAATCAGCGCTTCGGGTTGCCGCCCTCAGCCAGGGGATCCTGCGACGGATCGGCGACAGCGTCGTTGAGGACGACCGGATCCTCGACAGCACCGGCGTTCTTCGCATCCTTCTCAACCTGCGATGACGCTTTGTCGGCTGCCTTCTGAGCATCCTTCTCAGCCTTCTTCTGCTGCACATTCGACTTCACGTCGTCGGCCTTGGCCTGTGCGGCACCCGCCGCCGAGGTGGCAGCGGACTGGACCTTGCCGGCAACCTCAGGAGCCTTGTCCTTGACCATCTCGGCGACCTCGGGGGCCTTCTCCTTGACGGTGTCGGTTGCCTGCTGGACGCCCTCCTGGACGCGTGGGTTCTGCCAGAATTCTTCGACCTGGGTCTTGAGGCGCTCATAGCTCTGGCGGCCGGCGCGCGAACCGAGGACGAAACCGATGCCAATTCCAACGAGCAGAGTCAGACGCTTCTTCATAATCCCCTCCTGTGGGAGTCGATTCCAGCAAGCCACATTGTCTCCCGCGCGGGCGGGTATGACTGGCTGAGGCTGTTACCGACATCATATACCGGCAAGCCGTGCTGTCACGATGCGATATCCCAGGTGGGGTGAGCTGTGCTCACCCGCAGGCGGTCACGGAAGCGGTCGCGGTGCCTCGGGATCGGAAACCGGCTCGTCATCGGTCTCTCCGCGGCTGCGCCACAGAGCGTGGGCCTTGCGACGCATGCGGGCCTGGATCCGGGCATCAGAGACGATCCGGCGGGTGTCGCGCGGGGGCACCTGGACGACGTCGTCGGCGCGGATGCCGTCGCGCAGCTGGCGGGCGCGCTCGACCTCGGCGTCGAAGTGCACCCCGAACAGCAGCGCCATATTCGACAGCCACACCCAGAACAGCGCGATGAGCACACCGGCCAGCGAACCGTAGGTCGATTCGAAGCCGCCGAACACGACCGCGTAGAGGTAGATGCCCACGCTCAGCAGCGCCCAGGCAACCAGTGCGATGAGCGCACCGAGGGACGACAGCGTGACATGCGCGCGCTTGACGTTGCTCGTGGCGATGTAGAGCAGCGTGGTGATGAGCAGGATGAAGATCGCCGCCAGCGGGAACCGCACCCACGCCCACACCGCGACGAACTGCTCACCGAGCCCGAACGGCAGGATGATGCTCGGCGAGCTCACGAGGCTGAGCACCGCGGCGACGGTGAGCAGGATGACGACGACGGTGACGAGGTAGGTCTGCAGGCGCTGCTTCCACGCCGGCCGGCCCTCGGTCATCGCGTAGATCTCGTTGACGGCATGGCCGAAGGCGTTGACGAACTTCGATGCCGACCACATCGCCACGAGGATGCCGACGACGAAGAACGGCCCGCCGGCCGGTGACTTCGCCAGATCCTGCAGCGGCTCCTCCATCTGCGTGACGTTCGAACCGGCGCCGGCCTGCTGCGCCCAGTTGAGCACCTTCGACACCGTGTCTGGGCCCTCGCCGAAGACGTTGAGGATCGACAGGATCGCGGTGAGTGCCGGCAGCAAGGCGAGCAGGAAGTAAAACGACAGCGTCGCTGCCGTATCGGTGCGCCGGCTGCGGGCAAACGACATGATCGTCCGCTCCCACACATAGCGCCACGCCGCTGGAGACAAGTTCTTCTTCCGGGTCACACTCCGAGTCTACGGCAGGGCACCCTGACCTGCGCAGCAGCGCTACAGTGGCGAGCATGCACGTCCTCTGCCTCGACCTCGGCACCAGCACCCTCAAGGCCGCGCTCATCGACACGACCGGCCGCACACGCGCAGCGGCACAGGCCGCGATCGACACCCGGCACGGCGGCCCGGACACTCCGCTGACCGGGGCGATCGAGCAGTCCTCCTCCCAGTGGTGGCAGGCCGTCGCCGAGGCGGTGGGCGCCATGCGTGCAGGCGGGCACCTCGGTGGAGGCGGGCACCTCGGTGGAGGCGGGCACCTCGGTGGAGGCGGGCAGCTGCCGGCCGCGATCGCGCTCACCGGCCAGATGCAGGACCTGGTGCCTCTCACCGGCAGCCCGGCAGGGGAGCAGGAGCTGCCGGTCATCCTCTACTCCGACACGCGGGCAGCCGCTGAGCTCGACGAGCTGCGCGCAGCCGACCCCGGCTGGGAAGCGCGCCTGCTGACGACACCGGGCCCGGACTGCCTGCCGGCGAAGATCGCGTGGCTCACCCGCCACCAACCCGGCGCCCAGATCGAGGCGCTCGCCCTCAGCGCGGCCGGGTTCCTCGGCTTCGCCCTGACTGGGCGTCTCACCTGCGACCGGCTGAGCGCATCGACCACCTCGCTCTACGACGCCACCGCCGATGCCTGGATGCTGCCGAGCCCACTGGCCAGCACACCTGCAGCCGCCTGGCAGCTGCCCGAACTCGTCGACCCGGGCATCATCGGCACGCTGACCCCGGCAGCCGCCTGCCACCTCGGGTTCGGTGCTGCGGCGGCCGGCATTCCGGTCGTCACCGGCCTCGGCGATGCCGGGGCTGCCAGCGACGGGATCATCGGCAGCACGCCGGGTGCCGCCTACGCCTACCTCGGCACCTCCGGCTGGGTCGCCCACATCGACCCGCACAGCCCGCGCCCGCTGGCAGGGGCCGCCTCGGAGGTCCACCGGCTGGCCCACCCGGCCGGGACGCTGGAGATCGCTGCGATGGTCAACGCCGGCTCCACCCTGGCCTGGGGCCGGCGCGTGCTGCTCGGGATGACGGCTGGAGATGAGCACACGCCGGCCGCCCATGCCGCCGCCGAGGCGGCCCTGGACCAGGCGCTGGCGGCAGGCCGGTGGCAGGACCTCACCTGCGATCCCGCCCTGGCGGGCGAACGCACCCCGGCACTCGGCAGCGCGGCCTCAACCGGCAGCCTGACCGGCATCCGGCCGGCGACCACCGCAGCCGATCTCTACGCCGGTCTGGTCGCCGGGATCGCCGCCAATCTCGGGCGCCTGTGCGATGCCCTCGGCACGGACCCGTCCGCCGCGCTGCCGGTCACCGGCGGACTGACCGCCTCACCCGGCATCTGCCGGATCCTGGGGATCGTCTTCGACCGGCCCATCGTGCCTGTCGCCGAGGCCGATGCCGGGTTGCGTTCGTGCGCCCGCGCCGCATGGGAGGCCCTCGGCATCGAACACACCATCACCCCGCTCGGCGCCACCGCCTGACTCGGAGAGGGCACGCGAAAGAGCTGGGACCAGGCATGCGAAAGGGCTGATGGAGACCAGGCATGAGCAAAGGGCAGGTGCCGTGCGGCACCTGCCCTTTGCTCATGTGAGCCGGTGGCCAGGCGAAGCCGGCCTGACGGTCACATCACTTGCGTGCGTTGATCGCGTCGGTGGCCTGCGGCAGCACCGTGAAGAGGTCGCCGACCACGCCGAAGTCGGCGAGTTCGAAGATCGGGGCCTCTTCGTCCTTGTTGATCGCCACGATGTTCTTCGAGGTCTGCATGCCGGCCCGGTGCTGGATCGCACCGGAGATGCCGCAGGCGACGTAGAGCTGCGGCGAGACCGTCTTGCCGGTCTGGCCGACCTGCGCCGAGTGCGGGTACCAGTCGGCGTCGACGGCGGCACGGGATGCGCCGACGGCAGCGCCGAGAGCGTCGGCCAGCGCCTCGACCGGGGCGAAGTCGCCGCCGGTGCCGCGACCACCGGAGACCACGGTGGCGGCCTCGGTCAGCTGCGGACGGCCGGAGGCCGGCTTCTCCTCGGTGGCGGTGATGCGGGCAGCCTTGGCGGCGTCGCTCGGGGCGAAGCTGACCGACTCGACAGCAGCCGCACCGGCAGCCGGCTCAGCTGCCACCGAGTTCGGCTTGATCGCGATGATCGGGGTGCCGCGGGTGACCTTCGACTCGACGGTGTAGCCGCCGGCGAACACCGACTGGGTGGCGACGAAGCCCTCGGCAACGCCGGTAGCGTCGGTCAGGATGCCCGAGCCGGTCTTGATCGCTGCCAGGCCTGCGATCTCCTTGCCCTCGGCGCTGGCCGGGACGAGGACACCGGCCGGCTGGCGGGTGGAGATGAGCTCGGCGAGCAGCTCGGCCTTCGGGCCGACGAGGAACTCGTCGTATGCCGGGTCCGAGGCGACGAGCACCTTCTCGGCACCGTATTCGCCGAGCTTGGCGGCAGCGGCCTCGCCCTGGGCGGCATCGCCGATGAACAGTGCGGTCGGCTCACCGAGTGCCTTGGCGGCGGTGAGGAGTTCGAAGGTGGACTTGCGCACGTCGCCGTCCACATGGTCTACGAGAACGAGAACTTCAGACATAAGTGTGTATTCGCTTCCTCTGCGTTCAGATAGTGGATCAGACGAGCTTCTTCGAGGCCAGCCACTCGACGAGCTGGTTGCCGCCCTCGCCTTCGTCGGTGATGACCTCACCGGCGGTGCGCGGCGGACGCTCGGTCAGCGTGACGACTTCGGTGGTGGCACCGGCAGCGCCGACCTCGCCGGCGTCGAGGCCGAGCTCTTCGATGTCGTACTCGTCCAGCGGCTTGCGCTTGGCGGCCATGATGCCCTTGAACGACGGGTAGCGCGGCTCGTTGATCTGGTCGGTCACTGACACGAGTGCCGGCAGCGGCACCTCGACGTACTGCGAGGCGGTGTCGCCGTCGCGGCGGATCTTGGCGACTCCGCCGGCGACCTCCAGGTGCGAGGCCTGGGTGGCGGCCGGGCGGCCGAGCAGCTCGGCGACCATGACCGGCACGACCGACATCGCACCGTCAGTCGAGGACAGGCCGGTGATGATGAGGTCGACCGGGCCCTCTTCCTCTTCGACGACCTTGACGGCAGCGGCCAGGGTCTTGGCGGTGCCGACAGCGCAGGAGGCTTCGAGGCTGTCGTCGCAGATGTGCACGCCCTTGTTCGCGCCCATCTGGAGGGACTTGCGCACAGCGTCGACGGCATCGTCGGGTCCGACGGTCAGGGCGATGACCTCCGTGCCCTTCTTGTCACCGTCAGCGATCTTGAGAGCTTCTTCAACAGCGTATTCGTCGAGCTCCGACAGCAGGCCGTCGACCGAGCGGTCGACGGTGTTGTCCGACTCGAAGGTACGGTCACCGGCAGCATCCGGGACGTACTTGACAAAAGTGACAATCCGCATGTGGGTAGTTCATCCTTCCTGAGAACCGAGGATCACCCTCGAAACAGGGCGTCGCTTCTCTAACGTTACCAAGTGGCGTCCGTCTCACTTCACAGCGGTGGGGCCGTTCGCCTGGGCCTGGTCCGACTCCCCTGGCCAGTGACGTGGGTCACTGCTGAGGGTGAGCATATCCGACAGTGGGGAGTCGGGTTCGAACGCGGCGACTTATCGATCGTTCAGCGCCAGTATCTCATGTCACATCCGCGGTACCCAAACCTGCCCCCGCCGGCCTGCCCGGCGGCTCGGTCACCTGCTGTGATGGCTGGTCACCGGCTTCGAAGAAGCAGTCACTGGCCCCTAGGGGTGGTCACCGGCTGCGAGGGGGTGGTCACCGGCTGCGGGGAGCCGGTCGCGCCGGCTGCCGGGTCCAGGCGGGCGGCATGCCGCGCCCCAGGCTCAGTCTCCGACCCGCTGGACGATCATTGCCAGGCCCTGCCCGCCGCCGATGCACATCGTCTCCAGCCCGTAGCGGGCCTGCCGGCGGTCCATCTCCCGCAGCAGGGTCGCCAGGATCCTCGCACCGGTCGCCCCAACGGGGTGGCCGAGTGAGATCCCGGAGCCGTTGACGTTGAGGCGGTCGAAGTCGCCTGTGCCGAAGCCCCATTCTCGGGTGCAGGCCAGGGTCTGGGCGGCGAAAGCCTCATTCAGCTCAATGAGGTCGATGTCTGACAGCTGCAGTCCTGCCCGCTGAAGTGCCTGCGCGGTCGCTGGGACCGGGCCGATGCCCATCGTGGCCGGATCGACTCCGGCGACAGCCCACGACACGATCGTGGCCAGCGGCCGGAGCCCGAGCTGCTCGGCCTTCGAGGCGGTGGTGATGAGGCAGGCGGCAGCACCGTCGTTCTGGCCGGAGGCATTGCCGGCGGTCACGGTCGCTGCCTCGTCGACCTTTGCGCGGATCGGGGTGAGCTTCGCAAGCTTTTCGAGGCTGGCATCAGGACGGATGTGCTCATCGGCGGTGACCTCATAGGCTGCCGTCTTGCGGGTGGCCGGCATCTGAATCGGCACGATCTCGTCAGCGAAGCGCCCAGCGGCACTCGCCGTGGCGGCCCGCCGATGGGATTCGACGGCGAGCTCGTCCTGTTCCTGACGGCAGATGTCGTAGATGCGGCGGAGGTTCTCCGCGGTCTCGATCATGCCGCCGGGCACCGGATGGTTCTTGCCGCCCGCGGTCACGCGCCCGCGGGTCAGGCTGTCCTTGAGGTCGATGCCGGGCCCGCGCACTCCCCACCGGATCTCCTCGTTGAAGAACGGGGCGCGGCTCATCGACTCGGCCCCGCCGGCGATGACGACCTCAGCCCCGCCGGTGGCGATCATGCCCATCGCGTCGATGACTGCCTGCAGGCCCGAGCCGCAGCGCCGGTCGAGTTGCCTGCCGGGCACACTGACCGGCAGCCCTGCGTCGAGTGCGACGACGCGGCCGAGTGCGGGGGCCTCCATGTGCGGGAAGCACTGACCGAAGACGACATCGTCGATGACGCTGGGGTCGATGCCGGTGCGTTCGATGAGCGCGGCGACGACCTGCCGGCCGAGCTCCTGCGGCGGGGTGGTCGTGAACTGGCCGCCGTAGCCTCCGACGGGGGAGCGCAGCGGTTCGCAGATGACGATGGGCTCGGACACGGGTTCTCCTTCGACGGTGACATGGCTCATAGTAGTCGGGCCCACGGACACACCGTGGCCGAGGCGGTTCTCGCCTCAGTCGGTGTCAGCGCCGGCGGCGGTGTCCGGGGGAGCGTAGAACCAGCGCTTGAGCAGGAACAGCACCAGCAGCCCGAGGATGACGGCGAGGAAGCCGGTGAGCGCCGCATCGAGCGGATCGAAGCCGGTCACCATCAGGCCGGGCAGCCCATAGCCGATGACGATGAGGCACACGAGACCGAAACCCAGCCTCTGACTGCCGATGAACGGCAGGATCGCGGGCCTGGCGCCTCGGGAGTGGAACACGAGCGCTGCGACCGCCGCGGCCGCAGCCGCTCCGACCAGCCACAGCCACAGCCACCAGGAGACTGCGATGTCCTCGCCGCGCAGCAGGATCTTGACCACCTCGCCGCCGGCCCCACATGCGGCGGCGAGCAGGACGCTCATGAGCTCCGTCATGAGCTTCGAGGGCTGGGCGGCAGACGGAATGCGCAGAGTCGCTTCCGATCGGGCAGGCGGGGTGTGCTTGGCAGGCTAACAGCCGCAGCCGTGAACCGGACTGCCGGGCGCGGTGGGCGACTTGCTACCGTGGCTGTGAGCAACAGCACGGCGAGGGCCGCGCCGGCAGGCACGCCGCAGCGGCAGGAGGGCGAGGGGCATGAGCGCATCGCATGAGGACAACCGCACCATCGACCAGGCGTTCGCACGCACCGGCAGCGGGCCGCTGGCCGGCATCGTCGTCGCCGACTTCTCCCGCGTGCTCGCCGGCCCCTATGCCACGATGATGCTCGCCGATCTCGGCGCGACCGTCATCAAGGTCGAAAGCCCCGGCGGGGACGACACGCGTGCCTGGAAGCCTCCGGTCCGCGACGACGACGCCACCTACTACCTGTCGGCCAACCGCAATAAGTTCGACGTCGTCCTCGACTTCAAGGATCCCGACGATCTCGCGCTCGCCCACGAACTCGCCCGCCGCGCCGATGTGCTCGTCGAGAACTTCAAGCCCGGTGGGCTTGCGAAGTACGGCCTCGACTACGACGCCGTCGTGCAGACCAACCCGGCGGTCATCTACGCCTCGGTCACCGGCTTCGGCCCACAGAACCCGCAGCCCGGCTACGACCTCCTCGTCCAGGGGCTCTCGGGATTCATGAGCCTCACCGGCGAAGCCGACGGCAAACCGTATCGGGCCGGTGTGGCGATCTTCGACGTCATCACCGGCCTGCACACCACCATCGGCATCCTCGCCGCGCTGCGCCATCGCAGCCAGACCGGTGAGGGCCAGAAGGTCGACACGAACCTGCTGTCCTCAGCCCTGTCGGGCCTGGCGAACCAGACGAGCGCCTATGTCGCCGGCGGCATCGTGCCGCACCGGATGGGCAACGAGCACCCGAGCCTGTACCCGTACCAGCCGATGCCCACCGGCGACGGCGAACTCATCGTCGCCGTCGGCAACAACCGGCAGTTCGAGATCCTGTGCACCGTCATCGATCGTCGTGAGCTGCTCGACGACCCGCGGTTCACCCACAACGCCGACCGCAACGCCAATCGCCGCGAACTCGAGCCGCTGCTCATCGAGGCGCTGTCGGCGAAGTCCGCGCAGGAGTGGTTCACGCTGCTGAGCGACGCCGGCCTGCCGTGCGCGCCGATCAACACGATCGAACAGGGTGTCCAGCTCGCCGCCGACCTCGGCCTCGAACCCGTCGTCGACGCCGGCTCCGGTGACCGTGTCATCCCGACGGTGAGGAACCCGATCACGCTCTCGGCGACCCCGGTCAGCTACGACCTCGCCCCGCCGGCTCTCGGTGCCGATTCCGAGGCGGTGCGCGCCTGGCTGCAGCAGCCGGCCGACCCGCAGGCAGACGCGCAGTAACCTGTCCACCGGCCCACCGCCTCGGGCGCTGACCGTTCCCGAGGCGGTGGGCCGCTGTCATGTCCGCACGGCAGACCGGGATGCTGGGCAGCGGTCACCTGCACATGACAGCGGCACCCTGCCGGGATCCGGTGCGGGCGCACCGTCACCTGGCAGGGTGCCGTGTTCTGATCGCTCAGCCGGTGGCTGACTGCTCAGCCGCCGACTCGGCGGTTGGGGTGGTGCTGAAGCTCAGCAGGTACAGCTCAGCGCAGCGGGCGTCCGTCAGCGTCGGGACCCGGGCCATCAACCCCGCGTCCGTCCACGCCGCGGCCGTCGACCCCGCGTCCGGCAGCATCGCGGCCCTCAGCGCCGTCGATGTCGATCTGCTCCTTGCGGACCTCACCGCCGACGGTCTCCTTGTCTTCGACGACGCGCTTGCCGACGTTGACCTTCTCCGTGGCCACGGTCTCCTTGTCGACGACCGGGCGCTCCTCGCGCAGCGTCACGGTCTCTTCGACATCACCGCGATCGGCGTCGATGCCGCCGCCCCTGCGGGCCTCAGGCGAGTTCGGGTCGATCGACTCGCGCTCGACGACGAGCTCCTCGCGCTGCACCGGAACCTCAACCTGCTGCTTCTCGGTGACAACGTGCTTGCGCAGACGCGCCCGGCCGGTCTCGACCTGCTCCTTGCCGACGTTGAGGCGCTCCTCGTGGGCGACGACCTGCTGCTGGTCACCAGCAGCGGCGCGATCGTGGTCGCGCACACCGTCACGGTCGTGGTCACGCAGGCCGTCACGGTCGCGGTCGTGCGTGTCGTGACGGTCGCGGTCGAGCAGTCCGTCACGGTCGCGATCACGGTCATGGCCGGCTGCACCGGCGACGCCACCGGCAGCGCCGGCTGCACCGGCATCACGGACGCCGTCGCGGTCGCGGTCGTGCGTGCCGTGGCGGTCGTGGTCGCGCACACCGTCCCGGTCACGGTCACGGCCGGTGCCGGAATCGAGGCTGTAGTAGCGGAAGATCTCTTCCTCTTCCTCCGGCGTCAGGCTGCCGTCAGCGGCGATGTTCGGAGCGTCCTTGACGAAGGACTTCTCGAACGGGGCGACGAGGTTGTCGCCGTCACGCGAGACGCTCTGGTAGGGAACGAAAGTCTCGTTCATGCCGAAGAGACCGGTGTTGACGGTCAGGAATGCTGGTTCATTGGTCTGGTCATCGAGGTAGACCTCCCCGATGCTGCCGATCTTGCTTCCGGTCTGATCGTAGAGGTCGGATCCGCGAAGCTGGTCGATGTCGATGTTTTCCATGCTGAACTCCTGTGGTGTGACGTTTCACCGTCGAGGAACCTTTCCCCAACGGGTGGTGCCTATCAGCACTGTCGTGCTGTATCCGGAGTGACATCGGATGAGTTCACGCTAACACCTCACCCACTATGACAACAGTCCTTGTTTCTTAGCGCTTCCTCAGACTTTCCAGCCGGCAGGTCTCCCTGCGGCGGGGCACCAGGCGGTGTGCACCGAATTCGGTGAGAATGGAACGGTGATTGACAAGCACACCAGCACCGATCGGCTGCACTCTTCGGACGACCCGCTCATCCGCGAGGCCGCTGACTTCGTCCAACCGCACGGGCGCCGGCTGCCGGGATGGAAGCTGCTCGGCTGGATCGGCCAGCGGCTCAGCCGCTGGTTCGGCCCCTACACCGCGCTGATCCTCTTCACCAGCATCGGCCTGGGCATCATGCTCGGCTGCGTGGCCATCGCCGAGGAGATCTACGAAAGCCTCGACAACCCGCGCGACGGCATCACGGCCCTCGACCGGCCGATCCTGCACTGGATGCAGGAGCTGCGCACACCGGCACTCAACCGCGCAGTCACCGTCTTCACCAACCTCGGCGACATCGTCGGGATGACCGTCATCGCGCTCATCATCACCGGCATCCTCACGATCGTCTACCGGCGCCGCACACCGCTGCTGCTCATGCTCATCACCGCCCTCGGCTCGGTCGCGTTCACGGTGCTCGGCAAGAACCTCATCGGCCGCCCGCGCCCAGCACATGCCGATGCGGTCCCGCCGTACGAAGGCGGGTTCTCCTTCCCCAGCGGCCACTCGCTCAACTCCCTGGCGCTGTACGGCATGATCGCCTACCTGGTGCTCATCCTCATCCGCCAGTGGTGGCTGAAGATCCTCATCGTCCTCGGCTGCCTGACCTTCGCCGCCTGCATGGGACTCAGCCGCATCTACCTCGGTCAGCACTGGACGACCGATGTGCTCACCGCCTGGCTCGTCGCCATCGCCTGGATCATCGTCGTCATCACCGGCCACCGCATCTTCCTCGCCGTCGCAGCCGCCCGCAGCCGCCGGCAGCCTGGTGCCGACGGCCATGCCGCTGGCTGAGATTCGGGTGCTCACCTCTCGCCGCTGCCGAAGCGGTGTCTACGCGGCATGAGACGCTGGGGATATGCAATCCTCCCTCCAGCAGACATCCCCACCCGTTGTGCGCACCGCCGATCACCGGTCGCGATCCCACACACTGCTCGTTGCCGCTCTGGCAGCCGCCGGAGTGGTCTTCTCTGCGATGTCGCTCATCGAGGCCATCTCCCGCAGCGGCCTGCCGGAGGCGGCCGCGCTCATCAGCAGCCTCATCTTCGATCTGCTGCCCTCGCTCATGGCAGCGGGCGCAGTGGCGCTGCTGTCCCGCCGCGCCGTGTGGGAGTGGATCGCAGCAGCTGTCATCACCGTCTACGCCGTCATCTGGACAGCCATGCTCGTGTTGGAGAGCCCGCTCTGGTCAGGAGGCTTCACCTTGGCTGGCCTGGGCAACTATGTCTATCCGCTCGTCTTCGGTCTGCCCCCGCTGCTCATCGCCATCGCGCTCTGGGTGCTGGGCCTCGCGATCCGGGCGTTCCTCTCCGGCCGGCGCACCAACCGCGCCGCGCAGCCTGCACCCAGTGACGGTGACGATGATGAGCCCGAAGAGGCCGCTGGTTCCACCAGCAGCGAGGCCGCCAGCGCAGACGGCCCCCGTGATGACGACCCGGCTGGTGCTGACAGTGCTGAGTCCGTGCGGCTGCTCGGCACGAGCATGCTCATCGGCGCGCTCGCCTACAGCGTGGTGTGCGCAGGTGCACTGCTGGCCGCTGACATGACGGAGACGAAGACGGTGATGATGTGTCTGTTCGCCATCGCTCTGCCGGGGATCCTCGCGGCCATCCTGCTGTGGACGCTCAAGCCGGCGACTGCCCAGCCGGGCCTGGCGGCGCTGCTGTCGATGCTGGTGTTCGCTGTTCCGGGTGTCGTCGCCGGCAGGCTGTTCGATGTCTCGGAGTTCATGCTGCCGTTGAGCCTGGCGGCGTGTGCTCTCGGGCTTGTGACGTGGTGGGTGCTCTCCGCGGTGCTGCGGGTGCCGCGTCCGGCGCCGCTGCAGTCGCCGCCTCGGGCACGGCAGGCGAGTCCGGCGCAGCCGCGTCCGGCGCGGTAGCAGCCACCGCCTCGGGCCCGGTTCAGTAGTAGACGGCCAGCGGCCCGCGCGGGCCGTCGATGACGTCGACGGGGGTGTCGAAGACATCGGAGAGCACCTCGGGACGCATGATCTCGGCCGGGGTGCCGAAGTAGCAGACCTGCCCGTCCTTGACCGCGCAGATCCGCTTGGCGTAGTGGGCGGCGAAGTTGATGTCATGCAGCACGATGACAACGGTGCGGCCGAGCTCCTCGGCGGCGCGTTCGAGGTGCTGCATCATCTGCACCGAATGGCGCATGTCGAGGTTGTTCAGCGGCTCATCGAGGAGCACATAGTCGGTGTCCTGCGCCAGCACCATCGCGACGTAGGCGCGCTGCCGCTGCCCGCCGGAGAGCTCATCGAGGTACCGGCCCTCCAGCGGCCCAAGGCCCAAGAAGTCGATCGAGCGGGTGATGACCGCATCATCGGCGCCCGTCAGCCGGCCCTGCGAGTACGGGAACCGGCCGAAGCCCACAAGCTGGCGGACGGTGAGCCGGGTGACGAAGTGGTTCTCCTGCCGCAGGATCGACACGATCTTCGCCAGATCCTTCGACTTCGTCGTCGCGACGTCGTAGCCGGCGATCTCGATCGCACCCTCGTCCATGCCCATGAGCCGGCCGATCATCGTCAGCAGCGTCGATTTGCCGGCCCCGTTGGGCCCGACGAGGGCGGTGACGCCGCCGGCGGGAATCTGCAGGTCGACCGGGCCGATCGAAACCTCGGTCGAGTAGCTCTTGCGCACAGCGGAGAGGGTGATCACAGGCGGCCCTTTCGCAGGATGTAGAGCAGGAAGAACGAACCGCCGACGACCTCGATGATGATGCCCACGGCACCCTCGGCGTAAAACAGGTGCTTGAGGGAGAAGTAGGCGCCGGCGAGCACGGCGATGCCGGTGAGCCAGGCGAGCGGGAAGACGTAGCGGTGGTCGTGAGTGTCGGCGAGCTGGTAGGCCAGCATCGCGACGAGGAACCCGAAGAACGTCATCGGCCCGATGAGGGCGGTCGAGATCGCCATGAGCACGGAGACGAGCAGCAGCACGATGATGTTGTAGGCCCGCTGGTTGAGCCCGAGGTTGACGGCCGCGTCATGGCCGAGGGCGAGCACGTTGAGCTTGGGCGCCAGCAGCCAGAGTGCGCCACCGGCGACGGCGACGATGGGGACTGCGATCCACAGGTGGCTGGCCTCGGCGTTGGAGATCGAGCCGATGAGCCGGGCGGTGAGCAGATCGAACTCACCAGGGGTCATGAGCCGCTGCATGAACGTCGACAGCGAGCCGAGCCCAGCACCCAGGATGATGCCGATGAGCAGCATGATCTGCATGTTCGCGTACCGGCCCGAGAGCAGCCAGCCGTAGAGGAACGCGGCGAAGACGACCATGGTCCCGACGGTGGTGAGGAACATGCTCGTCGACCCGGCGGCGACGATGCCGGCTGCGCCGAAGAAGAACACCATCGAGGTGTGGATGAGCGTGTACAGCGACTCGAAGCCCATGATCGAGGGCGTGATGATCCGGTTGTGGGTCACCGTCTGGAAGGCCACGGTCGCCATCGCCTGGCAGAAGGCCACGATGACGATGACGGCGATGTTCGTCGCGCGCAGGTTGGCGATGAGCCAGAACCCCTCCGAGCCGACCGGCATCGGATTGTCCCAGGCCAGCAGTGCGAAGCAGGCGGCCAGCGCGAAGGCGCCCATCCCGGTCAGGATCGCGAAGTAGCGCACCCGCGCGGCCCGCGTCGGCAGGGCGCCCTGGTGGCGGGCGTCGCGCGCCGGTGCCGGCGTGTGGGTGCGTGCGGTGGTGGCCTGTGCTGCCGCGCCCGAGGCGGTGGTGAGGGTCTCGTCTGCCGTGCCCGAGGCGGTGGTGGCCTGTGCGGTGCCGGCGGTGGGGGTGGCGCCGCTGACGTCGGGCAGGGTGGACGGGCCGAGCTGGCCGGCCCGGCGGGCCAGCGATGCCGGGTCGGTGTAGGTCGCTTCGTACAGGTCAGCCATTCCGGCGCCTCCGCAGCAGCAGGGTGATGAAGACCGCTGCGCCGACGACAGCGAGGATGAGCGAGACGGGGATCTCGAAGGGGGCGACGATCGTGCGGCCGATGATGTCGCAGATGGTGACGATCGCAATGCCGAGCAGGCACACCCACGGCAGGTTCGAGCGCAGGTCGTCGCCGCGGAACAGGGAGACGATGTTGGGCACGATGAGGCCGATGAACGGCAGGTTGCCGACGACGACGGTGACGATGCCGGTGGCGATCGCGATGAGCCCGGTGCCCAGCAGCAGCACCTGGTTGTAGTTCAGGCCGACGTTCGTGGCGATCTCCTGGCCGAGCCCGGCGACGGTGAACCGGTCGGCGACGATGAACACGGCGATGACGACGATGAGCACGAACCACAGCGGCTCGTACTGGCCGCGCAGCACCGCGGTGAAGGAGCCGGCGAACCAGATGCCGACGGTCTGCAGCAGGTCGTTCTGCAGAGCCAGGAAGGTCGAGATCGCGCCGACGACGGCACCGAACATGAGCCCGATGATCGGCACGATGAGCGAGGACTTCAGCGTCACCCGGCGCAGGAAGGCGAAGAAGATGAGGGTGCCGATGAACGCGGTGATGATCGCCACGCTCATGGTGACGATGAGCGGGGCGCCGGGGAAGGCGATGAAGGCCAGCAGCAGGCCCAGGCCGGCCCATTCGGTGGTGCCGGTCGTCGTCGGCTCGACGAACCGGTTCTGCGTCAGCAGCTGCATGACGAGACCGCACATCGCCATCGCCGCCCCGGCGAGCACCAGGGCGATGGTGCGCGGCACGCGGGTGATGGCGAACATCTCCGAGCCGTCCTCGGCGCCGAAGATGTCGTAGACGCCGATGAACAGCGAGGAGGCGACGAGCGCTGCGGTGACGAGCACGCCGATGAGCAGCGGCCACGTGAACAGGCGCGACTTCGCAGCCGTGCCGGCGACTGCCTCGGGCGCGGTCACCGCAGGCGCCCCGGCGGATCCAGGTGCCCCGGCGGACGTGCCGTCGGATCCGGGTGCGCCGGTGGATCCGTGTGCGCCGGCAGCGGCACCGGACGCCGGTGCGGTTGCCTGGTGGCGTTCGTGGATGCTCATCGTCTCAATCGGTTGGGATCAGGTGGACCGCCGGGGGGGGGGGGGGGGGGCCCCCCCCCCCCCCCCCGGCGCGGTGTCACTTGGACTTCTCCATCGCGTCGGCGAGGTCGTTGAAGAAGGTGGTGTACGTCTGGATGCCTTCGGCGCGGTAGGTGTCCTTGGGCATGTAGACGATGTTGCTGTTCTTCACGGCGTTGACGTTCTTGAGCGCCTGCGACTCCTCGATGATGCTCTGGGCGGGCTTGGCATCGTCCTCGACTGCGGAATCGCGGTCCATCACGAGCAGCCAGTCCGGATTCGAGTCGGCGATCGCCTCCACGGAGATATCGTCACCGGTGTGGTCATCCGATGCGCCCTCCGGGGTGTCGATCGACGGGGTCAGGCCGAGGATGTCAAACACCGGGCCGAGCGTGCGGCCGACCTTCGGAGCGGAGTAGTTGATATCGCCGCCGGAGGTGATGACGCCCATGACCTTCTCATCGGAGTTGTAGGCCTTCTTCACCCGCTCGATCGAGGCATCGAAGTCCTCGTTGAGCTTCTTGGCCTCCTCCTGCTTGCCGAACACCTCGCCGAGCACCTCCGTCTGGCGCTTGAGCTCAGCATCGAAGGGCTGGTCATCGCGCGGATCGAGGTTGAGGATCGTGGCATCCGGGGCCAGCTTGGCGAGGTCCTCCTCGTACTGGGAGAAGCGCTGACCGTTGATGATGAGATCCGGCTGGGCTTCGACGACGGCTTCGAGGTTGGGCTCGCGGTGGTTGCCGAGGTCGATGACATCCTCGTTCTGGGTGTAGGAGACGCTCTCGGGCATAAGGGCCACGGCGCCGGCCTTGAGCTCCACGCCCCAGTCATCAAGAGTCTGGAAGGTGCGGTTGTCGGTGGCGACGACGCTCGTGGGCGGCGTCGCGATCTCGTGGGTGCCGTTGTTGTCTTCGACGGTCACGGTCGCGGAGTTCTCAGGGGTTTCCTCCGCCGAGGTGCCGGTGCCTGAACCGCAGGCGCTGAGGGTGAGTGCGACGGCTGAGAGAGCAGCGACGGCGCTCAGGCGGCGATGCTTGATCCGCATCAGGTGGGGCTCCTTTCAAGTGCGCGCAGCCGGTGGACTGCACCGGTGACGCGCGGGGACGTAGTGGCGTGGCTCGGGCAGACGGGACCTCCCAACTGCTTAGGCGAACCACACTAAGGCTACGCTCACCCATTTACGAAACGGAAACGTGTCCAAAGTTCGTTAGGCTAATGTTACCTAACTGCCTTCGCAGTGCACACCCCCGGGGGTCGGTTTGTGACGCGACACATATCTGCGCGCTGATTCCACGCAGCACGAACCCCCCGGCCGAGGCGGGCTCGACCGGGGGGGTTACTATCTGGCCTCAAGCGAGAGCCGGTGCATCCCATAGCGGTAGACAGCGGCCGATGTCCTGCTCCGTCGCTGTTCGGTAAAGATCCGTCGCCCAGGCCACGTCTTCGACGGGCATTCCGCCAGCCGAATACAGGATGATCTCGTCATCATACTGCCGGCCGGGAGCACGGCCAGTGGCGATGTCAGCTATCTCCTCAATGCGTTCTCCGGGGAGTTGGCCGTAGCGCATGAGGTCGTGCCAATGTGTTCCGGGTATACCGAGATCCTCGTAGGCCTGCTCGCCGTATTCCTCGGCCCATGCGTCATACAGGCGCCAGGAGTCAACACACAGACGTGCTCTGCCAGACACAAGAAACTCGTCATCGAAACGGGCTGCTGCTGGCAGCAGAAGAAGCGACCCCGGTTTGATCCATTCTTCGCGCACATACGGAAATCCAGCTGAACCAGCGCCATCTGTCGTGACGGTGACCGTCATGATGTCTGAGGCTTCACAAACCTCCTGCACCGAAGATGCAGGAATGACTTCGGAGATCTGTGGGAACCGATCGCGTACGTAATCGGAGTATCGGAGCACATCGTCATCATCTTTTCCTTTCGCGACGATGCGAGTGACAGACGGCCGAAGAGTCAGGACCGCCTCAGTCACCGCGCGCCCAATGACTCCAGGTCCGACGATCCCGAATGTCTGAGCGTCTTCGCGAGCCAGATGTTTGACAGCTACACCAGGCACTGCGCCGGTGCGGTAGGCCGAGAGGAGGTTGCCGGACATGATCGCCAGAGGTGCTCCCGTCTCAGTGTCGTTGAGGACGAATACGTGCACCGAGCGGGGAAGACCGCGATTCCGGTTTTCTATGTTGGATCCGTACCATTTGACTCCGGTGGTGCCGAAGCGTCCGCCCAGATAAGCGGGCATAGCCATGAAGCGTCGGTCGGGGCCGTCGGCTGGCATGCCGCTGAACTGGGGGTCGTCAGGGAACCCGATCATGGCGCCGTGGGACATGGCCGTCGAGCCGGCCATGCGGAAATCGCCCTCACGCAGAAGCACCAAGGCTTCTTCCATCACGTCAACACAACGGGCCATGTCCTTTACACCGGCGCGAATCATCTCTTCTTCACAGAGGTATCGGAAGTCAATCGCTGGGTCGATCATCTTGCAGCCTTTCGCGTTTCTGATTCATCGGTGTTCTGGCAGGATCCGTATCCGCCCCCGCCTGCAGTTCGGATGGACACTCCCTCTCCTGCTGAGAGATCAAATGCCGTCATCGCGGGTTGAGCTAGGTCCTCACCGCCGCGACACACATTCACCTGGGCGCTGGTGCCGGCTTCGCCACCGTGCAGTCCCCACGGCTGTGTTGTGGCACGGGATGTGCCGACGACCACGGATGCCGTTCCGCGGGACACGGTGATGTGTCGTTCAATTCCGTCTCCGCCTCGGTATCGCCCCTGGCCGCCGGTGCCGCGTGCAATGCGGTAGGCCTCAACTCGGAGGGGGTATTCGCGTTCAATCACTTCGCACGGAGTGTTGCGTGTGTTCGTCATATGGGTGTGAACTGCGTTCGCACCGTCTTGATCTGGGTGAGCCCCCTGGCCTCCTCCGTACGTCTCGACGTAGGAGTAGTAGCGGCCGGTGGCCGGGTCGACCCCGCCAACCGTGAGGATGGACATGCTTCCCGATGAAGCGGCCGGAACGAGCTCTTCGGTGAACTCCTCAAATGCTCCTAGCAGCGCGTCGACAAGCCTCTGCGAGGTCTGAGTATTGCCATGAGCTACCGGTGCGGGGAACTCCGCATGGACCAGACTTCCCGGTCTTGTCAGAAGCGTGATTGGAGCGGTGAGTCCTGCATTTGACGGCAGCGTCGGGTCCGCCAGCATTTTCACTACGTAAGCGGCGGCTGCCTGCGCAACCGCAAAGGAGCAGTTGACCGCGCCACGAGCCTGATCTGAAGTGTCCCGAAGGTCAATTGTGACCTCGTCGCCGCTCACAGTGACCGTGGCTGAAATGCGGAGCTCGGCTGGACCAATCCCATCGTGCTCGAGGATGTCGGTGAACTCGCCGGTGCCATCGGGCAGGGCGCTGATGGCTGCGCGTGTCCGACGCTCTCCGTACTCGACCAGTGCTCGACACGATCGTTCAAAGCCGTCAGTGCCCCATTCCTCGACAAGTTCGAGGAGACGGCGTTCGCCAAGCCGGTTTGCCGCGACTTGAGCCATGAGGTCGCCTCGGGTCTTGTCTGCTGTACGGAGATTCGTCACCACTACGTCAAGCAGTTCTCGCTGGAGTTCTCCGCGTTGGAAGAGCCGTACCGGAGGTAGGCGAATGCCTTCTTGAAAGATCTCGGTCGAGTGAGTCGCCATGGACCCAGGCGTCATGCCGCCGACATCTACGTGGTGTGCCATCGTAGCCACGAGAGCGATCTGCTCGTCGCCGGCAAAGACTGGACTGATGATGCAGACATCCGGCAGATGGGCACCGCCGAGATATGGGTTGTTCGTCATGAGAACGTCGCCGGGCTCCAGCTTCTCTGAGCCAAACTGTTTGATTGCTGCTGCGATCAGTGTCGGCATCAACCCGAGGTGAAGAGGGATGTGCTCGGCCTGGGAAATCAGCTGCCCGTCTGGTGCGTAGATTCCGGCAGAACAGTCTCGCCTGTCCTTGATGTTCGGTGAGTAGGCAGTCCGGATGAGTGCTGTTCCTACTTCTTCGGAGACGGAAGTCAGCCGGTTTCTCACGATTTCCAGTTCAACAGCGTTGAGGTCCTTGGTGGTCATTTCTGCTCCTTCTCGGTCAGATGGAGGAAGCCGGTATCGTCGCATCGGCACTGTTGCTCGGGGCGGACGTAAGTAGTGGTGTCGAACTGGTTGATCACAGCGGGGCCGGGAATGACGGTTCCTGCGCCGAAAGCAGAGCGGTCGTAGATCGGCGTCTTGACCCATTCGCCATCGACGTAGACGTCGCGATGTCCGTCGGGTTCAATGTGGTCCGACGCTGGCCCAGGGGAAGCAAAGGGCCGATCCTCTTGCGGGGCGATCGCGCTGAGCCTTGCCACAGCTATTTCCATTGCGGCATCTGGATCTCGGAACCCGTACCGCTCTTCGTGGGCGGAATCGAAGAGTTCGCGCTGCTCGTCCCAGTCCTTCTTCCATTCGATTGTCAGCTCGGTGCTCTGACCGATGTACCGGGCGTCGACGAAGAGATGGTGCTCCATGCCATCGACTTCAGCGTCGGCACGTGCCTGCTCGGCCATCTTCTCAAAGTCGCGTTTGAGCCCTTCCAGTCCATCAGCGTCTTCGGCCCGTACAGGCGTCGCGTAGTCTCGTCGGACCGGTGCATCGAGCATTCCGACGGCAGATGCGATACCTGGCAGAGGCGGAATCACAGCCGAAGCCATGCCGAGCTCATGCGACAGATCCGCGCCGTGGAGCGGCCCCGCGCCTCCGAAAGCCATGAGGTGACATGCACGCACGTCTACGCCGCGTTCGACGGATACCGCGCGAATGCCGCGGGCCATGGTGACCGTGATGACCTTGACGATGCCTTCAGCGCAGTCTTCTGCGCTCATCCCGAGCTTGTCGCCGAACTCGACCATTCGCTTGTGTGCGGCGGCGTAGTCCAATTCGAAGCGTCCTCCGAGTAACTCGCTTCCGAGTCGGCCGAGGACCAAGTGGGCGTCGGTGACGGTGAGGTCCACGCCCCCCTTGCCGTAGGAGATCGGACCGGGGTCCGCTCCTGCGCTGTGCGGCCCGACCCTCAGGCTTCCTCCGGAGTCGGTCCATGCGATTGAACCGCCGCCGGCACCAATCGTGTGGACGTCAACGCTAGGAAGGCGCATGGGTAGGGAGTCGATTTCTCCCGCCATAGTCTCGTCCGGTTGGCCGTCGCGAATCAATGCGATATCGGTGCTTGTGCCGCCGATGTCGAAACTGACGACGTGCTTGAGGTTCAGACTCTTCGCCCAGTTGGCCGCGCCTACGACGCCTCCGGCTAATCCCGAGAGGACGGTGCGGGCAGAATGCGTGCTTGCAGAATCAGGGTCTAGGAGCCCTCCGTTGGACTGCATGACCCAAAGCGGAGATGCGACATCGAGGTCCTTAACTCCGGTGACGAGACGATCCATGTATGCAGACACACCTGGACGAACGTAGGAGTTGATCGCTGCGGTCGAAGTCCGGTCGTACTCGCGCATTTCTGAGGTGACGTCGGTTGCTGCGGAGATCAACGGGGCGGCATCGAGATCTCGCAGAACTCGCACCGCTAGATCTTCATGCTGAGTATCGACGTACGCGTTGAGGAATGAAACCACTAGAGCGTCGAGTTTGAGCTCGCGGATCTGACTGGCAACCGTCCGGACTGCATCCTCGGTGAGCTCTGTGATGATCTCACCGTCGGGCCCCATGCGCTCGTCAACTTCGACGATCAGCTCGTCGGGGATCAAAGGCGCTGTTCGTGTCGCTCGGCCGTCGTAAATGCTGGGCCGAGCCTGGTGGGCAATAGCCAAAATGTCGCGAAAACCCGTATTCGTCAGTAACCCTACGCGGGCGCCAGTGCGGGTCAGGACCGTGTTCGTCGCAACAGTGGTGCCGTGGATGAGACGGCTGAGCTCCGCTGGAGACGAATTCTGCCGGTCGAGCCCTTCAGTCAGGCCTTTCAGGACAGCTTCGTCTGGGGCTGACGGAGTGGACGGTACTTTCCATACCCGGAGGACCCCGTCCGAATCTCGGATGCCGATGTCTGTGAAGGTTCCACCGGTATCAACTGCTGCTTGCGGTCCCGGACGCTGGATTTGGTCAGTCATCTGAGGTCTCCTTTCCGATTGCTTCAACGAGCTGAGCGTTCTTTGTTTCTGGAAGGAGTGAGAGCGCGATTATTCCGGTAATAGCGCCGGCGATGGCGATCGTCATAATGGCGTACCCCCATCCAATCGATGCGGCGAGGCTTCCAACAGTGAGCGGGCCGAACGCTGCAAGCCCGCGGCCGATGTTGTAGGAGAACCCCTGCCCGGTGCCGCGGACGGAAGTGGGAAACAGCTCTGCGAGGTAAGCTCCAGTTCCACCTGCCTGGCCGGACGCGAAGAAGCCGAGAAGCACGATGATTAGCACCGCAATCTCGGGGCGGGCCGCTGAAGTCAGCACGAACAGAGAGACGCTGCCGGCAGATCCGACGAAGAAGAACAGGAAGGTGGGACGTCGGCCGAAGCGGTCGAGCAGAAATCCTGAAGATACGTAACCAACGAACGATCCGAGGATGGCGGCCCAGGTGTAACCCGCTGTTCCGACGAAGCTGAGCCCGCGCTCTTCTTGCAGGTATGTCGGAAGGAAGATGAAAACGGAGTAGTAGATGCCCTGGACGCCGATGCCGAGCACTGTGGCGACAATCGTTCGGAACCGCAGCTCGGGCGTGAAGAGACTCCCAACGGTTGCCTTCGGTGCCTCGACCTTCTTCTCGCCAGTTACGACAGCGGCATCCTTGGTGGTGCGGCGGATAATGAAGGCCAAGACTGCCGGCAGGATGCCAACGAGGAACAGATAGCGCCAGGCGACCTCTGCGGGGAATACGGAGTAGAGGATCAGGTAGGCCAGCGTCGACAGCGCCCATCCCATGGCGTAAGTGCTCTGTACAAAGGCTAAGACTCGGCCGCGTCGGTCTGGGCGTGCATACTCAGCTACCAACGCAGCGCCGACGGCCCATTCGCCGCCGAAGAACAGGCCCTCCAAGGTTCTCCACAGCAGGAACTGGAGGCCGTCCTGTGACGTGGCAGTGAGTGCGGTGAAGACGGAGTAACCGAGAATGACGATGGCCAACATGTTGACGCGGCCGAACCGATCGGCGAGATTTCCGAAGATGATCCCGCCTACGGCTGAAGCGACGATGCTGACTGCCGTGATGATGCCGGTGTCGGTGCTGCTCATGCCCAACACGGGCATGGCTGCTGTGAGTGCGAAGCCGTACATGGTCCAGGTGAATCCATCTAGACCCCACCCAATGCCTGACGCGGCAACGGCCCGTCGTCGGTGCCTTCGAATCTGCTCGTTCTCACCGTGGGGATCCGTCCCGGATGCACCGGAGCGTGGGTCCTCGCTTTGTCTGTTCATGAGCGTCTCACCCGCTTACATTGTCGAAGTGACTGTGTATACAGCAGTGCATACAGCTTGCCTGGGAGTGAGGCGTATGTCACGTAGGTGTGTGCTAAGTCACAAAAAGAGGCGCCAGTGGCCACCTGATAGAAAATGGAGCTATGAACCTTCGCCGCCCGACTGCAGCGCAGCGTGCCTATGACATACTGCGCCGTCGAATTCTCAATCTTGATCTCGCCCCATCTGCACGCGTTGACGAGGTCTGGGCGGCAGCGGAGGTGGGTATGAGTCGAACTCCGGTCAGGGAAGCGCTGCAGAGACTGGCTGCCGATGAACTTCTGCAATTGGTTTCCAGCGGTGGTTATGTGGTGGCGGACATTAATCTGAACCGCATACACCAGCTTTTTGAGGCGCAGCACGTTCTAGTGCGAGCAATTGCGCGCTTACTCACAGTGAGGGCGCAGTCGAGTGACCTCGATCTTCTCGAGGTTGCGACTCAGGTGGTGGATGACGCTATCCGCAGCGAAGATGCCGAGTCTATTGCTGAGGCCAACTCGCGGTTGCACATTCTTGAGGCGCGCATTGCTGGCAACGACTACCTGTTGTCTCTTGCGGAGGTGGTGTACACCCACCTCCAGCGGCTTGCTTTCCTGTCGTTCGGTGGCACAAGCAGGCCCGATGCGGTGTACTCAAAGCGGCTACAAGAGCATTACGCCGAAGTCCATTCTGATCACTGGAGTCATCTGCGGGCGGTGAAGGCTGGAGATGCCGCGGCGGCGGAGACTATCGCTGTTCAGCACATGGAGCTCTTCCGTTCGCGCATGCTTGACTACTTGGGCTCTGACCTCATCGATGGAATTGATTTCTCGGATCTGCCCTCTCCTAACCGGTCGCGGTGATCTGCTGAAAGCAATCAGGAGTTACGTAACCCCCGGCCGAGGCAGGCTCGACCGGGGGTTGGCGGGGGATGTGCCAGCGGGTGGCTGGCTGTCGGATGTGTGTCAGACGCCGCCGCACAGCGTCATGCCGCCATCGAGGGTGAGGATCTGGCCAGTGATCCAGCCGGCCTCGTCGGAGAGCAGGAAGGCTGCGGCTGCTGCGATGTCCTCAGGGGTGCCGAGGCGTTTGAGCGGATAGGCCGCGGCCACACCCTCCTCATCGTGGGCGTAGAGCTTCTCGGCGAAGCGGGTCTTGACGACGGCCGGGGCCACGCCGTTGACGCGGATGTTGGGGCCGAGCTCCATCGCCAGCTGGCGGGTGATGTGCACTAGCATCGCCTTGGACGATCCGTAGAAGCCGATGCCCGCGGGCTGGCCGAGGCCTGCGACCGAGGCGACGTTGAGGACCGCGCCGCCACGCTCGGCCAGCGATGCAGCGTAGACCTTCTGGGTCCAGGAGAGGGCGGAGATGTCGTTGACTTCGAAGACCTTGCGGGCAGCATCGAGGTCGAGGTCGATCATGGGGCCGTAGACGGGGTTGATGCCGGTGTTGTTGACGAGGATGTCGATCGGGCCGAAGGCCTCGATCGTCTTGGCGATCGCCTCATCCTGGTGCTCGGGGCGGTCGGCCTTGCCGGCGACGTAGATCGCCTTGTCCGGCCCGCCGAGCTTCTCGGCTGCCTCGGCGAGTGCCTCCTCACCGCGAGCGGTGATGCACACCCGTGCTCCTTCGGCGACGAGGCGTTCGGCGATGCCGAAGCCGATGCCGCGCGATGCGCCCGTGACGATCGCAGTCTTCCCAGTGAAACGCTGGCCCATGGTGCCTCCCGGCAGATCGCTTGAATACTTGCTGAACGATTGTTTACTAACTTTATCTGCTCGGCGGTGCGCGTCAACAGCCTCTCGGCATCCGGTCAATGGAGTGGGCGCGTGGGAGTGGATGCAGCGTGATTGCCGGGCATCAGACGGGCTGCTGCCCGGAGGTGCGCGGCGGGGTCAGTGCGGCTGCCGCGGATGCGCTGTGACCCAGGTTTCAAACCGGTTGGCGACCGGCAACGTAGCGATTCTCGCAACTTCACTGTACGGTGAGGCCATGACTGCCGCGACACTGCCTGCCTCGGCGGCCACTGCATCGGTGGCTGCACGTGTTGCGCGCGCCCTGCGCGACAGCGAGTTCAGCCAGGTCGAGGCAGCCCGGCACATCGGTCTGGACAAGACGAAGCTGTCGAAGTCGCTCTCCGGTGCTCGCCGTTTCCGCATCGAGGAGCTTTCGGCCATCGCCGAGCTCACCGGTGTCTCCCTCGACTGGCTCAGCAGGGGAGTGACCGCCACCGCGCCCGCTTCCGATGCGCCCGCCTCCGATGCGCTCGCCGCACCGCAGGCCAGCACCCCCGCCGCCCCGGAGACGCGAGCGCCCAGCCCAGCCACCGCCTCGGGCCCGGCCGACAGCGCACCCGAGTCAAGCCGGCCGGGCGGAGCGAAGGCGCAGCGGATGCGCGCCAGGATCGCCGAGGCCGCCTGGCAGCTGTTCTCCGAATGGGGCTACCACCGGGTGCGGATGATCGACATCGCCCGCCAGGCCGGGATCAGCGCCGCCGGCCTGCACTACCACTACACCTCCAAGCAGGACGTCTTTGACGCAGCCCTGCAGCACTCCGCGCAACGGCTGGCCAACGAGCGCGCCGCCCTCCTGCAGGCCCGCGCCCCAGACGCCAGCGCACCAGCCGAGCACCTCGCGCTGCTGCAGACACTCATCGAGATGAAGATCCCGCGCGGCTTCGCAGCGCGCATCACCGACGCCGACACGGCCACCACGCTGGCCGGGGACTGGTCGATCTGGCTGCAGAACTACGCCGAGATCGCCGTGGGCGCCGGCTCCCGCAGCCAGGCAGCCGGACTCGCCGCTGACTGGGATGCGATCCTCACCGCCTGCCTGGCCGCCGGGCAGCGCGTCGGCGCCTTCGAGCTGACCGATCCGGCCGAGGCGGCCGCCCAGCTGACGATCTTCCTCGACGGACTCGTGCTGCGCACCCTCGCCGGGGCCGTCGACAGCCCGCACACACTCATCGACCGCTACCTCACCGACACCATCCTGGCTCCCGGCATGCCGGCGAGCGACGCGCACACCGCGCCCGCCGCTTCGGCGCGGGCGGCGAGGACGAAAGGAGAGCCCGCATCATGACAGCACCACCCTCACCCACACCCCCGCGGTGGCTGACCAGGCGGGCGGTGCTCGGCGGCGGCGTCGGCATGGGCGTCGGCCTCATGCTCGCCGGCTGCGTCACCGGCACCCAGCCGGCCGTCGGACCGGCCGCTGAGGTCACCGGGCCGCCGAAGAAGGGCGGGACGATGCGGGTCGGCTTCGTCGGCGGTGGTGCTGCTGACACCCTCGACGGTGCGGTGGCGACGAATCTGGGCGACGTCGCCCGCGCCGTGTGCATGTACGACTCCCTGCTCACCCGCGACGACGACTACAACCTGACCCCGATGCTCGCGACCGAGGTGACCCCGAACGACGATGCGACGGTGTGGACGGTGACGCTGCGCGAGGGGATCTCGTTCTGCGACGGCCGCCCGATCACGCCCGCCGATGTGCGCGCCAGCCTCGAGCGGATCATCGACCCCGACGACCCGAAGAACGGCGCCGCGCAGCTCTCAGCCCTCGAAGAGGTCCGCGAGATCGACGACCGCACCGTCGAGATCCACCTGAGCTCCCCGGACGCCTCCCTCGACGACACGCTCGGACAGTACTCCTGCACGATCGTCCCGGCCGACTACGACCCGCAGGACCCGGTCGGCACCGGACCCTTCATGCTGGAGAGCTTCACCCCGGCGCAGTCGACGATCCTGCGCGCCAACCCCCACTATTGGGGCGACGAGGGGCCGTACCTCGATGAGGTGCAGCTGCTGAACTTCAACGACACCGACGCACTCATCAACGCGCTGCTCTCCAGCCAGGTCGACGCGGTCGCGCAGATCCCGGCGGCACTGGCCGAGGTGATCGGCAGTGACGCGCGGATGCAGGTGCTCAACTCCGAGACCGGCATGTGGCTGCCCTTCACCATGCGGGTCGACGTCGAACCCTTCGACGACGAGCGGGTGCGGCAGGCCTTCCGGCTGGCGATCGACCGCGAGGAGATGGTCGAACAGGTGCTCTCCGGCTTCGGCCGCGTCGCCAACGACATGTACTCGCCCTACGATCCCGCCTACCCGGACTTCCCGCAGCGGCAGCAGGACATCGACGAGGCGAAGCGCCTCCTGGCAGAGGCCGGCTACCCCGACGGCATCGAAGTCGAACTCGTCACCGCGCCGATCCAGGCCGGTGTCGTCGAAGCCGCACAGGTGTTCGCCGAACAGGCCAGCGCCGCCGGCATCACCATCAACATCAAGCGCATGGACCTCACCTCCTATTGGGGCGACTACCTCAACTACCCGTTCTCCCAGTCCTTCTGGTACACCCGCAACTTCCTCGGCCAGACGAACTCCGGCACCATGCCCGATGCGCCGTTCAACGAAACGCACTGGGACGACGAGGAATTCAAGGACATCATCGCCGCCACCCGGCGGGAGACCGACGATGCGAAGCGCAGCGCGCTCGTCGAACAGGCACAGCGCATCCTCTATGACCGCGGAGGGCTCATCATCTGGGGCTTCGCCAATCAGGTCGACGCCTATCAGTCGTACCTCGGCGGCATCGTCGAGAACGCCACCGGACTGCCGCTCTCCGGCTTCAACCTGCATCGCGTATGGATCGGAGACGTCGCATGATCGCCAGACTCATACTCCAGCGGCTGGCGATCAGCATCGTCATCCTGTTCGCCGTCTCCCTCATCATCTTCTTCGCAACGGTGCTGCTGCCCGGCGACCCGGCCCGCGCGATCCTCGGCCAGCAGGCCACACCCGAGCGGATCGCAGCGATCAACGAGCAGATGAATCTCAACGAGCCGCCGCTCACGCGCTACTTCCTGTGGCTGGGCGGACTGTTCGTCGGCGACCTCGGCACCTCGGTGGCCACCGGCCAGCCGGTCAGCCAGCTGCTGTCCGACCGGGTCGGCTCCTCGGTGGTGCTCATGGTGGCCGCCGCCCTCATCAGCGTCCCGGCCGGTGTCATCCTGGGCATCGTGTCAGCCCTGCGCCGCGGCAAGGCCGTCGACAACACCGTCACCGGCCTGTCCCTCGTGCTGGCCGCACTGCCGGAGTTCGTCGTCGGCATCGCGCTCGTGGCGTTCTTCTCCACGACCGTGTTCACAATCCTGCCGGCGGTGACGATGCGCCCGCCGGGCACCCAGGTGTGGGACTTCCCCAGTCAGCTCATCCTGCCGATCGCGGTCCTCGTCCTCGTCGTCACGCCCTACATCGCCCGCATGATGCGCGCGACGATGCTCGAAGTCCTCGACTCCGGCTATGTCGAGATGGCCCGCCTCAAAGGGGTGCCCGAACGCCGCGTCATCTTCCGGCACGCGCTGCCGCACGCGATCGGCCCGGTGGCACAGGTGATCGCCATCCAGCTGGCCTGGATGGCCGGCGGTGTCGTCGTCGTCGAGTTCCTCTTCCGCTTCCCCGGCCTGGGGCAGGCGCTCATCGACGCCGTCGACTACCGCGATGTGCAGGTCGTGCAGGCGGTGACGATGATCGTCGCCCTCATCTACGTCATCGTCAACCTGCTCGCCGACATCGTCGGCATCCTCACCAACCCCAAGCTGCGCACCGGAGGTGACGCCTGATGACCACCACCCCGCCTCCGCACACCGGCGCGGCCGACCGCGACAGCTCCGTCGTCGAACAGCGCGCCGACCTCGACCCGGCGACCACCGCCTCGGCGGCGGCCCCGAGCCTGGCGACCAAGGACGCCCACACCGGCCAGCGCAACACCGTGCTCACCCGGTTCTGGGCGCAGAAGCAGGCGAAGGTCGGCGTCATCATCACCGCCGCAGTCGTGCTGCTGGCCTTCCTCGGCCCGCTCTTCGTGCCCTGGGCGACCGGATACACGACGACCGAATTCGTCGCCCGCCCCTTCCAGCCCGATGGGATCGCCGGGTCCGACAACCTCGGACGCGATGTCTTCACCCGGTTCATCGGCGGCGGTCTGACGCTCCTCCTCTACGCGCTGCTCGCCACCCTCATCGGCCTGATCCTCGGCGTGCTCTTCGGGATGACCGCGGCCTACACCGGCGGCTGGCTCGACTCGCTCATCATGCGCAGCAACGATGTGCTGCTGGCGATCCCGCAGCTCGTCTTCGCGCTGCTGGCGATCACCGTGCTCGGGCCGCAGGGCTGGGTGCTCGTCACCGTCATCGGCATCACCCACGCCCCGCGCATCGCCCGTGTGGCCCGCTCGGCCACCCTTGGGGTCATCAACGAGGACTACATCCGGGCAGCCGAGATGTACGCGATGCCGCGCCTGCGGCTGCTGACCCGCGAGATCATGCCCAACATCACCGGCCCGATGGCCGTTGAGGCCGGCCTGCGCCTGACGTATTCGATCGGCGCGATCGCCTCGCTGTCCTTCCTGGGCTTGGGCATGCAGCCGCCGACCGCGGACTGGGGCCTGATGATCAACGAGAACCGCATCGCGCTGTCCATCCAGCCATGGGGTGTGCTGCTGCCGGTGGCAGCGATCGCACTGCTGACCATCGGCACGAACCTCATCGCCGACTCGATCGCACGGGCTTCGGCGACATCGAACGTAGGTGAGCAATGAGCAGCTTCGACACGACTTCCACCGGCAGCATCGCCACGGTCAGCCCGTCTGCGCGCCGCTCCTCAGCCTGGCACGCGCGGGCGCAGGAGGGCGGCAACGTCCTCGAGATCGACGATCTGCACATCACCGCCACCGCCTCGGGCGCCGATGTCATCTCCGATGTCGAACTCGACCTCAAACCCTCGGAGATCCTCGCGCTCGTCGGCGAATCCGGTTCCGGCAAGACGACCGTCGGGCTGGCGGTGCTCGGGCACTTCCGCACCGGTCTCACGCATGCCTGCGGCACTGTGTGGCTCTACCCCTCCGATGCCGACGAGCCGGCCGAGATGACCGCCCTGCCGGATGCGACGCTGCGGCAGCTGCGCGGAGCGCGGGTGTCCTACATTCCGCAGGATCCTGCGCTCTCACTCAACCCCGGCATGCGGGTCGGCGAGCAGATCAGCGAGGTCCTCGACATCCACGGCTTCGGATCCTCCGCCGAAGAGCGCGCCGAACGCGTCCGCTCGGTGCTGCGCGAAGTCGGCCTGCCCGATGACGAGGCCTATCAGCGGCGCTGGCCGCACCAGCTCTCAGGCGGTCAGCAGCAGCGCATCGGCATCGCGATGGCCTTTGCGATGTATCCCGATGTGCTCGTCCTCGACGAGCCGACCACCGGCCTCGACGTCGCCACGCAGGCGCAGGTCCTCGACACGATCCGCGAGATGACCGTGCGCAACAAGGTCGCCGGCCTCTACATCACCCACGACCTGGCCGTCGTGGCCGAGATCGCCGACCGGATCGCGGTCATGCTGCGCGGGCGCATCGTCGAACAGGGCGGCTGCGCCGATGTGCTCGAACGCCCGCAGCACGACTACACAAAGACGCTGCTGGCCGCCGTACCCGACCTGGCCGGACGCAACCGGATCGGCGACTTCGAACGCGCCGACGTGCCAGCGGATGAGAAGGCGGCAGCCGAGGCCAGAGCCACGGCCGCTGAGGAGAACCGGAAGACCCACCTGCTCACCACGGACGCGACCCACGCGAGCCCCGCTGCCGAGGCGGCCACCGCCTCGGGCCCGGAGACCGGCACCTCGGGCACCGCGGGCCCAGAGACCGGCACCGCTAGCCCGGAAACCGGCACCTCGGGCACGGGCGGGGCGACGGCGGCAAGCGAGGTGAGCGAACGGCAGCCGACAGCGCCGGCGACCGATGCGGTGCTGCAGGTGCGCGGGCTGGGCCTGAGCTACGGGCCGAAGACGATCCTCGAATCGATCGACCTCGACCTGCGGGCCGGGGAGTGCACGCTGCTGCTGGGCGAATCCGGTTCCGGCAAGACCACGCTGGCGCGCTCGATCGCAGGCCTCAACGACGGCTACACCGGCGATGTCATCTACCGCGGCGAGACGATCGCGCGCTCGACGCGGCAGCGCAGCATCGGCCAGCGCACCGACATCCAGTACATCTTCCAGTCGCCGTTCTCCTCACTCAATCCCCGGCGCACGATCGGCGAATCGCTGGCCGTGCCGCTGGAGATGGCCGGTGGGCTCAGTGCGGCCCAGCGGCGTGAGCAGGTCAAGGACGCCCTCGATGCTGTGCGGCTCGGCCGGCAGTTCCACGACCGGCGCCCCGGCGACCTGTCCGGCGGTGAGCGGCAGCGTGCCGCGATCGCCCGGGCACTGGTGAACATGCCCAGCGTGCTCATCTGCGATGAGATCACCTCTGCCCTCGACGTATCCGTGCAGGCGAGCATCATCTCGCTGCTGCGCACCCTGCAGGACGAACGCGGCCTGGCGATGCTCTTCGTCACCCACAACATCGCCCTCGCCCGGCACATCGCCTCCCGCGTGGCGGTGCTCAACGCCGGGCGGATCGTCGACGACGGCCCGGTCGATGCGGTGCTGGAGAACCCGCAGCACACGTACACGCAGGAGCTGCTGGCCAATGTCCCCAGCCTCTGAGTCCGGCTCTGTCGCCGAGGTATTCGACCGGCACGTGCGCGTGGGCGGCGGCGGCATGGCGTTCGCGGTGTGCCGCGACGGCGAGCTCATCTGCAGCCTGGCCGGCGGGCACACCTGCCGTGGCGGGGCTGCCGCGCCCGAGGCGTGGGGCACGGAGACGATGGCCGTGCTGTTCTCCGGGACGAAGGGCCTGGCCGCGGCTGTCGTCGGGATGCTCGTCGATGGCGGGCTCATCGACGTCGAGGCACCCGTCGCCCGGTACTGGCCGGAGTTCGCGGCTGCCGGCAAGGACGAAGTGCCGGTGTGCCAGCTTTTGAATCACACGGTCGGGCTGCCCTATGTCGACCCGGATCCTGTCGGTGACGGCGAGCAGTACGACAACCGGCTCATGGCCACCCGGCTCGCAGCCCAGCGGCCTTTGTGGTCACCAGGTACCAAGGTCGCCTACCATGCGATCACCTATGGCTATCTGCTCTCCGAGCTCGTGTGGCGGGTCACCGGCGCTGATGTCGGCGAGCTCATCGCCGAACGCATCGCCGGCCCGCACGGACTCGACATCCACCTCGGGCTGCCTGCGGAATTGGAGGACCGGATTGCGCCGATCCACCAGGCTGCCGGCTATCGGGTCTCGACGTTCCTCGATGACGACCCCGAGCGCCGGGCGATCGTCGACCGGATGTACGCTGGCCTGCTGCTTTCCGGGGACAGCCCGTTCAACACCCGCGAATACCACGCCGCGCAGCAGGCCGCTGGCGGCGGTATCGCGACGGCGGAGTCGATGGCGCGGTTCTACGCGCTGCTGCTGGAAGACGGTGCGATCCTCTCCCGGCAGACCCGTGAGATGTTCACCCGCACCTGGTCGGAGGGGATCGATGTGATCAACGACCGGCCGCTGCGCTTCGGCCTCGGCTTCGAACTCGCCGACCCGATCGGCACCTACGGGCCGGTTGAGGCGGCCTTCGGGCATTCCGGGGCCGGCGGGGGACTGCACGGCGCATGGCCCGAGCACGGCATCGCATTCTCGTTCCTCACCAATGAGATGCAGTCTGAGGATGTCGACACCCGGGTGAAGGAGCTGCTCGCAGCGCTGTACGCGGAGGTCACCGGCGGGAAGTGAAGTGGTATCGGCCGGCGGTGAGACACCCGGCTGGCGGTCAACCGATGGAGGGCCCTCAACGGCGGCCAGTTGCGGATCGTCGTGAGTATAGTGATCTCACTGACGTCTGACATTGTGAGGATTGGCCTATGCGGTTGATGAAGCGGTGGCTGATCCCGTCATGGTCGCCGTTGTTTGTCGTCACTGCAACCGGTTATGGTCTCAGCAGTGTCGCTGTGTCGATCGTGACCGCACCCGACCCGCTGACAGTTGCGCTCGAAGTCGAGCCAATCGTCGGTGGGTTCATCACTTTCTTCGCTTGGATGATGCTTTCCGGGTTCGGGTGTGGTCTGTTCGCCGGTGCAGCTTCCTTCTCAACGGTACGAGGTACGCTGCCGCTGACCGGGCTCGGAGCCGTGGGAGTGGTCTTGCTGGTGTCTCCGGTGCATTCAGTGCCGTGGCTCCACATGCTCACCAGCGAAGGCGTCGCTGACCGGCCCTCGGAGATTGCGGTTTTCTGGCTGCCGGTCTTCGGTGTATGTGTGCTGGCTGGAACGATCGCCTCAGCAGGTGTGTCGCGAGCGTTGGGCGGAGGACACTTTTCGGACAGAACGCTGATTCTCGCAGTCGCTCCAGACGGATCAGTGCTTGACGAAGAAGTCGTGAAACTGCGTCAGCGAGCAGAAGAACTCCTCTGCGAACACTGCCCGAACTTCCGCTTGCTGCCAATCGATCACAGTCGGCATCGGGCTGATCCAGAATATGATCTGGCCATAGATGTTGAAGAGCTTGTCGAAGACGTCGAGCAGGTGTGCCTGGCTGCCGTCACGCTACCCGATGGTCAGACGCAAGCCGAACTGATTCGCGCGGCTGACAACGTGATCGCTCAAACGGGATTTCATACAGAAGCTGAACGTGCTTTCGCTGTCGGGGTGCGGCAGCTGATGGACGAGTGCGCACGGTTGAGCGCCGCAGACCACTCACCCCTCGACGTCGATGACCAGACGGGCGCGTGACTGGCGGTAGGTGGTGATCGCGATCGTCGTGACGACCAGCCCGACGACGGTCAGCCCGACACCGGTGAGTGCTGGTGCGCGGAAGCCGAGTCCTGCGTCGATGACGATGCCGCCGGCGAACGCGCCGAGCGCGTTGGCGAAGTTGAATGCCGCATGGTTCATCGCCGCAGTCAGCGAGGGTGCGTCGTGGGATTCGCGCATGAGCCTGGCCTGCAGGGCAGTGACGAACAGCGAGCTGAAGATGCCGATGACCGACACGCAGCCGATCGCCACGGCCGGCACGTGGGCGAACAGCCCGAAGGTCAGCAGCACGATGCCCAGGCCGACGAGCCCGATGACAGCCGAGCGCTCGATCGACCGGTCGACGAGCGGGCCTGCGACGAAGGTGCCGACGGTCATGCCGACGCCGAAGCATACGAGCACCCACGGGATCGCCGAGGCGGGCAGCCCGGTGAGCTCGGTCAGGGTCGGGGCGATGTAGGTGTAGAGGGCGAACATGCCGCCGAATCCCACCGATCCGGCGATGAGGGTGAGGATCACCTGCGGGCGCTTCATGGTGCGCAGCTCACCGCGGATCGACGGCGCGGCAGCCGGTGCGGTCTGCGGGACGAGGAAGAACACGGCCACCAGAGTCAGCAGCCCGATGAACGCGACGAGCGCGTAGGCGACCCGCCAGCCGAACTCCGTGCCCAGCGCGGCAGCGGCGGGTACACCGATGATGTTCGCGATCGTCAGGCCCAGCATCACCCGGGCCATTGCGGTGCCCTTGCGGTGCGCTGGTGCCAGGGTTGCGGCGACGACGGCGCCGACGCCGAGGAATGCCCCGTGCGGGAGGCCGGTGATGAATCGGGAGACGAGCATGAGGTTCATCGTCGGGGCCAGGGTCGAGCCGACGCTGCCGATGATGAAGACGACCATGAGGCTCAGCAGCAGCCAGCGGCGGTCCATCTTGGCCGCCAACGCAGTGATGACCGGTGCGCCGATGACGACGCCGAGCGCATACAGCGACACCGCATGCCCAGCTGTGGTGATCGAGGCGTCCAAGCCCTCGGCGATCTGCGGCAGCAGGCCCATGGTGGCGAACTCGGCGGTGCCGATGCCGAAGGCACCGATCGCCAGTGCGAACACTGCGAGCCTGGCAGTCCGGGTGCCCACCGCCTCGGGAGCGGTCGCCGCAGATGCGGGCGCACGCTCAGACGGCGCTGCGGGCATGGGATCTCCTGTCTGCTCATCGAGTGGTGACGCATGCGCCAACCGGCGCGCAGGCCAGCCTATTCCCGATGCGGCAGAACTTCTGCCCCGGCAACGGCAGTGTCACAGTCCGCAGACGGGGAACAGATGAGGCCAGCGGGCGCTGGGCGGTGCGCCCCGGCTGCCGACTCAGCGTCGCGAGACGGGGATCGAAAGTTCGAGCACCGGCGGGTCGAGGTCGTAGCGCACCTGCTGGCGCACCGCCTGCTCGGCCATCTCCAGGCCGCGTGCGGCGATCGCATCGAACAGCGCGAGTGCTGCCGGGTGCATCGTGTCCTCCGGCAGGTCGAGCGGCTCGGACAGATCCCATTCGGCGACCAGCTCGGTGCGCTCGGGCAACTGCCCGACCTCCGTGTGCTCACCGCCCCACCCGGCGGGCAGCGGATGGTCAACTGCCCAGCAGAAGGCCACCTCCATCGAGGCGCGCGGACCCTCGCGCATGCCCGTCCACATCGCACCGCTGGGCGGATGCCCGGCGGCGACGAGCTCCCGATAGAGCTCCCCGAACGCCGCAGAGGCGGTCTCGTCGCTGAGCTGTTCGACATCGGCTTCAGATGCGAGCCGGAGGATCCGCCCGGCATAGGGCAGCGGCGGGCAGCGCCGCTCGGTCACCGGCACCGGCTGCGCGAAGCAGTCGAGCATCGTGTGCGCCTGTGCGATCGCGGCGTCCTGGGCGGCACGTTCGGCGGCCAACTGCTCTTCATGCGCGCGCAGCACCGCCACCGAGTCACCGCCGTCCAGCGCCGCCCGGACCTGGGCCAGCGGCACCCCTGCCCGGCGCAGTTGGTGGATGACCGCCCCGTCGCGCACCTGCTCCTCGGCGTAGAGCCGGTAGCCGGAGACGGGGTCGGTCTCTGCCGGGACGAGCAGCCCGGTCTCGTCGTAGTGCCGCAGCGCCTTGACGCTGAGGCTCGTGGTCTGTGCGAATTCACCGATCTTCAACATGATTCCAGTCTCCAGTCTCCTGTGACAGGAGGGTCAACTCCGGCGCGGCACAAGGCTCAGAACCTACCGGGATGGACCGCGCGCCTTCACGACGCCCTCAATCTCTGGGAGAGCAGGGACCATGAGTACGAGTGGCGCTCCGACCCGGACAGACACGGCCGGCCGCGCAGAACGCGACTTCTCATCTGATTTCATTTGCGGCCGTTTCGGTGAAGACCGGAACAGTCGAGGCGAGTGACACCAGAAACGGCGAGACGGTCTGTCGCGGATCCTGCGGGTCCGCGCAACCGCGTTCGGCAGGGACTGCTCTCGAAACGCTCAAGCGCTCTGCGCTCTACTTCACTTCCTTCAGACACCAGCAGCGGTCGCCGATCGCACCGAAGACGTCGGTCTCGATGCCGCCGAGGTCGATCGGCAGCTCCGAGCCCGGGGTGAGCACCCGGAACCCGGCCCGGTGTGCGAACGTCGCCCGCGCCTCGGAAGCGGCGGCCACGAGCAGGCAGCGGGTCGGCAGCCCGGCAGCCGAGAGCACTTGCGGGGCCATGCCCACGAGCACCGTGGCCAGCCCCTGCGAGCGGAAGTGCTCAGCGGTGGCCAGCGCCCGGATGAGCAGCGCCTGGCCGTTGTCGAAGCTCACGGCGGTGACCGCGAGGACGGCTGCGATCTGCCCGTCGGGGGAGCGGGCGATGAGCCCGGAGTCCTGCGGCAGGAACGCGAAGTCCGCGCCCGAGGCGCCGGTCGCCTCGGCAGCCCGCAGCACCTCGGCAGCGGGGCCGTGATCATCGGCAGTGAGCAGGTCGAAGCTGTAGCCGGCGTCGACGAGCCGCTGGGCGTAGCGCAGATGGCGCTGGGCGACGGCGGAATCGTGGAGTCCGGAGTGGAGGAGGGCCATGAGACCCACGATATCGGCACCGGCTGCGGGCGATACACTGACCGGCATGGGAAAGAAGTCCAAGAAGTCCAAGGAAGAGCTCATCGCCAAGCGCCTGGCCAAGCAGCAGGCCGCCGGCTTCGTCAAGCGCCCCTTTGAGGGCCTGCCGTTCGAAGCCGACCTCGTGTGCCTGCGCGAACTCGTGCCCGCCGCGACGGCGACCGCGAAGCTGAACGAGGAGCACGGCGGTGACGAGATCGTCATCGCGTCGCTGCTGCCGGCGGCCTGGCAGGCACTGCACCGCCAGGACGGTGTCATCATGGCCGGCATGCAGGTCCCGGTCGCCTCCCCGGACCCCTCCCGCGACATCGCCGCAGCGATCCTCAAGGTCAAGGACGCCGAACCCGGCACCTACGCCGAAGCCGACGCCAACCCCGGCTCCGGCCCGCGCCTGCAGGACATCCTCGACACCTCTGCTCCCTTCACCGTCAGCGTGCAGGAGACCTTCGACTACTGGCTCGCCGACGACCCCGAGCACCGTGATGAGGACCTCGCCGGTGCGCTCGAACAGGCCAACGAGTCGATCAGCCCGACAGAGAAGCTCGTCTCCGCCGACTCCGCCTACTGGACCGAGATGGGCGGGCACATCTACCTGCGCTGGGCGCAGATGCAGGACGAGGACACTGTCATGAACGGCCTGGCCCGCCTGCATGCTCGCGGCGAGAACACCGTGTCCGGGCTCGGCCGCTACCTCGGCTGCTTCCGCGCCCACGGCATCGTCATCCCCGTCTGGGAGCTGCCCGATGGCACCCAGCCCGATGCGGTCGAAGAGCCGCTGGCCGCATTCGCTGCGCAGCTCGATGCCGCGATGAGCGAGACCGGAAACCTCGACTACGACGAACGCCGCGCCAAGGCCGGCGTCGTCTCCCGCCAGCTCACCATCCGCTGACCCGGCTCAGCCGAGCCCAGCACCCGCTGCACCACCGTCTGCGTCAGGAGGCAGGATCCGATGTCTGCACCCCCAGCTGTTGCCGCGATCATCCCGGCCAAGGATGAAGCCGAGCGGATCGCCGCGACCGTGGCCGCCACCCGGCAGATCCCCGGTGTCGACCTCGTCATCGTCGTCGACGACGGCTCATCCGACGACACCGCGAACCTGGCCCGCCAGGCCGGGGCGCAGGTGCTCGTGCACCGGAAGAACCGCGGCAAGGCCGCAGCGATGATGACCGGCGCGTTCGCCGTGCGCAACCGCGAGATCACCGATGCGCCCACCGGGCAGCGTCCCGATCACCGGGCGCTGCTGTTCATCGACGCTGACCTGGAGGACTCCGCCGTCGCCACCGCGCCGCTGACCGCACCGGTGCTCGACGGTGACGCCGATATGACGATCGCGATCCTGCCGCCGCAGAAGCGCTCCGGCGGCGGATTCGGCTTCGTCGTCGGCCTGGCGAAGAAGGGCATCGCCGAGCTCACCGGCTTCGAGGCCACCCAGCCGCTGTCGGGCATGCGGTGCCTGAGCCGCGAGGCCTTCGAAGCCGCCCTGCCGTTCGCTGCCGGCTGGGGCGTCGAAACCGCCATGACGATCGACGTCCTCGACGCCGGGCTGCGCGTGACAGAGGTCGAATGCGACCTCCACCACCGGGTCACCGGCCGAGACCTCAAGGCCCAGCTGCACCGGGCCGCCCAGTACCGCGACGTGCTGCGGGCACTCACCGTGCGCCGGGCACGCAGGGCCCGCCACCGCCTCGGGCGCGGCACCCGCTGACCCGCCCCGAAAGGAGACCACTGTGACGCTGTCCTTCGGCTACCTCGGACCCGAGGCGACCTTCACCGAGGCCGCGCTCATCCAGCTGCTCACCGCCCACGACCGGATGGACGCCGCCCGCCGGCCCATGCGCAGCGCCGACGCCGCCCTGGCCGCCGTCGCCGCAGGTGAGCTCACCGGCGCGGTCGTGCCGATCGAGAACTCACTCGAAGGCGGCGTACCGGCGACGCTTGACGCGCTCACCCAGCACGGACAGCTGCAGATCGTGGCCGAAACCGTCGTGCGGGTGCGCTTCGTGCTCGCCGCGAAGCCTGGCACTGAGCTGGCACAGGTCACCGCATTCTCCACCCACCCGCATGCCGAAGCGCAGACGCGGGCCTGGCTGTCAGAGCACCTGCCCGAAGCCCACTACATCCCCGCCGCCTCGACCGCGGCCGCCGCCCGCGACCTCGCAGAGTCAGACGTCGACTACCAGGCCGCGATCTGCCCGGCGCTGGCCGCCGAACGCTACGGGCTCACCGTGCTGGCCGATGACATCGGCGACCGCAAAGACGCCGACACCCGGTTCGTGCTCGTCTCAACCAAACGCGAACTGCCCGCACCCACCGGCGCTGATAAGACGACGCTCGTCGCCGCGCTCGCCTCCGATCGGGCCGGTGCGCTGCTGGAGCTGCTCGAGCAGTTCTCCACCCGCGGCGTCAACCTCTCGCGCATCGAATCCCGGCCCACCGGCGACGGGCTGGGCCTCTACCAGTTCTCCATCGACGCCCAGGGGCATGTGGCCGAGCCGCGGATGGCCGAGGCGCTCACCGGGGTGCACCGGATCGCCCGCCGCCTGCAGTTCCTCGGCTCCTACCCCTCAGCCGACGGCGAGAAGGTCATCGTCGACCCGGACATGACCGCCCAGGCCTTCACCGCCGCAGCAGACTGGCTGGCAGAGATCCGGGGCTGACATGACGCTGGGAGTCGGTTCCGAGACCGGGCGGCTGCGCGAGGTCATCGTGCACCGGCCGGGTGTCGAACTGGAGCGGCTGACCCCGAGCAACATGTCCGCGCTGCTCTTCGATGACGTGCCCTTCGCTGAGGCCGCGCGCAGCGAACACGACGGCTTCACCGCAGCCCTGCGCGAGGCCGGAGTGACCGTGCACCTCTTCAGCGAGCTGCTCGCCGAAACCCTCACAGTGCCCGAAGCGCGCGCCGCGGTGCTGGAGGCGGTCGTCGACGAGCGCGCTTGCGGCCCCGGCGCCGCCGCCCCGCTGTCCGAGATGCTCGCAGAGATGGATGCCGCCGAGCTCACCGCGGTGCTCATCGGCGGGATCACCAAACGCGAGGTGACCGACCGCATCCCGGTGCCCGGCTCACTGTGGCTGGCCGACCTGGCTGACAGTGACTTCGTGCTGCCGCCGCTGCCCAACCACCTCTACAGCCGCGACGCGTCTGCGTGGATCTACGGCGGAGTGGCGATCAACTCGATGCGCAAGCGCGCCCGCAAACGCGAGACCATCAGCTACGAGGCCGTCTACCGCTGGCACCCCCGGTTCCGCGCAGCCGGCTTCGCCCACTGGACCGCCGGCGGCGAATCCGGGATCGCGACCACTGAAGGCGGGGACATCTTCGTCCTCGGCGACCGGGCGGTCATGATCGGGATGAGCGAGCGCACCACTCCCGCTGGTGTCGAACGGCTGACCCGCACCCTCATGTCCGCAGGTGCTGCCGAGCGGGTGCTGGCGCTGCGGATGCCCGAGCGCCGCTCGTTCATGCACCTCGACACCGTCATGACGATGGTCGATGAGCGGACCTTCCTCTGCTACGGCGGCCTCGACCCGCTGCCCTCCTACCTCATCACCGGCGGCAGCCAGGCAGGCGAGCTGTCGATCACCGGCTATCCGGCCGCGCAGATGCACTCGGCGATGGCCGAAGCGCTCGGCTGCGACCGGATGCGCGTCCTCGTCCCCGACCAGGACCCCTACGCCGCTGAGCGGGAGCAGTGGCACGACGGCCTCAACGTGCTCGCCGTCGCCCCCGGCGCAGTCATCGCCTACGACCGCAACACCGGCGCCAACACGCTGCTGGCCGAGCACGGCATCGACGTCATCCCGATCGCCGGGACCGAACTCGGCCGCGGGCGCGGCGGCCCGCGCTGCATGAGCTGCCCGATCCTCCGCGACTCCACCTGACCAGCACCGACCCCACCTGACCAGCACCGGCCGCACCTGACCAGCGGTGACGCTCCCAGGCAGCCAGCGCCGACACTCCCAGCCCGGCGGCTGAAACCGGCGCAACCGGCACCCCGGGAGTCGCAGATGCATCCGAAACCGCCCCGATCACCGGTGCCTGCACGACCCTGATCGCGGATTGGCGCGTGGTCGTTGTCTCCGGCGGGCACTTCGTCAATACTGAAACTGACCGAGTCGGGCGCGACCAGCGCTCCGGCGCGACAGAAACGGAGCACCCCATGGGATTCGGAGTCGGAGTCTTCCTCATCCTCGTCGGCGCGATCCTGGCCTTCGCTGTCCGTGATGCCTGGAGCGTCATGGACCTGACGATGGTCGGCTACATCTGCATCGGCGTCGGAGTTCTTGCGCTGCTGCTGGCCTTCATCACCATGGCCAACCGGCGCCGGCAGCTCTAGGCCGCACCGTCAGCGCCACCGACACTGAGGGGTCTGCCCATACTGGGCGGGCCCCTCAGTCGCGTCGGGGCACCTGCCCGGCGGCCGCCCCTGACCGGCGCAGCCCCTGGACACCCTCGATGCCGAGCATCCGGTGCATCCGCGATAGGCTGTACGTCCGCTCCCGGGCCAGATTCCGCATCACGTGCCTGGTGAACGGCGGGCGGCGCTTCTTCCGGCGCGCCTTGCGCTCAGCGAACCACGCCTTGACGAGCGCGAGGTCGGCAGCGATCGAGTCGAGTTCGAGCGAGGGGTGGCCGAACCGGCCGAGGTAGGTGGTGAGCGCCTCGTGCACGATGTAGGGCTGCGGGTCGCCGATGTTCATCGGCCCGTAGGCCTGCGGCTTCGTCAGTGCGGCATCGACGGCTGCGGTGAGCGTGTCGATGTGCGTCATCGTCATCGAGTGCCGGCCGCCGTCAGGCAGCCGCAGGACACCCTTATCCGCCGCACGCTCCAGCACCGGCCACAGCGTCGTGTCCTCCGGCCCGTACACGGCGTTCGGGCGCAGCACGAGCGCTTCGGGCCGCACCCGGGCGATGACCCGTTCGGCCTCGGCGCGGCTGCGCTCATAGGCGCACAGGTAGCGGTGCGGATCGACCGGCCCGCCCTCCTCGTACAGCTGGCGGTGAGCATCGGCCGGTGCGTAGACGGCGGTGCTGGACAGGCAGATCATCCGCGGCTTGGGGAACGCGTCGAGCACATGGCGGGTGCCGGTGACGTTGACGGCCTGCAGCTCGTCCTCGGCCGCCCAGTCATCGTCGATGACCGCGGCGTGGACGACGGCATCGGTGAAGCGCAGCCTGCCCTGCAGCTGCGCGGGAATCTCCTCGCGGATGTCCCACTCGTGGTGCTCGACCCCGCTGATCTGCGGGTCGGAAAGCCCGACGCTCGTGACCCGGCGACCGGATTCGACCAGCCTGCGGGCGATCGCCTGACCGACGTAACCGGCAGCACCCGTGACGACGACTCTCACTTCGACTCCTCTCCTTGCGATCAGGCTAATGCGCCCGCCCACGCGCCGGCGACATTGCCCGCGCCGTGTCTGCTGTGACTCCGCTGAGCACGCCCCGTTCCCGAGGCGGATCACCCGTTTCCGAGGTGACGGTCGCCGTTGCTGCGGCGCCTTCCCCGCTCCCGAGGCGGTGGTCGCCGCATGCACCCGGTGTGCCCGAACCGGCACATCGCCGTGACCGGGCGGCGGCGGCTCGTCCGTAGCCTGAACGTATGAGCAGCACACCGCACTCCGTCCACCGGCCGCGACGACTCCGGATCGCCGCGGCGCTGCTGTGTCTGCTGCTCACCGGCAGTGCGCTGAGCGCCTGCACCCAGTCGGCGACATTGCTGCCGGAGTCGACTTACGCGGACCTCGTCACTGAGGTCGAGGGATTGGCCGGCGTCACTGCGGTGATGCCGGCGGGCACCGTCGTCACCGTCACCATCGACGCAGACACTGATCCCGATGCCCTCGATGACACTGCGACAGCCCTGCTCACACGTGTCAACGACTACCGCTACCCGCAGGGGCCGCCGGAGATGAAGGTGGAATCCGGCCGGTTCACCGGCACCGTCGGGCACACCGTCCGCAATGCCCCTGCCAGCGTCCCGCAGCCGGGACCGCTGAATCTCTCCCAGCTGCCCTTCCTCACCAGCCTGCCCGATGTCGCTGACGGGGAGATCGGCGAGAACATGAACGCCAGCGTCACACTCGCCTCCGGCACCGATATGCGCAGCTGGCTCACCGACGCCACCACCGGTCAGCGGCAGCTCGTCCTCAGTGTGCGCCGAGCAGCGTCCGCTGACGAGGTCGACCTCGTCGAACACGGCCCGGGCTCCGTGGGCGGGGATGCAGGTGATGGGGAGCCGAGCATCTCTGCCCGCGTCGACATGTCCGAACCAGGCGTCCAGGACGCCATCACCCGGTTCTGTGACACGGCAGAACGAGCCGGCAGCCTGCCATTCACCGTCCAGTGGACGCACTCCCTCGAGCGCCCCAACGCAACGGTGCTCGTCGCACACGATGCCGACATCCCTGACGTCCGCGACGTCTTCACCGCCGAATACGGAACCGGCGAGCTCTCCGACCTCACCGCTGTCTCTGCTGAGGGGCTGAGCGTGGAGTTCGGCGACGGCCGAGCAGACACTGACGCCTACTTCCAGGCCCGGGACCTGCTGGCCGAGCGCGGCATCACCGTCGAGCACATCGCACTCAACCGCCAGTCCATAGACGTCGTGACCCCAACCAGCACCGAGCTGCACGTCCTCGCCGACCTGATCGCCGGCAGCCAGTGGCCGCTGCCCGGCGACGTGACGCTCACCGTCAGCAACACCGCCCACCCAGCCGACAGCGCCAGCTTCCCCGCCACAGACTGGCCGGCCCATGCCGACCTGCTCGCAGCGCTGTGGGATGCCGGCTTCACCGCCGTGCGCATGTCAACGTCCGTCGGCGGCACGGGCGCGGACTTCCGGCTCGACGTCCACCGCACCGACGGCCAGGACCTCACACGCGCGGCCAGCCAGGAGGTCCTCATCGAGGTGCTGCGCGACACCGGATGGGACGGCACGGCGCTCATCACGCTGGCTGCCGAAGGCCACCCCTCCTTCACCGCTACCGAACGCGGGAAGGCCACAGGAGCCCGCATGTCCCTGCACGGCGTCGACCCGAAGCCCTCAGGCTGGGCGAAGGAGTTCTTCGACCGCTTCGACGCCACCGCCAGCTGACCCGGCCCGGCCGACCCGCCCCGGCTGATTCGCCCCGGCCCGACCGCGCCGGCCGAATCGCCCGTCCAGGGCCCCGGATCAGGTGCCGTCCGTGCGGTGCTGCCACTGCGGCTGGCGCTTGGTCAGAAACGCATCGATGCCCTCCTGCGCATCGGGCATGACGGCATTGGCCGCCATCGTCTCCGACATCTGCGCATACGCAGAAGGCGTATCGAGGTGGATCTGCTGATAGAACGCCTCCTTGCCGATCGCCACCGTGGCAGCCGAGGCCTCAGCGACCGTCTGCGCCACCTCCGAGGCGGCAGCAGCCAGCTCGTCATCGCCCACAACATGGGAGACGAGCCCGAAGGACAGTGCCTCGCGGGCATCGAGCAGATCACCGGTCAAGAGCATCCGCATCGCCGTCTTGCGCGGCACAGCGCGGGAGAGCGCCACCATAGGCGTCGAGCAGAACAGCCCGATCCGCACTCCCGGGGTGCCGAACCGGGCTGATTCGGCAGCAACGGCCAGGTCGCAGGTGGCCACGAGCTGGCAGCCAGCGGCGGTCGCGACCCCCTGGACGGCTGCGATGACCGGCTGCGGGATCGACTGGATGAGCAGCATGAGCTCAGAGCAGCGCTCGAAGATCTCCTGCTGCCGGGCATGATCGGCCCCGCGGATCTCCTTGAGATCGTGCCCGGAGCAGAACACGTGGCCGGCCGTTGAGAGCACGACTGCGTGCACATCCGTGCGTTCGCCGATCGCGGTGAGTGCGTCGATGAGCGCTCCCATGACCGGCATCGACAGCGCGTTGCGGGTCGGGGCGGCATCGATCATGACGAGGGCGACCGCGCCCTCGACGGTGACAGTGACAGGGGCATCGGCGGCGGCCGGTCCCGAGGCGGTGGTGGCAGTTTCGTTCGTCATGGCACCAGTGTGACACCCGCCACGGACGTCTGCACTGGGCCTGCTTTGTCGCCAGGTCTCGGAGTGCTCGTCTGAGACTTTCATGCTGGTCGATATGGCTGAATTGACCGTTTTGGGCGATAATACTGATATGAGCAGCACGAAAAGCCGGGGCGCAAGAGACGAGCATGTCGTTGAACCTCCTGAGGATCTCCACGAGATGCTCGAACTGGCGCGCTTCCTGGAGAACCACTCCGCCCCTGCTGTGCTTCTCGGCCCGGACGGTGAACAGATCCCGCTGCCCGTTCCTGCCTACGAGGTGCTCCGCAGAGTTGTGAGTGCGATGGAGCGAGGGGCGTCCGTCAGCGTTGAGCCGATCGATAAGCAGCTGACCACGCAGCAGGCCGCCGATCTGCTGGGCATAAGCCGGAACACCTTGGTTCGCCTGCTGGACGAGCACGAGCTGCCATTCGAGCGATTTGGACAGTCACGGCACCGGCGGCTTCGGTTGCGCGATGTGCTGGCGTATCGGGATCGCAAGCGGGCAGACCGGCGCAGCCGACTTGACGAACTGACGCGGCAGGCTCAAGAGGACGGCTTATACGACGTTGGGCCGGAGGCCTATCGGGAGGCACTGGCTGAGGCACGGAAGTCGTGACCGATGTCCCGCTTCACAGTCTTTCTTGACGCATGCGTTTTGGTGCCCGTTGCGCCGTGTGACACCTTGCTGCGGATGGCTGATGCGGGGGCTTTTCGACCTTTGTGGTCTGCCAAGGTCGTCGATGAGGCGCTGATGGCATTGGCGCGGATTCACCCTGAGGTCGACCGCAGCAGATTTCTGAGTCGGTTTCGGTCCATGGATGAGGCGTTCGAGGACGCCTGCGTTGAAGGGTGGGAGCCGCTTGAACAGGGTGTCTCCTTGCCCGACCCTGATGATCGGCACGTGGTCGCGGCTGCCCTCCGCGGACGCGCTGACGCGATCATCACTGAGAGCATCAGGGATTTCCCCGAAGCGGTTCTCGAGCGTCTTGGGTTGGAGGCGATTCGATTGGATGCCTTCTTGCTTGACCAGTTTGACCTCAGCCTGGGTGCGACCTGTCGAGTGGTGAAGGACCAGGCAGCTGCAATGAGCCGACCGCCGGTCACTGTGGAAGCTCTGCTCGCGAAGCTGTCGCGCAGCGGAGCGCCCTGCTTTGCTCGTGCTGTGTCAGATGCGCTTGCTGCTCAGGTCGAATCTGACTAGCTGTCCCATCGTCTGATCCGATATCGCTGAGAAGGTGATCGGATCCTCCGGCGAGCGCCTCCAGCGCGGCTCCAAAGGCCTGGGTTGGAGGCGCCCAGCTCGCTCCTCGAACGTGGCGTCGACGGATCACACCTCTCGAAAACCAGAGTTGAGTGGAATAGACTCAACTTTGGCGGTGTTGTGCTGATCAGAAGATTCACGTTCATGCTGATCCGCGCCGGTATGCCGGCGCCGAAAGGAACTCCTATGGAAGCCAAGTTCACCACCAAATCGCAGGAGGTGCTCTCCGCAGCGGTCAAGGATGCCGTCACCCGCGGCAACTCGCAGGTCGAGCCGGCCCACCTGCTCACGGCCCTGCTCAGCCAGCCTGAGAGCATCGCCGCCGCCCTGCTCGAGCACATGGGCGCCGACCCAGCCGCCATCCGCGCAGGGGTCGAGCGGATCGTCGCCGGCCTGCCGTCGGCCTCGGGCTCGTCGGTCTCCCAACCGCAGCTGTCCCGCCAGGCACTGCAGCTCATCAACAACGCCGAACAGGAGATGCAGGCCCTCGGCGACCAGTTCGTCTCCACCGAGCACCTGCTCATCGCCGCCGCCGCAGACACCGGCGAAGTCGGCCGGCTGCTGACCGGCCAGTCCGTCACCCGCGACGGCCTGCTCGCCGCCCTGCCCGAGGTGCGCGGCGGCAGGAAGGTCACCAGCGAGAACCCCGAGGACACCTTCCAGTCCCTGGAGAAGTTCGGCGTCGACCTCACCGCCCAGGCCCGCGAGGGCAAGCTCGACCCGGTCATCGGCCGTGACTCGGAGATCCGCCGGGTCGTGCAGGTGCTCTCGCGCCGCACGAAGAACAACCCGGTGCTCATCGGCGAACCCGGCGTCGGCAAGACCGCCGTCGTCGAAGGCCTCGCCCAGCGCATCGTCGCCGGCGATGTGCCCGAATCGCTGCGCAACAAGAGCCTCATCAGCCTCGACCTCTCCGCGATGGTCGCAGGCGCGAAGTACCGCGGCGAGTTCGAGGAGCGCCTCAAGGCCGTGCTCGAGGAGATCAAGTCCTCCGACGGCCAGGTCATCACCTTCATCGACGAGCTGCACACGCTCGTGGGTGCCGGTGCCTCCGGTGACTCCTCGATGGATGCCGGCAACATGCTCAAGCCGATGCTCGCCCGCGGTGAGCTGCGCATGGTCGGCGCGACGACCCTCGATGAGTACCGCGAGAACATCGAGAAGGATCCCGCGCTCGAACGCCGCTTCCAGCAGGTGTTCGTCGGCGAACCGAGCGTCGAGGACACAGTCGCGATCCTGCGCGGGCTCAAGGAGCGCTACGAAGCCCACCACAAGGTCACGATCGCCGATGCCGCGCTCGTGGCCGCGGCCAGCCTGTCGAACCGCTACATCGCCGACCGCCAGCTGCCCGACAAGGCCATCGACCTCGTCGATGAGGCCGCCAGCCGGCTGCGCATGGAGATCGACTCCGCGCCCGTCGAGATCGACGAGCTCTCCCGCGCTGTCGACCGGCTGAAGATGGAGGAGATGGCCCTGGCCAAGGAATCCGACGCAGCCTCTGTCGAACGGCTGGCCGCCCTGCGCGAGGACCTGGCAGACAAGCAGGAGGAGCTCGCCGGGCTCAACGCCGCCTGGGAGAAGCAGCGCGCGGACATCAACCGGGTCGGTGAGCTGCGCGAGAAGCTCGACGAGCTGCGCTCGCAGGCCGAGATCGCCCGCCGCGACGTCGACCTGGAGAAGGCCTCGCGCCTGCTCTACGGCGAGATCCCGGCTGTGGAGAAGCAGATCGCCGAAGCCGAGGCGGCTGAGTCCAGGGCCGGTGCGCAGACGATGGTCGGCGACCAGGTCACCGAGAACGACATCGCCGAGGTGGTCGCCGCCTGGACCGGCATCCCCGCCGGCCGGCTGCTCGAAGGCGAACGCGAGAAGCTCCTGCATGCTGAGGAGCACATCGGCCGCCGGCTCATCGGACAGCAGTCTGCTGTGCGCTCGGTCGCCGATGCGATCCGCCGTTCACGCGCTGGGGTGTCGGATCCGAACCGGCCGACCGGTTCGTTCCTGTTCCTCGGCCCCACCGGTGTGGGCAAGACGGAGCTGGCGAAGGCGCTTGCCGACTTCCTCTTCGATGACGAGCGCGCGCTCGTGCGCATCGATATGAGCGAGTACGGCGAGAAGCACTCGGTCTCTCGGCTCGTCGGCGCACCTCCGGGCTATGTCGGATACGAATCCGGTGGCCAGCTGACCGAGGCGGTGCGCCGCCGCCCGTATTCGGTGGTGCTGCTCGACGAGGTGGAGAAGGCGCATGCGGATGTCTTCGACATCCTGCTGCAGGTCCTCGACGACGGCCGCCTGACCGACGGCCAGGGCCGGACCGTGGACTTCCGCAACACAATCCTCATCCTCACCTCGAACCTCGGCTCACAGTTCCTCGTCGACCAGACACTCGACGTCGAACAGCAGCACAAGCAGGTGATGGGTGTCGTGCATTCGGCGTTCAAGCCCGAGTTCCTCAATCGGCTCGATGACATCGTCATCTTCGATGCCCTCAGCCGGGACGAACTCGCCCGGATCGTCGACCTGCAGATCGCTGCCATGCAGGCCCGGCTCACCGAGCGCCGGCTCAACCTGGAGATCACCCCGGCGGCTGCCGAGTGGCTCGCCCGGGAAGGCTACGACCCGGCCTACGGCGCTCGCCCGCTGCGCCGGCTCGTCCAGCGTGAGATCGGCGACCGGCTGGCCCGCGAGATCCTCTCCGGTGCTGTGCGCGACGGCGATACCGTGCGCGTCGATCGCCCAGGCACCGGCGCCGAGGCGCCGGCTGGAGAGGGCCTGACCCTCACCGCGGTCACGGGAGGCGAGTCCGACGACGACGGGGATGATCCCGAGATCATCGACGGCGAAGTCATCGACTGACGATCGTCAGTCCCGACGACGATGCGCAGGCATCGTGTGAGTTGGTGGTTGCGTGGGTGCGGCACGTCTGGGTGTCACACCCACGCAGTCGATTCAGCACTGAGCCGCCGGTGACCAGCCTGGGCGGCCAGCGCGCGGTGGCCCGTCAGGCTCACGCGGTTCGCTGCGCCTCAGCTCAGAGCGCGTAGTCGACGACGACCGGGGCGTGGTCGGATGCGCCCTTGCCCTTGCGCTCCTCGCGGTCGACGAACGCACCGGTCGCTGCCTCAGCGAGTGCTGCGGAGGCGAGCTGGAAGTCGATGCGCATGCCCTCCTTCTTGGGGAAGCGCAGCTTCTGGTAGTCCCAGTACGTGTAGACACCCGGACCCGGCGTGAACGGGCGGGCGACATCGGTCAGGCCGGCGTCGAGGAGTGCCTGGAAGGCATCGCGCTCAGGCTGGGAGACATGCGTGCAGCCGGCGAAGGCCTCCATGTCCCACACGTCCTCATCGTGCGGGGCGACGTTGAAGTCGCCGCAGAGCACGAGCTTGGCCTGCGAGTCTGCTGTCAGCTGCGCGGTGACGTCATCACGCAGGGCCGACAGCCACCGCAGCTTGTAGTCGTAGTGCGGATGGTCGAGCTCGCGGCCGTTGGGCACATACAGCGAATGCACGCGCACTCCGCCGCAGTCGGCGTTGATGGCGCGGGCCTCCACGGCGTCGTCATCGCCGAAGCCGGGCACGTTCTCGAAGCCGAGCTGCACATCGGCAAGCCCCACCCGGGAGGCGATCGCCACCCCGTTCCACTGGTTCAGCCCGTGATAGGCGACTTCGTACCCGCGCTCCTCGAAGACCGCGACAGGCATCTGCGCGTCCTTGCACTTGAGTTCCTGGATGGCGAGCACATCGGCATCCGAGCGCTCCAGCCATGCGCCGATGCGTTCGGCGCGGGCCCTGACAGAGTTCACGTTCCATGTAGCGATTCGCACGCCCCCACTCTAACCGAGGACCCGGCCGCTGCCGCCTCCCTGGACCCACGCCTCGGGCACGGCCCGAGGTGAGCGCCGGCAGCGCAGACAGGAGCCGCCCGGAAACAGGGCCCATGCTGAAACCGGGGCAGTCCTGAAACGGTGACCCGGCGGGCCGGTCCGGGCGGCGGAATGGTAGCGTGCGTCACATCGGCTGGGAGGAAGGTCTGCAGATGGAACGCAACGACGCTCACGCACTCGACGACATCATCGCCGCCCTGCCGGCTGACATCCTCGTCACCGACCCGGTCAGCATGGAGGCCTACCGGTGGGACCGCGCCAACGACCCCGCTGCCGGTATGCCGCTCGTCGTCGTCCGCCCGACAACGACGGAACAGGTCCAGCAGGTCGTGAAGATCGCGGCGAAGCACCGCACCCCGATCGTCCCGCGCGGAGCCGGAACAGGGCTCTCCGGCGGCAGCACGGCAGTCGAGCGCGGCATCGTCGTCTCCCTCGACCGGATGAACAAGATCGAAGTCGACCCCGTCACCCGCACCGTCACCGCCGGGCCCGGAGCGCTCAACGCCGAGGTCAAGGCCGCCGCAGCCGAACACGGCCTGTGGTACCCGCCGGATCCGTCCTCCTTCGAGATCTGCTCGATCGGCGGCAACGTCGCCACCAACGCCGGCGGCCTGTGCTGCGTGAAGTACGGCGTCACGACCGACTACGTCCTCGGTGTCACCGTCGTGCTCGCCGACGGCCGGGCCGTCACCCTCGGCGGCCCGCGCATCAAGGACGTCGCCGGACTGTCGCTGACGAAGCTGTTCGTCGGCAGCGAGGGCGCACTCGGCCTCTTCACCGAAGTCCAGCTGCGCCTCATCCCCGCCCAGAAGCAGCCGACGACCCTCGTCGCCACCTTCCCCACACTCGACGCCGCGACCGAGGCGGTGCTGGGCATCATCCGGCAGATGCGCCCGTCGATGCTCGAATTCATGGACCAGCCCACCATCAACGCCGTCGAGGACGCCACCAAGATGGGTCTGGACCGCGACGCCGCTGCGATGCTCATCGCCCAGTCCGATGAGCCCAGCGGCGCGGCCCTCGATGAGATCTGGCGCATCGAAGAGATCTGCAATGCAACCGGGGCCACCGAGTGCTTCGCCACCGACGACCCAGCCGACGGCGAGGCCTTCGTCGTCGCCCGCCGGATGGCGATCCCGGCCATCGAACGCCTCGGTGCCGTGCTGTTGGAAGACGTCGGGGTCCCGCTGCCGCGCCTCGGCGACCTCGTCCTGGGCATCGCCGAGATCGCGGAGAACAACGACGTCACGATCGCCACGATGGCCCACGCCGGCGACGGCAACACCCACCCGCTCATCGTGCTCGAACGCTCCGACCCCGCGCAGCACGAGCGCGCCCACATCGCCTACGGCGAGGTGATGGACCTGGCCATCAGCCTCGGCGGCACCATCACCGGTGAGCACGGCGTCGGCCGGCTCAAGCGCCCGTGGCTGGCCGACTACCTCGGCGCCGAAGTCCTCGAGCTCAACCACCGCATCAAGAAGGCACTCGACCCCGATGGAATCCTCAACCCCGGATCGATCCTCGTGCCCGACAAGCCCGGTCGCTGAGAGCTGCTTCACAAACATCCGCAATATAGATAGACTATTCCACGTAATGGAATCTATAGTGCAGGTATGCCCGCTCGCAGCATCCCCCTGCATTCCCGGCATGGAGGAATGACGATGACTGACAACGATCAGACGACCGCATCGAACACAGTGACCCGCGCTGGTCTGCAGGTCGCCGCTGAGCTGGCTGACTTCACCGAACGCGAGGCGCTGCCGGCGGCCGGGCTCGACGCCGACGCGTTCTGGAGCGGAGTCGCTGAGCTGCTGGCCGACCTCACCCCGCGCAACCGCGAGCTGCTCGACATCCGCGAACAGCTGCAGCGCAGGATCGACGACTACCACCGCGCCAATCCCGGCACCCCGGATCCCAAGGAGTACCGGGCGTTCCTCGAGGAGATCGGCTACCTTGTCCCCGCCCCGGCAGAGGTGACGGTCACCACCGAGAACGTCGACCCGGAGATCACCGACCAGGCCGGCCCGCAGCTCGTCGTGCCTGTCTCCAATGCGCGCTTCGCCATCAACGCCGCGAACGCCCGCTGGGGTTCGCTCTACGACGCCTACTACGGCACCGACGCCATCGACCAGAGCGGCGAGCTGGCACCGGGCAGCGGCTACAACCCGACCCGCGGCGCCGCCGTCATCGCCAAGGGCCGCGAACTGCTCGATACCGCCGCCCCGCTGACCGAGGGCTCACACGCCGATGCCACCGGCTACCGGGTCGCGAGCGGCCAGCTGCACGTCACGCTCAGCGGCGGCACCGAGGCCGCGCTTGCCGCTCCCGAGGTGTTCGCCGGGTTCTCCGGTGACCCGGACTCGCCGACGCACGTGCTGCTGCGCCACAACGGCCTGCACATCGACATCGTCTTCGACCCCACCGGCACGATCGGCACGACCGATGCCGCCGGCATCGAGGACATCGTCGTCGAATCCGCCGTCACCTCGATCATCGACCTCGAGGACTCCGTGGCCGCCGTCGATGCCGAGGACAAGACGCACTGCTACCGCAACTGGCGCGGCCTGGCCAACGGCACCCTGTCCGAGGAGGTGACGAAGAACGGCCGCACCTTCACCCGCTCGCTCAACCCCGACCGCACCTATTCGGCACCTGACGGCAGCAGCGAGATCTCCCTGCCGGGCCGCTCGCTGCTGTTCGTGCGCAACGTCGGCCACCTCATGACCACCGATGCGGTCCTCGGCGCCGACGGCCAGGAGGTCCCCGAGGGCATCCTCGATGCGATCATGACGGCGCTCGCCGCCGCCCCGGCCCTGCGCGAGGGCACCGGCAACTCGCGTGCCGGCTCGATGTACATCGTCAAGCCGAAGATGCACGGACCCGACGAAGTCGCCTTCGCCGTCGAGCTCTTCGCCCGCGTCGAGCAGCTCCTCGGCCTGCCGGCGCGCACGCTCAAGATCGGCATCATGGACGAGGAGCGCCGCACCAGCGCCAACCTCGCCGCCGCGATCGCCCAGGCAGCCGACCGCGTCGTGTTCATCAACACCGGCTTCCTCGACCGCACCGGCGATGAGATCCACACCTCGATGCAGGCCGGACCGGTCGTGCGCAAGGCTGAGATGAAGTCGCAGAGCTTCCTGCAGGCCTACGAGGACGCCAACGTCGACATCGGCCTGGCCGCCGGCTTCCGCGGCCACGCCCAGATCGGCAAGGGCATGTGGGCGATGCCCGACCTCATGCACGACATGCTCGAGCAGAAGATCGGCCACGTGAAGGCCGGCGCGACCGCCGCCTGGGTGCCCTCGCCGACGGCGGCCACCCTGCACGCGCTGCACTACCATCAGGCAGACGCCTTCGAGATCCAGGGCGAAATCGCCACCCGCGAACCCACCGGGCTCGACCCGCTGCTCGGGCTGCCGCTGGGCGACCCGGCAGCGCTGACCGATGAGCAGCGCCAGACCGAGGTCGATGAGAACGTCCAGTCGATCCTCGGCTACGTCGTGCGCTGGGTCGACCAGGGGGTGGGCTGTTCGAAGGTGCCCGACATCCACGACGTCGCCCTCATGGAGGACCGCGCCACCCTGCGGATCTCGAGTCAGCTGCTGGCCAACTGGCTCGCCCATGACGTCATCAGCCTCGAGCAGGTCGATGAGAGCCTCAACCGCCTGGCCGCTGTGGTCGATGAGCAGAACGCCGGGGATCCGAACTACGAGCCGCTCGTCACCGACGGGCAGGGCAGCGGTATCGCCTTCGAAGCCGCCCGCTCGCTCATCGTCGACGGCGCCAGCCAGCCCAGCGGCTACACCGAGCCGATCCTGCACCGCGCCCGCCGGGCCAAGAAGGCCGAGCAGCGCACCTGAGCCGCAGCCGTTTGATCCCGCCCTGCAGATGACAGGGCGGGATCAGTCATGTGCGCCTATGCTGTGGCCATGTCATCGACACCCAGCCTGCGCCCCGTGCCCGCTGCTGCCGCGCCCGAGGCGCCGGTCGCCCTCATCACGGGTGCCACCAGCGGCATCGGGCTGGCGATCGCCCATGAGCTCGCCGCCGACGGCTACCGGCTCATCCTCGTCGCCCGCGACCTCGAGCGCCTCGACGCCACGGCGGTCAGGCTCATGCACCGCTACCGGATCGTCTGCGAGGTGCTCAGCTGCGACCTCAGCCGGACTGAGGGCGATGGGACGATCGGCGGGATCCGGCAGGTCACCGACCTCATCGACTCCCGCCGCGTCGACGTCGTCGTCAACAACGCCGGCTTCGGACTGCGCACCTCGCTGCTGAGAACCGACCCGGCGGAGCTCGCGAAGCTCGACACCGTGCTCATCCGCGCCGTTGAGGACATCTCCTGGCATGCCGCCCATGCGATGCGCGCCCGCGGCCGCGGCGGCATCGTCAACATCGCCTCGATGGCCGCGGTCACGACGATGGGCACCTACGCCGGGGCGAAGTCCCATGTGCTCATCTTCACCGAGAGCCTCGCCGCCGAACTCGCCGGCACCGGCGTCACCGCCACCGCGGTGCTGCCCGGGTTCGTGCGCACCGAGTTCCACGACCGCATGGATGTCGACATGTCGCACCTGCCGGCCGCAGCCTGGGTCGACGTCTCGACCGTCGCCCGGCAGGGGCTGCGTGATGCCCGCGCAGGCAAGGTCGTCTCCGTGCCCGGGGTGCAGTACAAGCTCGCCTATGCCGCAGCCCAGGTGCTGCCGCGGCCGCTCATCCGGTTCGCCAGCAACGGCTTCCGCTTCACCCGGCAGTCACGCCGCTGAGACCCCCGAGATCGCCCGCGCAGTGACGGCAAGGTGCCCTTTGGGAATCGGCAGCCGGGCGCAGCGAGTGGCATACCTCACCCAGACCAGTGCGATCCGCCCATCAGCCGCTTCGCATGTGCAAAGCAAAGCATGGGATATAACCGCAGGTGGGAGGCCGATTTCCGGTCTCAGGCGTCACGTGCGATCAGCGAAATTTTCTTCGCGAGACAAGTTCACAAATCAACTAATCCATGGTTAAATGGAGGTAATTCGACCCGGTGGGGATCGGGCGAATGACGGACGTATGGGGATGCGTCCGGGTACTCGAGGGGAGTGCTGCAAAGGCCCCGGGAAGACGCGTTACGCGCCCCGGGGTCTTTGTGTTTCTCCAGGCAGGACACCTCTTCAGCTGGCACTCGGCTTCGTCCACGTAGACTGAGCGCATGTCAGAAACTGCGAAATCCCAGCTGCTGCAGCTCATCGACGAACTCGCCGTCGTGCGCGGAAAGGTCACGCTGTCCTCCGGTCAGGAGGCCGACTACTACCTCGACCTGCGCCGGGTCACCCTCGACCACCGCAGCGCCCCGCTCATCGGCGACGTCATGCTCGACCTGCTGGAGTCCACCGGCTACCTCGACGAGGTCGAGGCGATCGGCGGCCTGACGATGGGCGCTGACCCGGTCGGCACCGCGATCATGCACCGCTCCGTCGTCCGCGGCGCCCCCAAGGACACCTTCGTCGTGCGCAAGGCCGCCAAGGAACACGGCATGGGCCGCCGCGTCGAAGGCCCCGATGTGCGCGGCCGCAAGGTCATCGCCGTCGAGGACACCTCGACGACCGGCGGCTCCGTGCTCACCGCCGTCGAGGCGCTGCGCGAAGCCGGCGCTGAGGTCATCGCCGTCGCCGTCGTCATGGACCGCAACACCGGCGCCAAGGAGCGCGTCGAGGCCGCAGGCCTGCCGTACCTCATCGCGCTGAGCACCAGCGACCTCGGACTCGACTGAGCCTCACGATCCCAGCCGGACCGGCGCCTCGGGCCCGGTGCCGCCACCGCTGGGATTGGACGTTAGCTGACACCGCACGCAACACTAGACCCGGCGCCGCACGCGGCGCGCACCCCCGTCAATCGAAGGACCACCCGTGCTCGAACTCACCGGCATCACGCTCAAGTCCGGCCGCAAGACGTGGCTGAAGGACGTATCGCTGACCGCCCGCCCGCGCCGCCTGACCGGCATCGTCGGCCAGCGCGGCTCCGGCAAGACCGAACTCGTCCGCGTCATCATGGGCCTCATCACCCCCGATGAGGGCACCGTCGAACTCGAAGGCCACGAACTGGGCTTCGGCGACCGGCAGAACTTCGGCTATCTGCCCGCTGAACGCGGCGGCTACCCGGGGATGAAGGTCCTCGAGCAGATCGTCTACCTCGCGCGCCTGCACGGCATGACGATGGGCGCAGCCGAGCGCAACGCCGTCACTCTGCTCTCGCGCCTCGACCTGTCCGACCGCGCCTACGCGCCGCTGTCGCACCTGTCCGGCACCGAGGTCGCCCGCGCTGAGATCGCCGCCGTGCTCGCCGCCGACCCGGACGTCGTCGTGCTCGACGACCCGTTCGACGGCCTCGACGCCGCCAGCACCCAGAAGGTCTTCAGCCTGCTGCGCGACCACGCCGACTCCGGAGTCCCGGTCATCTTCACTTCCGATTCCTATGAGCTGACCGAATCAGTCGCTGATGACATCATCGCCCTCGACCACGGCACAGTCGTCGGCAAGGGCGCGCTGGCCACGCTGCGCCGGGACGCGAACCTGTATGCCGCCCGCTACGAGACCGTTGCCGCCGCCGAGGCGGGACGCGCCAGCCTCGCTGCCCACCCCGGCATCGATGTCGCAGACGATGAGGAGACCGGCGCAGCTGACCGCGAGCTGGTGGTCTTCTCCGCATCCGATCCGCAGGCGGCCTTCGCAGCCGTGGCTGCGACGAGCGGCGTGACAGAATATGGTGCGCACCAGGCGAGCCTGGCTGAGCTGCTGAAGGAGAGGATCTGAGTGACCGACAAGAACAAGAAGGACCTCACCGACCCGGTCGACCCCACCGACCCGGTCGAGGGCAGCACCCCGGTCGACCCGGCCGATCCGACGGCTCCCGGCGCCGATGACGACCTCGTCATCCTCGATGAGGACACCGAACCCGGCGAAGCCGATGCCCTCGCCGACGAGACTGACGCCGACGACGCGGACGCAGCCGACGACGCCGACGATGAGATCCCCGTCGAGACGATCGACGCCGACGACGACCTGCTCACCGATGCCGACGTGCCCTATGAGCTGCGCGAGGACCGCCCGCAGCCAGGCAGCGAACCCAAGACCGGGCTCGTCTCCGAGTTCCGCGACTTCACCGGCCGGCAGGCCGCCTGGCTCGTGTCCAACCGCGAGACCGTCTCGGTCTCCCGCTCACCGCTGTTCTACGTCACCAGCCTCATCCTCGGCCTGGCCGTCATCGCCGCTATCATCATCGGCGCGCAGAACGCCAGCCCGGAAGGCGCCACCGGCGACTCCACCCTGGCCACCGTCGGACTCGGCGAACAGGCCGCAGCTGCCGAACAGCAGCTGGGCCTCAAGATCAAGGACGTCGAATCCGTCGAAGAGGCCCAAGAGCTCGTGCGCACCGGCGAAGCCGATGCCGCCCTCCTCGTCGACCCCTCGGGCATGGGACAGCAGCAGCTGGTGGCGCTGAACTCCAAGCCGACGGAGATCATGAACAAGCTGCAGCCGGAGATGCCGGTGACCTACCTGGAGGAACCGCCCGTGCCGGCCACCGCCAGCTCGGTGTTCGTCTGGGGCATGGCCCTGCTGCTGCTCGCCTCCGTGCTCACCCTGGGCGCGGCCCTGTACGCCAACGCCCGGGTCGAGAAGCGCAACCGGCTCGCCGAGGTCATCGCCGCCACCATCCCGCCCAAGGCTGCCGCCTGGGGCCGGGTCTACGGGCTGACGGTGCTTGCGCTCGTCTACCTCGTCATCACTGTCGGCGTGCTCATGCTCGGCCTGTCGATCGCCTCGTTCAACTCCCTGGCGATGGCCGCGCTGCCGGGCATCGGCTGGTTCTCAGCGATCTTCCTCATCGTGGTGCTGCTGTACATGTCGCTGTTCTTGTGGGCGGCCACCCCGGCTGGGCGCCGCGCCCGCCAGATCGGCTACGGCATCATCGTGCTGCTCGCCGCCGCCGGGGCTTTCGTGCCGATGGTGATCGCGCTCAAGGCCGACATCCTGCGCATCCTGTCCTACGTCCCGTTCACCGCCCCGGTCGCCATGCCGATGCGCTACTTCGCCGGCCAGGCTGAGTGGTGGGAGGGCCTGCTGGCCGCCGGCATCGCACTCGTCGTCGCGCTCATCGCCTTCGGTCTCGCCTCGGGCGCATATGAGAAGAACCTGCTGCGCGGGGCCGGCCACGGCGGACGCACCGTCAAGCCGCGCAAGAAGGGCGCCGCCGCCGAGGCGGAGAAGAAGTCCGCTGCCGCCGACGGCTCCGCAGACGCAGAGGATGCCGACGCCGAGGCGGACGAGACCGACGACACTGAGGACACCACCAGCGGGTCGCCCGCTGCGAAGACCGCCACGAAGGCGAAGCCTGCGGCCAAGCAGCCTGCAGCCAAGCAGTCTGCGGCCAAGAAGTCGACAGACGAGAAGCCTGCGGCGAAGAAGTCCGGCTCCAAGAAGAAGCCGTGACCCTGCCGCCGGGCGCCGAACGCCCAACGCCTGCACCAGGGGCCGATGCCGAGATCACCGTCGGCGTCGGCCCCTGGGCCGGTGAATGGCCCACCGGCGAGCACTACGATCCCGCGCTGCTCGCCGAGGGCGACCGCCGCAACGTCGTCGACCGCTACCGGTACTGGAAGCTCGAGGCGATCGTCGCCGATCTCGACCGCACCCGCCACGGCTTCCACGTCGCCGTTGAGAACTGGCAGCACGACCTCAACATTGGCTCAGTCGTGCGCACCGCCAACGCCTTCAACGCCGCCGCAGTCCACATCGTCGGCCGGCGCCGCTGGAACCGCCGCGGAGCGATGGTCACCGACCGCTACCAGCACCTGCACCACCACCCCGACGCCGAGGCACTGGCCGCCTGGTGTGCTGAGCGGAGCCTCCCGCTCATCGGCGTCGACAACTTCCCCGACTCCGTGCCCTTAGAGACCTACGAGCTGCCGGAGAACTGCGTGTTCCTCTTCGGCCAGGAGGGCCCCGGCCTCACTGACGCCGCCCATCAGGCGTGCGAAGCTGTGCTGTCGATCGAGCAGTACGGCTCGACCCGGTCGATGAACGCCGCTGCCGCCGCGGCGATCGCCATGCACGCCTGGATCCGTCGGCACGCCTTCGGTCAGTCGGTCCGGTGAGCAGAGGCGTCGCCTGCGATGATGCCAACTGTGGATCAACGATTGGGGATGCAGCGATTCGCGAAATCGATCGACTCGGTGATGAAAGTTCTGGAGCTTGGTCTATGCGAATGAGTGTTTGCGGCTGTTTTCTCGGATGATGAACTGTCGGGTGTTCGCGTTGAGGACTTTCCTGTTGGTGAACATTCCGCGGCGCTTGAATCCTCTCGGTCAGATCAAGTCCTCCACCACCCCGTGGTGATCCAGAGCAGCGATACCGGCCATGCATGCGCGGGCATAGACTCGGACCATGCCGACAGTCATCCGTAACACCCGCCTGTTCAACCGCCAACCCGATGCACCCGCCGTCGACCTCACCGTCGATGACGGCAGGATCGCAGCCATCACCCCGAGCAACCCGGGAACGGATGCCACCGCCTCGGGCACGGACGTCATCGACGCGGACGGTTACGTCGTCATGCCGAGCCTGGGCGATGTCCACGCCCACCTCGACTCGAACCGGCTGGGCCAGACGTTCCGGCCGCACACCGCAGGATCCAGCCTGCACTCGCTCATCATGAACGACCGCGCCAACTGGCGTAACGGCGAGCGCAGTGCCTACGACCAGGCCGTCTACGCCGCCAGCCTGATCGCAGCCTCGGGCGCGACCCGCATCCGCACGCACGCCCAGATCGACTCCGACTGCCGGCTCGAGCGCTTCGACGCGCTCATGGCCGCCAAGGACACCCTCGCCGGGATCGTCGACATGGAGATCGTCGCCTTCCCGCAAGCCGGGCTGCTGCGCGACGCCGACGCCCCGGCCTTCGTCGCAAAGGGCCTGGAGGCCGGCGCCGACCTCATCGGCGGGCTCGACCCGACGACCTATGACCGGGACCCGAAGACCCACCTCGACATGGTCTTCGGCTGGGCGGAGAAGTACGGCATCGGCATCGACATCCACCTGCACGAACGCGGCACGGTCGGCGTGTTCACCCTCGAGGAGATCATCGCCCGCACCGAGGCCGCTGGCATGCAGGGAAAGGTGACGGTCTCACACTGCTTCGTGCTCGGCAGCGTCGACGAACGCGAACAGCGCCGGCTGGCTGAGATGCTGGCGGCCAATCAGATCGCCGTCACCACCGTCGCCCCGGCCGGGACCGTGCTGCCGCTGAAGCTGCTGGCGGAGACCGGCGTGCGGGTGGGCCTGGGCGAAGACGGGCAGCGCGATTACTGGAGCCCCTACGGTGACGGTGATGTGCTGCGCCGGGTGTGGCAGTTGGCGTTCACCAACGGCTTCCGCGCCGATGCCGACATCGAACACTGCCTCGACGTTGCCTCGCGCGGCGGCCGGCATATCGTCGAGCAGATCCCGCACGTCCCGTCCGGTGACATGAGCTCCGACGCCGAGGCGGGACTGGCCGTCGGTGCCCCAGCCGACCTGCTGCTGGTCAAGGCAGATACGGTGACCGCAGCGATCATGGACTGCCCGGATGAACGGCTGGTGTTCAAGTCCGGTCGGCTCATCGCCCGCAATGGGAAGCTCACCGGCTGAGGTCGCCGGCAACGATGTCGAGTGTCGAAACCGGAACAGCGATGCGTGGCGAGCCCGCATGTGTTCCGATAGGTTGAGACCAGTGCCGCGAAGCCGTGGCGGCGACGATGCGTGAAAGGTGCCCCATGAAGACGCTGAAAGACCGAGTGACGAAGCCGCTGGCTGTCGGCTTGATGCTCCTGCTGGGGTTCGTCCTCACCGGATGCATGGCCGTCAACATCGACATGGAGATCGACAAGGATCTCAAGATCAGCGGCACCTGGCAGTACACGTTCGACCGGCAGATGCTCGAAGACCAGTCCTCCCAATACGGCAGCTACGGAACGCCGACCGACTACGAAGGCGATGTCGACAAGTCCGTCCAGGAAGCACAGGCCGAGGCACCTGCAGGGGTGACGGTTGAGAAGGTCTCCACGGACACCGATCTCGGCATGAAGCTCACCCTCGACAAGGTGGACCCGAATGGGCTGACCGACGCCTCAGAGACAGGTCTTGAGGGCATGTCGATCAGCGAGGAGAACGGCGAGATCTCGTTCTCGATGCCGAACTTCATCCGCTCTTCCGATCTGGGGACCGGTGGTGTCGCCGACTACCAGACCGGTGGCGGCGATCCCGCCGACATGTTCACCGAGGCCACCGTCAAGCTCACGTTCCCCGGCAAGATCATCGACGCCCCCGGTGGTCAGATCGAGGACAACGTCGTCACCTACAACCTGAAGACGTTCGACGGCGACACCATCACCGTCAAGGCGAAGAGCTCGTCCTTCCCATGGTGGATCCTCTTCGTCATCGGCGGCATCCTCCTGCTGCTGCTCATCGGCGGCGGCATTCTGCTCGCCGTCCTGCTCTCGCGGAAGAAGAAGCGGCAGCACCAGGGCGGTCCCGCTACCGCCGCCTCCTACGGTGTGCCGGGCCAGTACGGTCAGCCGGGCCAGTACGGACAGCCCAGCGCCGGCCCTTCGGCTCCCGGCCAGTACGGACACCCCGGACCGCAGAGCCAGCCTGGCCCGCAGGGGCAGCCGCCCCAGCAGGGACAGCCCGGTGGACCCGGCCGCGTGCAGCCGCCGCAGGCGCCCGGTTCGGCACCAGGACCCTACGGACAGCAGGGCGGTTCGCAGCCGCAGTGGGGACACGGCCAGTCTGGTCAGCAGTACGGCCAGTCTGGTCAGCAGTACGGCCAGCCTGGTCAGCAGTACGGCCAACCCGGTCAGCACTACGGCCAGCCGCCCCAGCAGGGCCCAGGACATCCGGGTTACGGCAATCCGGGGTACGGCTCGGGTCCTCAGCCGCCGCGACAGTGAAAGCTGAGCGCGCTTGACATGCGCCGAATGCTGCGGGGCCCAGACATCGGTCTGGGCCCCGCAGTCATGTGCAGATGATCGACTCCATCCGGCGAGTCGTCGTCCCGATACCAGTGCCGGGTTTTCGGGCTCATGACGATACGCGGTTTCCCGGCTAACACGGCTGCAGGAGATATCAGTCTGCTTCTGGCGGATTCTTGTGCGTGCGAGATTCCGGTGGGGCAAAGCGACGGTGGTCATTCGGCGCAGCAGGCCCCGGCCCCGGCTGTGCAGGCCCTGGGTGCGGCATACCTGGCTGCCCCGGCTGTGCAGGCCCCGGATGCGGAGGGACGGACAGGTGCGCAGGACCAGACGCTTGCGGAGTGGGCGGGCCGTAGGGCCCGGACGGGGCGTGCGGGGGTATCGGCTGACCGTGCGGCGGACCCACACCGGGCCCAGCCGGAGGCGGACCGGCGGCTCCCACCGGTCCGGGATATCCGGGAGCTGCAGGCCCCGGTCCTGCTGAACCGTATCCTTGCCCGCCGTATCCCGGGCCTCCCGGCCCTGGCATCCAGGGGCCTGCTCCATAGCCGGGCCCACCGTAACCCGGTCCAGGCGGCATCGTCTGCCGTTGGCGCTTCTTCCGTGCGACGACGGCGATGATGACTCCGGCCACGATGAGCAGCAGGAGCACCCCGCCGACGATGAACAGGATCCACCAGGGAAACGATGAGGCCTTCGCCGTCACCTCGATGGTGTCGCCGGCGAAATGCCGCAGATCGAATGTCACCGTCTTCCCCTTGACCTCGCCGCCGGGTGCGCTGACGACACGACCGGGGAACGTGAAGGTCATCGTCGCCTCATCGAACATGAACCGCCCGGGAGCATGGCTCCAGCCGGGGGACCCATAACGGATGGCGGGGTCATCGACGAGGAGGAAGTTGGGCATGCGCAGGGTGATCTCGTCGTCCTGCTCGGTCAGGTGCAGTCCGCTGAGGCCGAAGTCCTCCACCGCGGTATGGCTGGGGTCGACTGCATCGTAGGTGTAGCGCGCCCCGATGTACTGCTCATCGGCGATCTTCTCCATCGTGACACCTGCAGGCAGGCTCTGCCGTGCCTCCTCGATCGACTCATCGATCAGGGTGTCAGCGTCGCGGGTGCCGGAGCCGTAGGTGCTGGTGTCGAATGCGCCGAGGTCTTCGACGGCCGTGCGCTCGATGAGTGCGTCGACGGTGCCGGAGACCTTCAAGTCCGTGCTGATGGTGAGGTCGCCGTTGATCTTCATGCAGCCGGTGAGCAGGACGGTGAGGACGAGCAGGACGACGACTGCCAGGTGGCGGGTGGCAGAAATCCGGGGCAGGGTCATCGCGGTTCCTTCGGCGGGTCATCACTGGCGGCAGCGCAGTGCACTCCTCAACCTAACCGAACTCACCGCCGGCAGCCACCGTGCCCATCGTCGGTCAACAGCAACCGACCCCGAGGCGGTGCTCACCACCTCGGGGTCGGTTCAGGGGAGTGCGCGGGTCAGGCAGGGAGTCTCGGCCTGCCGCCCGCGGTCTCAGCCGGCCTGCAGGTCGGCTGCACGGGCTTCGATGAGCCCGCCCATCTCGGCAAGCTCGGCGGTCAGTGCGTCGGCTTCGTCGAAAGTGCGGGCGATGACGGTCAGCCGCTTGGCGTAGTGGCCGATCGGGTACTCCATCGTCATGCCGATGCCGCCGTGCATCTGGATCGCCTCCTGGCTGATGTGCCGGCAGGCGTCGTCGATGACGAGCTTGGCTGCGATGACGTCCCGGTGACGGGTGTCCGGGTTGTTCTCGATGACGGCGAGCTTGGCGTACAGGGCCATGCTCTTGGCGTACTCGAGCGTGGCGTACAGGTCGGCTGCCCGGTGCTGCAGGACCTGGTTGCGGCCGATCGGGAAGCCGAACTGCTCGCGGGTGTGCAGGTATTCCGCGGTCATCTTCAGCGATGCCTCCATCGCGCCGACGGCCTCGGCGCACAGGGCGGCGTTGGCGGTGTCGATGACGGCGGCGATCGCTGCGGACGCGTCGCCTTCGCCCAGGCGGGTGGCCGGGGCGCTGTCGAAGAGCACCGAGCCGGCCTTGTGGCCATCGGCCTGGGTGCGCACGTCGATCGTCACGCCCTCGGCTGCCGGGTCGACGAGGAACAGGCCGACCCCGCCGTCGACGGCAGCGGAGACGATGAGCCGGTCGGCGGCTCCGAGTCCGAGCACGCCGGACTTCTCGCCGGTCAGCGTCACGCCGGACTCCGAGACCGAGGCGGTGGTGCCCGGGCGGGTGAGATCGTAGCGCCCGGCCGGTTCATAGGCGGCCAGCGCCAGCTTCGTCTCACCGGCGGCCACGCCGGGCAGCAGCTCCGACTTCTGCTCATCGGTGCCGACGGCGGTGATGAGTCCGGCGCCGAGCACGACGGTGGCCAGGTACGGTTCCAGGGTCAGTGCGCGGCCGAACTGCTCCATGACGACGGCGACTTCGGCAAAGCCCATGCCGGCGCCGTCGTAGTCCTCGTCAATCGGCAGGCCGAGCAGGCCGATCTCAGCGAACTGGCTCCACATGCTCTCGCTGTAGCCGGCTTCGGAGGCGAGCACCTCATCGCGGGCGGCAGCATCGTATTTGGTGGCAAGCAGGCGGCCGACGGTCGAGGCAAGCTCCTGCTGGACGTCTGTGAGTTCGAGATCCATTGAGTTCTCCTAATGGTGAAAGAGTCGAGCCTGCGGATCAGAGTCCGAGCAGAGCCTTCGAGATGATCGAGCGCTGGACTTCCGAGGAGCCGCCGTAGATGGTGACCTTGCGATAGTTGTAGTAGTGCGGGCCGGCATCGACGGCACCCGGGGGCAGGGTCGTGAAGCCGGTGGGCACCTCGCGGCTGTCGACGAAGTCGATGCCCTGCGGGCCGAGGACGTCCATCATGAGCTCGGAGATGTCCTGCTGGATCATCGAGCCGCGCAGCTTGAGCACCGAGGAGCGCGGGTCCGGCTTGTCATCGCCTGCGACCTGTGTTGAGAGGATCCGCAGCTGGGTGAATTCCAGGGCGGTGAGCTCGGCTTCGACCTTCGTCAGGCGCGCAGCGAACAGCGGGTCGTCGAGCAGCGTGCCGCGGGAGGTCTTGGTGGCCGCAGCGTAGGCCTTGACGCGGGCGAGTGCGACCTTCGAGTCGCCGATCCGGGCGATGCCGGTGCGCTCGTTGCCGAGCAGGAACTTCGCGTACGTCCAGCCCTTGTTCTCTTCGCCGACGAGGTTCTCGACGGGGACCTCGACGTTGTCGAAGAACACCTCATTGACCTCGTGGCCGCCGTCGATGAGCTCGATCGGGCGGACAGTGACGCCAGGGGACTTCATGTCGATGAGCAGGAAGGAGATGCCGGCCTGCTTCTTGGCATCCGGGTCGGTGCGCACGAGGTTGAAGATCCAGTCGCCGTGCTGGCCGAGTGTCGTCCAGGTCTTCTGGCCGTTGACGATGTACTTATCGCCCTTGCGCACGGCCGAGGTCTTGACGGAGGCGAGGTCAGAGCCGGCGTTGGGCTCGGAGAAGCCCTGCGACCACCAGATGTCGATGTTGGCTGTGGCCGGCAGAAAGCGCTCCTTGAGCTCCTGGGAGCCGAACGTCGCGATGACCGGGCCGACCATTGCGGTGTTGAACGGCAGCGGAGTCGGCACGGAGGCCAGCTGCATCTCCTCAAGCCAGATGTGGCGCTGCACGGGCGTCCAGTCCTGGCCGCCCCATTCGACTGGCCAGTTCGGCACCGCGTAGCCGTGCTTGTTGAGGATGCGCTGGCTGGTGACGATGTCCTCTTTGGAAAGCTCCTGGCCGATGGCCTGGCGGTAGCGGATGTCTTCGGGGATTTCGGTGCGGAAGAACTCGCGCATCTGATGGGCGAAATCGAGCTCTTCCGGGCTGAGCAGATGATCCATAAGAACTACCTCGATCGTTCGATAAGTGAGCGTGCGTTCAGTCTAAGCCTGTGGCTGAGGTCTCACAACTCGATCGGCTGGCGGCAGGAGGGCCGGTCTCGGCTGGTGGCCGTCCACGAGGTATGCGTGCTGATTTTGTCCAGCTGTGAGCAGATAGCTTGATCGCCGCGCTTTCCTTTCCGGCACAGCGAAGCGCCTCTGGTTCAGACAGAACCAGAGGCGCTTCGCTCATGTGCTGCCGGTCAGATCACCGGCGGCGGCGTGCGGCCATGACGACTGCCGCTCCGCCTCCTATCAGCAGGGCTGCGCCGAAGAGAGCGCTGCCGACACCGGCACCAGTCCGCGGCAGGCGTCCGTCTCGATCGCGGTCACGACCGTTGTCGTCCCGGCCATTGTCGTCGCGGCCGTCGTCGTCATCACCTGGCGGCGTCGGTCGCGGGTCATCGGTCGGCTTGCCAGTCGCGGTGGGTTCGTCCGTGGCCGTCGGCTCATCCGTCGCGGTCGGGTCATCGGTCGCCGTGGGCTCATCGGTCGCGGTCGGGTCATCGGTGGCCGTCGGGTCATCCGTCGGGGTGGGCTCAAGGCAGCCCCGGCTCTCGAGGACCTCTTCGGGGTACTCGCCGGTGAGCTTGCCGTCGATGGCGTATCCCGTGGTGTTGATGTCGGTGTCCTCGTTCGGAGTGGCTGCAGCGGTGAACATGATGTGGCTGTCAGCCGGCATCTCCGGCAGTGTCACGACCAGTTTGCCGTCAACGAGCTCGTAGGTCGGCATCTCAGCGGGCACGTTGTTGAAACGAGGGTTCTCGTTGGTGCCCGGGTCGTGGAACAGTAGGTCGGTGCCGGTTCCTCCGTAGAAGCGGTGGAACAGGTACATCTGCGGTGAGCTGCCGGCCCATTCGACACCGGTCTGCTCTTCGACGGTCGAAGGATCGTTGAAAGTCCAGTTGTCACCGGGTTCGAGGACGAGCTTAGCTCCTGCCTTGATCGGTTCAGTCGTGCCGATCGGGATGCGCCAGCGCAGCGTCTCACCGATGAAGAAATGCTGGATCTCGGACAGGCCGTTATCAGTATCGCGGACCTTGCTGCGGTATCCGTTGTTCGACGGGTCGATGAGGCGCCTGTCCATGGTCGAAGCCAGAGTCCAATCGACCTCGCAGACCGATCCTGCACTGCCTTCCTCAGCATCGTAGTAGCCGGGGTTGTCCGGATCCTCCTCACAGGGCACAGCGATCTTGCCGGTGACGGTCACCTTGACCGTCAGCGGTTCCGTGCTGTCGCCGAGCACTTCCTTGTTTCCGGTCGCGTTGAAGCTCGCTGAGCTGTTCTGCAGCAGGGTCTGGTCCTCGGTGATGTTCCAGGAGAGGGACTTCTTGTCATCAGCCAGCTGCGGCTCCACCAGATTCGTGAGCTTCGTCTTTTTGTACTCAGGCGGCGTCGCACCGGCCGCCGGGCTGACCAGCGAGTTGGTGTCAGTGAACTCGGCGCTGTCGTTGTCGACGTAGGCGATCGTTGCGCTGACGTCGGTGAGGTAGCTCAGCGTGCCGACGACGATGCGGAAGGTCGGTGTTCCCGATTCGTCCCACCCGTCGACGCCAGAGCCGCCTCCGGCCCAGCCGTCGACAGCGACGTCGGCCCCATGCGTGAGCTCCTTCTCGCGGTCGACGACGTCACTGGCTCCAGGGTGGAGTGTCGACTGGCTTGTCCAGGTGAATTCTTCGAAGCAGGTGACCTGGCCGTCATCGGTGGGATCATTCTTAGAGGTGTCGATGGCTGCAGCCGAGATGCCTACTCCTGAGAGGAGCAAAGCGGTGCCAGCCGCACTGGCAAGTGCGAGAAGCTTGACCGGTTTCAAGATGGTCATGGGTGCGAAGTACCTTCCGGAATGCGCAGAATCAAGCGCGATAAGATGTCGATCGGCAACGCCCAGTGAGAGTACATGCAGAAGAATCTGCATATTCGCTGAGTAGACGTTGCTTTGATGATCTAGCACATACGCGCATAAGTCAATCGCGCGGGTCCATCTAGCAGGCCGTTGCGGTGCGCAGGCTGAGATTTCACGTCAATGTGCTGGACAAGTTCACCGGGTGGCCGTGCCTAAACGATGGTCACCTGTCTTGTCGTCTGATCGCTGCTGCGGCGGAGCCTTCCGGCACGGGGATGACGAGGATGAGCCCGAGGGCCAGCACGGTGATGATGCCGATGACCCCGGCGCGCTGGAAGCCGAAGATCATGATGGACAGCGCGAACATCGCAGGGCCCAAGAAGCTCACGGCCCGGCCGGTGGTGGCATAGAGGCCGAAGTTCTCGCCGGCCTTCTCCGGTGGGGTGATGCGGGCGAGGAAGGAGCGGCTGGCTGCCTGGACTGGCCCTACGCAGAAGCTCAGCACCATCGCACACACCCAGAACACGGTGACGCTGTCGGTGAAGACGATCGGGGCGCCTGCGACGATGAGGACGATGAGCCCGCCGATGATGACGCTCTTGGGTCCGAACCGGTCATCGAGGAACCCGGCGAGGATCGACCCGACGCCGGCGACGATGTTGGCCGCGACCCCGAGGATGATGACATCGGCAGCTGAGAACCCGTAGGAGCCTGCCGCCAGGACGCCTGCGAAGGCGAAGATGGCCGCCAGCCCGTCGCGGAACACGGCCGAGGCGATGAAGAACTTCAGCGTCCGGCGCTCATCGCGCCACATCGTCACCAGCCGGATGACGAGAGCCTTGTAGTCGCGGGCGAAGGCGAGGATCGGATTGCCCTGCTCTCTCGCGGCCGCCGTATCGGCTGCACCGGGGGCGAAGAGGAAGACGGGGATCGCAAACAGCAGGAACCACACCGCGGAGATCACCGCGACAATCCGGTAGCGCAGGCCGTCGGCGTCGGTAGCGCCAAAGATCCCGACCTCGGGCTGAATGACGGTGAGCAGCAGGATGACGAGCAGCACGAGCCCGCCGACGTATCCCATTCCCCAGCCGAACCCGGAGACCTTGCCGATGCTGGCCGGGGTCGTGATGCGGATCATGAGCCCGTTGTAGGAGACCTCGGCGAACTCGAAGAAGATGCTGCCGAGTGCCAGCAGGATGAGCCCGAGCGTCAGATGGTCGGGGGTGTCCTTGACCCAGAACATGCCGGCCATGCTCGCGATGACGATGAGCGTGTGGATGCCCAGCCACATCTTGTGCCGCCCGCCGGCGTCGGCACGGGCGCCGGCGGCTGGGGCGACGAGGGCGATGACGAGGCCCGCGGCGGCCATCGACCAGCCGAGTGCTGTCGACCCGGCCTCCTCGGTCGAGGCGACGGCCTTCGTCAGATACGGGGCGAAGACGAAGGTGATGATGACGGCGTTGAACGCCGCCGAACCCCAATCCCACAGTGCCCACGCGGTGATCGCCGAGCGCGAGCTCCCGCGCGGAGTCGGGCCTGTCGCAGTACCGGCCGGTGTCAGTGCTGCGGCGGACTGCTCCGGGGCGGGGCCGCCGGCGGGCGGGGGAGAAGAGGTCATGGTTCGACTTTAGCCCGGAACCGCGCGCCTGCAGCCGATGCACATGTGGCAATACGGACCCCGAGGTGACAAGATCAGAAGTACGACCGACCATGCGTCCATCCCTGCTCGTCGAAGGAGAAACCCATGCCCATCGCAACGACCGAGGTCTATTCCGAGCTCATCGACCGTGCCAAGTCGCAGCAGTTCGCCTACCCCGCCGTGAACTGCACATCCTCGCAGACCATCAACGCCGCCATCCGCGGCTTCGCCGAGGCTGAGTCCGACGGCATCATCCAGATCTCGACCGGCGGTGCCGAGTACATGTCCGGCCCGACCATCAAGGACCGGGTGCGCGGAGCGGTCGCCTTCGCCGTCTTCGCGCAGGAAGTCGCCAAGAGCTACGACGTCAACATCGTCCTGCACACCGACCACGCCCCCAAGGACGCGCTTGAGCACTGGGTCAAGCCGCTGCTGGAGATCTCAACCGAGCGCGTCAAGAACGGTGAGCAGCCGCTGTTCGGCTCCCACATGTGGGACGGTTCGGCCGTGCCGCTGGAGGAGAACCTGCAGATCGCCGAGGAGATGCTGGGTCTTTCGCAGGAGGCCCATACGCTGCTCGAGGTCGAGATCGGCATCGTCGGCGGCGAAGAGGACGGGGTGGAGAACGAGATCAACGACAAGCTCTACACCACTGTCGAAGACGGCCTCGCCACCGCACGGGCACTCGGCACCGGTGAGAAGGGCCGCTACCTGACCGCGCTGACCTTCGGCAACGTCCACGGCGTGTACAAGCCCGGCAACGTCAAGCTGCGCCCGGAACTGCTGGGGGAGATCCAGGAGGCTGTCGGTGCTGAGGTCGGCAAGGACAAGCCCTTCGACCTCGTCTTCCACGGCGGCTCGGGGTCCTCGGCTGAAGACATCGCCGAGGCGGTGCGCAACGGAGTCGTGAAGATGAATATCGACACCGACACCCAGTACGCCTTCTCCCGCCCGGTCGCCGACCACATGTTCAAGAACTACGACGGCGTCCTCAAGATCGACGGCGAGGTCGGCAACAAGAAGATCTACGACCCGCGCTCCTGGGGCAAGGCCGCAGAGGCGAACATGGCGGCCCGCATCGTCGAGGCCTGCGAGCACCTCGGCTCGGCTGGCAAGCGCATGAAGTGACCTGACCACTCCACCAGCGGCTCCACCTCAGACGGCATCTTCCCGTCCCCGAGGTGGGGCCGCCGTTGTCATGTCCGGGTGCCGGTGTTCGAGGTGGATGGCTGGGGCCGGTAGACGAGGGTGACGAGGACGACGGAGATGATCATGAGCAGGAACCAGGCGACCAGCTTCGAGATCGAGACGAGCTCCCAGCCGTCGTTCTGGTGCGGATAGATCCACGAGCCGGTGTAGGTGCCGATGTTCTCGGCGATCCAGATGAAGAAGGCCACCCCGATGAATGAGACGAGCACCGGCATCCGGCGGTACGGCTGATCACGGTGGTTGCGGAAGTGCATGACGCAGCGGCCCCAGATGACGAGGACTGCGGCGACGAGCAGCCAGCGGATGTCAGGCAGGTAGTGGTGGGTGAAGAAGTTCACGTAGATCGCCACGGCGATGAGGGCCGTCAACCAGATCGGCGGGTAGTTGGTGAAGCGCAGGTGGAAGAGCTTGAAGACGCGCACGAGGTAGGAGCCGACGGCGGCGTACATGAACCCGGTGTACAGCGGGACTGAGCCGATGAACAGCAGGCCATCACCTCCGTAACTCCACGAGCCGACGGAGGTCTTGAACAGCTCCATCCCGGTGCCCACGACATGGAAGAGGATGATGACCCACAGCTCGCGGCCGGTCTCCAGGCGGCCGATCACCATGACTACTTGGATGCCGATGGCGATGAGCACGAGTGCATCGCTGCGGGACATCCCGGCTTCGGCTGGGTAGAAGAAGTGCGTGAGGACCAGCGCTGCCAGCATCGCTGCGCCGAACAGGCACGCCCACGCCTGTTTGAGAACGAAGACGGTGAACTCGGTGAGTGCATGTGCGGTAGTCGATTTGCGAGCACAGGGCTGCTGTACCGCTCCTGCGCTGTGCAGCGGCCGTCTGCCGGTTGCCAGCCGCCGGTGCGCCCACTCATCGATGGCGGCTTCGACCCTGGTGAAGTCGGGGCGGCGAGACGGGCACATGCGCTCACGGTAAAGGCGAATCCTGAGAGGGCCGTCCAGGGGAATTGGGGCGCGGGCACTCGAAGATCGCGCTCTCCCCGGTTGCCGCATACCGGGTTTGTGGAGCGCGGAGGCGACGAGGGATAGCTGCCTGCGAAGGCGATGTGGAACTCGCCGTCGCGGAACAACTCGCAGGGATCACGGGTGCGCTCGCCTGCATTGTCGATGAGAGAACCGATGATCAGATCGTTGATGTGAAGCGCTACTATCGACAACCGGCCTCATGCACCAGCAGTCTGGTAACCGGTCGATCACGCACAGCGCTGCATGAACCGCGCTGCCCGGCAGCAATGGCAGATCGGTGATCGTTGTGCCAGCCGGAGCATCGGCGGGGATGCGCGGTTGCTGTCCGGCGCCGATCGTGTCAAGGCTGGGGTCGCGCAGCAGACCGGTGCCGAGTGCCTTGAGGTACGCCTCTTTGCGCGTCCACAGCTGCGTGGTCGCAGCGGGGAACACTTCTTCGCGCAGGCCGGCGAGTTGGTCCTGTTCACCCGGCGTGAAGACACACGCCAGCTCTGCAGCAACGCCGTGAGTGACGCGCGGTTCAGCATCGATGCCGAGCGCGCAGTCGGGGCTGACCGCGTGGCCGGAGCTGACCGCGATGAGCACCCAGTCCTCAGTATGCGTCAGAGAGAACGGCACCGCTCCCTTATGCTCCCCGCCGAGCATCGGCTTGCCGGCAGCAGTCCGCTCGAAACGCAACGCGGCGGGGTCCGCATCGAGCTGTGCTGCAAGCACGACACGCAGCAGCATCTGGGCCGCGCTCCAGCGGCCGGCGAGTTCCGGGGTGGCGAAGCGGGCGGCACGCGCGCGTTCAGCAGGGGAGAGGACGCCGGCGCGCGCCTGAGCCCAGGAGCCGAGTGCCAGAGGAACCCCGGCCGTTTTCGTAGCGCCGGTCGGGTCCGCCGGCCCAGCCACACCCGCCGTCTCGGCCACGCCCGAGGCGGCGGTCACCACCACCTCGGGCGCGACAGCCTGCGAGCGCAGGGTCCACACCGGGACCGTGGGCACCGCAGCCAAACGGCTCGGCTGCCAGCTGGCAGCCTGCGACTCCGGTGGGAGCGCAGGCTGCCTCGCACGGCTGTCATCCGTGCCCATCCGCTCAGCTTCCGACACGACGGTGGGTGCGCAGCAGCAGCCACAGCAGCACCGGGATGCCGATGAACGAGGTGATGACACCCACCGGCAGTGCTGAGGAGAACAGGCGCACGGCAGCGAAGTCGGCGGTGAGCATCATGACCGCGCCCACCAGCGCCCCGCCGGCCACCGGCGGACCTTCGGTGCGCATCGCCGCGAGCGCGATCTGCGGGGCGGCGAAGGCGACGAAGGGCACAGGCCCGGCGACCGCCGTGACGACCGCGGCTAAGCCGATCGCTGCGATGAGCAGCATGAGCTGACCGCGCGGCACATGAATGCCCAGCCCGCCGGCGATCCGCACGTCATAGCGCAGCAGCGCGAGTGTGCGGCCGAGCAGCACGAGCAGCACGAGGATGATCGCGATTATGAGCGCGACCGAGGCGAAGATCTCGGTGCGCACCTGATTCAGGCTACCGGTCAGCCACGTGAGGCTGGAGGCCAGTCCGGGCAGGTCGGCATGCAGGAGCACCCACGAGGTCGCCGCACCGAAACCGGCGTTGACCCCCAGGCCGACGAGCACCACCCGGTGCGGTGCCAGGCCGCGCCGCCACGCCAACGCGAGGACGAGGCTGCCGGCGATGAGTCCGCCAGCGAGCGCGGCCAACGGGACCGGCAGCCCAGCGATCCAGGATTGGACGCTCAGCAGCGCACTCGAACTGGCTAAAGCGAGGACAGCAGCGGTGCTGGCGCCGGCGGTGACGCCGATGATGTCGGGGCTGGCGAGCGGATTGCGCAGCAGCGACTGGGTGATCGCACCGGCAGCCCCGAGCCCCACCCCGACGATGATCGCCCCGATGACCCGCGGCGCCCGAAGCTCCGTGACGACGAAGCTGCCGGTACCGGCGTCGAGGCCGAGGACGGCGCGCACTACCCCGGGAATCGGCACATCGACGTCCCCGGTCGACAGCGACAGCAGCGCGAACACGATGCCGACGCAGCCGAACACACAGGCGACGAGGACACGCCGAGTGAGCCCGCCTCGGGCACGGGACCCGTGACCGCGGAGACCGCGGCTACCCGGCGTCATCGAGTCACCGCCCGGGCGATGACGACGAACACCGGCGCGCCGATGAGCGCGGTTGCCACCCCGACCGGCAGCTCGCCGTGGGTGACGACCACCCGGCCGAGCACATCGGCGGCCAGCAGGAGCACCGCCCCGATCGGCGCGGTTAGCAGCACTGCGGCGATCGGCGCATCGGGCATCAGACGGCGAGCCACATGCGGGCTCAGCAGCCCGATGAACGCCAGCGGCCCGGTGATCGCCGTTGCTGCGGCAGCCAGCACGGCGATCGCGCTGATGCCGATGGTCCGGTCGGCCGCGACATTGCGGCCGAGCCCGGCTGCCAGCTCATCGCCGAGCGCCAGACCCGGCCAAGCCGGCAGATTCACAAGCGTCAGCACGATCCCGGCGGCCAGCAGCGGGGCGATCGCCGGCAACAGATCGAGCTGCCGGTTGACCAGCGCGCCGGTCGACCAGCCCTGGAAGGAGCGCATGATCTCCTCATGGGTCAGCACGATCGCCGTTGAAGCAGCACCGAGCAGCGCGCTCGTGATCGCCCCGGTCAGCACGATCGTCGTGATCGGGCCGAAGGCGCGGATCCGCCCGGCGATGAGCAGGACGAGCGCCCCGCTGAGCGCGGCACCGACGAGGGCGCACCACACGTACTGCAGCGGCGCGTTGAGGCCGAGGAACGCCATCCCGGCGATGACCGCGAACCCCGCTCCCGAGGTCACGCCGAGCAGCCCGGGGTCGGCGAGCGGATTGCGGGTGTGGACCTGGGCGAGCGCGCCTGCGACACCGAGTGCGGCGCCGGCGATGAGCCCGACGATGGTGCGCGGGATCCGCAGTCCCCACACGACGGCGACGGCCTCGGAGCCGGCCGCGGCAGGGTCGCGCAGCACCGTGAGGACCTGGCTGAGCGGCATCGGCTGCGATCCGAAGGCCACGCTGGCGGCAGCGCTGAGCATGACAGCTACGGCGGCTGTGGCCGTGATGAGCGTCAGGCGCAGGCGCCGGTGGCGGCGGGTCGCCGTTCCCGGGGCGGTGGCTGGGGTGCCGGAGGGGATCGTCATGGCCGCCTCCCTCCGGCAGGGCAGACGCCGCCGCCGGCGGTGAGCTCGTCGAGCCACGATGCTGTGGCCAGCAGCCAGCTGCCATCGTGCAGCAGCGCGTGGTGGCCGCCGTGCAGGTCGAGGCGTATCGAACCGGCTGTCGTGCGGGCTGCCCAGTCGTCCATCGCTGCGGGAGGGACCAGCGGGTCGTCGTCTGCGCTGAGCAGCAACAGCGGCACGTCGAGGACGGCGTCGGCAGGCGATGCTGGAGCTTCGGCGGCGATGAGGTCGGCGCGCAGCGCAGCGGCGGTGAGGGCGAGGAGCTCGTCGCATGCGAGCAGATCGGCGGGCAGGCCGCCGAGCTCACGCACCCAGGTGAGCAGCGCCTCGGCGGTGGACATGTGCGGGTCCGGATGCCGGCGGTGACCCGGCGCGGGAACCTGCGCGGCACACCCGGAGACGATGAGCCCGGCCACCGGGAATCCTTCCGCTCTCAGCTGGAGCGCCGTGTCGAAGGCGACGCGCGCGCCGAAACTGTGCCCGAGCAGCACCACACCCGGTGCACTGCTCAGTTGTGCGCGGATGGCAGCGGTGGCTTCCCCGGAACGTTCGGCGCAGGTGAGCGTGTGCGGTTCGCGCAGGCGGGATTCGCGTCCCGGATACTGCACAGCCCACACCGTGGAGAACAGCTGTCCTGCCACCGGGCTGGTGAGCCCTTCCACCGGGCTGGTGGGTGCTTCCTCTGGCCCGGTGAGGCGGGGCGCAAGCCGGCGGTAGAACGAGGCGCCCGCCCCGGCAGGTGGGAAGCACACGAGCGCAGGCTGGGCGGCGCCTCCGCTGCCGGGCAGCGCGGTGAGCACGAGAGTCATCGGATCGTCCATGCTGTGGTCCTAGCCGTCGGCCGGCTCTGTGTGGTGGTCGTGGTTGGCGGTGCCGCGCCGCCAATAGCCGTCGACATCCCAGTGGTCGCGGGAGAAGCCGGCCTCCTTGACGAAGCGTCGGGCCGCGCGGATCGACTGGGCCTCACCGGCCACCCACACGAACCCGTTACGGTCGGGATAGTCATGGGCGATGATCGCCTCGCTCAGCAGTTCAGTGCTGCCGGCAGGAGCTCCGTTGCGGTGGCACCACACGGTGGTGAGGTCAGAGCGCGTCGGCAAGGCGATATGCGACTGCGGGCCGTCGACTTCGATATAGGCGCACACCGGCACCCCGTCGCGCAGCCCCTCCACCCAGCGGGCCAGCGCCGGCAGCGCGGTCTCATCCGCGGCGAGGACATACCACGAGTAGACGTCCTTGATGAGGAACGCCCCGCGCGGTCCGAGCGCGCCGAGCCGATCACCGGGGGCGGCGCTGGCAGCCCAGCGGCCGGCGACACCATGATCGTGGAGGACGAAATCGACGTCGAGCAGACCCGCCTCGGCGTCGAACCAGCGGACCGTGTAGTCACGGTACGTCAGACCGCGCGGTGACCAGCGTCCCTCGGTCAGGGTCGGCAGCACCGGTGAACCGTCGTCGGCGGTGTCGAAGAACAGCTTGAAGTGATCTTCCGGGGCGACTGCCGGGAAGCCTGCGAATCCGTCATCGGCGGTGAAGCGGATCCGTGCGAGCGTGGCGGAGAGTTCGGCGCGGGCGACGACGGTGAGGGTGCGTGGCCGAAGGTCGAAGGAGTAGCCGGCGGTCAGCTCGTCCTCCTCGGCAGGTTCCGGGCTGGTGGTGCACCAGCCGCGCGGTTCGCGCGGCACAAGACCGGCGGTCAGCGGGGGGTTCTCAGGGTGCGATTCGGTGGTCATGCGTGTTCCTTCTCTCGATTCGAATGGATATGCCCGCGCACCGCAGACCGGGCCAGCAGTGCGCATGTGAGGACAGCGGCGATGACACCGCCGATGCTGATGGCAGCCCCGGCGCCGAGGACGCGGGCTGCCAGCGACAGGAGGGGACCGCCGAGGGTATCGCCGACGGTTGCCTGCGCCTGCCACAGACCGGTGATGCGCCCGCGCAGCCGGTCGGGGGTGCGGGAGCTGATGATCGTGAAGCGCAGGATCTCCCCGATGACATCGCCGGTGCCGACGACGGCGAGGAAGACGAACGCCAGCCACAGCGATGTGCTCTGACCGAACGCCGCGACTCCGAGCGCTGAGGCGGTGAAGACGACAACGACGATGACCGAGAGGCGGGACCGCCCGGAGATCCACCCGCTGCTCAGCCCTGCCAGCAGAGCACCGCAGGCAGGCGCACTGTAGAGCAGACCGACCTCGGTGTTGCCGCCGCCGAGTGCGGTGGCGACGAACTCGGGAATGAGCACGAACGGCGAGGCGAACAGAATCTGGATGAACCCGATGAGCAGCACCGTGCCGACGACACGGTCGCGGCGGGAGAACGCCCACGCCTCGGCGGTCTGGGTGCGCAGCTGACGCAGATGCCCGCGCAGCCAGCCGGTCACCGTGGCCGCGGTGCCCGCACGCGGTGCGCTCGCCTGCAGGGAGGCGGCCGTTGCGGAGGGGTCACGGAGCGAGTCGGCCTCATCTGCAGGTTCGGGCGGTAGCGCAGGGATCCGGCAGATCGCCAGCCACGACACGATGCCGAGACCGACGACGATCCACATCACGAGCGCTGGATCGAACCGGGCGATGAGCACACCGGCCAGTGCCGGGGCCGCTGCTGCGCCGAGGTCGATGCTCAGCGCCATGATCGCTCCGGTGGCCGGCAGCTCCTCGGCTCGCACCACCGCTGGGATCGCGGCTCCGAAGGCAGCTGCACCGGCCGAGCCGATCGCCGCATCGAAAGCGGTGATGACGTAGATGGCTGCGAGGGAGGTTTCCGGTAGCATCGCGTTGAGCGCCAGGGCTGCGAAACCGAAGACCGCCAGTCCACGGGTGGTGAGGATGACGATGCGCCGATCGACTCGGTCAGCAATCGCCCCGCCGATGAACGACCCGGCCACCGAGCAGACTCCGAGCACAGAGTTGACCAAGGCGATGTGCAGCGATGAACCGGTGAGCGCATAGATCTGCACATTGACGGTGACGACCAGCATGGACAGGCCGAACACCGTGAGTACGCGGCCGATGAACAGCGCCCGGAAGACCCGATTGCTGCGCAGCAGAGTGACGTCGATTCCCCAGCGGAGGAAGAAATCTATCATGCCTGTGAGGTGCGCGGGGTGATGTCGGGCCAGTGCTCGTCGGTCCAGACGAGCGCGTCATGGCGGTCGGTGGGTCCGTAGACCGGTGTCCAGCCGTCGGGCACCGCAGCGAACGTCGGCCACAGACTGTGCTGGCCGGCGGCGTTGGTGAGGACGAGGAAGGTGCCGGAGTCGTCATCGAAGGGATTCATACGTTCTTCTTTCAGTGGTGGTGTCTGTTCTGTCAGTGGTTCTGTCTGGCGGTACCGCGCTGCGGAGCTGCGCGGTCACCGGGATTCTCAGGTGTAGCGGGAGCCCAGCAGCGTCATGAGCTGCTCAGCATTCGACGGGGTGGTGAACGATTCGTGGTCGATGTCCATCCGCAACGTCCGTAGCCGGGTGCCGGCTGTTGCGGCCAGCTGTTGCCATGCCTGTTCGACGGCGACCAGTCGCTCAGGAGTGCTGTCGAGCACGGCTGACACCACAGTGGTGTCAGCACGCGGCACGACTGCCGGCAACTCGGAGAGCAGCTGACTGTTGACCGTCCAGCAGTCGAGCATGGCGTCGAGTTCAGCGGCTGTGAAGTGGGAGAACACCCCTGCCGAGGTCGCGAGATGGGTAAGGACATCACCCCGGTCGTACGGTGGTGCCAACCAGGCCGGGGCCTCCGTGCCGGAGGCCTTGAGCACGAACGCGAGCGCCTCCTGCTCCGGATCGGCTGCCATACGATCACCTTCGTCGCCTGCCTGCTCGGCAGCGCGTGGGCTGTTGCGCTCGCCGGTCTTCCCACTGACCTTTCCGCTGGGCGGGCCGGGGTCGAGCAGCACCGCTGCGCTGACCGTGATCCCGTGCGCGGCGAGTGCCGCCTCGAGATGACCGATGAGATGAGCGCCGAACGACCAGCCGATGAGCTGCACCCTCCGCGGCGGCGTCCCACCGGCGGCGAGGAGTTCGGCGATGATGGCATCGACGAGCATTTCCACCAGCGCCTCCGGATCCGACGGCCGACCCGCCGGCCAGCCGGCCAGACCAGGAGACTGCACAGCCCACGCCCGCCTGCCTGCCGGCAGGTGAGCGGCGAGGGTGCTGAATGACCAGCCGAGTCCGAGCGCTCCATGGATGAACAGCACCGGCTTAGCAGCATCATCGGCAGCAGCGGTATCGGCTGCACTGTCACCGCCCAAAGCCAGCATCACCGCATGCGCATCAGCAGCGGTACCGAGCCGATGAGCCAACCCGCGCGGGGTCGGGGCTGCGATGACAGTGGCCACGGACACGCGCCTGTCGAGACGAGCAGACAGCAGTGTGGCGGCCCGCATGGCGGTCAGCGAATGCCCGCCGAGGGCGAACAGGTCATGTTCGGCACCGCATTCGCCAATGCCGAGTGCGGTGGCGAAGACCTCGCAGATCTGTTCTTCGAGCTCGGTGCGTGGCGGTGTGTACACCGGCTGAGCGAAATCCGGTTCCGGCAGAGCGGCGACGTCGAGCTTCGAGTTCACCGTCAGCGGCAGCTGCGGCAGCGTCATCACCGCAGCCGGCACCAGATGCTCCGGCAGCCGGGCCCGCAGTTCGCGGCGCAGCCGCTTCCCGAGTTCCTCACCGGTTGGACCCTCGGCATCCGGCAGGTCTTCTGCGCCCGCCGGACCCTCGGCACTGTGGCCGGCTGCGGCGGGCACGACATAGGCGACAAGTGCGTGGGAGCCTGCCGGGGTGCGCACCGGAAGCACCGCGCAGGTGCGCACGAGCGCAGACCGGGCGAGGGCGGCCTGCACCTCTCCCGGTTCGACCCGGTGACCGCGGATCTTGACCTGACCATCGCCTCGGCCGTGGAATCGCAACTGCCCGTCAGCACCGCGGCTGACGATGTCGCCGGTGCGGTACATGCGCTGACCAGGCACCCCGAAAGGGCAGGCGGTGAACCGTTCGGCGGTGAGCGCCGGCTGCCGGTGATAGCCCTCAGCCAGACCGACCCCGGTGACCCACAGCTCCCCGGGCACATCGTCGGGCACCGGTTCGAGGGAGGAATCGAGGACGAAGACATCAGTCACCGCGATCGGAGAGCCGACGGTCGGTTCGGCGGCATCATCGGTGCCGCCGCCGAGCGTGTTGATCGTGTACTCGGTGGGACCGTAGAGGTTGTAGCCGAGCACTCCGGGGGTGTCCCGCAGCCGCGCCCACAGCCCGCTCGTCACCGCCTCCCCGCCGAGAAGCACGAGGCGCGGGCGATGGCCGGCCAACAGGCCCGCCTCGACGAGAGCCTCACCCAGCGACGGCGTCACGTTGATGACATCCACCTGCGCGGCGTTGAGCATGCTCACCATCAGCTGCGGATCATGCCGGGTCTCGTCATCACAGATGAGGACCGTGTGCCCGTCGATGAGCCACAGCAGCTCCTCCCAGGACATATCGAAGGCGAAGCTCACCGCGTGGGCGACTGTGAACGGGTGCTGCCGGTCAGCGCCGGCGGGTGCGAAAATCTTCGCGCGGTGATTGTGCAGCATGTTGACAAGACCGGCATGGTCGATCCGCACACCCTTCGGCTCACCTGTCGAACCGCTTGTGTGGATGACATAGGCGAGATCGGAGTGCCGATACCCCGGATGCAGCTGCCGGGCGGACGATGCCTGCGCTGAGGGCGAGCCGCCGTCAGGGAGGACGACCGGCAGCGCGGGCACATCCGTCGGGGCTGCAGCACCGCCAGCGAGCACAGCGGACACACCGCTGCGGGCGAAGATGCCGCTGCGGTGGGCCGGTGGGTGCGCCTGGTCGACTGGAAGATAGGCGGCTCCAGCGGCGAGCACCGCGAAGATCCCGACGACCGCGCTGATGCCGCGGGGCACATCGATGCCGACGAGATCACCCGGCTGGGCTCCGGCTTGCCGGAGCTCAGTTGCAGTCGCGGCGATGCTCGCCCACAGCTGCTCGTAGCTCAGCGTCTCATCCCCGCAGATGAGCGCGGTGCGGGCTCCGTGCGCCCGGGCGGTCTGTTCGAGCAGCTCGCACAGCGAGGCGTTGCCGAGCCCGCCGGCGCCACTCTCAGCCTGACCAGCGTCACTGCCCCCGCAGCGGGTGCGGGCGAGCCAGCGTTCGTGCGCGGCCTCAGGCCACAGCCGCAGCGTGCCCACCTGTCCCTGCGGGTCAGCGCTCAGCTGCTCCAACAGCCGGCAGGCGGCCTCGAGGATCGCGCTCGCCTGCTGATCGCTGACGGTGTCCTCCCGGTAGGACAGGATCAGCTGGGTCGACTCACCGGGATGGACGATGAAGGTGAGCGGATAGTGCGTCGCATCCCCACCCTCGAGCTCCGTCAGCCCGGTGGCAGCCGAGAGCTCTGTGAGCCCGTCGTCATCCTGCGGGGTGTTGCGCATGACGTAGAGCGTGTCGAACAGCGGGCCGAGCGCTGCCGCACGCTGGATCGCACCCAGGCCCACATGGTGGGCATCGAGCACCGCCGTCTGCGCACGGTGGGAGGCGGCCATGAGCTCGGCGACGGTCTCATGCGGGCGGACGGTGACCCGCTGCGGAACGGTGTTGAGAAACAGCCCGACCATCGCCTCGGCTCCGGCAAGCTCAGCAGGTCGACCCGAGACCGTCGTGCCGAACACCACGTCGTCACGGCCGGTGAGCCCGCGCAGCACCAGACCCCACACGGTCGAGAACACCGTCGACACCGACACCGCACAGCTGCGGGCGAAAGCCTCGATGCCTGCGGTCAGTTCGGCACCGAGGTCGTATTCGACGACGGCAGGCAGCACGGTCTGACCGGTCTGCGCCTCGGCGACGAGCGTGCCAGCGTCGAGACCGTCGAGCGCGTCCGCCCAGCGGCGCAGACCCGCCGTCTCATCCTGGGCAGCCAGCCAGGCGAGGTAGCTGCCGAAGGACGGCGGTTCCGGCAGCGTGTCATCGCTGCCGCCGGCGGCCAGATGGGCGAGCAGCTCGGTCACGATGAGCGCATCCGACCAGCCGTCGAACAGAATGTGGTGATTGGTCACGACCAGCGCCGACCGCGCCTGGCCGTTGAGTGCTGGCAGCCGCACATCGACGAATCGGATGAGCGGTGGTCGGTCCATGACGAAACGGGTTTCGCGCTCCCGGCGCTGAATCCGCTCCAACCCGGCCGCCGCCTCGGGGGCGGGCAGGGCGGTGAGGTCTTCGACGGTGAGCGGAACCGGCACCTCGGGGGCGATGAACTGGACCGGCCGCTCGCCGACCGCGGTGGTGAACCCGGCACGCAGCACCTCATGTCGGCGCAGCAGCGCGGCACACGCCGCGGACGTCTGGGCGGGGCTGGGTGCCGGGCAGAAGCGGTAGGTCGACTGCATCGAGTAGACGTCGAGAGTGGAGTCGTCGCCGAGGGCGTGGAACAGCAGTCCCTCCTGCAGCGGGGCCAGCGGCCATACGCGCACATCAGGCGTCACGGTGGAAGTCATCGGTTCCTTTCACAGTCGGAGCTGTCTGAGCGGCCGGGGCGCGGCCCAGGTCGTCGGGTCAGGGAGTGTCGGGTCATGTGGTCTCGATCTTGGCAAGCAGCGCCACGAGCGCATCGTGTCCTGCCGCGTCGAGGTCGGCGTCCGGGACGGCTGGGCTGGGTTCGCGGGACGGTTCCGGAGTCTCCAGCGGCACGGCGGCCGAGGCCATCGCCCGGGACGTCGGGTGGGTGAACACCTGGGCTGCGGTGAGCTTCCACCCCGCGGCCCGCAGCGCGGTGATGACGGCCATCGCGGTGAGCGAATCCCCGCCGAGGGCGAAGAAGTCGTCCTCAGGCTCAGGCCGGCGCCCGAGCGCATTGGTCAGTGCCTCGGTGACGGCGGCGAAGGCATCGCTGGAGATCCCCGAATCCGCCGGTCCCGAGGCGGTGGCTGGGTCTGGTGCCGAGGCTGGCCCCGTTCCCGAGGTGGTGGTTGGGGCCGAGGCGGTGGCTGTGAGCGCCCTCGCGGTGGGGGCGAGGACGGCACGGACGGCGGCGATGAGCTCGCTGCTCGGCGCCTCGGCGGGTGCTGTGTGCAGGAACTGCAGCGCGGCACTGACGCCGGCGAGCAGGGACTCAGCTGTCTGCGCGTCGATGAGCTCGGTCGGATAGTCCAGCCGCAGCGCACCGGCCCGGACAGCCTGGTCGCCCGGGTCGTCGGTGTCGAATTCGACGGTCAGCGCAAGCGGATAGTGAGTGTCGTCAGAGCCGTCGACGGCACCGAGCTGCACTCCGGGTGCCAACTGTGTGCGGTGCGGGGTGGGATAGTTCTCGACCACGATGAGCGTATCGAACAGGGTGGGCGCCGACCGCCGGCGGGCCAGTTCTGTCAGCGGAGCCTCCGGAGTGGTCAGCGCCAATCGCGTCGCAGCCGTCAGGCCGGTCAGCGTCGAGCCGAGGTTCTGCGCACCGAAGCACGCTCCGACCGGCACCGTCTGCAGCAGCATGCCGATGGTCTCAGCGTCAGTGTGGGACCGCCCGGAGACGACCATGCCGGTGATGACCTCATCTGCATCGGCCACAGCGGCCAGCAGAGCCGTCCACGCTGCGGTCACCGCTTCAGCCTGCGAGAGCTGAAAGCGTCGCGCCGCCGAGGCGATGCAGGCCGGAAGCGGTGCGCTGAGCGTGGCGTGTGCAGAATCGACGGCGGAGATGAGAGCACCTGCGCGGCGCGGCAGGACTGCGTCCCAGCGCTGCAGCTCATGGTGGTTCTGCCCACGCGCCTGCCGGATGAGGGTGTGGCGGGTCAGCGGATGTGCGCTCAGTGAGCTGCGGCCGGTGGTTGAGTTGCGGCCGGCAGATGCGCTGCGGCCGGTGGATGAGCTGCAGCCAGTGCCCCTGATGCGGCCAGTGGGCCGGTGGCGCTGGGGCCCACCTGCGCGTTCGTGCCCGGGGTGTGCGGACTCCAGCTCTACGCGGTAGCTAGTGAAGAGCGCATCGACGACGAGCGGCACCGACCATCCGTCGAGGACAAGGTGGTGATCGAGCAGGGCAAGCCGGTGCGGGGTGCCGGCACTGCCGTGGACGAAGGCCCACCGGGTGAGCGGATCGGAGGTGACATCGAACGGCTCGGCGAGCCACGCCTCGGCGGCGGCACGGGAGGTGAAGACACGGAGGTCCGGAGTCGCCTGGGCGAGGGAGACGAGGACGTGCCGGCTGCCCAGCTGGGTCAGGCGCATCCGCAGCGCCGGTTCGCCGGCTGCCACCGCGGTGACGGCACGCTGGAGGGCGGCGGTGTCGATCGGGCCGGTGAGCTCGAGATCGGTGCGGGCCAGATAGCGGCCGTGCTCATCGCCCAGACTCTCCAAGGCAATGCCGGTCTGCGCGGCAGTCAGCGGCCACAGCCCGTCGACGCCTTCAGCCTGCAGGCGCGCCAGCTGGGGCGCGGCGGCGCCGACGAGGTCGAGCACCGGGCTGCCGAGGCCGAGGTCTGGGTCGCTGTTGCGGGTCGGGTCGCCGAGGTTGCGGCCTGGGTCAAGACCGCCGAAGTCTGGGTCAAGGCTGCCGAAGTCTGGGTCGATGCCGGGGCTTGCGCTGTCCTCGAGGGCGGCGGTGATCGCGGCGATGCGTGCGTCGACGGCGGCATCATCGAGCGAAGGGTCCGCGCACTGCCAGCGGAGCACCAGCTGCTCGCCGTCCAGCCCGGCGTTGAGCTCCCACGGGTGGGAGGCCGGCAGCGATCGGCCCGAACCGAGGGCGTCCTCGCAGTCGGCGGCATCGTCGACTACAGTCCAGTCCGCGCTGGCCCCGCCAGCAGGGGAGGTGTCTGCACTGCCTTCCCTGCCGAGGAAGTTGACGAGCAGATCAGCGCGGATGTCCTCGGCCGCACCGGTAAGTGCGAGGGCATCGGCGAATGCTGTGAGGGTGGCGCAGCGGGAGGCGCAGCTGCGCAGATGCGCGGCCGGGTTCAGCTGAGCTGCGTGCGGAAGCGGCACCGGCCAGGTCTGGGTGAACCAGCCGACGACCGAGGCGAAGTCGATTTGATCGCGTGGATCCCCGGTGGAAGTCAGCGGGCGGCCATGGCCTTCGAACTCGATGACCAGCCCGGTGTCGGCTGTGCGCGCGACAGCGGCGGCAAGCTGCACTTCGACGGGAGTGTCTGCTGCAGCACGGTCGAGCAGCGCTGCGGTAGCTGACCGGCTCAGCCGGACGGTGCGCTGCCAGGCTGCCCCGACCGCACTCAGCTGCCGGTGCGTGGCTGCTTCCGGTGCAGGTGCGCCGTCGGCGGCCTGCATCCGGTCGAACAGGGCGCGAGCCCCGTGCGCCTGAGCGCGCAGCTGGCCGGCGGCGGCATCGAGTGCGAGTGCCGCAGCACAGAAGCTCTCAGCTGGGGGCAGCTGTTCGCCGTGAGCGACCGCGCGCAGCTCCGCGATGAGCACCGGCCATGACACTGCATCGACGCCCAGATGGTGGGCGATGAGGACGAGGCGGTCGGCGCGGGTGCGCACTGCGGTCAACAGCCGACCGGCCGCCGGGTCGAGGGCTGCGGCAGCGGTGCGCAGTGCGCTCAGGTCATCGTGTGGTGCAGCCACGGCCGTGCTGAACAGCGGCCCGTCATCGAGTCCTTCGGCGGGGAGGACGCAGGCTTCCGTTCCGCGCAGCCGGAGGCGCAGCGCCTCATGGCGGGACACGAGGGTGCGCACCGCGCGGTGCAGCTGGCTGTCGGTGAGATCGGTGGGGATCCGCAGCGTCCGCAGCTGCAGAAAATGGTCAGCGCTGTCACCAATATGGGCGGCATACCACCGCAGCGCAGGCGTCAGCGGCACCGGCTGGACAGGTTCGGCCACCGCCTGGGCCGCGGTGTCCACCGCCGGCAGCTGAGCACCGGCGGGTGTCTGCTCATCTGCAGGTGTGTCTGCTGTGGGGCCGGTCGCTGCGGTGCCGAAAGAGATCCGAGCTGCCAGCGCTGCTGGGGTGCGGGCCTCGAAGATGTCGGAGATCTCGACGGTGCAGCCGGCACGTCGCAGCGCACCGACGACGCTCATCACCAGGATTGAGTCACCGCCGCCGGCGAAGAAGTCGTCATCGGCCGCGAGGGCATCAGCATCGAGTGCTGCTGCCATTACACGGCGTACCTGTTCGACGTGTTCGCGCTGAACTCTCGCGGTGGTGTCGGACTGGTCGTCATCGCGATCAGCGCCGACCGTGCCAGCCGTGACCGGGCGGGCCGGCGCCTCCTGAGTTGAGGAAAACTCGGGGTCTCCGGCCTCGGCGGGGAGACCGAGCACGGCCGTCAGCTGCCGGGCGAACCGGGCGAGCAGCGCCTCGGCTACCTCGGTTGCTGCACCGGGAGCGTCGAGTTCGAGTTCGAAGGCTGGCCCGTCGGGGCTCTCGAATCGGGTCAGGGTCACCGGGTAGCCTGATGCGTCCGCACCGCGCACCGGAACCACCCGGGGCAGCGCCGCCTGAGACTCCTGACCTGGGGTGCGGCCGGCAATGGAGGCATGGGCTGCTTCGATGACGAGGAGTGAGTCGCACGCGGTGCCGGTCAGTCTCGCAATAGCACCGGAGCCGAGGTGGGCGGCACGTTCGGTGCGTGCGGTCTGGCGCATGAGCGTTGTGCACAGCCGGTCGGCGGTAGTGCTCGCATCGGCGAGCACCGGACGGGTGGTGAGGAAGGCGCCGACAGCCCGTTCGATGCCGTCGATGGGCACATCGCGGCCTGCCGAGGTCAGGTCGAACACCACCTGCGGTGCTCCGGTGGTCTCCGACAGCGTGCGAGCCCACGCGGCTTGGATCGCCGCTGCCTGCGTGATGTCCATGCGCTGTGCGGCAGTCTGCATGGCCGCGGTGAAGCAGGCGTCTGGCTGCCATACTGCGCGCACTCGGGTTCGCCGGCGCGCCCGTTCAGATGCCCCCGCCTCTGCAGGCACGCACTCCTGCTCAGATGCCCCTACCTGGCTCGTCGCGCTCGCCTGCCCCGACGCATCTGTCCCAGCGGCGGGCATGACGATGGTGCGCACAGCCGGCCCGCGGAACAGCTCCCGCCATTCGGCCTCCCACTCGCCGGTGTCCTGCGCTGCACACCAGCGCAGGTACTGCGCCCAACCGGTGTCCACCGGTAGCGGCTCACCGCGCAGCGCCTTCGCAAACGACTCCGCCAGCAGCGGTGTCGTCCAGCCGTCAGCGAGCAGATGATGCACACCGAGGGCGAGCTCGACGGCCACCGGATCAGCGGCGCTTCGCCGCGGCAGACGCAGCCACACCGCACAGATGAGGCGGCCGCCGGCCAGCGACTGCTCGCTGATCGCCCGCTCGACAGCTGTGGTGCGCAGCGTGTCGAGATCCGCAGGCTCAGTCGCAGCATCTGCCGCATTGATGACGTGATGGACCATGCGTCCGGGATCAGTCGTGAAGGCCGCCGGCACCGCATCACTGCCCTGCGCGATGACGCTGCGCAGCGCAGGATGGGCGGCGAGCACCGCATCCCAGGCCGCCTCCACCCGCGGCTGTGCAAGCTGGTCAGCAGTGTCGGCTACCACCCGCAGCAGCGTGGCGGTGCGGTACGGGTCCGCATCGCCGGCCCGCATGCTCATCGCATACATTCCCGTCAGGGTTCCGCTCAGCGGCAGCTTCTCGCGCACCTGCACCCCGGCAGGCAGCACGGCCCGCAGTTCGGCAGGAATCTCGATGGCAGCAGGAACCTCGACGCCGACAGGGGCGGTGTCAGCTGCCGGGCCGGGCGCATCGCTGACGGCTGGGACGGCTGCGGCAGCGGCCTCGGCGAGTGTGTCGGCGCTGAGCAGGGCCCCGGCTTCGAGCGCCCAGCCGCTGCGCCGCAGCCAGGCGCTGACCCGGATGGCGGAGATCGAATCCCCGCCCAGGCTGCGCAGGGACAGCCGCGCATCGGCCCGCCCGATCACGTGCGCGGTCGCCTCGCACACGGCGGCCGCCGCCGAGGCGGCAGCTGGGGCGGCATCGTCGGCGTTCGTGCTGCCGGGTCGCGCCCAGACGGGCAGGGGCAGCGCCCGGGCATCGATCTTGGCGCTGCTGGTGAGGGGGAACGCATCGACAGACAGCACTGCCGAGGGGATGAGCGGGGGCGGCAGCATCTCGCGCAGTCCCCGGCGCACCGCCTCGGGATCAGAGAACGGCTCCTGGGGTTCCGGCTGCACCCAGGCGACCAGTCGCCTCCCGCCGCTCGGATGGTCAACCGCAGCCGCATGCGCGTGGCGGATGCCCGGCAGGCGGGTGAGCGCGGCGGTGATCTCCCCGGGCTCGATCCGGAAGCCGTTGATCGACAGCTGGTCGTCAGCCCGGCCCAGCAGTGCGAGGCTGCCGGCCGGGTCGATCCACGCACGATCCCCGGTGCGGTAGAGCCGCGCCCCGCCGGGGGCTGCTGTGAACCGTTCAGCCGTGAGCGCCGGTCTGCCGAGATAACCGTGGGCCAGCTGAGTGCCGCCTAGATACAGTTCGCCTTCGCAGCCGACAGCCACCGGGCGCAGCCAGGCGTCGAGCACGGCTGCAGTGGTCCCGCCGACAGCCCTGCCGACCCGCGGCTGCGCGCTGTCGCGCACGTCGGCGATGAACGCATCGACGGTGTTCTCCGTGGGACCGTAGGCGTTGAGCACGCGCGGTGTCGCGCGGTCACCGGTCAGCTGCCGCAGCTGCGTCCACAGCTGCGGTGGGAAGGCCTCACCGCCGGCAACGCAGACGGTCGGGAGAGTGGTGAGCAGACCGGCCGCCAGGTGGGAGGCCCACACTGCCGGGCCGAGGTCGAGGTAGTCGATGCGCTCACGTTCGAGCAGGGCGGCCAGGGCGTGAGGATCGAGCAGGGTCTGCGTGTCGACCAGGCGCACAGTGCGCGCGTCGAAGAGGCCGAGCAGAGCATCCCAATGAGCGTCGAAGTGCAGCGCATTGGTGTGGGCAATGACCTCGACGTCCTCAGTCCACAGCTGCCGGTGGTGGTGGGCGAGCAGCACGGCCATCGCCTCATGTGGCACCGCAACCGGTTTGGGCCGACCGGTCGACCCGGAGGTCAGCACCACAAACGCTGTGTCCGTCCCGGTCACCGGCCAGCCGGCAGGTGTGCAGCGGGCTGATGCTGCTGTGCCGTTCGACTCCGCAGGCGTGCGCAGCCGCAGACCGCTGGAATCGAGGAGGATATCGGCTGCAAGCTCGTCGAGCACCTCGGCGCGGCGCTGCGCTGGTGTCTGCGGGTCGAGGACCAGCGTGATGAAACCGGCGGTGAGAGAGGCCAGCAGCGCGGTGATCGCATCGACGCTACGGGACAGCTGCAGCGCGCAGATGGGGCGGTGTGTGCTGGTGCGTGCAGACATCGCGGTCAGCAACTGTGCGCGGCGGGCTGCGACCCGGGCTGTCAGCTGGGAGAACGTCAGGGTCTGGTCATCGGAGATGAGCGCCGGCTTGTGAGGATGAGCCGCACACGCAGCGGCGAAGGCCTCTGGCAGCAGGGGCAGCGCGTCCGGAGCGTGCTCGGCCGTGCTGCCGCCGAGCACGCGGGCCTGGACGCGCCGATCGTCGTCAGTGCGCAGGTCGATCGAGCTGACCTGTCGGTGCGGGTCCTCCCGCAGCGTGTGCAGCAGCCTCACGACTGCGGTGAGGAGGCGATTCTCAGTCCCAGCCGCAAGGCGGGAATCGACCTCGACGCGAATGCTGAGGGCGGAGGCGGGATCGCTGCAGCCCATCCAGCGGCGCTCCTCACTGCTGTCCCCAGCAGCGCGCTCTGCGGCGCCGGCGCGGCCGGGTGATGAGAGCACACTGGTGATCTCCACCGGGTAGTGGGTGCCGTCCTCGACATGCTCAAGCGTGAGCGTGATGTCGCCGCTGTCGGCATCGCGCAGCTGTGCTCGGGCAGGTTCACCGGCTGTCTCATGGGTGTAGAGGACCCCGGCGGGATCGGCGATGCCCAGCGCGCGCAGAATCCCGGACAGCCCGATGTGGTGGTACGGCAGACCGGCATTCCAGGCGGCTTCGAGGGAGCTGAGCACATCGGCCAGCGGTCCGGGTGCTGCACGGTGCGCCGCCAGCACCGAATCGGTGAACAGGCCCGGGGTGTTCTCCACCCCAGCCAGCCCTGAACCGCGGCCGTGAACAGGTATGACGATCGGTGTGCCGGTGGCGCCCGACAGCCAGTCGACTGCCAGGCTCACACAGCCGCGGAGCAGTGCTGCAGGAGTGGTGCCTCTGTCGCGGGCACACGCAGCGAGTGCAGCGGTGTGCTCGGGTGAGAAGGTGCGCTCACAGTTGCGGCGGGTGACATCTGCACTCTCAGCTGCCGAACCCTCAGCAGCACCCTCGCGGTCAAGCCACCGGGGGCGCGGCATGTCCGTCAGGTGGGCGAGCTCGCCTGCCCAGAATTCGGCTGCCGCGCTGTGGTCGGCGCGGTGCAGCTGCGCTAAGTGTTCGCTGTAGTCGCAGGTCTGAGGCGCCGGGCCTGGCTCGCTGGATCCCAGGCGGGCGAACTCGCTGAGCAGCAACGCCATCGACCAGGCATCGAGCACCGCATGATGCGCGGTCAGAAGCAGCACCGAACGGCACCCGGCATCGATGAGATGCCAGCGCAGCAGCGGTGGATCGGACAGATCGAAACCCTCACCGGCCTCAGCTGCGGCGATCTCAGCGACCCGAGCCTCCGCCTCGGCGGCGGTCACCGCACCCAGCGAGGTCACCCGGATCCGCGGGTCGACAGCGGTGACGAACTGGGTCGGTTCGACCTCGGCGTCGACGAGGAACCCGGCAGCCAGCTGCGGGTAGCGCGTCTGCACTGCGGCAGCGGCGCGTGCGAGTGTGGCCGGAGCGAGCGGGGCGGACAGCGCGATGCGCGCCTGACCGACATACGGGGCCGGGGTGCTCAGCAGGCCGCGCTGCAGCGGGGTCGTCGGCCAGATGATCGGAGCGGTCGTCAACGGTGGGGTCCTTTCGGGGAGTGAAGTCGGGACTGCAGCAGCGCTGTGACCGCTTCAGCGGCCGCCGGGTCAGCGGCCGGGAGACTGCCAGGGGAGTCGGCTGGGCGCCCCGCGCCGGAACCAGCGGGGAGGTCGTCAGGGGAGCCGTCCGGGAGACTGCCGGGGGAGCCAGCCGGGAGGCCACCAGGCGAGGCGGTCGGTGCGCAGGTCGCGGCGATGCGGGCGAGGGTGTGGTGCGTGAAGACCTCCGAGACCGAGGTGGTGAACCCTGCGTCTCGGAGCGCGGCGACAAGCCGGATCGCGGTGATCGAATCCCCGCCGAGGCGGAAGAAATCGGCATCGGCACGCGGGTCGCGGGTGTGCAGCACTGCGGCGAATGCGTCTGCGACTGCCGTTTCGGCAGGCCCATCCGGTCGGCGTCCGGAGGTGGCGGCCTGTGGTGCCGGCAGCCGGGCTGGGTCGATCTTCCCGGTCGCGGTGCGCGGGAAAGCGGGCACCGGCACCACCGCGGCGGGCAGCAGATGCTCCGGCAGGATGGCTGCGGCCGCCTCCCGCAGCTGCGTGGGTTCGGACTCCGTGGGTTCGGGCCCGGGAGCGTCGGACTCCGTGGCGCCTGGCTTCGTGGCGTCCGTGATCACCCAGGCGATGAGCTGGGTGCCGACCAACCGGGCCAGCGCCTGACGGACCGCCGGCAGACGTTCGAGACCGGCCTCCACTTCGCGGGGTTCGATGCGGTAACCGCGCACCTTGATCTGGTTATCGGCCCGACCGTCGTAGAGAAGATGCCCACCCGGCAGCATCCGCACACGGTCACCGGTGCGGTACATGCGCGAGCCGGCTGGCCCGAAGGGGTCGGCGACGAACCGTTCGGCGCTGCGCCCGGGCAGTCCCAGATAACCGTGCGCCAGCTGCTCACCGGCCAGCCACAGCTCGCCCTGCACGCCAGGCGGCACGGGGCGCAGCCAGTCGTCGAGAACATAGGTGCTCGTGCCCTCGACCCCGCGCCCGATGAGCGAACCGGCCTCTAACCGCACTGCGGCAGCAGCCGCGCAGTCCTGCGGGTCTGTTGAGCACAGGCGGGTGGCGTCGACGGTCGATTCGGTCGGGCCATAGTAGTTCGTGGCCTGGACCGGTCGGCCGTCGGCGGTGCGTGCGGCTGCGATCCGGTCCCACACATGGGCCGGGCAGGCTTCACCGCCGACGTTGATGTGCGTCAGGCTGTGGCCGCCGGCCAGCAGGCCCTCGTCGAGCATCGCGGCGAGCATCGTCGGGGTCGTGTCGACGGCAGTCGCGCGGTGAGCGCGCACAGCGGCAGTGCAGGCGCGCGGGTCGAGGGCGGTGTCGTGGTCGATGAGCACCACAGTGTGGCCCCACACGACGGCGGAGAGCAGATCCCACGAACCGTCGAACATGAGCGGCAGCGTCAGGGCCGCCGTGTGCTGCTGCCCCGGCGCCCACATCGCGATTCCGATGGCGTGCAGGTGCCGTCCCAGCGCAGCCTGGCCGATGAGCACCGGTTTCGGCCGACCGGTCGAACCGGAGGTGTGGATGATGTAGGCCGGGGAAGCGGCGTCGACGCAGTCCCATTCGGCGGTGGCGCTCGCCTCCCAGCCGGTGGTGCCGGCACACCCCGCGCCCGAGGCGGTGGTCGCCTCACGCCAGCTCTGCGACAGCTGGGGTGTCAGCCGCACCGCTGGTGGGGTGCCGGCGGTCTGCGCAGCTGTGGTGAGGTGGGCGACGAGGTCGCGGCGGCGGGCCTCCGGCCAACCGTGGTCGATGGGTGCGGCCGGGCGGCCGGCAGCTGCTGCGGCGAGATACCAGGCGATCGCATCACAGCCGCGCGGCAGATCGAGGATGATCGGCTGTGCCAGAGCGGTGTGCGCCGCCAGGGCAGCGGTCCGCTGGAGCACTTCGGCGTGCAACTGCGCATGCGTCCACGTGGTGTGTGCATGGATGAGGGCCGGGCGCTGCGGATGCCGGCGGGCTGCCGCGCGCAGCCGGGTGTGCAGCAGCGACACCGGTTCGACCCGGTCGGCTCGCGCAATGGACTGTGCTGCCACAGTGCCCGGTCCCACGGCAGCGGGCCCGGATGCTTCCGCAGTGGCAGTCTCCACTGCTCCCAGCAGTCGGTCGCCGGGGGCTGCGAAGGAGGCGAGCACTCGGGTGAATTCCGATGCCAGGGCGGCAACCGCCTCGGGTGCGGTGCCCGCTGGTGCGGTGAACGACAGAACCGGGCCGGTATCGTCGAACAGCACCGCGATCGACACGTCATCGAGCGGGCCTTCGGCCAGCGGCACGATGGAGGTGTGCAGGCCCGGGCTGTGCGGCAGCGGCCCGAAGAGCTTGACGTTGAGTTCGGTGCCGGTCGGCTGGGTGCCGGCGGCCAGGTGGCCGTGGAGGCTGAGCAGCGCTTCGGAGCGGAACCGACCGTGTGCCCGCAGCTGCCTGAGCTGGGCGGACACCTCGTGCAGCAGTGACGAGAGGGTGGCGGTCGGGTTGACGTGCACGGCGGCCGGGAGCACATTGACGGTGCACGTCGGGGCTTGGGCGGCAGCGCTGCCGAGGCGGTTCATGAGCGGAACGCCGATGACGACGTCGCGGCTGCCCGACCAGCGGGCGAGCACAACGGCCTGTGCGGCCAGCAGCAGATCGAGAGCCGAGCAGCCGTGGGAGTCAGCGAGCGCGTCGAGATCGACCTCGGGCCGGCAGCGGACCGGCTCAGGGATGGGGGCATCGGCGCGGGTGGGCAGCTGAGCTGCCGCGGACTGGGGTGCCGGATCGGACGGCTGACCTGCGGTGGAACGCGGCAGACGGAAGGAATGGACGGCACCGAGACGCGGCGGGCAGGCAGCCCAGTACGCGCGGTCGGCCTCGGCGGCGGCGGAGCGCTCATAGGCCTGCTCCTCAGCGGTCACCGCAACAGGATCAGTCCACGGGCGGGGAGCAGAGGCCACCCCGGTCAGGTGCAGATAGGTGCGCAAGATGCGCCGGAGGACCAGATGGACGCCATAGCCGTCGAGGAGCAGATGATGCACCGCCAGCGAGACCGCCGCCTCTGTCGCGGATAGCGCGAACACGCGAGCGGTGGTGAGCCTGTCGCGGCTGAGATCCAGCGGTGCTGTGACGTCTGCGCGGGCGAGCCTGACTGCGTCATCCCACCGCTGTGGCGCGTCGGAGCCGGGCAGGGTGTGCAGCGGATGTGTGATCACCGCGGCCGGGCGGCCCGGGCGCAGCGTGCCGGTGTCGGCGTCTCCGTGCAGGCGCAGGCTCAGCGACGGTGTTTCGTGCAGCACCCGTTCGACGGCTGTGCACAGCTGACTGTGGTCGATCCCCGGCGCTGGTGCACCGGAGGCACCGGACGCCCGGGGCGCGGAGGCGTCCGGCGCAGCGGCTGTCGCTGCGCTCACACGCAGCATGTCGCCGACGACGTAGTCGCTGGAGGACGGGTCGACAAGGCACGCCGCAGCGATGCCGCGCTGGGCACCGGTCAGCGGCAGACCGGCTGTCGGCAGACTCGCTGCCGGCAGCCCGGGACCGCGGTGATCAGGCATCAGCCTCAGACCTTCTTGAGGATGTCCTCGAGCTGGTCGAGAACGATGTTGGCGGTTTCATAGCGGTCCGGGAAGAAGTACTTCACACCGAACGCATGGCCGGCTTTGACCGAAGGCAGCTGCTGATAGGTGGGCACGCCTGCGAGTTCGGCAGCACCGGCACCGGGTTTGCCGTCAAGGCCCATCTCGGTAAGGATGATGGACTTGTCGCTGAGCTTCGTCAGCTGCTCGGTCGACAGATCCGTGCCGTTGCGGTCCGTGATCCCGGCAGACACCGGATCGAGCTTTCCGCCCATATCGGTGATGATGCCGCCGAGCCACGAAATCCTCGTGTAGACCGAGACGTTCCCCTCGAAATGATCGATCGGCGCGAAGGTGTATTCCTTGAGCTTGTCGTCGTAGGTCCCCTTGATGTGGTCGATCTTCTTCACGTACTCTTCCTTGGCCTGCTTGGCCTTGTCGCCGGACCCGACGATCTCGGAGATCTGTAGGCTGGCATCCTTGGCGTGGGTGGCGCCTTCAGCAAGGATCATGACCGTCGGCGCAATGCCCTTGAGGCGCTTGTACTCCTCCTGGGCCTGCGGAGAGATCTTCTCGTCCTTGCCGGCACGCACCGTGCCGATGAGCAGATCCGGTTTCTGCGCGGCGATCTTCTCGTACTCCCAGCCATCGGAGCCGAGCACTGCCGGCAGGTCCTTGACCTTCTCGAACTCCTCGGGCAGCAGCCCGTCCGGATTGTCACCGCTGGCTGTGGCCTTCGGTGTGATCCCCGCAGACAGCAGCGGGCCGATAGCACCCTCCAAGGCGACAACCGACTTAGGCTTTGTGGGCATCTCGACCTTGCCGAAAGCGGTTTCGACGGTCTTCGTGGCACCGTCCCCCTGGCCGTCGGCATCCTGTTTCCCGGCTGCGTCTCCGGCTCCGGAGGAGCAGGCTGACAGGACGAGCGCAGCTGCTGCTGCCAGCAGTGCGACGCCCGTGCGTGTTGCGACTCTCATTGCATTCTCCCTTTGTGTTGGGTTTCGTGTAGTGCGGTGTGGTGGATGGGTCTGTGGGGCCGCTCAGGAGGCGGCCGGCTCGTTGACGTCAAGAACGTCCAACAGATCGTCGACGGTGCGGGCTGTGGCGATGTCGGCGAAGTCGAGGTCCGGGCGGACAGTGCGCCAGCGATCGGTCAGACGCATGAGCCGGATCGAGTCGATGCCGAGGTCGAAGATCTCATCGGCCCCGGTGACAGGTTCGCCGTCGGCGGCTTCGCTCAGCTGCGCGAGGACCTCGGCGCGGTTGAGGGGTATGGCGGTCACGGTTGCTCCTCTGCGGTTGTTACGGGCTGAATGGTCTGGATGGGCTGAGCGGACGCGCTGCCGCGACCGGCAGTCCCGCCAGCCCCGCCAACGGCAACCGCAGCGCCACCGGCGATCGCACCGGTGACTCTGCCCTCACCGGCAGCGCCCGTACGCGGCAGCACAACAGGGGCACCGGTGTGCGGGTCGGCGATGACCTCGGCGCTGAGCCCGTAGGTTTCGGCGAGCAGGTCCGCGGTGAGCACCTCGGTCGGTGAACCGAAGGCCGAAGTGCGGCCGTGCTCGATCACGAGAAGATCATCGGCGAAGGCAGCCGCGAGGTTGAGATCATGCAGCACCGCAATGACGGTCCGTCCCTCCGCTGCCAGCGAGCGGCCCAGACACAGCAGATCGGCTTGATGGGCCAGATCGAGGAAGGCGGTCGGTTCGTCGAGCAGCAGCACGGGGGCATCCTGAGCGAGCACGAGGGCAAGCCAGGCACGCTGCCGCTGCCCACCGGACAGATCCGTCAGCGAGCGCTCCGCGAGGTTGGTAAGCGACAGCCTCTCGATCGCAGCGTCGGCGGCTGCATGATCACTCCGGCTCAGCGGCGCGAACGGCCGGCGGTGCGGTGTCCGACCGCGTTCGACGAGCCCGCGCACACTCACCCCTTCGGGTGCGAACGGTGACTGGGGCAGAAACGCCACCTGCTGGGCGTAGGACCGCCGCGACATGCGCCGCACATCGGCTTCGTCGAGCGCGATCCGGCCCTGGCAGGACAGCTGGCGGGCCAGGCAGGACAGCAGCGTCGACTTCCCGCTGCCGTTGGGGCCGATGACAGCGGTGAACCTGCCGGGCTCAAAGCATGCGTCGATGTCGTGCAGCACCGGCACTTTCGGGTCGTATGCGGCAGAGATCCCAGCGCAGCTGAGCGTCGGTGCGGTGGCCTGCAGAACGGTCATGAGGTGAGATGGGCAGCAGCCACCGGGGCGGCATCCGGCAGTGCGGTGTGGTGGGCTGGCAGGTGCGCGCTCACAGTCCGCTCGGCAGCTGATTCAGCCGGTGTATCCAGCAGCGCTGCGGTGATCTCACCGGCGCGCAGCGCCACGTCCGACAGCAGCGTCGCAGCGATCCCATGCTGGTGGCCGGTGACGCCGAGGGCGAAGAGCCGACCGGTGTCCGGCCGATCCCACTGCAGCCGGTAGTCCCGGGTGGCCAGCACCCGCCCGGCATCATCGCGCAGCAATTCATCGCCTGCCGGTCCGAGGAGCTCGGCAGGGTCCAGCGGCCGGTAGCCGGTGGCCGACACTACCGCATCAGCGGTGATGACGGTGCGGCTGCCGTCGAGTTCGTGGCCGATGGCGACCGTGAGCCGGGGCGGCTGCCCATCTCGCTGTGAGACCGATTCTGCGTCCAAGGCGCCGGTCACCGTTCCCGAGGCAACGGTCGCCTCGGTGATCGATTCGATCCGGGAGGCATCGTGGATGACGATCCGCTCATCACCGGCCCACCGGTCGGCGTACTGCGCGTCGTAGAGAGCCTGAATGGTGTTCTCATGCACGACGGAGTAGTTGGTGTTCCGGTGGACGGCGCTGAGCCTGTCGCGCACCTCGGTCGGGGCGTAGTAGAGCCGGTCGACGGAAGCATGGTCGAAGATGCGGTTGGCGTAGGGCGTGGCGTCCGACGGGATGAGACCGAAACGCGAATGCACCAGGTGCACCCGCGCGGCGGGGAAGCGCTCCCGCAGATCAAGGCACACCTCAGCCCCCGACTGCCCACCGCCAATGACGACGAGCTCAGTCCTGGCAGCTCGCCCTGCCTCAGACACATCGCCTGGCTGCCGATCACCTGGCTGTGCATCACTGCCCTGCTCATCGATCGGCAGCGTGCCGATCCGGTGCAGATAGTCAGCGGAGTGGATGAGCCGCTCATGGATGCCGAACTCGGCGGGAGTGTAGGGCTGCAGCCCGCAGGCGAGCACCACATCGCGGGCCACATAGGTGCGCGGTCCGTCCGGGGTCTCGGCACGGACGATATAGCCGATGATGCTTTCACTGCCAGCGCTGGCACCGCCCGCGCCGGCACTGTCCCCGGCCACCGCCTCGGCGGCGGTGTCACCGGCAGCGGCGATCGGCTCGATGGAGGTGACCCGGTGGGAGTAGCGCACCCATTCTCCCAGCTGCTCGGCAGCCCACTGCAGGTAGGCGGCGAACTCGACGCGCAGCGGTTCGGAGGAGCCGCGGTTGAAGAAGTCCTGGATCCGGTCGTGTGCGACGAGGAAGTTGAGGAACGACAGCTGCGAGCAGGGATTGCGCAGGGTCACGAGGTCCTTGATGTAGCTGACCTGCAGGCTGGCATCGGGCAGCAGCATGCCGGCATGCCACTGCGGGCCGGCGGCAGCGTCGAGGAACACCGCGGTGGGTGCTTCACTGGCAGGCAGCTCGGACAGTGCGGCGGCAAGCGCCATATTCGCCGGCCCGAAGCCCACGCCCACGACATCGACGACGGTGGCATCGTCGGGTGCGCAGGCGGCTGCAGCGGTGCGGCTGATCTTTCCAACGGGGGTTTGGGGCAGTTCGGTCACGAGGGTGAAGGTCTCCGGAATTTTGTAGTCGGCCAATGAGATGTCGCGCAGATGTCTGCGCAGCACGCGGGAGCTGAGCGCATCCTCCCAGCCGGGCCGCGGCACGATGTGGGCTTCGACGCGTTCGCCGAGCACCGGGTCTGCAGCTCCGCGCACCCGTGCATCGGACACTCCGGGGTGGCGCATGAGCAGGGATTCGACCTCGGCGGGGGCGATCTTCTCGCCCCCGCGATTGATCTGCTCCTTGACTCGGCCGACGACGCTGATATCGCCGTCGGGTGAACAGCGCACGAGGTCACTGGTGCGGAAGAACCCGTCGGCGGTGAACGATGCGGCATTGACCTGCGGGGCCGCATAGTAGCCGGGGATCGTGTAGGGCCCGCGCACGAGCAGCTCCCCGGTCTCACCGGTCGGCACTACGCAGCCGTCGGCATCGACGACGCGTACCTCATCGGCCGGCGACATCGGCCGGCCCTGGGTGGTGGCGATCAGATCGGCAGATCCGTCCAGCGGTGTGTAGCACACGAGGCCCTCGGCCATCCCGTAGACCTGCTGCAGGGGTGCGAGTTCGGCGCTGACCCGCCGGGCGGTCGATTCGGCCAGCCGCGCCCCGCCGATGAGGATCCGCTGCAGACCGGCCGGTGGACGCAGCCCGGAGTCGAGCCAGCTGTGCACCAGCGGTGGGACGGCCTGGATGTGGGTGACACGATGTGCGCCGACGGCGGCGAACACGCTGTGCGCATCGACAGCCGGAGGGATGACGACGTGCCCACCGGCGGCGAGTGCGCCCATCCAGCCGGGTGAGGACATGGGGAAGTTGTGGGCCAGCGGCACCGCGGGCAGCAGCGCGGTCGCGGCGTCGAATCCGCACACGGTGTTGGAGCGCAGGAACGAGTAGATGTACTCCCGGTGGGCGCGCGGAATGAGCTTCGAGGCCCCGGTCGTGCCCCCGGAGAGCTGGAAGAACGCGAGATCGGCAGCACTGGTGGCCGGTCGCGTGTTCGCCGTGCCCGAGGCGGTGGTTGGCAGACCTGCCGCAACCGCAACTGCGGCCGCCCCCGCGGCGGTGGCTGGGTGCAGGTGATCGTCTCCCCAGGCCACGGTCCGCAGTCCCGGCACTACGGATTCGACGGCAGCGGTGAGATCCGCAGCAGCGGCAGACGACAGGCCCGGCAGCGGTCCGAGCAGATGGACGGTGGCGCGTGCGACGGTGGCGAAGTGGGTGATCTCCTGCACCCGGTGGGCCGGCAGCGCGAAGACCGGGATGGCGCCGATCTGCAGCAGCGCGATGGCGGTGACGATGAGGTTGGGACTGTCGGGCAGGTGCAGCACGACGCGGGTGCCGGATTCGATGCCGTGCGCGCGCAGCTGGGCGGCGGTGGCTGAAACGAGACCGGGCAGCTGAGCGTGCGTGATGCTCATCGATGCGTCGGTGATCGCCGGGCGGTCGGCCGCATCCGCCTCTGCTGCCGCGGCGAGCAGCACCTCATCCAGCCGCTGGTCTCCCCACAGCCCAGCGGCGATGTACACCTCGGCCTGGGCAGCGGGGTGGCGCAGGAAATCCGGGTCCAGCGGGTCCGGTGTCGGTGGGCCGAGGTGTGCCGGCAGGGTGGGCCGCCTACCGCTGTCCTGCTGTGCGTGCTGGGTCATCGCAGTCCTTCCGCCGCGGCGAGCATGGTGCCGAACTTCGCTGCCGTCTCGGCATGCTCGGCAGCCGGATCCGAGCCGGCGACGATCCCGGCGCCGGCGTGAAGTGTCAGCCGTGTCGGGCTCAGCTGAGCCGAGCGCAGCACCAGTGACCACCGGCCGTTGCCGTGGGCGTCCGTCCAGCCGACCAGCCCGGAGTAGAACCCGCGCCGGTGCTGTTCGAGCTCGGTAATGAGATCAGCCGCAGCCGCTGCAGGGGACCCGCAGACAGCCGGAGTCGGGTGCAGGGCCAGCGCTGCGGCCAGGGCGGACACACCGGGGGTGAGCCTGCCGGTGATGCGCGTGCCCAGATGCCACATGCAGTCGGTGGCGAACAGCTCTGGTGCGGCTGGGCTGGAGAGATGCTCGGTCAGGTCGGCCAGCGCCGCACGGATGTGATCGACGACGTAGGCGTGTTCGCGCAGATCCTTCCCAGCGGTGCAGAACTCCGGTCCCGGCGCCCGCTGACCGGCCAGCCGGGGCCGCGATCCAGCCAGCGGATGGGTCATGAGGGTCCCGTTGTGGACATCGGCGACGACCTCCGGGCTCGCACCAATCCAGTACTGCTCATGCGGCAGACGGGCGTGGAAGACGTCAGCGGTGGGATTGGCGGCATTGAGGCGGTGCAGCAGTGCGGTGAGGGCCTGCACCGGGGTCAGCTGCTCAGCCAGAGGTAGGCGCATTCTGCGGGCGAGGACGACCTTCTCAACCCGTCCGGCCGCGATGTGCTCCAATGCCTGGCTGACTGCCGTCCGGTAGTGCGGTGAGTCCGGCACTGCTGCCTGGTCGTGCGGGGTGCCGGCACTGTCAGCTGGTCGGCGGGTCTGCGCGGGTAGCGGGATTCGGCGCGGGGTGAGGGTAACATCGTCTGTAAGCCGCAGACAGGCCGGTTCAGAGGTGTCGAAAGGAATGAGCCCGCAGACGATATGCGCTCGACCGGATCGTTTCGTGGCCGCCGTCAGCATTTCCGTCACGGCATCGGCAACCTGCGTATCGCCGTCGGCGAACACCGGGGTGAGAAGCTGCCCGCCGTGTGCCCGCAGGGTCCAGCCCTGTGCCGCGAAGGAGAAGTCCGGGATGGAGGTGTCCGAGGCTTGGTTGTCTGCCCGGATCGGCAGCGTGCCGCCAGCGGCGGAGGCCGGAGTGATGGTGGTCGTTGTCATGGGGTTGTCGCACCTCCGTCGACGGTGAGCTCTGCGGCAGTGACGTGGCAGGCGGCATCGCTGAGCAAGAAGGCTGCGACCCGGGCGATGTCGGCGGGTTCGGCGATGCGTCCGAGAGGAATTCCGGTCCGGAACCGGCTGGGGTCGCCGGCGATCGCCTCGGCGGTGCGGTCGTGACCGTCCCATAGCCCTGCAACCATGTCTGTCCTGGTGGTGCCCGGGTTGACGACATTGCATCGAATACCGGCGTTACCGAGTTCCAATCCGAGGCTGCGCGTGAAGTGCGCGGCAGCGGCTTTTGACGCACCGTAGGCGGCGAAGCCGGCGCGCGGCACGCTTCCGGCATTCGACGCAATGGTGAGGATCGATCGGTCGGTGCCAATGCTGGTGCCGTCCCCATCCGGCGTGGGCTGCTGGGCAAGCATCGTGCGAGCAGCTGCCGTGGACATCTGGATGACACCAGTGAGGTTGACGCTGACGAGCCGGTCGATGTCTGCGCGGCTCAGATCCACCGCCTCACCGGTGACGAGCACTCCGGCCACATTGGCAAGCGCTCTCAGCCGGTACGCTGCGGCTAGCTGAGTGAAGAACTCAGCGACTGCCTCGGCATCAGCGACGTCGAGGCAGTGACGCTTCGCCCGGCTCGGGGCATTGAGGTCTGCTGCGGTCCAGGCGGAATCGACGGCGAGAACAGTGGTGCCCTGTTGGAGTTCGGCTGCGGAGGTGAGCAACTCGGTCAGTGCTCGCCCGATCCCTCGTGCCGCTCCGGAGACGACGATGGCGGAGGTGGGCGAAGTGGCAGGGCGGACGGTCATACCTTCACAGCGCCTGACATCGGTCGGACGCGGGCGAGAGCGTCAAGCACCTCTGCGCTCACTGTCACCTGCCCGCAGCGGGTCCCCACGTAGTCGAGGGCCATCTGGTGGTCAGCGGCGCTGAAGTCTGCCTGGGCGTCGGCGACGAAGAACACCTTGATGTCGTGCATGAAGGCGTTGAGCGCTGTGGTAAGACAGCCGATGTGTGAATAGACGCCGGTGATGATGAGCTGATCGCGGTCGTGGTTGCGCAGACGATCGAGCAGATCCGTGCGGTGGAAGGCCGAGTACCGCCACTTCGTCAGCACGATGTCATCAGGTTTGGGTGCGAGTTCGTCGATGATCGCAGCAGCAGCCGGAGTCGCGAGCCCGGTGCCCCAGAAATCGGTCAGCAGTCTCCTGTCAGCTGCATGCTGTGCAGGCGGCTGAGCGGTGTAGACGATCGGCACGTTGGCTGCGCGGCACGCGCTCGCCAGATTCGCGGTCGCTGCAATAGCAAGTGTGATCTGGGAGGACGGGGTTCGGTCGAAGGCGTCGACGAAGTGGTTCTGCAAGTCGTGTATAAGCAGCATGGCGCGAGCTGGTTCGAGAGTCCACGCGGTCCGATTGACGGCTGCAGGGTGTGCATCGAGTGCATAGGCCGGGATGGAAGGAAGCGGCATAGTAGAAACCTCGGAAGCGTGGCGGTCAGTGAGTCTCAGGCTAGGTTTACCTTACCATGGTAAGGCGATACTAACAAGCTTTCGACGAGACTCATAGAAAGTCCCCGCGAAACACTTCCACCGGGCAGCAGGGCGCGCCGACGATGGGGTCATGGCCGACAAGGACGTTTCGATGACCACGAGAATCGAGATCACCAAGAAATACGCCACCGCCTACACGAGTGCTGGCATGTGAACCGTCTGTAAGTGTTGGTGGTGGCTGGCCTGGGGCTGGCTGGCAGGGTTGGTGCTAGTCACGCGGCGCTCGTTGTGACTCCTGAATCGTCTGACCCCATGTGGGTGTCATACCCGGGATCTGTCCAGCGGGCGCTGGGTGCCGGCGTCGCCCGTGGCCCACAACGATGGCTTGATCAGAAGCATGTCCACCACAGCGATTGCCTTGTGTGTGGTGTGGCTCATTACAGGCTCGCCTCGTCGTGACTTCTCACCCGGGCTGACGCCGGCAACGACGTCCAACCCGATCAGTGAGGAGAACATCGCATGTCCAGTCTGCCCGCCGTCGTGGCCGATCTCTACCGGTTCGTCGTCGGGGTCGACACTCACGCCGCTACTCATAGCTACGCCATCGTCGGCGCGCCGAACGGTACGTTGAGCGACCAGACAACCTTCCCAACGACCCCGGCGGGCCTTGGGGCTGGTGCAGGGATAGGTGACAAATGATCTGGCTCGGTGACCCCGAGCCTGGAAGGATTGTCATCATGCCCAAGCCTTACCCGAAGGAGTTCAAAGACGATGTGGTGCGTGTTGCTCAGCAACGCGATCATGACGTCACGATCGCTGAGGTCGCTAAGGACTTCGGCATCCATGAGGGCACGTTGACCAAGTGGATGCGCCAAGCCGATCTGGACTCCGGTAACACTGGCCCTCCTGCAGTGCCTTTTGTATGCATACAGGTGTGCAAACGTTTGCATAATCGTCGCGAGGGCCTCTGCGTGTGTCAAGGGTCCGATTCAGATTGTGAGAACGCATGGTCAGGCAATCGGTGCCGGGGGTGAGCCGACAGCAGAGGGACTGCATGCAGCGGCCCCGGCGGATGGGAGAACCATTTGCCGGGGCCGCGTACAGGGGTGGGGCGCCGGTCAGGTGAGCTTCGGCTGCTCAGACGCCCTGCTGGTCAGGTCATCTGGCGGTCAGGGCCGCGGGAGGTCGAGGAAGTTGCCGGTGCGCCGGTCGATCTTCTGGCCGGTGGCCTCCTCATGAGCCTCGATGTGCAGACCCGACTCCCAGTGCTCGGCGCCCGGGATCGGGCACTTCTCCGGGATGTAGACCGGATCCTTGCCGGCCTTGCGCTGGGCCTCGAAGTCCTTGAGGATCTTGAACGCCGGACCCTGGATGAGCAGGATGCCGATGATGTTGAGCCACGCCATGAGACCGACGCCGATGTCGCCGAGCGTCCAGGCATCGCCGGCACCACCGACCGCACCGATGACGACGGCCACGAGGATCGCCAGCTGCAGCAGGCGCATGAGGACGCTGCGCAGCAGCGTGTTGCGCGAGTTGCGCAGCAGGTAGGACAGGTTCGTCTCGGCCATGTAGTAGTAGGCCACGATCGTCGTGAAGGCGAAGAACGCCAGCGAGACCGCGATGAAGCTCGCACCCAGGCCCGGCACAATCGTGTCGAAGCTGTGCTGCACATAGCCCGGACCGGCCTCAACACCCTCGGGCAGACGACCGCCCTCACCGACGAGCGGGCCGCCGTCCTCACCCTCGTAGACGCGGTACATGCCGGTCGACAGGATCATGAACGCCGTTGCCGTGCACACCAGCAGCGTGTCGATGTAGACCGCACCGGCCTGCACCAGGCCCTGCTTGGCCGGGTGGGAGACCTCTGAGGCGGCAGCGGCGTGTGGGCCGGTGCCCTGGCCGGCCTCATTGGAGTAGATGCCGCGCTTGACGCCCCAGGCCACAGCCTCGCCGATGACGGCACCGAAGGCGGCGTTGACGCCGAAGGCTGAGGAGAAGATGAGCGAGATGACCTCGGGGATGGCGCCGGCGTTGATGATGACGACGATGATCGCGCCGATGATGTAGATGACAGCCATGAACGGCACGACGATCGAGGCGAAGTTCGCGATGCGCTTGATGCCGCCGATGATGATGAACCCGAGCACGATGACGATGCCCACAGCCGGGATCCACGGCTCCAGGCCCCACGCGTTGGCCATCGCCGAGGAGATGCCGTTGGCCTGCACGCCGGGCAGCAGCGAGCTCATCGCGAAGATCGTGACACAGGCGAAGATCGCGCCGTAGAGCTGGAACAGGCCCTTGGCCTTCGTGTGCGCGTACGCCTTCGCCAGGTAGTAGGCCGGGCCGCCGCGGTACTCGCCGGTGTCGCGGTCGCGCTCCTTGTAGATCTGGCCGAGCGTCGACTCGACGAACGACGTCGAGGCGCCGAGCAGGGCGACCATCCACATCCAGAACACCGCGCCCGGCCCGCCGAGCGCGATCGCGGTGGCGACACCGGCGATGTTGCCGGTGCCCACGCGGCCGGACAGCGACACGGCCAGCGCCTGGAAGGACGAGACTCCCGAGGAGGAGCCCTTGCCGGTGAACATGTAGACGAAGATGTCGCCGATCCGGCGGATCTGGATCGCCTTCGTGCGGATCGTGAAGAACACGCCCACGCCCAGGCACAGGTACACGAGCACCGGCGACCAGACGAGGTCGTTGAGCAGACTGATGATGTCTGACATGAAAAGACTCCTTAGGAAATCAGCCCAGCCACCGTCTCGGGAAAGGCGGCGGGATCCTCCGGTCCCGGGTGCGGGAGGGGAGAGGGGGCAGCGGCGCGCACGATCGCTGTGCGCGGCATCACACAGAGAGATTCAGCCACACTCCGCGGTGTGTGTCAATTCACTGAGAATCGCACTGACCCCCTGGCGTCATGACGCTCGTCCTGGTACTCACCTGATCCGCTGTCGAGTGTCCGCAGGTGCGGGGAAGTCCCGTGCCCACGGTCACACTTCGATTGCGATCTGGGATATACATGGTTCAAGCCGTCGCCTCGTGACACCGCAGCACTAGGATGACGTCTGCTCCACTCCTGAATGACGAAAGGCGCGTTCATGTTCCGATCACGCAAGCTGCTGGCCACCGGCGCAGCGCTCGGCGCGGCAGCGATGGTGCTGTCGGCCTGCTCCACCTCGACCACCGGCGGCGGTGGCGAAGGCGAGTCCGGTGATGCGCTCACCATCGGCACCACCGACAAGGTCACCGTCCTCGACCCGGCCGGCTCCTACGACAACGGCTCCTTCTTCGTCATGAAGCAGGTGTTCCCCTTCCTGCTGAGCTACAAGCCCGGCACCGCCGACATCGAGAACGACATCGCCGAATCGGCTGACTTCACTGATCCGAAGACCTTCGAAGTCAAGCTCAAGGAGGGCCTGACGTTCTCCAACGGCAACGAGCTGACGTCCTCGGATGTGAAGTTCTCCTTCGACCGCCAGCTGGGCATCGCCGATCCCAACGGCCCGTCTTCGCTGCTCGGCAGCCTCGAATCGGTTGAGACCCCGGATGACCTGACGGTCCAGTTCAAGCTGAACAAGGAGAACGACCAGATCTTCCCGCAGGTGCTCGCCGGGCCGGCCGGCCCGATCGTCGATGAGGACACCTTCTCCGCCGACGAGATCACCTCCGATGACGAGATCGTCGACGGCGACGCCTTCGGCGGCCCGTACAAGATCGGCTCCTACCAGTTCAACGAGCTCGTCGCCTATGAAGCCAACCCCGAATACCAGGGCGCGCTCGGCGAGGCCAAGACGTCCAACGTGCAGATGCGCTACTACTCCGACGCCAACAACATGAAGCTCGACGTCGAGAAGGGTCAGATCGATGTGGCCTGGCGCTCGCTGTCGGCCACGGACATCGAAGACCTCGAAGGCAGCGACAGCGTCGACGTCCACCAGGGCCCCGGCGGCGAGATCCGCTACATCGTCTTCAACTTCGACACCATGCCCTTCGGTGCCAAGACCGACGAAGCCGATGAGGACAAGGCGCTCGCCGTCCGGCAGGCGATGGCCGATTCGATCGACCGTGAGGCCGTTTCCGAACAGGTCTACAAGGGCACCTACACCCCGCTGTACTCGCACATGCCCACCGAGCTGCCGGCGGCGAAGGAATCGCTCAAGGAGATGTACGGCGACGGCAACGGCGGCGCTGATGTTGAGAAGGCCAAGAAGCGCCTCGAGGACGCCGGTGTTGAGACCCCGGTGGAGCTGAAGCTGCAGTACAACCCCGATCACTACGGCCCGTCGTCCGGTGATGAGTACGCGCTCATCAAGGACCAGCTGGAGTCCACCGACCTGTTCACCGTCGACCTGCAGTCCACCGAATGGGTCAAGTACGCCGAGGACCGCAGCGCCGACGTCTACCCGATGTACCAGCTCGGCTGGTTCCCGGACTACGCCGACGGTGACAACTACCTCGTGCCGTTCTTCTACAACACCGAGGAGAACCCGTCGTTCCTCGCCAACCACTACACCAACGACGAGCTCAACGAGCTGCTCAAGGAGCAGGGCTCCGAGGCCGACGAGGGCAAGCGCGCTGAGGAGCTCGGCAAGGCGCAGGACATCATCGGCGAAGATCTGCCGACCCTGCCGCTGCTGCAGGGCAACCAGATCGCCGTCGCCGGCAAGGACGTCAAGGGCGTCGACGAGACCCTCGACCCGTCCTTCCAGTTCCGCCTGGCGCTGTTGGAGAAGTGACGCCCGACTGAACCGCGCACCGCAGCCGAGGCGGGGATCCCACCAGACCCCCGCCTCGGCTCCGGTCTGCCGGGAGGCGAGAGACGCCTCGGCGGCGGAGACCAGAACCACCCAGTTCCCAACCCACGAAATGTGAGTCCATGACCGCAAGCGTCCAGGTGCCCGATCTCGCTGAGGATCCAGCGGCGAAGACGGCCAAACGCAGCTCCGGATCCGGCCTGGGGAGGTACATCCTCATCCGGTTCCTGCTCATCATCCCGACCGTGTGGATCCTCACCACACTGGTGTTCTTCCTCATGCGCATCACCGGTGACCCGATCACCGCCGCCCTCGGCGGGCGCCTGACCCAGGCGCAGCTGGCCGAGCGCGTCGCCGCCGCCGGTTACGACCGGCCGCTGCTCGTGCAGTACTTCGAATACCTCGGAAACATGCTGCGCGGCGACTTCGGCACCACCCTGTCGGACAACCGCCCGGTCACCTCGATCCTCATGACCTACGGGGCCGCGACGCTGGAGCTCGTGTTCTTCGCGCTCATCGTCGCGCTGCTGCTCGGCATCCCGCTCGGCATGATCGCCGCCCGCTTCCGCGACACCTGGCCCGACGCCACCCTGCGCGTGCTCGCCATCCTCGGCTACGCCACCCCGGTGTTCTTCGCCGGCCTCATCCTCAAGCTCATCTTCGGGGTGATCTTCCCGATCCTGCCGATCGCCGGCCGTGCAAGCTCCTCGACTGAACTCGTTATGGGCGGCGTGGTCGCACCCACCCGCATCTACTTCATCGACGCGCTGCGGATCGGCGACATGGCCGCCTTCACCGACGTCATGAGCCACGCCGTGCTGCCGGCGATCGCACTCGGCCTGCTCACCGGCGGCACCTTCCTCCGCCTCGTGCGCACCAACCTCATCGGCACACTCGGCCAGCAGTACATCGAATCCGGCCGCTCCCGAGGCGTCTCCGAGTTCCGGCTCGTGACTCGCCACGCCTACCGGCCGGCCCTCATCCCGATCATCACCGTCATGGGCATGCAGATCGCGCTCATGCTCGCCGGTGCGGTGCTGACGGAGACGACGTTCGAATGGAAGGGACTGGGCTTCCAGCTCGCCCACTATCTCACCGCCCGCGACTTCGTCGCCGTACAGGGCATCGTCGTGATGCTCGCCGTCATCGTCGCGGTGACGAACTTCATCGTCGACATCATCGCCGCCCTCATCGACCCGCGAGTGAGGTACTGATGACCCACCCAACCGATCGCACGAACGACAGCACCGGCAGCGCACACGCCGCCACCGGTGCCCGCGCAGCCGGCGCCTCGGGCGCAGGGACCGGCCAGACCGGCGCCTCGGGCGCGGGGACCGGCCAGACCGGCGGCGCCTCGGGCGCGGGGACCGGCCAGACCGGCGCCTCGGGCGCGGGGACCGGCGGCTCGCAGCGGCATTGGACTTCGCGGGTGCCGGTCATCAGCCACCTTAAGCAGTCCGTCGGGCTGCAGCGCGGCATGCTCATCGCAGGCCTCGTCATGTGCGCGATCGTGCTGCTGACCGCCCTGCTCGCCCCGCTGCTGGCCCCCTACGGGTTCAATCAGCTTGCCGACGAGGCCGGGCGCTTCGGCGCCCAGCAGCCGCCGAGCTCCAAGCACTCATGGGGCACCACCGTCGGTGGATTCGACGTGCTCTCCCGCGTCATCTGGGGCGCGCGTACGGCCGTGTTCGTCATCGTCGTCGCCGTGCTCATGTCGATCTTCCTCGGCGTCATCCTCGGGCTCGTCTCCGGCTACATCGGCGGCTGGCTCGATAGGATCCTCGTCGTCGTCGCCGATGCCATCTACGCTTTCCCGACTCTGCTGCTGGCGATTGTCATGACGATTGTCATCTCCGGCGGGCAGTCCAACGTCATCGGCGGCGTGTTCGCCGCAGCGATCTCGATCACCGTCGTGTTCATCCCACAGTACTTCCGGGTGGTACGCGCCGAGACCGTGCGGCTGAAGGCCGAGCCCTTCGTCGAGGCTGCCCAGGTCATCGGCGTGTCGAAGACGCGGATCGTGGCCCGCCACATCTACCGCAACGCCACCCGCAATCTGCCGCTCATCTTCACGCTCAACGCCTCCGAGGCGATCCTCACCCTGGCAGCCCTCGGCTTCCTCGGCTTCGGCATCGAGCCGACCTCGGCCTCCGAGTGGGGATATGACCTGAACAAAGCACTGGCCGACGTCACCTCCGGCATCTGGTGGACCTCCGTGTTCCCCGGCACCGCCATCGTCATGACGGTGCTGGGCATCACGCTCGTCGGCGAGTCCATCAACGACCTCAACGACCCCCGGCTGCGCGTGCGCAGGAAGAAGGCCCGCGCAAAGAAGGTGGAGAACGCATGACAGACGACAGCCACACCCCAGCCACTGGTGCCGGCGGCGGCCACGGGGCCACCGCCTCGGGCACGGGACGCGAGCCGCTGCTTAGCATCGAGGACCTCGACATCACCTTCGCCACCGACGGCGGTGACGTGCACGCCGTCAACGACCTCTCGCTCGCCGTCGCACCCGGCGAAGTGCTTGCGATCGTCGGCGAATCCGGCTCCGGCAAGACCGTGACCGCCAAGTCGATCCTGCGCCTGCTGCCGGAGACCGCGACCGTCGGCGGGGCGATCGTCGTCTCCGGCGCCGACGTCGTGACCGCCAGTCGCGAGCAGCTGCGCGAACTGCGCGGCAGGTCCGCCTCGATGGTGTTCCAGGAGCCTTCGACCGCCCTCAACCCCGTGTTCACCGTCGGCTGGCAGATCGCCGAGGGCCTGCGCGTGCACAATCCCAAGATGAACCGGAAGGAGCTGCGCGCCCGCGTCGTCGAGGCGATGGAGAAGGTCGGCATCCCCAACGCGTCTGAGCGCTACGACTACTACCCGCACCAGTTCTCCGGCGGCCAGAAGCAGCGCATCGTCATCGCGATGGCGCTCGCGCTCGGGGCGAAGCTCATCATCGCCGACGAGCCGACCACCGCCCTCGACGTCACCGTGCAGGCCGAGATCCTCGACCTGCTGCGCGATCTGCGCGATGAGATGGACACCGCGATCGTGCTCATCACCCACAACATGGGCGTCGTCGCCGACCTCGCCGACCGCGTGGCCGTCATGTACCGCGGCGACCTCGTCGAGACCGCCGATGTGCAGACACTCTTCGCCGAGCCTCGCGAGGACTACACGCGCAGTCTGCTCGCCGCCGTGCCCCGTCTGACCTCGGTGTCCGAGCGCAAAGCCGGCGGGCTGGATGCCGAGGCGGCCCGCGGTACGGGAGCCGGTGCTGATACGGTTGCCCGCGCGTCGGGGGCCGGGGCTGCTGGGTCGGCCACCGCCTCGGGGGTGGCCACCGGAGCCGAGGCGGGGCGCACCCGCCCGGACGCCGCACCGATCGTCGTGGCCCGAAACCTGGAGATCGTCTACCCCGGCGGCATCGGCAAGCCCGACTTCACCGCCGTTGACGGGGTCAGCTTCGAGATCCGCCCTGGTGAGGTGTTCGGTATGGTCGGCGAGTCCGGCTCCGGCAAGACGACCATCGGGCGTGCGATCGCCGGACTGACGAAGGCCACCGGCGGCTCGCTCACCGTGTTCGGCCACGAGATGGTCGGGTTCAAGGAGCGGAAGTTCAAGCCGCTGCGCAAGCGCATCGGATTCGTCTTCCAGGACCCGGCGGCGTCCTTCAACCCGCACCTGAGCATCGGCGAGTGCGTCGCTGAGCCGATCGCCGTGCACCAGCCGGACATGTCCGCTCACGACCGCCGCCAGCGCACCCGCGAGCTGCTCGAAGCCGTCCAGCTGCCCGAGGCCTACGCCGAACGGTACCCGCACGAGCTCTCCGGCGGTCAGCGCCAGCGCGCCTCGCTCGCCCGCGGCATCGCGCTCAACCCCGAGCTGCTCATCGCCGACGAGCCCACCAGCGCCCTCGACGTGTCCGTCCAGGCGCGCGTGCTCGAGCTCTTCGCCGAGCTGCAGGAGCGGTTCCACTACGCCGCACTGTTCATCAGCCACGACCTCGCCGTCGTCGACATGCTCTCCGACCGCATCGGCGTGCTCTTCCACGGCCGCCTGCTCGAAGAGGGCACCGGCGCGCAGGTGCTCGGCAGCCCGCAGCACGACTACACCCGCAAGCTCATCGCCTCGCTGCCCGTGCCCGACCCCGTCGAGCAGGCCAAGCGCCGCGAACTCGCCCGCGAGATCCGCGCCCGCGTGTAGGAGAAGGGTGGGCCTGTGGGGCCTGTGGGGCCTGTGGGGCTCGGATCCTCGGCGGGTTCTGCTTGGTTCGAGCGACACGTCGGGCCCGCCTGCTCAACGTGACCGGCTCCGTCGTTTTCGACGGGGCCGGTTTCGTGTTGTGGGGGCGCGGGGCGGGGTGCCCGGACGACGGGGGGCCGAGGCAGTGGTTGGCGTTCCCGAGGTGGGGTTGCGTTTGCAGGGCGGGTTGCCGCCGTTCCCGAGGTGGGGGTGTTTGCGGGGTGGGGTGGGTTGTCCGTGGCTGGTGGCAGACTGGAACCAGGACCCGCAGCAGGCACATGTTTATGTGAGTTGCATGTGAACACAGTCGAAACTATTGTCACAGCATATCGAACACGCCTAGACTTGAAACCAGAACGATCGCGGTAGATCACAAGGAGGTGACCGCGATGCTCGTCGAAGAACAGGTCATCACACCCCGCCGCAACGACACGGTGGCCGATACCTCTGACTTCGCTGACTGCCTCTACCGGCTCCGATCCACCTACCAGGGCATCGACCAGCAGCGGATGACAGGGCTGGGGTTCCTCTTCGATGCCTTCCTCGCCCGCACCGCCTCCGATTCACCCGAGGACGTGACAGTCCAGGTCGATGCGGTTCGTGAACTGGCAGCCGATCCCCGTGCGCTGGGACGGGCGGATCGTGACGGTACGGATTACCGGAACGAAGCCCAGCAGCGCCGGGATGCGTATGCCTGGCTGGTCGAACGGACTTCGTCGACGTCACTGATGCACATGGCAGATGCCCTCGACACCACCGTCAAACAGGTCCGGTCACGTGTGCAGGCTGCTGCGGCAGGGCTTGTCGGGCTGCCGGCCTTCACGGCCCAAGCCCGTGCCGGGGTGATCGGCTATGACAGGTATCTTCACGGGGCGACACGAGCTGCGAGCCTGGAGCCTGAGTATCTGGCGGACTTCGATGCCGGGCTGGCGCGGATCCGGGTATCGGATATGACGGCGTTCAAGTGCGCTGTCAGCCAGCTGATTTCTACTCTTGTCACGCGTGAACAACGAACCAGGCAGGTTCGGGATCGTCGCGCCGTGGAGACCTATTACGAACCCCACGGACTCGAGATCCTCATCGCCCGCGGACCATCTCATCAGATCGCTCTCTTAGAAGCACGGCTGGCTGGCATGGCACGCTCGGTGATCAAAGGACTCGGGCAGCCGCTCGGAGTACCTGAGAATCATGAGATCGTCGACCAGCGGGGCATGGGTGAGCTGATGTTCGACTTCCTCACCGGCAGCCAGCCTGCAGGGACACTGACCACCCAGCCTGTCGACGGTGACTCCACCCCAGGCCGGGTCGGTGACTCCACCCCAGGCGGGCTCGATAGATGCATTGTAGAAGCGGCGAACTCCGCAGGCATCGATATCGATGCCACCGCTGAGAAGATCGCCGACACGCTAGCCGAAACAGGTGTCCAGTGCCCTGTCGATGGCCAGTGGCTCAAACGCCAAGCCCGCATCACCATCACCGTCCCAGCACTGACTCTCCTCGATGAGAACACCGGCGAAGACGATGATGCTCGTGTGCCGGGGATGGTCAACGGTCACCCCATCGCACCTGAAACCGCCCGCCAGCTGACCGGTACTGGGCATCCGACGGTCTACCGGATCCTGACCGACCCGACCGATGGCACCGCACTCGATCATGCCGCCGAAACCTACACGATCCCCGAGAAGATGAGGATCGCGCTCGTGGAGAAATGGCAGTTCTGCACACTGCCCGGATGCCACAGATCAGCAGTCAAAGCAGAACTCGACCACATCGAACCGTTCAACCACGAAGACCCCGGACGAGGCGGACCCACCAGTATGGGGAATCTTCACCCGCTGTGCCGGGAACACCATCAGATGAAAACCGACGACAGACTCCGCGTCACCCGCCAGTCAGAGACCGGGATGCTGACCTGGATGCTGCCCGGCGGCCACCAACTGAAAGCCAGACCACCGACGAATCCCATCGGACAGACGCACGCCCAACAACTCCTCAATCTCACGACCTAGACCGCACCGCCACCGACGACCTAACCGAAACGGACGACCTACCCGAAACGACAGCCAGTCGTTTCACTCCCAGCGCTGCCTGCAACACCACCGCAGTGACAGAACGATGTTTGATAACCACATAGTGTCGGGCCCTGCTGCCCACATGAGACGATGAGCCGCATGGAAACTCTTGCCATCATCGGCGCCGGCCTGGCCGGAACCGAATGTGCCCGCGCCTACGGGGGTGCCGGTGGAGCCGCAGACGTCATCCTCATTGATCCGCGCTCAGTTCCCAGCGAACTCCCGCCCTTGTCGAAGACCCTCTTCGCCGACGAGCTCAACCATGTGCCTCTCCAACGACCAGACGGCATCCGCCTGATCGAAGGAGAAGTGACCAAGGTGGAGGCTCACGGCCGGGGACTGCATCTGGCCGACGGTCAGCGCATCGACTGCAGCGCTCTCGTCGTGGCCGCAGGCCTGCGGGCGCGACGCCCGCAGACCGAGCTGCCAGGCGGACCGGTCCACACCATCCGCAGCGCGGCCGACGCTGAAGCCATCCGCGCGGCAACAGGCGACAACGCAGACATCGGCGTCCTCGGATCCGGTTACCTTGCTCTCGAAGCAGCCCGCAGCGCAGCCGACGCCGGCCACCGCGTCACGGTGTACCTGCGCGGAGACCGCCCGCTCATCGGACGGCACCACAAGACAATCGGCCGCGCACTCATGGACCGGCATGCCGAAGCCGGTGTCAACTTCCTCCTCGACGCCGACCCAAGCGACTACACCGCGCACGACGTCTGGATCGCCGCAATCGGCGGTGCGGCACTCACGGCCACCCTGCCTGAAGAGTGGGACCGCGACGGCAGCGGTCACCTCCTCGTCGACGGCAGCCTCCGGCTCACCATCGACGGGAAACCCGCCGAGAACGTATGGGCCATCGGTGATATTGCCCACCTTGCCGGCGGCCCACTGGCCGATGCCGGCCCGATGGAATCCGAAGCAGCCGCAGCCTCGCAGGGGACATGGCTGGGGGAACAGCTCGCAGCCGGCAGCCCCGACGCAGAATGGAACGACGTGCCATGGCACTGGAGCTTCCAAGGCCCCGAACGTGTCTTCGCCGCAGGCCGGGTCACCGGCACGGGCACCGCGATCGTCAGCGGAGACGAACAGTCCGGACGCTTCCAGGTGCTGCACTTCAGCGACGGGATGCTGTGCGGGGCCGAGACACTCAACCAACCGCCCGCTCACAACGCGGCCCGGAAGATTCTGGCCCTGCCGGCAGCCGACCGGCCCACCACCTCGGACGCGGCTGGCGGAGACCTCGATCTGCGCGCCTGGGTGCGCCGACTGCGCAGCTAGGCGCCCGGCCTCGTACACTGCTAAGAGCGGGGCTGATTACAATGTGTCTGTTCCGCACTGATCCTGTAACCGACGAAGGGCGTTCTGCGCACCATGAGCATGCCTGAGATGGCGGCGAAGTACTCACTCGACAGAGTTGGTGCCCGCCCGCCGCTGAGCCACTACCTGAAAGAGGTATGGCGGCGGCGCGACTTCATCTTCAGCCTCGCGAAGTTCCGCATCCAAAGCGAGAACGAGCGCAACCGCCTCGGAATGCTGTGGGTGCTGCTGCGGCCGATCTTCTCCGCGCTCATCTACGGCCTCGTCTTCGGCCTCGTGCTCGGGTCCATGCGGCCGGAGGGATTCGTCCCCTACGTCATCATCGGCGTCTTCCTGCTGGAGTTCTTCAACTCCTCGATGAACGGCGGCGCCAAGTCGATCATCTCCAACTCCGCGCTCGTGCAGTCCCTGCCGTTCCCGCGCCTCGTCCTGCCGGTCTCAACGGTGCTGCAGAACCTGCTCAACTTCGTGCCGACCCTGGCGCTCATGATCATCCTGACGATGCTGTGGGGTGCCAGGCCGGAGTTCAGCTGGTTCCTGCTCATTCCCCTCGTGCTCATCTTCTGGGTCTTCAACCAGGGCGTGGCCCTCATCTTCGCCCGCCTGACCGTCCACCTGCGCGACCTCAGCCAGCTCGTGCCCTACATCTCCCGCATGATCTTCTACACCTCCGGCGTCTTCTTCGACCCGGCGACGGTCCTCGACAAGTACCCGGCCATTGCGGCCGTCTACGACTGGCATCCGCTCTACGAGGTGCTCGCCATCGCCCGCGGCATCCTGCTGCCGGAGTACGAGATCCCCGTCGACTTTTGGTGGAAGCACGCCATCTGGGCCGTTGTCATCCTGTGCATCGGCATCGTCTTCTTCTGGAAAGCTGAGGAGCGATATGGCCGAGACGATTGAGCACCGCACCTACGACGGCAACCGTCCCGAAGACGGCCAGCCCGTCGTCATCGTCGACGACCTCTACGTCGACTTCAAGACCCTGGCCACCGGCAAGCGCCTGACTCCCGGCTCAGCCAAGGGCCTGCTGCAGCGCGGCCGTGAGCTGCGCACCGTCCACGCCCTCAAGGGCGTGTCCTTCACCGCCTACGCCAACGAGTCGATCGGCATCATCGGCACCAACGGTTCGGGCAAGTCGACACTCATGCGCACCATCACCGGACTCACCCCGCCCACCAAGGGAGCCGTCTACGCGAAATCACGGCCGAACCTCCTCGGCGTCGGTGCCGCACTCATGAGCGACCTGTCCGGTTCGCGCAACATCATCCTCGGCGGGCTCGCGATGGGCATGACGCGTGAGGAGATCGAGTCGAAGTACGACGAGATCGTCGAATTCACCGGCCTCGGCGACTTCATCGACATGCCGATGCGCACCTACTCATCCGGTATGTCCGCGCGCCTGAAGTTCGGCATCGCCACCGCCAAAGAGCACGAGATCCTCATCGTCGACGAAGCCCTGTCCGTCGGCGACCGCGACTTCCAGAAGCGCTCAGAAGCCCGGATCCGCGGCATCCGCGAGAAGGCCGGCACAGTCTTCCTCGTCTCCCACTCGATGCGCTCGATCCGCGACACCTGCAACCGCACCATCTGGATCGAGAAGGGCGAGCTGCTCGCCGATGGGGACACCGACGCCGTCGTGAAGGAGTACGAGCAGCACAAGTGAGAGCAGACCTCGCCCCCGCGACACTGCCAGCCCTGCCGGCCGAGCCGGGCGTGTCGTTCATCATGCCGGTGCTCAACGAAGCCGAGCACCTGGCCGCAGCCGTCGACACGATCCTCGCCCAGGGCTACCCCGGCCCCAAGGAGGTCGTGCTCGCCCTCGGCCCCTCAGCCGATGACACGACCGCCATCGCCGAACGCCTCGCCGCCGCCGATCAGCGGATCCGCCTCGTGCACAACCCCGCCGGCGACACCCCGACGAGCCTCAACCTCGCCGTCGCCGCCACCCGCCACCCGGTCATCATCCGCGTCGACGCCCACTCCGAGCTCAGCGCCGACTACACCGCCACCGGCATCGCCGTGCTGCGCGAAACCGGTGCCGCCAACTGCGGCGGGCTCATGGTCGCCCGCGGCCGCACCGCCCTGCAGAAGGCCGTCGCCCGCGCCTACATGTCCCGCATCGGCCTCGGCGGGCCGGCCTACCACGCCGGCGACGAAGCCCAGGACGCCGAATCCGCCTACCTCGGCATCTACCGCCGCGAAGTCTTCGACCGCCTCGGCGGCTTCGACACCACCCTGCGCCGCGGCCAGGACTGGGAGCTCAACCTGCGCATCCGCGAAGCCGGCGGCCGGGTCCGCTTCGACCCGCGCCTGCAGGTGACCTACTGGCCGCGCGCCGCATACCGCAAAGTCGTCCAGCAGTTCTACGCCACCGGCACGTGGCGCGCCGAGATCGTCCGCCGCTACGGCGCGAAGAACTCCCCGCGCTACTTCGCGCCCCCGCTGCTCGTCCTCGGCACCGCAGCAGCCGCCGCCGGCGCCGTCGCCGAGGCCTCAGGCACCCTGCGACTGGCTCCCGTACCTGTCCGCGTGCTCGGGCGGGCGAGCTTCGCACCCGTGGCCGCATACGCGGCAGGGATCCTCGGCGTGGCGGCCACTGCCCGTGACTGTGCGCCCGGTGAGCGGGCGTGGTTCGCCGCGATCGTGCCGACGATGCACCTGAGCTGGGGTGCCGGATTCCTGCGCGGCACCGTCACCGGAGCCGAGCAGACCGTCGATCGGAGTCGCACATGACGAAGACCCCCGAAGGCTGGACACCGGTCCCCGAACAGCCTGAGCGCAAGAACTCGCCGATGGTGTTCATCGCCCTCGGCATCGCCGCCATCGCCGTGCTCGGCCTCGTAACCTTCAACATGCTCAGCCCCGCGAAGTCCCTGACCGTCGCAAGCCTCAACAGCCCCGTCGTCGCCGCCCTGCAGGGCGGTTCAACGCTCTACCCGGCCAACTCGAAGGAGGCGCTGGCCGAGGACGTGAAGTTCGGCTACCTGCCGGCCGTCGACCTCGCCCGCACCGCCGACGGCACCCTCGTACTCGCCGACCCCGACGCTGAACCTCAGGCCCTCGGACTTGAGAAGCCGGTCGATGAGACCGACGACGCGACCTTCGCCGAGGCGGCGATCGCCCCCGCACCGGACTCCGAGCGCACCGGCACGACGCTGACGTGGGCGAAGGCGCTGGAGGACTTCGGCAGCGCAACCGTCCTCATGCCCGCCGTCGACGCCGACACCATCGGCGAAGTCATCACCACCGCCGAGGAGACTGGCCGCACCGACGGGATCATCGTCCGCAGCGACGACCCCGCTGTTCTCACGCAGGCCGGTGAAGCCGGCCTCACTGCGCTATTCGACGGTGAGGCTCAGGGCCCCGATGCCGTCGACGCGCCGATGGCCGCCGTCCCGGCCGACGCTGAGAACCTCGACGAGTGGTTCGCCAGCGACGTGAAGACGTGGGTGACCGGTGTCGCCACCGAGAAGCAGCTCGGCGAGCTCGCCTCTGCCGGAGCCTACGGCGCGCTTGCCGACAACCCGTTCACCATCCAGCCCTCAGCCGTCAAGACCGACTGAAGCGACCACACCAGGAGACGTGATGAACCAGCCGCTCGGAAACCCCTCGCACATCGGCAATCTGTCCGCTGACCAGATCGGCCCGCAGCCGACCTTCCTGCCCGCCGACCACCCCGACGCCGAGGCGCGGGAGCGGATGACCGCCGGTGAGGAGGCCGCCGACGTCGTCAGCGACCTGCCCGCCAGCTGCCTCGCCTGGGCGGTCCTCGCCGATGAAGCCTACGACGAGGGCCGGACCGTCGACTCCTACGCCTACGCCCGCGTCGGCTACCACCGCGGCCTCGACGCCCTGCGCCAGGCCGGCTGGCGAGGCGCCGGGCCGATCCCGTACTCCCACGAGATGAACCGCGGCTTCCTCCGCTCCCTCTACGCACTCGGCCGGGCGGCAGCGACCATCGGCGAAGGCGAGGAAGCGCAGCGCATCGAGCGGTTCCTGCGCGAATCCGACCCCGCAGCAGCCGACCTCATCGCCTCCTCCGACAGCCTGTGACGAGAGGGTCCTGCCCGCCCGGTGTGACCAGGGGCTCGCGTAGACTGGCTGAGTAACGGCAGTCAAGCAAGGAGAACTCCTCGATGCCAGCACTCGTTGTCGTCGGCGCCCAGTGGGGCGACGAAGGTAAAGGCAAGACCACCGACATCCTCGGCACCCGCGTCGACTATGTCGTCAAGCCCAACGGCGGCAACAACGCCGGCCACACCGTCGTCGTCGGCGGGGAGAAGTACGAACTCAAGCTGCTGCCGGCCGGCATCCTCTCACCCAACGTCACACCGGTGATCGGCAACGGCGTCGTCGTCAACCTCGAAGCCCTCTTCGAGGAGATCGAGATGCTCGAATCCCGCGGAGCCGACACCTCGGCGCTGCGGATCTCCGCCAACGCCCACGTCGTCGCCCCCTACCACCAGACGATGGACAAGGTCACCGAGCGGTTCCTCGGCAAGCGCGCGATCGGCACCACCGGCCGCGGCATCGGCCCGGCCTATGCCGACAAGGTCTCGCGCATCGGCATCCGCATCCAGGATCTGTTCGACGAATCGATCCTCAGGCAGAAGGTCGAGGGCGCGCTGCGGCAGAAGAACGAACTGCTGCTCAAGGTCTACAACCGCCGCGCCGTCGAGGTCGAGGAGACCGTCGAGTACTTCCTGCAGTACGCCGAACGGCTGCGCCCCATGGTGTGCGACACCTCGCTGCTGCTGGGCGAGGCGCTCGACGCCGGTGAGGTCGTCGTGATGGAAGGCGGCCAGGCGACGATGCTCGACGTCGACCACGGCACCTACCCGTTCGTCACCTCATCGAACCCGAGTGCTGGCGGCGCAGTGATCGGCGCCGGCATCGGCCCGACCCGCATCACCCGCGTCATCGGCATCGTCAAGGCCTACACCACCCGTGTGGGCGCCGGGCCGTTCCCGACTGAGCTGTTCGACGAGATGGGCGTGCGGCTGCAGAAGACCGGCGGCGAATACGGCGTCAACACCGGCCGGCCGCGCCGCTGCGGCTGGTACGACGCGGTCATCGCCCGCTACGCCGCCCGCGTCAACGGCTTCACCGACTACGTGCTCACCAAACTCGACGTGCTCACCGGCATCGAGGAGATCCCGGTATGCGTGGCCTACGAGATCGACGGAGTGCGCCACGACGAGATGCCGGCAAGCCAGTCCGACTTCCACCACGCCAAGCCGATCTTCGAGACCTTCCCCGGCTGGGACGAGGACATCTCGGTGGCCCGCAGCTTCGAAGAGCTGCCCGAGAACGCGCAGAACTACGTGCTCGCCCTCGAGCGGCTCTCCGGCTGTCGGATCTCCGTCATCGGCGTCGGACCCGACCGTGAGCAGTCGATCGTCCGACACGAACTGCTCGACTGATCACAGGCGCGAGCCGGCGATCTCGGCTCCCCGTGCGAGTGCCTCGAGCTTGGCGACTGCGATCTCCGGATGCACCCGCCCGCCGAGCCCGCAGTCGGTTGAGGCGACGACGTTGTCCGGGCCGACGAGCCGGGCGAAGCGCTCGATCCGGTCGGCGACCAGCTCGGGGTGCTCGACGACGTTCGTGGCATGGGAGACGATGCCGGGGATGATGTACTTGCCGTCCGGCAGCGTCGTGTCCTCCCAGATCCGCCACTCATGCTCATGGCGGACATTGGCGGCCTCGAAGGTGATCCCAGCAGCATTGATCGAGAGCACCAGGTCGACGATCTCTGCGAACGGCAGATCGGTGACATGCGGGCCATGCCATGAACCCCAGCACGTGTGGAAGCGGACCTGCTGCGGGTCGATGCCGCGCAGCGCATAGTTGAGCGCCTCGACACGGATCTGCGTGAACGCCCGGTAGTCCTCATAGCTGGGCTCCGGGTTGATCTGGTCGAAGTTCTCCGCGATCGACGGGTCATCGATCTGCACGATGAGGCCGGCCTCGGTGATCGCGAGGTACTCCTCGCGCAGCACATCGGCGAACGCCCAGATGAGCTCCTCCTCCGTCTCATAGTGCTCATTGGCGATCCGGGAGGCCGAACCCGGTGAGAGCGAGTTGAGGAACCCGCGCGAGACCTCGTAGCCGGCCTGTTCGAGGCCGGCGGTGACATTGCGGATATCGCGGGCGACCTGCTCGTGGCCGGTGTAGCTGATCGGGCCGGTGACCTTCGGGAAGTCCGGCTGTTCACCGGTATCGGCGCCACCGGCGGGATCCGAGTAGACACCGGGGAACAGCTGCCGGTCACGCCGGTCCCCGAAGCTCGTCAGCCGCACCTGACCCGGCTGGGAGCGCACCGCCGGCTGCTCCCACAGCCCCTGCTCCGACAGTGACAGACCACCGGTGCGGGCGAACGAATAATGCCACCACGCCCCGTAGTCGAAGTCGGCGGCCATCGCATGGCCGTACTCGCCGTCGTTGGGTTCGGTGATGCCCAGGGCGCGCTGCCGGGCCACGATGTCGACGACACTCTCCGTCAGCAGCTCGTCGAACGCCTCGGCGCCGGTGTCCTCATCACGGCGGGCTCGATTGGCGGCGATGAGCGCCTCGGTGCGAGGCAGAGAGCCGGCGTGGCTCGTGCGGATCGTAGTCATTGAAGCTCCTTTCAGACAGTGTGGTCTCTCAGAGTCGAACACACGCGCAGCGTGTCGTATGCGCCGAACGTCATATGGCGACGCATGTGCCGCGCTGTCCGGCCCGAACGGGCGTTCTGAGTCAAATGTCCGTAACGAATCAGCCTTCAAGGCCGTCTGTCTGCAAAGGCGTCGGACCCCTGTGAGATAGTTAACAGGTCATGCTCAGCTTGGGATAGGTTGAGCTCGTTGAGCGGCCGCGCACAGAGGGGTGTGCGGCCCTCTCGCAGAGGAGGAGAACATGCGGATCAAGCGCATGGCCGTGGGCTTCACGGCAGCATCGGCGGCACTGGCACTGGCAGCCTGCGGAGGCGGCAACAGCGGCGGCGAAGGAGGAGAGGGCGGTGACGGCGGCGGCCAGGAGTCCTACACAGTCGGCATCACCCAGATCGTCCAGCACCCAGCGCTTGACGCTGCAGCAGAGGGCTTCAAGAAGGGCATGGAGGACGCCGGCGTCGACGTCGAGTACGACGAGCAGAACGCCCAGGGCGACCAGTCCAACGCGACCTCGATCGCCCAGAACTTCGCCTCCCAGGACCTCGACCTCGTGCTGGCGATCGCCACCCCGACCGCACAGGCCGCAGCCCAGGCGATCTCCGATAAGCCCATCGTCTTCACCGCGGTCACCGACCCGGTCGAAGCGCAGCTCGTCGACAGCCTGGAGAAGCCCGGCGGCAACGTCACCGGCACCACCGACCTCAACCCGGTCGCCGAACAGCTCGAGCTGGTCAAGAAGATCAACCCCGACGCCACGTCCGTCGGCATCGTGTACAGCTCCGGTGAGGTCAACTCCGAAGTCCAGGTCCAGATGGCCAAGGAAGCCGCCGAGGAGCAGGGCATCGAGATCAAGGAAGCCACCGTCTCGAACTCCGGTGAGGTCTCGCAGGCCGCCGACTCCCTCGGCGACGTCGACGCCTACTACGTCCCGACCGACAACACCGTCGTCTCAGCGATCTCGACGATGGTCCAGGCCGCAGAGAAGAACGAGGCACTGCTCATCGGCTCCGAGGCCGGCCAGGTCGAAGAGGGCGCGGCAGCGACCTACGGCATCGACTACGAGGCCCTCGGCAAGCAGACCGCTGACATGGCGCTCAAAATCCTCAAGGACGGCGAGGATCCCGCCGAGATGGCTGTCGAGCAGCAGTCGGAATACCAGCTGGTCATCAACCCCGAAGCCGCCAAGCGGATGGGCGTTGAGATGGACCAGGAATTCATCGACTCGGCTGACACCGTCGTCGAATGACCGTGCCCATGCGCTGACAGGCGCGTAGGCTGACAGTGCGGGCTGCAGCGAACGGTGCTTCCCCTTCGGACACTCCCGTTCGCTGCAGTCCGCCTCACGACTCGGAGAATCTCACCACACTATGATCGGCGCACTCGAACTCGGCATCATCTACGGCGTCATGGCGCTCGGGGTGTACCTGACGTTCAAAGTCCTCAACTTCCCTGACCTCACCGTCGACGGCAGCTTCACCACCGGAGCGGCCACCGCAGCGGCCCTCATCATCGCCGGGGTCAACCCGATCGTCGCCACCCTCGCCGCCGGCGGGGCCGGCGTGCTCGCCGGCATCATCACCGGGCTGCTGCACACCAAGGGCGGAATCGACGGGCTGCTCGCCGGCATCCTCACGATGATCGCCCTGTGGTCGGTCAACCTGAGGATCATGGGCAAGGCGAACCTGCCGCTGCTGAGAGAGACGACGATCATGACGCCGCTCAAAGAAGAGCGGATCATGGGCACCTGGATGTCGGTGGCGGCCTTCCTGCTCGCCGTGCTGGTGCTCAAGTTCGTCGTCGACTGGTTCCTCACCACGAACCTCGGCCTGGCGATCCAGGCGACCGGCAACAACAAGGAGATGATCCGCTCCCTCGGCGTCAACACCGACAACACGACGATCCTCACCCTTGCCCTGTCCAACGGGCTCGTCGCCGCCTGCGGTGCGATCATCGCCCAGTACCAGGGCTTCGCCGACATCGCGATGGGTGTGGGCCTCATCCTCGTCGGACTCGCCTCGGTCATCGTCGGCCAGGCGCTGCTGGGCTCACGCACGATCGTCATCGCCAGCTTCGCGGCGATCCTCGGCTCGGTCATCTACCGGCTCATCATCTTCTACGCGATGCGCTACGGCCTCAACCCCAACGACATGAAGGCCGTCACCGCGATCCTCGTCGTCGCAGCCCTGCTGCTGCCGCGCTGGGGGCTGCTCAAGAAGATCCCCTCCCTGCGCGGGCGCGGCAACCGCGCACCCGGCCAACTGGCGCCCGAGACACAGCCGGCACCGGTCAAGACACCCGCCACCGCAGCAGAGGGGAGCTGAGCATGCTGAGCATCGAGAACATCTCCAAGACCTTCTTCCCCGGCACCGTCAACGAGCGCCGGGCCCTGCAGAACCTCTCCCTGCACCTGGATGAAGGCGACTTCGTCACCGTCATCGGCTCCAACGGCGCCGGCAAATCGACGCTGCTCAACACGATCTCCGGCCGGCTGCCGGTCGATGCCGGGACCATCACCATCGACAACGTCAAGGTCAACCGGATGAAGGAGTACTCCCGCGCCCGCTATGTCGGCCGGGTGTTCCAGGACCCAATGGCCGGCACCGCACCCGACCTCACCATCGAGCAGAACCTCTCCCTGGCCCTCAACCGGGGACGCCGCCGCGGGCTGGGGCGGGGCCTGACGAAAGCACGCCGGGAGGCGTTCGCCGACGAGCTCACCAGCCTCGACCTCGGGCTCGAACGCCGGCTCAAGGCGAAGGTCGGGCTGCTGTCGGGTGGTCAGCGGCAGGCGCTGTCGCTGCTCATGGCCGGCTTCACCGAACCGCGCATCCTGCTGCTCGACGAGCACACCGCCGCCCTCGACCCCTCGCGGGCGGAGCTGGTGACGAAGCTGACCGAGCGGATCGTCGCCCAGGGCAACCTCACCACCCTCATGGTCACCCACAACATGGAGCAGGCGCTCGCCCTGGGCAATCGGATCATCATGATGCACGAAGGCGACATCATCTACGAAGCCGACGCCGCCACCAAGGAGAAGCTGACGGTCAAGGACCTGCTCGGCGAATTCGCCAAGGTCAAGGGCGCCCAGCTCGACGACCGCGCGCTGCTGACCTGAGTCAAGGCCGCTCCCAGCCTTCGATCGGGCCGGGCCCGAGGCGGAACAGCGGATGGGTGCGCGGGCGCGCGTCGGCAAGCCGGTCGGCGTCGGCAGGGGAGCGGAGCGCGAGTTTGGCAGCGAGATGCTTCGCCTCGAAGTCGAGCTGTCCGGTCGTGACCGGCAGCTGGGCGTGACCGGAGCCATCGTGGATCTTCGTGCGGTCGAACCGGTAGCCGCGGGCATCGGCTTCCTCGGCTAAGCCGGACAGGTACGCACCGATCGCAGCCAGCGGGCCGTCGGCTGCGCGGAAGCGGATCAGCTGCGGGTGGCTGCGGTAGCCGGTGGTCAGCCCTGCGAGCACCTTCTGCGCCAGCAACGCCTCACGCCAGCAGGCGATGAGGCCCTGCCGGTCGAGGTGCGCCGGATGCAGCGACCACAGTCTCATCGTGAACCCGGGGTGAATCTGCGCATCCACGGCCACCACGTCGCCCGGCCCAGATCGTAGAACAGGCCGGGGACGAGCAGTGAGCGCACGACGATCGCATCGAGCAGCACACCGAAGGCGACGATGAACGCCAGCTGGACAAGGAACATGATCGGCAGCACCGCAAGGGCTGCGAACGTCGCCGCGAGCACGATGCCCGCTGAGGTGATGACCCCGCCGGTGGTGACGAGTCCGCGCACCACCCCGGTGCGGGTGTCACGGGCAGCCATCGACTCCTCGCGGACCCGGGACATGAGGAAGATGTTGTAGTCGATGCCGAGCGCGACGAGGAACACGAACGCGAACAGCGGCACCGTCGGATCCGCACCCGGGAACTCGAAGATGTGGTTGAACACGAGCGCGGAGACGCCCATCGCGGTGCCGAAGCTCAGCACCGTGGTGAACATCAGCAGCAGCGGGGCCAGCAGCGAACGCAGCAGCAGCACGAGCACGATGGTGACGACGATGAGGATGAGCGGCATCGCCAGCGCCCGGTCGTGCTTGGCCGCCTCATTCGAGTCGAGGGCGACCGCCGGCTCACCGCCGACAGCCGTGTCGAGACCGGCATCGGCCAGCGCCTGGCGCATCTCGACGACGGTGTCCTCAGCCTCCTGGGAGTCCGGCGGATCGGCCAGCGTCGCATTGATGAGCACATCGCCGTCGGAGACGATCGGCTCACCAGGCGGACCACCCTGCGGACCGGCATCGGCAGCGGCGTCGCCGAGCGGAATGAACCCGGTGGGCGAGTCAGCGGACAGGTCGAGGGCGTCGATCCCGGAGATCGGGTCGAGGGCGTCGACGGCATCATCGACAGCGTCTTCGTCCAGCAGCACATAGGCAGGGCTGCCGGAACCGGACGGGAAGTGCTGCCCGAGGGCATCCTGGCCGTCGCGGGCCTCCGAGGCGCCGAGCACGAACTCGCTCTGCGGCACGCCATCGGCCTTGAGCTGGGTGATGCCGAGCAGCGGCACAGCCAGCAGCAGCGTGACGGTGATCCACGTGATGCGCGGACGTGCAGTGACAGCAGCGGCGATGCGCGACCACAGACCGTGGTTCTCCTTGGTGCGGCGGCGCTTCCCGCGGCCGGGGATGAACGGCCAGAACACCACCGGGCCGACGGCGAACAGCAGCGCCGGCAGGAACGACAGCGCAGCAGCCAGGCCCATCGCGATGCCGATCGCCGCAACCGGGCCGAGCGCCTGCGTGGAGGCGAGGTCGGAGACGAGCAGGCACAGCAGACCGGCGATGACCGTTCCGCCGGAGGCGAGGATCGGCTCGATCGTGCCCTTCCACGCACGCCACACCGTGCGCCTGCGCTCCGGGCCCGGCGCCTCGGCGGCGGCCGTGAGCTCATCACGGAACCGGGCGACGAAGAGCAGACAGTAGTCCGTCGTCGCACCGACGACGAGGATGAAGAGAATGCCCTGCACCTGCCCGTTGACGGTGATGAACCCGGCGTCGGCGAGCAGATAGACGACGACGATTGACGAGGCCAGCGCCGCCAGCGCCGTCAGCAGCACGAAGACGGGGATGATGGGGGAGCGGTAGACGATGATGAGGATGACGAACACCGCGGCGAACGTGACGATCAGCAGCATCCCGTCGATGCCGGAGAACGCCTCGGTCAGATCTGCGGAGAACCCGGCCGGGCCGGTGACGAAGACCTCGAGGCCATCGGGAGCGGTGTCGGAGGCGAGCTGACGCAGCTCCTCGACTCCCGCCTCGGTGTCGTCCTCGGAGACCGGGACGATGAGCTGGAGGGCCTCGCCGTCATCGGAGGGGATCGGCGGGGAGACGTCATCGACGGCAGCCGATTCCGCATCGGCGGCGAAGTCCTCAGCCCAGGACTGGTCATCGGCTTCGAGCCCGCCGTCGCGGGTGGCGATGATGATCGCCGGAGCGCCCTCCCCGGTCTGGAACTCGCCGAGCCGGTCGGTCACCTTCGTCGACTCCGCCGAGGCGGGCAGGAACGTCGACTGGTCGTTGGTGGCGACCTCGGAGATCTTGCCGAAGTACGGGCCGCCGAGACCCGAGAGCGCCAGCCAGCCGCCGATGAGGGCGAGCACGAGCAGCCAGACCCAGCCGCGGCCGCGCACCTTCGGCTCCTGGGGGCGGGAGGCTGTCAGCAGGCGCGGCTGGCTATTCATATGTTCAGAGTAACAGGCGGAGGGGCACGGCGAGCCCGGTGCATGGCGACAAGGGCACCTGTGATTCCGAAGTGGGCCGGAGTCGCCCTCTGGAGCGTCTCGATGCTGAAGGTGAGGGCGCTGATGGCGCGGCAGGCCGTAGGCTTGAAGGTATGACGACTGCACCACGTGACGCACAGGCGCCGATCGCCCAGCGCATCCCCACCGAACGCACCCACCACGGCCACACCTTCACCGACGACTACGAATGGATGCGGGACAAGGACTCCCCGCAGGTGACCGCCCACCTGGAGGCGGAGAACGCCTACACCGCCGCCCGCACAGCACACCTGGAGGGCCTGCGCGAGACGATCTTCACCGAGATCCGCACCCGCACGAAGGAAACCGACATGTCCGTGCCGGTCCGGCGCGGTGACTGGTGGTACTTCACCCGCACCCAAGAGGGCAAGGACTACGGGATCTCCTGCCGCGCCCCGATCAGCGGCCCGGACGACTGGACCCCGCCCGAGGTCGAAGACGGCCAGCAGCTGGCAGGCGAGCAGGTCATCTTCGACTCCAACACAGAGGCTGCCGGCAGCGAGTTCTTCTCACTCGGCTCCTTCAGCATCTCACCCGACGGCACGAAGCTCGCATGGGCGGCCGACCTGACCGGCGATGAGCGCTACACGCTGCGCATCCGCGACCTGGAGGCAGGCGAGGATCTGCCGGAGGTCATCGAGAACACCTTCGCCGGGGCGACCTTCGACGGCACCGGCGAATACGTCTTCTACACCACCTGCGACGAGGCGTGGCGACCCGACACGGTCTGGCGCCACCGCCTCGGGACCGGGGCAGAAGCCGACGTGCAGGTGTTCCACGAACCTGATGAGCGGTTCTTCGTCGGCGTCGGGCTCACCCGCTCGCAGAAGTACGTGTGCATCGTCACCGGATCGAAGACGACCGAGGGCTGGTGGGTGCTGCCCGCCGATGAGCCGACCGGTGAACCGACGGCGGTGTGGGAGCGTCAGCAGGGCGTCGAGTACAGCGTCGAGCACGCGATCGTCGCCGGTGAGGACCGGTTCATCATCACCCACAACCGCGACCGCGCCGACTTCGACATCGTCGACGTGCCCGCCGCAGACCCGGCAGGTGCCGGCCGGCCAGTGCTCGACGGGGACATGACCGGCTACCGGATCGAAGACGTCGACGCCTTCGCAGGCCACCTCGTCATCTCCTACCGGCACGGCGGATTCGCCCGCGTGGGCACCGTGGCGATCACCGCCTCGGGAACGGAGCCCTACGGGGAACTTGCGGAGATCGCCGTCGACGAACCCGTCGGCACACTCGGCACCGGCGCGAACCCGGAGTTCGAGCAGCCGCGGCTGCGGCTGACCTACACCTCGATGGTGACGCCGGGGACCGTGTTCGCCTACGACATGGACACCGGGCAGCGCACCGTGCTCAAGCGCCAGCCGGTGCTCGGCGGGGTCGACCTGGACGCCTATGAGCAGGAGCTCATGTGGGCGCGGGCTGAGGACGGGACCGAGGTGCCGATTTCGCTCGTGTGGAAGAAGGGCGCGAGGGACGCGGGCCCCGCGCCGATGGTGCTCTACGGCTACGGATCCTATGAGCTGAGCATGGACCCCGGATTCAGCGTCAAGCGGCTCTCGCTGCTCGACCGCGGCGTCGTCTTCGCGATCGCGCATGTGCGCGGCGGCGGAGAGATGGGCCGGCACTGGTACGACGAGGGCAAGACGACCGCCAAGCGCAATACCTTCACCGACTTCATCGCCGCAGCCGACCACCTCATCGACACCGGGGTGACCAAACCAGACCGGCTGGTGGCCACCGGCGGGTCGGCCGGCGGGCTGCTCATGGGCGCGATCGCGAACATGGCCCCGGACCGGTTCGCCGGGATCAGCGCGCATGTGCCGTTCGTCGACGCGCTCACCTCGATCCTCATGCCCGAGCTGCCGCTGACCGTCATCGAATGGGAGGAATGGGGCGACCCGCTGCACGACCCGCAGGTGTATGAGTACATGCGCTCCTACACCCCGTACGAGAACGTCACCGAGCAGGAGTATCCGAAGATCCTCGCGATCACCTCGCTCAACGACACCCGGGTGCTCTACGTCGAACCAGCCAAATGGGTTGCCCGGCTGCGTGAGGTCGGCGCGGATGCGCTGCTGAAGACGGAGATGTCGGCCGGTCACGGGGGCGCCTCGGGCCGGTACGACGCGTGGAAGGAGAACGCATTCGACTACGCATGGATGCTCGATGTGCTGGGCAGGAGCGATGTGAGCCGCTAGGGTCGAAGAAACTGATCCCGCTGCGGATCACGTGGAACCAGAAGTCAGCGCTGCGTGGTTCGTGCCGAAAGGAGACTGCGAACGATGCTGCGAAAACTCCACGACATGCTGCACCTGCGCACCTCACCGGTGATCTTCTTCGCCTCGGCCGGCGTCATCCTGCTGTTCGTGCTCGGCACCATCGTCTTCACCGATCAGCTCGATGCCGCTGTGTCCGCAGCCTCGACGTGGCTGCTCGACACGCTCGGCTGGTTCTACATCCTCGGCGTGACGCTGTTCCTCATCTTCCTCATCTACATCGCCTTCTCGCGCTACGGGCGGGTCAAACTCGGCCGGGACGACGAGGAGCCGGAGCATTCGGGCCGGGCATGGTTCGCGATGCTGTTCGCCGCCGGCATCGGCACGATCCTCATGTTCTGGGGCGTCGCCGAGCCGATCAGCCACCTCGGCAGCCCGCCGCGCGCCGGCCTCGGCATCGAGGCGGGCACCGCGGAGGCGGCCCGGGATGCGATGAACTTCACGCTGTATCACTTCACGTTCCACACGTGGACGATCTTCGCGCTGCCGAGCCTGTGCTTCGCCTACTTCATCCACAAGCGCAACCTGCCCGCTCGGGTGTCCTCGATGTTCCAGCCGATGCTCGGCGAGAAGATCCACGGCCCGATCGGCAAGATCATCGACACCGTCGCGATCGTCGGCACCGTCTTCGGTGTGGCCGTCTCGATCGGTCTGGGCACCCTGCAGATCAACGGCGGGCTCTCCCAGCTCTTCGGAGTGCCGGAGAACGCCGGCTGGCAGCTCATCATCATCGGCGTCGTCACCCTCATCGCCCTGACCTCGGTGTCGCTGGGACTGGAGAAGGGCATCAAGGTGCTGTCGAACGCCAACATCGTCATCGCCGTCGGACTGCTGCTCTTCGTCCTCGTCACCGGCCCGACGCTGTACATGATCAAGGGCACCATCGAGTCCTTCGGCTCCTACATCGTCACCCTGCCCGAACTCGCCTTCTGGAACGACACCATCGCCGAATCCGGCTGGCAGTCGACGTGGACGGTGTTCTACTGGGCCTGGACGATCACCTGGTCGCCGTTCGTCGGCATCTTCATCGCCCGCATCTCCCGCGGCCGCACCATCCGCCAGTTCGTCACCGGCGTGCTCGCGGTGCCGGCGACCTTCTCGGTCATCTGGTTCGGGATCTTCGGCTGGGGCTCGTTTGCCATCGAAGGCATCGGCCAGCAGTCCGGGGGCGGCGGACTCGTCAAACGGGTCGTCGACGACGGCGACATCCCAGGTGCGCTGTTCGCCTTCCTCGAGCACTACCCCCTGGCCTTCGCCGTCTCCGTCGTCGCGATCCTCGTGGTCGTCGTCTTCTTCGTCACCTCGATGGACTCCGCCGCACTCGTGACCGACACGATGACGAACGGACATGAGGACTACAACCCGCTCGGCCAGCGGATCTTCTGGGCCCTGGCGATCGGGCTGGTGACCGCGACCCTCCTCGTGTTCTCCGGTTCCGGAGGGCTCGAGGCGCTGCAGTCGACGATCATCCTCGTCGGTCTGCCGTTCTTCATCTTCGGCTACTTCGAGATGTATCTGCTGCTGCGGGCCCTGCGTGAGGATGCCGGTGTGCTGCCGCCGATGCGCACGAAGCAGTGGAAGAAGGTCCTGCCGCCGGAGGAGTACATCCGCCGGCTGCGCGATGATGAGTACGACTCGAAAGACGCTGTCGTGCTGCCCGAGGCGGAGGGTGACGCACCCGACGTCATCGACCCGTACGAACCGCAGCGCCGGTGGTTCCGCCGCTCCGACGGCACCCTGTCCTCGCGGACGGGCTCGAAGCGCCTGCCGCCGCGCGAGAGCGGACGGTATCCCGACAGGTCCGGCTCGCACCAGGAATGACGCTTCGGCCTCGGCGACGCCGCGGGCACTCAGATCTGGACCTCAGCCCGATTTTGTCTGTACATTTGCAGTAGATCAATGCCGATCACCTGAGGAGACTGTCGCTATGACCACGAGCTCGCATCCGCTGCACCACGCCATCGTCATCATCGGAGGGGGCAACGCCGGGCTCAGCGTCGCCGCCCGGCTGCGCAAAGCCGGCAAGACCGACATCGCGGTCATCGAACCCCGCGAACAGCACATCTACCAGCCCCTGCTGACCCTCGTGGGAGGCGGATGCGCTCCCGCTCGCGAGCTGCGCCGTGCCCAGGCCGACGTCATGCCGGCAGGTGTGTCGTGGATCAAGGACTCCGCCACCGAGGTCGATCCGGAAGCCCACCGGGTGAGCCTGTCCTCGGGACTGCAGATCGCCTATGACCAGCTCGTCGTCTGCCCGGGCATCCAACTCGACTTCGACGAGGTGCCGGGCATGCGCGAGGCACTGCAGAGCCCGAACGTCTCGACGAACTACCTGCCCGAGCTCGCACCCAAGACCTGGCAGCTCATCCAGGCCACCACCTCGGGAACGGCGCTGTTCACCATGCCGTCTGGCCCGATCAAATGCGCAGGTGCCCCGCAGAAGATCGCCTACCTGGCGTGTGACCACTGGCAGCGCCGCGGCGTGCTGGACAGCATCCGGCCGGTGCTCGTGCTGCCGACGCCTGCGATGTTCGGGGTCAAGGAGTTCTCTGACGAGCTGGAGAAGGTCGTCGAACGCTACGGCATCGAAGTGCACTACAACTCGGAGATGACGAGCCTCGATGGCGAGGCAGGCACTGCGACGATCCGCGACACCGCCGCCGGCACGAGCCAGGAGATCAGCTTCGACATGGCTCATGTGGTGCCGCCGCAGTCAGCGCCGGACTGGATCAAGGAATCCCCGCTGGCCGGCGAGGATCCCAAGGGCTGGATCGACGTCGACAAGCACACGCTGCAGCATGTGCGCTACCCGGACATCTTCGCCCTCGGCGATGCCGGATCGACGCCGAACTCGAAGACCGGCGCCGCAATCCGCAAGCAGGCCCCGGTGCTTGTGGCGAACCTGCTGGCAACGCTGAAGGACGAACCGCTGGCGGAGTCCTACGGCGGCTACGCCTCGTGCCCGCTGACGACCGCGCGCGGCAAGACGATCCTCGCCGAGTTCGACTACACGATGCGCCCGAGGCCGTCGTTCCCGTTCATCGACACGGCGAAGGAGCGCACCGACATGTGGGTGCTCAAGCGTCACGGACTGCCGGCGCTGTACTGGAACGCGATCCTCAAGGGCATGGCCTGAGGACCTCGCTCAACGCAGCACAGGAACTGTGGATGCGTCAGTCGACCGTGACGGTGCCGTCGGCGGCCACGGTGACAGAGGTGTGATTGACGTAGTCCGAGATGTCGGCACTCACGTCTCCGGTGGTCCCGTCGGTGACGACTGCTGTGAACCCGTCGGCGCCTGCGGAGAGATCCCAGTCGACAGCGAGTCCGATCTCCTCTGCCAGCGGCGCACGGCCCTGCATATTCGCAGGCTCCGTCGCCAGTGCGGGGCCTGCAGAGAGGATAGCAGCGGCAGCACCGGCGGTGATGAGCATGGATGACATGGGGTCTCCGATCAGAGCGTGGCTCGCGGGCGAGCCTGGGGATGGGAGAGCGGTCTGCTCTCCAGGCAACAGTCTGGCGTCACGCTCACCCGAAGTGCTTCGGCAGCGTCGCCTCGTGGGTCTCGCGCAGCTCGGTCACGGGGATCGTGAAGTGGTCGACGAGTTCGAGGGTGGCGTTGCCGTCCTCGCCGGTGTCGGTCACGCCGATGCGGGCGAACGGGAACTTCCGGGCGGTGCACATATCGGTGAACCGCACCTCTTCGGACCGCGGCACAGCGACGATCGCACGCGCCGTCGATTCGGAGAACAGCGCGGTGAACAGGTCGATGCCATCGCGGTCGCACACCTCATCCAGCCACACCCGCGCGCCGGTGCCGAACCGCAGGACCGCCTCGGCCAGCGCCTGAGCCAGCCCGCCTTCGGACAGGTCGTGGGCGGCATCGATCATGCCGTCACGGGAGGCGTTGATGAGGATATCGGCCAGCTCGCGTTCGGCTTCCGGCCGGTATTTCGGCGGCACACCGCCGAGGTGGCCGTGCACGACATCGGCCCACACTGAGCCGTCGAGCTCGGCAGCGGTCTCACCGAGCAGGTAGATCGTCTGGCCGGCATCCCGCCAGCCGGAGGGGCTGCGGCGGGCGACGTCGTCGAAAACGCCGAGCACACCGACGACCGGGGTCGGGTAGATCGCTGTCTGCCCGGTCTGGTTGTACAGGGAGACGTTGCCGCCGGTGACCGGCACCGCAAGGTCCTCGCAGGCGTGGGCGAGGCCGTCGATGGCCTCGGCGAACTGCCACATGATCTCCGGGTCTTCCGGGGAGCCGAAGTTGAGGCAGTCGCTGACCGCCATCGGGCGGGCGCCGGAGGTCGCGACGTTGCGGTACGCCTCGGCCAGGGCGAGCTTCGCGCCCTCGGACGGCTCAAGGTAGCAGTAGCGGCCGTTGGCGTCGGTGGCGATCGCCACACCCAGGCCGGACTCCTCGTCGATGCGGATGACACCGGCGTCATCGGGGTAGGCAAGCGCCGTGTTGCCCTGCACGTAGCGGTCGAACTGCCCGGTGATCCAGTCCTTCGAGCACAGGTTCGGCGAGCCGAGCAGCTCAAGCAGCGTCGCACGCAGCTCCTCATCGGACTCGGGCTTCGCCAGCCCGGCGGCCTCGACGGTGTTGGCACGGGTCTCGGCCTGCCAGGACGGCTCGTTGTAGGGGCGTTCGTAGACCGGCCCGTCGTGGGCGACCGAGCGCGGGGGCACGTCGACGATGACGTCGCCGTGCCATTCGATGACGAGCCGGCCGGTGTCGGTGACCTCGCCGAGCACAGACGACTCGACCTCCCACTTGCCGGTGATCGCGAGGAACTCGTCGAGCTTCTCCGGCGTCACGACGGCCATCATCCGCTCCTGCGACTCCGACATGAGGATCTCCTCAGGAGTCAGGGACGGGTCGCGCAGCAGCACATCGTCGAGCTTGACGTGCATGCCGCCCTCACCGTTGGAGGCCAGCTCCGAGGTCGCACATGAGATGCCGGCGGCACCCAGGTCCTGGATGCCCTCGACGACACCGGCGGCGAACAGCTCCAGGCAGCATTCGATGAGGACCTTCTCGGCGAACGGGTCGCCGACCTGCACAGCCGGGCGCTTCGAGGGCTTCGTGTCGTCGAACGACTCCGAGGCGAGGATCGAGGCACCGCCGATGCCGTCGCCTCCGGTGCGGGCGCCGAAGAGCACGACCTTGTTGCCCACGCCCGAGGCGTTGGCCAGGCGGATGTCCTCATGCTTCATGACGCCGACGGCCAGCGCGTTGACGAGCGGGTTGCCCTGATAGGAGGGGTCGAACCAGGTCTCGCCGCCGATGTTGGGCAGGCCGAGGCAGTTGCCGTAGCCGCCGATGCCGGCGACGACGCCGTGGACGACACGGGCGGTGTCAGGGTGGGAGATCTCACCGAAGCGCAGCTGGTCGAGCACGGCGACCGGGCGGGCGCCCATCGAGATGATGTCGCGGACGATGCCTCCGACTCCGGTGGCCGCCCCCTGGTAGGGCTCGACGTAGGAGGGCGAGTTGTGGGACTCGACCTTGAAGGTCACCGCCCAGCCCTCGCCGATGTCGACGACACCGGCGTTCTCACCCATGCCGACGAGCAGATGCTCGCGCATCTCATCGGTGACGTGCTCGCCGAACTTGCGCAGGTGGACCTTCGAGGACTTGTACGAGCAGTGCTCGGACCACATGACCGAGTACATCGCCAGCTCCGCCGAGGTCGGCCGGCGCCCGAGGATCTCGCGGATCTGCTCATACTCGTTCGCCTTGAGTCCCAGCTCCGCATACGGCTGCTCGACATCCGGGTTCGCTGCTGCGAACTCGACGGTCTCCTTGACGTGCTTGTCAGTCATACGCCTCGTGTGGTCCTTTCGTGAAATCCCACTCGACATCCTATCGGCAATCCGCGCCCGAGGCAGTGGCCGGGCTGGCAGGGGAGGGGTCCGACGGGTGGGTGAAAGGATAGGCAGAAAGCTTTCAGTAGACCTATGATGAGTGAAAGGATAGAGTCTAAGGTTTCTATCCGGGGGCGAAGAATGAAAGGTTAACGCGATGATGCGCTGGGACAGAGACACATGGACTCCGCCAGAAACGGCGCGATCTCGCCGGGAGAGATGGTCGGGCACGTACTGGACGTTTGTGCCGATTTCCCTCTCATCCGGTGAAGCCTGGCGGATCGACGCGGAACTCGCAGTCCGTGCAGCGCACGTCGAACGCCGGATTCGTGCCATCGGCGACTCGGAGGCAGCAGGGGCGTTCGAGGGAATCGCCCGAATCCTCATCCGCAGCGAAGCCGTCGCCAGCTCACGCATCGAGGGAGTCAGTCCCTCGGTCAACAACGTGGTGCTCGCCGAACTCAGCTTGGAGGACGACCTCAGCGGCTTCGGTGACCAGGCGGCCGAAGTGGCAGGCAATATCGCTGCAGTCGTTGCGGCCGTTGACACTCTCGGCAGTGCCGAAACAGTGACCTGGAACGATCTGGAAGAGCTGCAGCGACAGCTGCTGCCCGGCTTCAGTCAGCTGGGACTGCGTCAGCGCCAGAACTGGCTGGGTGGATCAGCCATCCACCCGGGTGAAGCCGAATTCATCCCGCCGAAACCGGACGTCCTGCCGCAAGCGCTTGAGGATCTCATGACGTTCATCAACGGAGCAGCCACAGGCGGTCTCATCCAAGCGGGCCTAGCCCACGCGCAGTTCGAAACGCTTCACCCCTTCGGGGACGGCAATGGAAGGATCGGGCGTGCACTCATCCACACGGTGCTCACGCGGCGGGGACTGACATCTGGAGCTGTGCTGCCGATCAGCCAGGTGCTCATGACGTGGCAGCAGCGATATATCGATGGCCTGACGGCTTACCGGGCCACTCCGCCGGCCGCCTCGATGACAGGTGACGGGCCGCCCGCCGAACTCGACATCAGCGCAGGAGTGAACGAGTGGCTGGACTTCTTCGTCACCGCGGCAGATGCCGCAGTCGGCCAAGCTGAGCGGTTCATGCAGGAGGTGCAGAGCGTGCTCGACGAATACCGTGAGGCCATCGCTTCACAGCCTGCCGGTGCCCCACGTTCCCACGCTGTCGTGTGGAAGCTCATCGATCTGCTGCCCCGCACTCCGATGCTCACCCAGCGCATCGCCGAGCAACTGACCGGAGCGTCAACGCCATCGGTGCGCAAAGCTCTGCAGCAGCTCAACGACGCTGGGATCACGCACCGCCTGTCGGTCGGCAGAGGCATCCGGGGGCATATCGCCCGGGATCTGCTCGATATCGTCGCGCACGCTGAGCGCAGAATGGCGAGCACTCGTTTCGACACGAAGGTCTCGGCGCCGGTGCGCCCGGCTCCGGCCTCGCCACCGACGCGCTGAGCTGCGAATTAGAATGTGGCTATGTCCGTATCCAAGATCGTCCTGTTCTACGTCTTCACCCCGCTGGCCGACCCCGAGGCGGTGCGCCTGTGGCAGCATGCGCTGTGCGAGCGCCACAACCTCAAGGGCCGCATTATCATCTCCGCTGACGGCATCAACGCCACCGTCGGCGGTGAGATCCACGACGTCAAGCAGTACGTGCGCACGACGAAGAGCTACGCGCCCTTCCGCACGGCCGACATCAAGTGGTCGAACGGCACCGGCGATGACTTCCCGCGCCTGAGCGTCAAGGTCCGCCCAGAGCTGGTGACCTTCGGCAACCCCGATGAGGTCACGGTCACCGAGGACGGCGTGCAGGGCGGGGGAGTGCGCCTGGGGCCCGGCCAGCTGCACAAGCTCATGGATGAACGCGGAGACGATGTCGTCTTCTTCGACGGCCGCAATGCGATGGAGGCGGAGATCGGCCGGTTCAAGAACGCCGTCATCCCGAACACGGACACCACCCGTGACTTCATCGCCGAGATCGAATCCGGCGCTTACGACGAGTTCAAAGACAAGCCGATCGTCACCTACTGCACCGGCGGGATCCGCTGTGAGATCCTCTCGGTGCTCATGAAGAACCGCGGCTTCGAAGAGGTCTACCAGCTCGACGGCGGGATCGTCCGCTACGGCGAGACCTTCGGCAACTCCGGGCTGTGGGACGGCTCGCTGTACGTCTTCGACAAGCGCATGCACATGGAGTTCGGCTCCAGCGCCGAATCGCTGGGCCGCTGCCGGGAGTGCGATGAGCCGACCCCGCTGTTCGTCAACTGCGCTGATGAGTCCTGCCGGAAGCAGTTCCTGCGCTGCCAGGACTGCACCGATGCCGGCCGGCACCCGTACTGCGGTGCGTGCGCCGCTGCCGAGGCGGTGGCGCCGGTCCCAGCGCCATCAGTTCCGGCAAAGGGGCGGGCTTGAGTCAACCGCGCTGACCCCGGGATCAGCAGCCGGTCTCGTCAGCGCTCGCGTCGTTTGCTCAGCAGTGCCCGCAGGTAGGCAGGGATGATGATGAGGAGGGCGACGAGCCCGATGACGAGCGCGGCGATGGCGATCGGGCCCTCGGGAACGAATTCGCGCACCAGCAGCAGGCCGACCATGACGAGCAGGCCGGCTGTCATGAGTGTGCCGGGACTGGCCTTGCGTCGGGAGCTCATGGTCGTCGTCCTGCTGTCCGCTGATCGCGTGAGCGCTGCCAGAGAGTGATCGCCAGGGAGAGCACGATGAGTCCCACAGCGGCTTCAACGGAGTGCTCTGTGAGTCCGAAGCCGCCGGTGAACAGCACGACAAGGCCGAGGACTGCCGCGGCGACGGCGGCCAGGTATCCCAGATGTCTCATCAGCATCTCCTCTCAGCTGCAGGGGTCAGGCATTCACCATGTCATCGTCGGCTCGCCGAGCACAACAGGAATCGGGTTGCGGCAGCGCCGCCATCGCGGTCAGCCCGGCGGACGCGAGGCTAGTCGCGATGGCGGCGCGTACTGGCCTCAGGCCGCCTGATCTCCGGGGCGGGGATGCCGCTGGGGATCACGCCGATCGCGTGAACGCTGCCAGAAGGTGAGCATCAGGGAGACCACTATCAGCCCCAGGGCGGCCTCAAAGGAGTGCTCGGTGAGTCCGAAGCCGTCACCGAACAGCACCGCGAGACCGAGGACTGACAGGACAATGGACAGTGCGTATCCGATTTTCATGTGTGTCGTCCTTCAGTGCTTGGGCCCACGTCAGTGGGCGCAGACGGATCGTCGTTCACCGCGGCCAGCAGACGACCGGACCGACGTTCGGCCGCTTGATGGAGATTCCCTTGTCGGACCAGTTGCACAGCTCGGCGATTCCACCGGCTGCGGCGAATGCTCCGGCGATCACTCCGGCAACGCCGCCGCCGACGCCGGTCCACGACATGATCGCTGCGGCCAGACCACTGACCCCAGCGCCTGCGGCGAGCATCTTCTGGGCCTTTCCCACTGCGTAGTTGTCGAGCCACACCTCGAATCCCCACCAATGGGATTTGAATCCTCCATGGGATTTCTGAACGACGAGATTGCCATCGTCGGCCTGTGTGGCTTCAGCCGAAGACGAGATCTTTTCGACCTCGGAATTTGTCTTCTCAATCGCCTTCTCTACAAGTTCCACCTCTGATTCGGGAAATGTCTTTCCTGTGGGAAGGGAGAGTGAGTAGGTGCCTTTGTCGTTCTGGCTGACATACGGGTCGTATTTGTCGATGAGCTCGTCGCTCAAACCCTCGGCAGACGTGACTTTCGAATCGTTGCCCGGCCCATCTGCCGATGGAGTCTGGCTGACCGTGCTCACATCAGCGTTCTGCTTCACCTGGGTATCTGCGTATGCCGGCAGGGTGCTCGTCAGCGATGCCACCAGAGCAGCGGCCGTGAAGAGTGCACCGGCCGGCTTTTTTATCATATGCATGTCATTGTCCTCTCGCATGTGGGCTACTCGGTTGGTGTGGCCATGCTTACGCCAATGCAAATTCGACGCAACAGGCGATGAGGTGTCATGCATCATTTTCAAGAGTTCTGAGACCGTTCACTCAGGTGAAACTCATGAATATTGGACTATTGCATTACGACGTTCGTTCAATAGTCGTCGTTAACCGGCTCTTCGTAATTGAGGGTGTGGATCAGTGATTCCAGGACACGGCGTGGCGCTGCCCGGATAGACGCCGAGGTCTTCCGATGATGGAAGTTCGCACACAGTCCATCCGAAAGACCTCGACGTGTCCGAGCCTACTTTCTCATCTCCTGACCTCACGACATTCTGCCGACTCGACTCCCTTGACCTCACTTGCATTGGCCAGCACATCACCGGGCACAAAGCCATTCTGGAATGCCAGCCCAACACTGCCGATGACTGGTGCCGACGGTGTGGCGGACACGGGATCGTCCGCGACACCGTCGTCCGCCGCCTCGCCCACGAACCCTTCGGCCACCGGCCCACCACGCTTCACATTCGCCTCCGCCGGTACAAATGCGTCGAATGCGGCCGCGTATGGCGTCAGAACACCACTGCTGCGGCGCCACCACGAGCGAAGATCTCGCGAACCGGCCTCGACTGGGCGCTGCGTGCCCTCGTCATCGACCACGACACCGTGTCCGTGATCGCAGGCAAACTCGCCGTGTCCTGGCACACCGCGAACTCCGCGATCCTCGCGCAGGGACATCGACTGCTGATCGACGACCCGGCCCGGTTCGACGGGGTCAGCGTCATTGGTGTCGACGAACACGTCTGGCGGCACACCAGGCGCGGTGACACGTACGTCACCGTCATCATCGACCTCACTCCCATCAGCCAGGAAGCAGGCCCGGCACGCCTGCTCGACATGGTGCCCGGACGGTCGAAACAGGTGTTCAAGCAATGGTTGAAAGCCCGACCGAAAGACTGGCGTGATGGCATCGACGTCGTCGCGATGGACGGATTCTCCGGCTTCAAAACAGCCTCCGTTGAGGAACTGCCCGAGGCTGTCGAAGTCATGGACCCGTTCCACGTCGTCAAACTCGCCGGTGATGCCCTCGACGAGGTACGCCGCCGCATTCAGCAGGAAACCACCGGGCATCGCGGACGAGCAACAGACCCGTTGTATCGAGCGCGCAGGACTCTGCACACCGGTGCTGATCTGCTCACGGCCAAACAGCAGGAGCGGATCGTAGACCTCTTCGCCGACGCCAACTTCACCGCCGTCGAAGTCACCTGGGCCGTCTATCAAGACATTGTGAGCGCCTACCGAACCAACGACGGCAACGAGGGCAAGAAGCTCTTACAATCAGTCATCGACGATCTGACGACGAATCTGCCGACAGGACTGGTCGAGCTCAAGCGGTTAGGACGGACTCTGAAGCGTCGAGCTGCTGATGTCCTGGCGTTCTTCACCCGACCGGGAACGTCGAACGGGCCAACTGAAGCGATCAACGGCAGGCTCGAACACCTACGGGGCTCAGCACTGGGATTCCGCAACCTCACGCACTACATCGCGAGATGTCTGCTCGAGTCCGGCGGCTTCAGACCAGTTCTACACTCTCAATTACGATGAGCCCGTTAACCGCCGAAGAGTTTCTTGAAGAAGCTCTTCTTCTTCGGCTTCTCCTTCTTCTCTGGCTCGGGAGCGGGAGCAGGCTCTTCGGCTGCCGGAGTCGGGGCGACAGGCTCCGGTGCCGGTTCAGGCGCCGTTGCAGGTTCCGGTGCCGGTTCGGGTTCGGCGACCGGTTCGGCAGGTGCCGGGGCAGGTTCGGGCTCGACCGCCTCGGGCGCGGGCTCCGGTGCCGGGGCGGGAACCGGTTCCTCGACCGCAGGGGCGGGCGTGGTGGCGGGTGTCGAACTTCGGCCGGCGAACTGCTCGGCGGCCTCGCCCTCGAGTGGCTGATGCAGAGCGCAGTTGGTGATGCGGTTCTGCTCGTCGAAGGTGACATCGGCGCTGCCGTCGGCTGCCAGCAGGCGCAGGCCGTCTGCGGGCAGCTCGACCAGCGGGAAGCCGCGCTGCTCGGCGTAGGCGATGAGCGCCGCCCGGTGATCGGTCACCTCGGTCTCGGTCAGGCCCTGGGCCAGTGAGCGGACGAGATCGCGGATCGCAGGCTGACCGAGCGTGAGCTCCGGATGCTCGACGAGCAGCCACACGACCGAACCGCCGCCGGCATCGACCGGGTAGTGCGCCCACAGGCCGGTGATCGTCTTCGCCGCCAGCGTCAGCCGCAGCGCCAGCTCCTCACTCAGATCGATCTCTTCGGTGGTGAGTTCGCTGAGCTCATGCGCGGCACCGTGTCGGCGCACCGCATGCGAGAGGTCGACGACAGGAGCGGGGAAGTCGTTGATGTTGTCCCAGCCCCAATGCCAGGTCGAGGTCTGCTGCGATTCGCTGCCGAGCATGTGGGCGCGCACCTCCAGCGGCTGCTCGCCGGTGAAGCGCAGCGTCGGCGGGTCGGCGGCGAAGTCGACTTCCCACTCGGCATCGGCGATCCGGCGGCCGAAGACGGCCTGCATCTCAGCCGAGAGGACGACGGCCCGATTGACGAGATCCTGCAGCGTGTCAGTCATAGTCCCAACTCTAGCGCGCAGCAGCACCCGCGGCAGGCAGGCTCAGGCGCGCACGAGTGCGGAGATGACCGAGGTGAAGAAGCCCTGCCCGTCAAGGCCGGTGCGCATCCCCTCAGCCGTGTCCGGGCCATAGCCGGCCTCAACGGCGTGCTCGGGGTGCGGCATCAGCCCGACGATCCGGCCGGTTGCATCGGTGATGCCGGCGATGTCGTTGCGTGAGCCGTTCGGGTTGACCTCCAGGTAGCGGGCCACAACCCGGCCCTCACCTTCGAGCATGTCGAGGGCGGCGTCATCAGCCATATAGCCGCCTTCACCGTTCTTGAGCGGGATGACGATCTCCTGCCCGGCGGTGAAATCCGAGGTCCAGGCAGTCTCAGCGTTCTCGATGCGCAGCTTCTGATCCCGGCACACGAACTGCTGGGAGTCGTTGCGCACGAGCGCGCCGGGCAGCAGATGAGCCTCGCACAGCACCTGGAAGCCGTTGCAGATGCCGAGCACCGGCATCCCGCCCTTGGCTGCTGCGATGACGGCATCCATGATCGGGGCGAACCGGGCGATCGCCCCGCAGCGCAGGTAGTCGCCGTAGGAGAACCCGCCGGGCAGGATCACCGCATCGACGTCGGACAGGGACTCATCGGCATGCCACAGGTGCACCGCCTCGGCGCCGGCCAGGGTGACCGCACGGGCGGCATCCCGGTCGTCGAGGGTGCCGGGGAAGGTGACGACGCCGATCCGGGCGCCGGCAGCGCCGGGGGTCGGGGCCGACGAGGCGGGGGCGCCGATGAGGGGGCCGCCGGAGGTGTAGGCGCTGCGGTCGGTCACCGGGCACCTGCCTCGGTGTCTTCCTCCTCGACGCGCACGGCGACGACGTTTTCGATGACGGGGTTCGACAGCAGCTTCTCGGCGGCATCGCGGACCTCGGCGAGCACCGCATCGGTGACCTCACCGTCGACGGTGAGCTCGAAGCGCTTGCCCTGCCGGACGTCGGTGAACCCGTCGAATCCCAGCCGGCGCAGCCCCGAGCTGATCGCCTTGCCCTGCGGATCGAGGATCTCCGGCTTCGGCATGACCTCGACGACGACACGTGCCATGTCCACGTTCTCCCTTGTGCGATGTGCGCGGCTGACCGGCAGCCGACCGTGAGCAGTCTCAATCCTAACAGCGCCCACAGCCCGGGCAGCCTCTGGTAGCGTGACCGCGAATCGCACAGTCTCTGCCGCCGACGACGCGGCCGGAAGGGCGGGTGGCCATGTCCGTCGCACCACAGCTGCCGACGACATTCGACCGGGTCGTGCTCATCGCCGATCCCGGCACCCCGACCAAGCGGGCCGAAGCCGCCAAGGACGAGCTCGCCGAGCGTTTGGTGCTCGAGCTCGGTCAGGAGGTCAGCGTCGAGGTGCGCAGCGCGACCCTGCGCCTGACCCCGGAGTTCGAACTCGACATGGAGGCCGCCGAGGAGCTCGCTGAGCTGACCGAACCGGCCCATGCCACGGTGTTCCTCACTGAGATCCCACGCCACACGCGCGGTCATCCGCTCATTGCCGAGGTGTTCACCGGCCTGTCGATCGCTGTCATCTCGCTGCCGACCTTCGGTGTGTGGGCCAGGTCCGAACGGCTCGTGACGACGATGACGGCCGCCGTGACGCGCATGATCGACGGGAGCCATGAGCGGCCCTCCTCGGGGTTCCGGTGGTCGTCGTGGACGTATGACCACGAGGATCGTGAGCATCTGCTGCACGCCCACACCTTCACCGGTGGGCCGCGCATGGCGATGGGCATGATCATGGCCAATGAGCCGTGGAAGGCAGTCCCGAAGCTCTCGAGCGCGCTCGCCGCGGCGGCGGCCGCCGGCGCGTTCGGCATCTTCTACAACTCGATCTGGCAGATGGCCGACTACCTGCCGACCGCCCGGCTCATCCTCATCGGGCTGCTGGCCATCACGCTCGTGGCGACGTGGCTCATCTTCGGCCACCGGCTGTGGGACAAGCCGAAGCGCGAATCCCTGGCCGCGGTGACGGTGCTGTACAACTTCTCGACGGTGATGACGCTGCTCGTCGGGGTGACGCTCGTCTACGCCATCCTCTTCGTCGTCATCCTGTTGTCCTCGCTCATCGTCATCGACGCCCAATTCATGGCCGATGTGCTCGGCGATGAGACGGAGTGGAACGACTACGTCGAGCTCGCGTGGCTGTCCGCCGCGCTCGGGCTGTTCGCCGGTGCGATCGGGGCGAGCTTCGACTCGGATACGAACCTGCGGCAGCTCACCCACGGGCAGCGTGAGTGGATGCGCACCCCGGAGGTCGACGCGTCAGCGGACTGAACCGGGCTCAGCCGGGGAAGGTCTCGCCGGTGATCCGTTCGAAGGCGTCGATGTAGCGCTGCCGGGTCTTGGCGACGATCTCCTCAGGCAGGGCCGGCGGCTGCTGGCCGGAGTCCTTGTCCCACCCGGAGTCCGGGCCGGTGAGCCAGTCGCGGACGAACTGCTTGTCGAAACTGGCCTGCACCTGACCCGGCGTGTAGCTTTCGGCGTCCCAGAACCGGGAGGAGTCCGGGGTCAGCACCTCATCGGCGAGCAGCACCCGGCCGTCAGCGTCCCGGCCGAACTCGAACTTCGTATCGGCCAGGATGATGCCGCGCTCCCGGGCTATCTCCTCAGCCCGTGTGTAGATGCGCAGTGTGACATCGCGCAGCAGCTCGGCATCGTCCTCACCGAGCAGCTCGACGGTCTTCTCGAAGCTGATGTTCTCATCGTGATCACCGAGCTCGGCCTTGGTGGCGGGCGTGAAGATCGCCGGCGTCAGCTTGTCGGCCTCCTGCAGGCCGGCTGGCAGGGAGACACCGCACACGGCGCCGGTGCGCTCGTAGTCCTTCAGGCCTGAACCGGTGAGGTACCCGCGGGCCACGCATTCGACCGGGAACATGTCCAGAGGCCGGCAGACCATCGCGCGGCCGGCCAGCGCCTCGGGTACGTCGGTGGAGGTGACGTGGTTGCCGATGACCTCGGTGAGCTGGTCGAACCACCACAGGCTCAGCCCGGTGAGCACCGCGCCCTTGTCTGGGATCGGGGTGTCGAGGACGAAGTCGTAGGCGGAGATCCGGTCGCTGGCCACGAGCAGCACGCGCTCAGCGCCTGCCAGTTCGGCCGGCCCGTCTGTGGGCACGTACATGTCGCGGACCTTGCCGGAGTACACGTGCTGCCAGCCCGGCAGGCTCTGCGGTGCGTCGGTGCTCATGGCGGACCTCCTCAGTCGGTGGTGCTAGTCGGTAGCGGACGGGATCGTGATCTGGCCGGCGGCCGCCGCGGCGGCGATGTCGGACCGGTGCTGCTCGCCCTCCCAGCTGATGAGCGCGGTCGCGGCATAGGCGCGTTCGCGGGCCTCGGCCAGCGTCGGGGCGTTGGCGACGACAGACAGCACGCGCCCGCCGGCGGTGGCCAGCTGGTCTCCCGTGCCCGAGGTGGTGGTTCCCGCATGCAGGACCATCACCCCGTCTTGAGCGGCGGCTTCGGTCAGGCCGGTGATCGGGGAGCCGGTGACCGGCGCCTCGGGGTAGCCGGCGGCGGCCATGACGACGGTGACCGAGGCATCCGAGGCCCACTGCAGGGGCGTCAGCTCGGCGAGTGTGCCTGTGGCTGCGGCCATGAGTGCGGTGCTGAGCGGGGTCTCGAGGCGGGCGAGCACCGACTGGGTCTCCGGGTCGCCGAAGCGCACATTGAACTCCACAACCTTCAGCCCCTTGGCGGTGAGCGCCAGTCCGCAGTACAGGAGTCCGGTGAACGGGGTGCCGCGGCGAGCCATCTCGTCGACGACCGGCTGGGCAACGGTCGTGACGATCTCGTCGACGAGGCCGGGCGGGGCCCATGGCAGCGGGGAGTAGGCGCCCATCCCGCCGGTGTTCGGGCCGGTGTCGCCATCGCCGATCCGCTTGAAGTCCTGGGCCGGTTCCAGTGGGACGGCGGTGGCGCCGTCGCAGAGCACGAACAGGGACACCTCGGGTCCGTCGAGGTAGTCCTCGATGACGACACGGTCGGCGACCGACAGGCACGAGCGGGCGTGGGCGAGTGCCGCCTCGCGGTCATCGGTGACGACGACGCCCTTGCCGGCGGCCAGCCCGTCGGCCTTGACGACGTAGGGGGCGCCGAACCGGTCGAGGGCAGCAGCGGCTTCGTCCTCATCAGTGGCGGCGACCGCCTCGGCGGTGGGCACACCGGCTGCAGCCATGATCTCCTTGGCGAACGCCTTCGAACCCTCCAGCACGGCGGCCTCGCCGCTGGGCCCGAAGACCGGGAACGAAGCCTCGCGCAGGGCATCGGCGACCCCGGCGACGAGTGGCGCCTCGGGGCCGATGACGACGAGGTCAGCGTCGAGCTCTTGGGCGAGTGTGGTGACGGCAGCCGGGTCGGTGGTCTCGACGGCGCGGGTGTCGCACATGAGCGCGATGCCCGGGTTGCCGGGGGCGGCGATAACGGCATCAACCTGCGGATCGCGGATGAGACCGGCGACGATGGCATGTTCGCGGGCGCCTGAGCCCAGTACGAGAACCTTCATGCCCCTCAGCTTAGTATGCCGACTCGCAGCCGGGCAGGCAGGCTTTAGAGTGGGGGCATGAGTGCTTCCGCTGATCCTGCCACCAGCACCGCCGCCCAGTCCGCTGAGCTCGCCGTCATCGAGCGCAGCGGGTTCATCGAATCCCGTCACATCGGCTCCGCCGTCGTCCTCGACCCCGACGGCGGCGTGTATGCGCAGGCCGGGGCTCCCGAGGCGCCGGTGCTCACCCGTTCGTGCCTCAAACCGCTGCAGGCAGTCGCCGTCATGGAGACCGGGGTGGCACTCGCCGGGGAGGCCGCCGTGCTCGCCACCGCCTCCCACCGGTCCGAAGAGGGACATGTGAGGGTCGTCGAGGAGATGCTCGCCGATGCTGGTCTCGACGAGGCCGCACTTCAGTGCCCGGCAGTCGCACCGGCCGACCCGGACTACCGCTACCTCACGCGGGCTGAGGGCAAGCAGACTTCGCGGCTGTTCTACAACTGCTCCGGCAAGCACGCAGCCTTCCTGGCTGCCTGCGCCCACAACAACTGGGACACCGGCACCTACCTGTCGCCGGACAACCCGGTCCAGCAGGCTGTCGCTGCCGCCGTCGAACGCTACTGCGGGGCGCCCTCAGACCACGTCGGCGTCGACGGCTGCGGGGCACCGGTGCACGCGATGCCGCTCACCCGCCTGGCCCGCGGCACCGGCCAGATCGCAGCGGGCGTGAGCGAACCTGCCCGGCTGCTGACCGAGGCGGTGCTCGAGCATCCGTGGGCGATCGACGGGCACGGCCGGCCGAATGCGGTGGCGATCGAACGCCTCGGGGTGCTCGCGAAGTTCGGTGCCGAAGGCGTCATGGTGATGGGCACCCGCGCCGGCTGGGCGGTCGCGGTCAAGTGCCTCGACGGGTCGAACCGGATCACCTCGATGGTCGCCTTGGAGCTGCTCGCCCACGCCGGGGCGGTCGACGCCGAGGCCGCCCTGCCGGTCATCAGCGATCTGGCCCCGCAGATCACCGGCGGCATCGACGAGTACGGCGCCCCTGCCGTCGTCGGACAGGTGCGTGCCGGGTCCGGCCTGTACGATGCGATGCACGGAGGAGACCAGACATGAGCATTCGCCGCAGAATCGACCAGACCGAGGGCAGGGCCGCACTCGCCCGCTGGGAACAGGCCCGCCGCACCGGCGCCGACGCCGTCGAACGGGGCACCCTCGCGATGGCCGTGCGCTACACCCTCGAAGAGCTCGCCGCCCGGCATGAGGGCGGCACCGTCGAAGTGCGCATCCCGCCCTTCGGCGTCACCCAGTGCATCGCAGGCCCCAAGCACACCCGCGGCACCCCACCCAATGTCATCGAAACCGACCCGGAGACCTGGCTCAAGCTGGCGATCGGCGAACTGAGCTTCACCGACGCACAGGCCGCCGACCCGGCCATCGCCTCGGGCACGCGGGCCGATCTGAGCCAGCAGCTGCCGCTGTTCACTCCCGCTGAACTCGCCGGCAGCTGAGCTCATGCACCAGCCACCGGCTGCCCGCCGGAGCCCGGCACTCGATGCCGTCATCGTCGGCTCCGGACCCAACGGACTGGCCGCCGCCGTCACCCTCGCCCGCGCAGGGCTGAGCGTCGAGGTCCTAGAGGCGCAGGAGACTGTCGGTGGGGGAGCGCGCACCCTCAACCTCGGGCTCGCCGCCGACCGGCCCGGCGCCTCAGCGCTGCTGCACGACGTGTGCTCGGCCGTCCACCCGATGGCGCTCGCGAGCCCGTTCCTCCTTGATTTCGACCTTGCTTCCCGTGGTGTTGAGCTTGCGGTGCCGGAGCTCTCCTACGCCCAGCCGCTTGATGACGAGCCGGCCGCGCTCGCCTGGCGCGACCTCGATAGGACCACCGCGGGCCTCGGTGCCGATGGGCCGGCGTGGAAGCGGTTCTTCGAGCCGTTCGCCGATCACATCGAGGAGATCGTGTGGCTCTCCCTCGGTGACAAGCGGTCCCTGCCGGCTGCCCTGCGCAGCCCGGCCGCCCTCGCGCGTTCGACGCAGTTCATGGCCCGGCTGTTCCAGCAGGGGACACCGGCCTGGAATCTGCCGCTGCGCACTGAGCCCGCCCGGGCCCTGTTCGCCGGTGTCGCCTCGCATGCGATCGGCACCCTGCCCTCCCCGGCGACTGCAGCCGCAGCGATGCTGCTGGCGACACTCGCGCACGGGGCCGGCTGGCCGATCCCCGTCGGCGGCTCCCAGGCCATCACCGACGCGCTCGCCGCCGACCTGGCAGCCCACGGCGGGACGATCCGCACGGGCGTGCTCATCGAGACCGCCGCCGACCTGCCGCCTGCCCGCAGCTATCTGCTCGACACCTCAGCTGGTACCGCCGCCCGCATCTGGGACGCCAGCCTGCCGGCGACGGCCCGGGCGGGGCTCACGCGCTTCGGGCACGGGGATGCCGCCGCGAAGGTCGACTTCGTGCTCTCCGGGCCGGTGCCGTGGCGCGATCCTGAGTTGACCGCCGCGGGAACCCTGCACCTGGGCGGGACCAGGGAGCAGATGGTCGCCGCCGAGGCGGAGGTCACCTCCGGCCGGCTGCCCGAGCGTCCCGTCGTGCTCGTCTCCGACCCGACGGTCGCTGATCCCTCCCGGGAGGTGGCGGGTCTGCGGCCACTGTGGACGTACGCGCATGTGCCGGCCGGTTGCCCGGTCGATGTCACCGAGCACATCACCGCCCAGATCGAGCGGTTCGCCCCCGGCTTCCGCGATGTCATCGTCGACTCCGCCTGCGTGCCGGCATCAGAGATGTCCGAGCACAACGAGAACTACGCAGGCGGCGACATCGCCGCAGGCACCGTGTCGCTGTACCGGATGGTCGCCCGGCCCCGGCTGACCTGGGATCCTTACTCACTCGGCATCCCCGGCGTCTACCTGTGCTCGGCGGCCACCCCGCCGGGTCCGGGCGTGCACGGCATGAACGGCTGGTTCGCAGCCCAGCGGGCATTGAGACATGTGTTCGGGCTGCCGGTGCCGAGTCTCGCACCCGGAAGGTGAGTCCTCAGGCTGAGGCGACCTCCGCCTCGGGCGCGGTGTGCCGGCGATAGGCCGGCAGCAGGCGTTCGAGCGGCAGGAACGCCGCCCAGCACACGACGGTCGGCAGGAAGTGGATGCCGAGTGACAGGTAGGTCGCGAGGTGGAAGAGGCAGAAGAAGATGACGATCGCGTAGAGGATCCGGCCCTTGACGAACAGGGCGACCGGGGTGAGGATCTCAACGATGAGCAGCGCCCACTGCGCGGCGATGAGCAGGCCGGGGTATTCGAACGTCCAGCGGATGAAGACCGATCCGCGGCGCATGATCGCCCACACGAACACCGCGCCGTTGGCCCAGCGGATGAGTGAGCCTGAGGCGATCCACTTCATGAGCACCGAATAGAAGTACGTGAGCACCACACAGATCTGCACGATCCGCAGCACCCAGCCGGCGCGCCGGTCGGGGCGGAAGTCGGAGAAGGCGATGACGCCGGCGGTGGGGATGAGGAGCACGGCGAACATGAGCGCCATGTGGTCGTGGGCGACATAGCCGTAGCCCTGTGAGTACATCATCCACAACCAGAAACAGACGGCGACGCCGACGGTGGGGATGCGCTGGGCGATGCCGATCGCGCCGAGGACGCAGAAGACGACGAGCAGCACCTGCAGGGTGTGCGCACCCCAGACGGACACCGGCGGCAGGCCGAGCAGGCGGGGCAGGAGTGTCGGCTGGTAGAAGTCGGGCTTGTAGCCGTGGTTGACGACGTCGTTGGACATGAGGAACACGTCGATGAGCACGAACGCGTAGATGATGACGCGGAAGACCGCCAGGCGCGCAGCGGGGACGGCGGGCAGGAACCAGTCGGTGAAGCGGTGCATCAGCGCACCTGCCATTCGGCGAGCACGATGTGCTCCGGTTCGCCGGTCTCCACACCGTTCTTCAGCTGCGTGATCGACCGGCACAGCGTCAGATGGGTCGGCTGCGGCTCACCCGGGTGCAGGCGCGCGTAGCCGTCAGCGATCGTCTGCAGCATCGACGGGTCGGCGATGATGTTGCCGAGCTGGGACTCGACATCACCGCGCTCGATGCCGACGACCCGGAGGTTGAGGCTCAGGTTGACGTCCTCATCGCTGCCGGGGAACCGGGCGAGCAGATAGGCGGTCTTGACCTGGCCGTTGAGGTCGCGGGCCGTTGAGTACTGCGACAGTGAGCCGAGGGGAAAATAGTCGTTCGTCTTGAGGAACTGGCCGGTGGTGAGCACGGCAAGTGCCGCCACGGGCGCGATGATGCGCCAGCCGATGGCCCAAGGACCGAGGGGAGAACCGGTCTTCATAAACTGTCATTCTACCGCCGACATGCGCAGCGGCCGCACCGAAAAGGCGCGGCCGCTGAGGTGCTGTCGGGAGTTGTCCCTCAGCTGAGAGCCTGAGTGAAATCGGCAATGATGTCGCGTGGATCCTCCAGCCCGATCGAGACGCGCACGACACCAGCAGCAGGGCGGGCGTCGGGGGCGACCGGGCGGTGGGTCAGCGAGGCCGGATGCTGGATGAGAGTGTCAACGCCGCCGAGGGAGACAGCGTGCACAGCCAGGCGGGTGCGCTCGGCGAACGCGGCAGCGGCCTGGTAGCCGCCGGCCATGTCGAGGGCGAGCATCGCGCCGGGGCCGGACATCTGCGAACCGATGAGCCCGGCCGGATCCTGGCCGTCGAGACCGGGGAAGAACACCCGAGCGATCGCCGGGTGGGCAGCCAGCGCCTCGGCAACAGCCTGGGCATTCTCCTGCTGCTGGCGGATGCGGATCGGCAGGGTGCGCAGACCGCGGGCGAGCATATAGGCGCCCATCGGGTGCAGCAGCCCGCCGGTGAGCGAGCGGACACCGCGCAGTTCGCGGGCGCGGTCTTCGGAGCAGGCGACGATGCCGCCCATCGCATCGCCGTGGCCGCCGAGGTACTTCGTAGCCGAATGCACCGAATACGCAGCCCCGTGCGCCAGCGGCTGCTGCAGGACCGGGGTGGCGAACGTGTTGTCGACCATGACCGGCACGTCCCCGGCTGCCGCGACAACAGCGGCGATGTTGACGAGTTCGAGCGTCGGATTCGCCGGGGTCTCCATGACGACGAGACCGGTGTCGGATTCGACCGACTCAGTCACAGTGTCGGGGGTCGCCCACGTGACGCGAGTGCCGAGGAAACCGGTGGCGAGCACATGGTCGGTGCCGCCGTAGAGCGGGCGGATCGCAACGATATGCGGCTTGCCGGCAGCCACCCGCTGCTGGAGCACCGCGCAGATCGCTGCCATCCCGGTGGCGAAGCTGACGGCTGACTCCGCGCCTTCGAGGGCGGCCAGTCCCTCTTCGAAGTCCGAGGCGTTCGGCGACCACAGCCGCTGGTAGACCAGCGAGGTCGCCCCATCCTTGGCGCGGCCGCCGCCGGCGAGCAGCTCATAGGAATCCCCACCGGACTCCACCTCGGGCAGCGGGTAGGTCGTCGACAGATCGATGGTGGGAACGTGGGTGCCCTCCGCGACCGCGCGGGCGGCCGGGCCGTGCACGGCCAGGGTGTCAGGGTGGGTGTGGTGGGCGGCGGAGTCGCCGGGCGTGATGTGGCTCATAGCCTGCATTCAACTCCTCATCGCCACTGAATCGCGCATCCGCTGCAGATAATTGCACAATAGGCAGATGATTCTGCAGAAACTGCGGCACAATGGGCATTGGATCGCAGTCTGCCGCAGACACTGCGATGCGGAAGAGGGGAGTGCCCATGGCCGATGTCGAACTCGATGCCATCGACCGGCAGCTGCTGCGCCTGCTCGATGCCGACGCGCGCGCCCCGGGCCGAGCGCTGGCCCGCCAGCTGCGCGTGGCCGAATCGACTGTTGCGCTGCGCATCCGCCGGCTCGTGTCCACCGGGGTGATCGCGAAATTCGGCATCACCGTCGACAAGGACCGCATCGGCCTGCCGCTGGAGGCGATGATCTCCTGCCAGATCGGCCACCTCGACCGCACCGCGATCGCCGCGCTGCGCCGCGATGCCCCCACCTGGCCGGGCGTGCTCTCGGTCTTCCACATGGCCGGCAGCGACGACTTCATCATCCACGTCGTCGCCACCGACGCCGATGCCCTGCGCGACTTCGTCGTCGACAACCTCGCCAGCCACCCGGCCATCACCCGCACCCAGACGAACCTCGTCTTCGAGAACCTGCCGGGCACCGGCTGGGCCACCGCCCTCGATGCCGACTGAGGAGGGCGGCGCGTCCGGGATCCGGCCTGCGGGCTGACACCTCGGGTGCGGGGGCTTAGGCTCAGGACATGGCCTCAACTCCTGCGCAGATCACGTCCTTCATCGGCGGCCGTCATGTGCCCTCGGTGACGACCTACGACAACATCGACCCGGCGACGAACCAGACGATCGGGCAGATCGCCCGGGGCGGCTTCGACGAAGTCGACCAGGCCGTCATCGCCGCCAGCAAAGCCCAGCAGTCCTGGGGCCGCACCGCACCACAGGAGCGCGCCCGCCTGCTCGTGGCAGCAGCCGAACTCATCCGCGCAGACCGTGAGAACCTCGCCCGGCTCGAAAGCGAAGACACCGGCAAACCGCTGACCCAGGCCTATGCCGACGTCGACGTGTGCGCCCGCTACTTCGAGTTCTACGGCCACACCATCGAGGCCTACTACGGCCACACCATCCCGCTCGGCGAGGACATGCATGTATACACCCGCCGCGAACCCTACGGCGTCACCGGCCACATCGTCGCCTGGAACTACCCCCTCCAGCTCGTCGGCCGGGCGGCAGCCACCTCACTGGCCACCGGCAACTGCGCGGTGGCCAAACCGGCAGACGAAACCCCGCGCACCACCCTGCGCCTAGCCGAGATCCTCCATAAGGCAGGCTTCCCCACCGGCGCCTTCAACGTCGTCACCGGACTCGGCCGGGAAGCCGGTGCGGCACTCGCCCAGCACCCCGAGGTCGCCCACCTCGGCTTCGTCGGCTCAACCGGCACCGGCTCGATCATCGCCCGGGCAGCAGCCGACCGGGTCATCCCGACCGTGCTCGAACTCGGCGGCAAATCCGCCAACATCGTCTTCGCCGATGCCGACATCGACGCAGCCGTGCCCTCCCTGGTCCGCTCGATCATCCAGAACGCCGGCCAGACGTGTTCGGCCGGCTCCCGGCTGCTCGTCCACGCCGACGTCCGCGACGAGGTGCTGGAGAAGATGAGCGCTGCGATGCGCGAGGTGACGATCGGGCCCGGACTCGACGACCCGATGCTCGGCCCGCTCGTCTCCCGCAAGCAGTTCGAGCGGGTGACCGGGTTCCTCGAGCGCCTCGACTCAGGCGAGATTCTCACCGGCGGTGCCGCGCCCGAGGCGATCAGCACCTCGGGAACGGATGGCTCGGCCGGCACGGAGGGCGCCTTCTTCGCCCCGACGATCGTCGCCGATGTCGAGGCCGGCTCCGAGATCTGGCAGGAGGAGGTGTTCGGGCCCGTCGTCGTCTCCCGCAGCTTCGACTCCGACGAGCAGGCGATCGCCGAGGCCAACGGCACCGACTACGGACTCGTCTCCGCCGTGTGGACGCAGAACCTCTCACGCGCCCACCGGATGGCCGCAGAGATCGAAGCCGGCCAGGTGTTCGTCAACACCTACGGCGCCGGCGGCGGCGTCGAACTGCCCTTCGGCGGCTTCAAGAAGTCCGGGTACGGGCGCGAGAAGTCGATCGAGGCCTTCGACGAATACACGCAGACGAAGACCGTCGTCATGAAGATTTGACCCTCACCGCCCTCGGGCTGGTGCTCACCGCCAGCCTCGCCCACGCCCTCTGGAATGCCGCGGCCAAGACCGTCAGCGGGCACGGCTACACGTTCGTCTTTGCCTACCAGCTGATCTCCGCGCTCCTGCTGCTGCCCATCGGCATCACGATCCTCGCCCAGCGGCCGGAGCTTCTCGGCTGGCCGCTGCTCGGCGTCGCCGTCGTCTCAGGACTTCTGCACATCGCCTATTCGGTTACCCTGCAGACCGGCTACGACCGGGCGGACCTCGGCATCGTCTACCCCGTCGCCCGCGGCACCGGACCCGTCCTCACGATCCTCATCGCACTCGCCGTGCTCGGCGAGCGGCCCGGCTGGGCAGGAGTGGCCGGCGGGCTTGTCATCATCGCCGGCATCGCCGTCGTCACCGTGCCGGGCCCGGCGGCGGCAGGGATCCCGGACAGGCGGGAGAGGCGCCGCCCGCTGCTCACCGGGCTGTTCTGGGGCGGGCTGACCGGAGCGTTCATCGCCGGCTACACGCTATGGGACCACCACGTCGTGACGACGACCGAGTATCCGCCGCTTGTTTACTTCGCCGTCAGCACCGCCTTCAACGCCATCGTCATGGCCCCGCGCGCCCTGCGCCGGCCCGCCGACCTGCGCGCGGTGGCCGTCGGGAACAAACGGGCTGTCGCCGTCGTCGCCGTGCTCAGCCCGCTGGCCTACATCCTCGTCCTCATCGCTATGCAGCAGGCCCAGGTGTCGCTTATCGCCCCGCTGCGGGAGACCTCGATCATCATCGGCATGCTGCTGGCCTGGTGGCTCTTCCACGAACGCGACCTCGGCAGGCGGCTGACCGGTGCTGCCATCGTCATCACAGGCATCGGGCTCATCGCCTTGGCGTGACGGGGAATCGCGGCGCGACCGGCCGGTGAACTAGACTGTTGGGCGCACACCGGCAGGCGATGGGCCTGCCACCACGGCAACCAAGGGAGCCCATGAACGACGACACGATCGACGTCTCGGTCCGCCGCAGCCCCAAATACTCGGCGTTCATCATCCTCGGCGTCATCCTCGGCATGATCGCAGGCGGCATCCTGTCCTTCCTGCCCGTCGACATGGCCGGCGTCGAGACCGAGGTGACCCAGGCCTCGGCGACGTGGATGCTCATGGTCTTCTTAGGCGCCATCGGCGGCTTCCTCGGTGCCATCGTCGCCCTCATCCTCGACCGCATCAGTCTGCGCCGCGCCCGCACCTACACGGTGCCTGCCGCGCACGACCCGGCACCTGCGGAAGACGAGACCGAGGTGTCCTCCCGCGAAACCCCTGCCGACCCCGAGGCGGGGGAGACCGAGGCGGCTGAAGAACCCTCCGAACCCCGCCGGGCGGGGGAGACGGATGTGAGAGAATAACGGCGTGACACGCGTGAACGCAGCCTCCAGCGACGATTTCGACCTCGCCGACCAGGGCCCGCAGGACGAATGCGGCGTCTTCGGCGTCTGGGCCCCCGGTGAGGAGGTCGCCAAGCTCACCTACTTCGGCCTCTACGCCCTCCAGCACCGCGGTCAGGAATCGGCCGGCATCGCCGCCAGCAACGGCAAGCAGATCCTCATCTACCGCGATATGGGACTCGTCTCCCAGGTCTTCGACGAAAGCGACCTCGACACCCTGCCCGGCCACATCGCCGTCGGCCACACCCGCTACTCCACCACCGGGGTCTCGTCCTGGGAGAACGCCCAGCCCACCCTCGGACCCACCCCGTTCGGCACCGTCGCACTGGCGCACAACGGCAACCTGACGAACTTCGCCGACCTGCAGGAGATGGCCGACGAGAAGGCCGCCGCCCGCGACGAGACCGTCAAGGCCGCCACCCAGAAACCGGCCCGCACCCGGTCGGGACGCGACTCCTCGAACGACACGTCGCTCGTCACCGAGCTGCTCGCCTCGTCGGCGGCCGAGAACCTCACCGCCGCCGCCCGGGAGCTCATGCCCACGCTCGACGGCGCCTTCTCACTCGTCTTCATGGACGAGCACACCCTGTACGCCGCCCGCGACCGCCACGGCGTGCGCCCGCTGGCCCTCGGCCGCCTCGAACGCGGCTGGGTCGTCGCCAGTGAGACCGCAGCCCTCGACATCGTCGGCGCCTCCTTCGTCCGCGAGATCGAACCCGGCGAGCTCATCGCCATCGACGAAGACGGCCTGCGCTCCTACCGGTGGGCCGAACCCGAACAGGCCCGCTGCGTCTTCGAATACGTCTACCTCGCCCGGCCCGACAGCGTGCTCAACGGCAAGACCGTGCACGCCGCCCGCACCGAGATGGGCCGCCAGCTCGCCCGCGAATACCCCGTCGACGCCGACCTCGTCATCGCCACGCCCGAATCGGGCACCCCGGCCGCCGTCGGCTACGCCGAGGAATCCGGCATCCCGTTCGGGCAGGGGCTGATGAAGAACGCCTACGTCGGCCGCACCTTCATCCAGCCCTCCCAGACGCTGCGCCAGCTCGGCATCCGGCTCAAGCTCAACCCGCTCAAGGAGAACATCGCCGGCCGCCGGCTCGTCGTCGTCGACGACTCGATCGTGCGCGGCAACACCCAGCGGGCCCTCGTGCGCATGCTGCGCGAGGCAGGGGCGAAGGAGATCCACATCCGCATCTCCTCCCCGCCGGTCAAATGGCCGTGCTTCTACGGCATCGACTTCGCCACCCGCGCCGAACTCATCGCCAACGGCCTGACGACCGATGAGATCTGCCAGTCACTCGGCGCCGACTCACTCGGCTACATCTCACTCGACGGGATGATCGCCGCCACCCAGCAGCGCGAAGCCGAACTGTGCACCGCCTGCTTCTCCGGCAACTACCCCATCACCGTGCCCGACACCGCGGCAGCTGAAAGAGGATGCTGATGACCCAGGACCACACCAGCCCCGAGGCCACCACCTACGCCTCTGCCGGCGTCGACGTCGAAGCCGGCGATCGGGCCGTCGAGCTGATGAAGTCCGCAGTCGCCGCCACCCACAACGCCCGTGTCGTCGGCGGGTTCGGCGGTTTCGCCGGCCTGTTCGACGTCACCTGGCTCAAGGATTACCGCCAGCCCTACCTCGCCACCTCCACCGACGGCGTCGGCACCAAGGTCGCGATCGCCCAGGCCCTCGACATCCACGACACCATCGGCTACGACCTCGTCGGCATGGTCGTCGACGACATCATCGTCTGCGGCGCCCGCCCGCTGTTCATGACCGACTACATCGCCTGCGGCAGGGTCGTGCCCGAACGCATCGCCGACATCGTCCGCGGCATCGCCGAAGCCTGTGCGTCTGCCGGCGTCGCACTCGTCGGCGGCGAGACCGCTGAGCACCCCGGCCTGCTCGGCGTCGACGAATACGATGTCGCCGGAGCGGCCACCGGCGCTGTGGAAGCCGAGGACCTCCTCGGGCCCGAACGCGTCAACACCGGTGATGTGCTCATCGGGCTGCCGGCCTCCGGCCTGCACTCCAACGGCTACTCACTCGTCCGCCGCATCATCGCCGACGCCGGCTGGGCCCTCGACCGCGAAGTCCCGGAGTTCTCCCGCACCCTCGGCGAGGAGATCCTCACCCCCACCCGCGTCTACACCGGTGACCTCGCAGCGATCCTCGACGCCCGGCCCGGTGCTATCCACGCGATGTCGCACGTCACCGGCGGCGGCCTGTCGGCCAACGTCGCCCGCGTCATCCCGCAGGGCACACTCGCCCGCATGCACCGGGCCAGCTGGGAGATCCCGGCCGTCTTCGACGTCCTCGGAGACCTCGGCCAGGTTCCGCAGGCCGACCGCGAACGCACCTGGAACCTCGGCGTCGGCATGGTCCTGGCTGTCGACCCGGCCGCCGCCGAGGCGGTGCTCGCCGCCCTGCCCGGCTCCTGGCTGCTCGGCGAGGTCACCGGCGACGACGGTGCATATGCGTCCGACCCGTACTACGTGCAGGGTGCCAAGGGCGTCGACGGGGGCGCGGCGATCCTGCTCGACTGAGGAGGCCACCGCCTCGAAAACGGCGAAGGGCCCCGCCTGTCGGCAGGGCCCTGAAGCGATCAGCGCTCAGTGGGAGCGGTCGTCGCTGTCCTCATCGTCAGCGTACTTATCAGCATAATCGGAGTAATCCGGATCATCATAGTCCGCGTAGTCATCGGAGTCATCAGACGTCGACGCGCCCCCGAGCTCTCGCTGGAGCGCACTCAGGTCCGTCTCCGGGCTGTAGTACTTCAGCTTACGGGCAACCTTGATCTGCTTCGCCTTTGCGCGGCCGCGACCCACAGGCGTCGACCCCCTCCTGGTCAGACCCAGGGCTGCTGGCTGTCGGCCCCGGGATTCTCCGGTTGTCTGTGCTTCGAATCCTACCCCGCCGCCACAGAGGTGTCATGTCACCTCAGGCGAGCGCGGGAATACTGGACACCATTATGAGACAGTCCCGAGCAAAAGGCGAATGAGTCCAGAAGAGCCCGGGCCCGAGGCGGAGGCGAACCGGGTGTGAACGCTAGAGTAGGAGCATGGGTTACGAGCGCAGCTATGTCATCTCCCTGCGAGTGTTCGAGCCGTTGGTCGTGCACGAGGAGTTCGCCGACTACCCTGTCAGTGCCAACCGGGAGACCATCGAGCGCCTCGTCGCCGAGGACGCCGACGACCGGCTCATCAGCCTGCCCCCGGACCCTGTCGCCGACTCCTACCGCGGCACCCCGCTGTTCCTCACCGGCGCGGAGACCGGCGACAGCTTCGACCGCGTCTGCCCCGTCCAGGACGACATCCGCTCCTGGCACGCCCTCGATGCGCTCATGGAAGCCCACCCGCGGACTGAGCTCGACATGTTCGTGCCCAAGGCCGCCCGCCGCCGGGCGGCCAGCCACCGGGTCGAATGGATGCAGGACGACCCGGACACCCGCGTGTTCACCCGCACCTCAGCCTGGGACGTCTCCCCGGTGTGGTGGCTGGCGATCGACCCGGGCAACGACCGCGTCATCAGCACCGACACCGCAGACGGCAGCTTCCGGATTCGCATCCGCACCCCGATCGTCACCGCCGCCGCCCGCGTCGAATGGGCCCACGATGTGATGGACGAGAAGTCCCGGCTGCGCACCGTCGTCGAATCGACCGAAGCCTTCGGCGACTGGCTCGATGACTTCGATATGAACGCGATGCTCGAACTCGACCTCGGCGGCATGAGCGACGTGCTGTGGCCGGACACCGGCGCCGAACACGTCACCGACTGGATCGACTGCCTCGACGTCGACGACACCGAGGGCGCGATCCGCGCCTTCAACCGCTACACCCGCCAGTGGGAGATGATCGGCCTCTACGCCCGCAGCAGCTGAGGCGTTGCCCGGCTATCTGACGGGGATCTCCAGACGGCCGGTCTCGGCCACCCGCAGCGACAGAGTCTCAGAGTCGAGCCCCTGTTTGGGGAAATACGCGAGCTGCCGGATCGGCTCACCGAAGGCCGCATCCTTCACGCCGTTCTGCGCGCACAGGCAGTCCGAACCGCCGGCAGTGACCGGCCTGGCGAGCAGGTTCGCCTGGTCATCGTGCAGGGCGAGGTTCGCGCTCGTCGCATATGAGCGCAGGGTCGTCTCCGGGTTCTGCCCGAAGTGCAGCGCTTCGGGATTCGCGGGGTCACCGGCCAGCGCCTGCTCATCGGCGGAGCCGTCGGCGGTGCGGAAGCTGTAGCTGAGGACGTAGAAGTCACCGGCTTCGGTGAGTGAGTCGACGTCGAGGCGCAGCTCCGAGCCCGGGTTGCCCTCCGGTGGGGTGAGGATGCCCGAGGCGATCGGCGCCTGCCCGCCGGAGGCGCCGCTGGTGGCGCCGGCCGCCCCATTGGCCGGCTCCATCTCCGGGATGTCCGGCAGTTGCTCGCCGGTGTCGACGTTCGGTTTCACCTCAGCGGCCGGGGTGTAGGTGAAGGACACCTGGCGGTTGAGTGCGCGGTTCTTCTCGATCGGCTGCCCATCTGCGCCGGTGTTGGGCACGCTCGGCTGGGACTCACCGTAGCCCTTCGTCTGAAGCGTGATACCGGTTCCGTCGAGCTTGGATTCGAGGGCCTGTTTGACCGCCTCGGCGCGGCGTTCGGACAGCGACTGGTTGTAGGCGTCCTCGCCCTGATCGTCGGTGTGGCCCTCGACGGTGACCGTCTGGCCCTGCGCCGTGCGCTTGAGCTCATCGGCGGTCGATGCGATGACGCCGTCGGCCTTCGCATCGAGGGTGTCGGCGTCGAGTGCGAAGAGCGGGCGGTCCGAGAAGCGAGCGCACGGGCATTGCCGCGGACCCTCGCCAAGCAGTAGGCTAACAGTGTTAGCCTACTGCTGGTTGACGCTTCACCCGCACCGATCGGAGCCTTCGCTGTGACAGTCGTCCGTGTCATCGCCATCTGCCTGTCCATCCCCGTCATCCTGGCCGCCGGAATCTTCGCCTACAGCCGCTTCAACCCGGTCTCGGTCGTCATTGTCACCGAACTCGATGCCTCTCCAGACGAGGTGTGGGCGGTGCTGGCCGACACTGAGCGCTACAGCGAATGGAACCCCTCTATTATCGAGAGCTCTGGAACCGTCGCTGCAGGTGAGAAGCTGCGCAACACCGTCATGGTCGGTGAGGGCACAGTGATCTTCACCCCCACGATCCGCACTGCCGAACCCGGCCGCGAGCTGACCTGGAGCGGGCGCATGTGGGTTCCGGGACTGGCTGACGGTGAGCACTCCTTCCTGCTCGAAGCGCTGCCCGGTGGCGGCACCCGGCTGACCCAGCAGGAAACCCTCACCGGGGTTGTCGTGCCGTTCATGCCGTCGATGCGCGCCGACCTCGAAGCCGACTTCGCCGAGGTCAACGACGCGATCGGAGAGCGGGCTGCCGAACTGCGGCAGACTGGAGTCCATGACTGACATTCCGATCGAGCTGCCGCCCCGCAGTCCGCGCCAGGCTGAGATCCTCTCCGCTGCGCGCCGCCGCGTTGAAGCCGAGGGGTGGGATGCGCTGAGCATGCGCACGCTGGCAGCTGACCTCGGCATCCGGGCGCCGTCGCTGTACAAGCATCTGCCGAACAAGGACGCCGTGCGCACCCAGCTGCTCATCGATGCCTTCGCCCAGATGGGGCGCGCGTGCTGGCAGGTGATCGAGGACGGGGCCGCGGTTCCCGCGCTGCTGCGCGCCTACCGGGCCACTGCTGCAAAGTCGCCGGAGCTCTACCGGCTGGCGACGCGCGGGTCGCTTGACCGGGCCGCACTGCCCGACGGCCTCGAGGAGTGGTCCGGTCAGCCGTTCTTCCTCATCACCGGCGACCCGGCGACCGCGCAGGCGCTGTGGGCAGCCGCGCACGGGCTCACGATTCTCCAGCTCGACGGCCGGCTGCCGCCTGGCAGTGACATGGATGCGGCCTGGGGTGCGCTCGCCGAGGCGTTCGCCTGAGCGGACCTGACTGGCTGGATCAGCCGCATGCGTGCGGCGCCGGCCTGCCAAGAGTCAGCAGGGCCGTCGCGGCCTCGGTGGGAACGGTGACGTCGAGACCGGTGCACTCGCGGAAGAGCCGCAGCCGATTCAGCACAGTGTTGCGGTGCACATAGCAGCGCTCGGCCGTGCGCTGCGTCGAACCGCAGCCGAGGTAGACGAGCACGGTGCCGATGACGCGTTCGCGCTCATCAGCAGCAAGGGTGGCAAGACCGGACTGGATTTCCGATTGCCAGCTGGGGAACATCGCCACCAGATGCTCGTGCAGAAACGGCACCCACACCTCGCGTTCGGTTGCCCACGTTCCGGGCTCGGCGAAGACTACGAGGTCCCGAGCCCGCGCAGCGGCCGCCGGGACCTCGGCCAGGCCGGTGACTGTGCCGATCTCCAGCGCTGACTCGTCGATGAGGCTCGTCTTGTCGGGTGGCTGGCCGGTCTCGATGATGACAACCGTCGTCTCCTCGACGGCTGACCAGTGGTGGCGCAGCCGTTGGCGGCGCAGCGACTGACCGCAGCGGTGCAGCAGGTCTGATTCGGCATCGGCCTGCATCGCCCAGACCATGAACTGTGTCTGCAAGGCGAAGCCGGTGAGCTCAGCGACGCGCTCTGTCAGGGAGGAGGGGTCATCGGCGGAGAGGAAGTGGGTGAGCATCCGGCGCGTCTGGATGGCGGTGTCGGCAGCGAGCGCTTCAGCCTCTTTGAGGTAGGCGCGCTGGGCATAGGACGAGTACTCTTCGACGGTCTCGAGGACGTCTTCGGCGTGCGCAAGCAGTTGTGCGGCATCTTCATCGGTGACGCTGCGGATCAGCCCGGCCCACAACACCCGGAAGTCCAAGCGGATCGCTGCGACCATCTCATCGAGGGAGATCCCCTGGGCTGTGCGGCGGCGACCGAGGTCTTCGGACAGTGAGCGCAGTTCGCCCGCACTTCCGCGGCCTGACAGCCGATGGATGAGCGTCGTCAACGAGCGGTGAGCGGTCTCCACCACCTCCGCTCGCGGTAGGTGCGCATATCCCGGCACTTCGGAATCGAGCAACTCGGCGAATTCTTCTGCCAGCGTGTCCGCCTGCTGCAGGAGATTCTTCAAAGTGGCATCCCACCAAACATCGACCGGTGCATCGGCGGGCTCACCTGGATTGGCTGAGGAGTTGAGCGATGGATTCTGCGGAAGGATCACGACCCAATTGTGCATCTGCATAGTACGGCGGGGCAATCATGTGCAGTCGGCTATTGCTCTGCACCTGTCTGAGCGAGCACTGTGGATAAAGCAATCTGCATCACAGTCTCCTGTGTTGTGCACTACTCCAATGGAGGGCATCGTGACCTCAACTGCCGTACCGGACGCCGTGCCGGCGGACACCCAGCTCGACCGCACGCGGATGCGTCGCATCTCCACCGCTAGCGTCATCGGCACCACCGTCACAAGGAGATACGCGGATGACCACTGAACCATCCATCCCCGCAGGCCGCAGCGCCGGCCACCTCATGGTCGAACAGCTCGTGCGCGAAGGTGTCGAACGCGTCTACAGCGTGCCCGGTGAGAGCTTCCTCGACATCCTCGACGGCCTCTACGACGCCCCGATCACCAATGTCGTCGCCCGCCATGAAGGCGGCGCCGGCTTCATGGCCCTGGCCGAGGCGCGCCTGACCGGCAGGCCCGGCGTCGTCATGGTCACCCGCGGACCGGGTGCGGCGAACGCGATGATCGCCATCCACACTGCGTATCAGGACCAGACGCCGCTCGTGATGTTCGTCGGCCTTATCCCCGTCGCTGACCGCAATCGCGAGTCCTTCCAGGAGTTCGACCCGCACGCCTGGTTCGGCTCGACGGCGAAGAAGGTCCTCGTCCTCGACGACCCGGACTCCGCCGGCGAACTCGTCGCCGACGCCATGCGCACCGCCTCCGGCGGCCGGCCCGGCCCAGTCGTCATCGGGGTGCCCGAGGACGTGCTGACCTTCCCCACCTCGGCTCCGGCACTCGACCCGCGCCCGCTGCCGGCCCCGGCGATCAGCCCGGAGGCCGTCGCGCAGGTGCACCAGGCGATCAGCGAAGCCGAACGCCCGATGGTCGTCATCGGCGGCGACGGCTGGCACTCCGGGTGCGGCGCCGACCTCGCCACCTGGTGTGCACAGATGGGCCTGCCGGTGACCTCCGACTTCCGCGCATACGACGCGATCCCGTCGTCGAGCCCCGCCTGGGTCGGCAGCCTCGGATACGGCCGCAGCGACGCGCTCGCCGCGCACTTCGACGAGGCCGACCTGCTGCTCTTCATCGGCGCGGTGCGTTCCGATGTGCTCACCGACGGCTACACCCGCGGCCTGACTTCACGGGCGATCGTCATCGACCCCGACCCCGATCTGCTCGGTCACGCAGGCAGCGTCGAGATGCACATCCAGGCCCGGCCAGCCGACATTGTCCCGGTCCTCGTCGCCGACGCCCCGGAAGTCTCCGGTGGCAGGGAGCGTCTGGAACGGATGCGAGCCGAGCATCTCGTCTACGCGACCGAACGGCCCACCAACATCCCCGCCTCGGGAGCGGAGGACATCGGCGTCGACCTGCATGCGCTCATGACAGAGCTGCGGGAGCGCACCGGCGGTGAGGCCGTTGTCACCTACGGGGCCGGCAACCACGCCCTGTGGCCGCCGCGCTACCTGCGTCACGAACGCCCAGGCACGCTCGTCGCACCGCGTAACGGCGCCATGGGCGCCGGCATCCCCGCCGCCGTGGCCGCAGGCCTCGTGCACCCGGACCGGACCGTCATCTCGATCGCCGGTGACGGCTGCTTCATGATGAACGGCCAGGAGATCGCCACTGCGGTGGGCTACGGGGCGAAGATCGTCGTGCTCGTCATCGACAACGGGATCTTCGCGACTATCGTGGAACATCAGGAGCGGCACTACCCGCAGCGGCCATCGGGCACCCACATGACCAACCCGGACTTCGCGCTCATGGCGCAGTCCTACGGGCTGCACGGCGAGACCGTGCGCACGAGTGCGGACATCGCAGGTGCCGTCGAGCGGGCGCTGGCCAGCCCGACCGGTGCGCTGCTGCACGTCATCACCGACCCGGCCCTGCGCGGCCCCTCCGGTCAGATGCCGGAGGCGACCGGCGCCTCGGGAACGGGTACGGCCGCACAGGAGAACGGAGAGCACGCATGAGCCAGGACACCACGCGCAACGACGCCTTCCTCGCCGACTGGAACGTCCACACCACCTTCGGGGCGGTGCCCGGCACCCACGGGGTCGACCGGCAGGCGGCCACCGAACCCGATGGCGAGCAGCGCCGCTGGTTCGCAGAGCTCCTGCAGCGTCACGGCATGAGGGTGGTCCGCGATGAGATCGGCAACCAGTTCGGGCTGCTCGAGCTCGTCCCCGGCGCACCCTATGTGCTCACCGGCTCGCACATGGATTCGCAGCCGACTGCCGGCCGCTTCGACGGCGCCTACGGCGTCATGGCCTCAGCGCATGCGGCTTTCCGGCTCGCCGAGCACTTCGCCGCCAACCCCGGTGAGGCGGCCTGCAATGTCGCGGTCGTCAACTGGTTCAACGAAGAGGGCAGCCGGTTCAAGCCCTCGATGATGGGCTCGGGTGTGTTCACCGGCAAGCTCGGGCTAGCTGAGGCGCTGGAGACTCGTGACAAGCAGGGGGTCAGCGTTCGCGAGGCCCTCGATGCGATCGGCGAGCGTGGTGATGGCGCAGTCGAGCTCGACCTTGCCGCCTATGCCGAGATCCACGTCGAACAGGGTCGCAGCATGGACGAAGACGGCGTGACGATCGGTCTTGTGTCCGCCACATGGGCTGCGCACAAGTACGAATTGCGCATCCGCGGCGACCAGGCCCACTCCGGGGCGGCGCTCATGGCCGACCGGCGGGACGCGCTGCTCGGGGCGGCCAAGCTCATCGTCGCCGCCCGCGAGCTCGTCGACGACTACGATGATGGCGCGCTGCATACTGCCGTCGGTGAGATCACCGTCTACCCGAACTCACCGGTCGTCGTCGCCAGCGAGGCGAACATCCTGCTCGACCTGCGCTCGCCGAGCATGGAGGTCATCGAGAGCGCGGCTGAGAAGCTGCGGGCGACGATGGCCGAGGTGGAGGAGGCCGTCGGTGTCGAGATCGACATCGTCCACGAGCATGCCTGGGATCAGAACCCCTATCAGCCGGAGGGCACCGCGCTGGCTCGTTCCGTCGCCGAGGCGCTGGGTCTGTCCCATGGGGAGGTGCTGACCGTGGCCGGTCACGATTCGACGAACATGAAGGACCTCGTGCCGACTGTCATGCTTTTCGTACCGAGCGTCGAAGGCGTCTCACACAACCTCAACGAGTTCACCAAAGACGATGACCTGTGTGCCGGTCTCGATCACCTCACCGAGGTGCTGCGCCGGATCGTGGTGGATCCGTCGGTGGTGGCTGGGGCTCAGTCGTCTGAGAGGTAACCGGTTTCAGGGCCGATGTCGGCGAGGAAGTCCCGGATCGCCTCGATGTGGTCTTCGTCGGTCAGCTCGCTGGGCGGGTTGGTCTCGCCAGCGAAGCCGTAGTCCGGGGGTCTTCTCTGACCTCAAGTCCCGTTCACAACCTCCCGAGGAACTACACCTAAGCTTTGTCAGTCTCGAAGAGCTGGTGCGGGTTTCAAGGGTATTCGCGGCCGACGACGCTGTTCTCATAAAGTTCCAGCGCGCTCGTCGCGGGCGCACGCACGCCCACGCGTTTGGGCTCAATGAACTGCCTGGCTGGGCGGACTGACCAGGGTCTAAAGAACGAGTCCGCGGCCCGTTCTGAGCATTAACCCGCATTAACCCGGATCGCTGCGCACGCTCACACACGCAGAAGACCCCCGGTTTCCCGGGGGTCTTCGTGGCTGTGGCTCCGACCGGCGTCGATCCGGTGACCTTTCGATTTTCAGTCGAACGCTCTACCAACTGAGCTACAGAGCCAAGTCCGCTGGCAGCGAGCGCAGCTCATCTGCCTGCTGATAGAACAAAGGCTCTTCTGAAACAGAAGAGCCGATTGCTCCGCGACCCTGACGGGACTCGAACCCGCGACCTCCGCCGTGACAGGGCGGCGCGCTAACCAACTGCGCCACAGGGCCTTATTCGTTTGTGTGCCGGATGAGGCGACCTCCATCCTACACGTACCCCCAACGGGATTCGAACCCGTGTCGCCGCCGTGAAAGGGCGGTGTCCTAGGCCACTAGACGATGGGGGCCTCCCGCATCAGTCTCCCGATGAGGCTGTCAGCTCCGGTTGCCCGGCGCATGAACCTCAGATAGCTTAGCGCACCGCTCGGTGGATTTGCAAAACGGATCGGCGGCCTTTTCCTGTGACGTCGATCACCGCTCCCGAGGCGGTCCGCACCCAGCTGCGCACCCCGCCTTCCAGCCGGCTCGCCTCAGTAGACTGACCCTATGACATGCGGTCACCCCGAGCATGCGGATCACGGCCAGCACGAGCCGCTCGAGCCGATCGACGACGCCACCTTCGAGGCGCTGTACGCGATCTTTGACGACCTCGTCGACGAGGTGATGGGCGAGCTGCCGGAAGGCGTGCTCGACTACATGGACAACGTCGTCCTCTTCGCAGAAGACGAGCCCCCGCCCGAGGAGCCGGACATCCTCGGTGTCTACGACGGCATCCCGCTGACCGAGCGCGGCGACCCGTGGGCGTTCGTGCCCCCGGATGTCATCTTCCTCTACCGCATCAACCTCATCGAGTTCTCCCGTACGGCCGAACGGCTGCGCGAGGAGATCCTCACGACGATCGTCCATGAGATCGCCCACCATCACGGCATCGATGATGAGCGTCTCCATGAACTCGGCTGGGGCTGACAAAAACGGGCCCCGATCCGCCCGACATCGCCTGCCTGATTGTTGAATGCGGACAAAAGATTGGTCATCGGACTGATCGGTCATTTAAAGTAGCTGTCGTCCACCCGTCCGATCAGCACCTATACACCGGCCCGCCGTCCCGTCAGAACCCCGACTGGCCCGGCAGGCAGGAGGCAGCGAAGACCCATGTCGATTGCAGCTCGATCACACGCCGCGGCTACCCCCGCCCTGCGCGTGCTCAACCTCGCCGGCATCGATTACTCGGTTCATGAGTTCGACCACGACCCGGCCCGCCGCCGTTACGGCACCGAAGCCTCAGAGAAACTCGGCGTCGAATCCGGCAGGATCCTCAAGACCCTCATGATCCACGTCGACCAGGAACCGGTCGTCGCCCTCGTCCCTGTCTCCGGACAGCTCGACCTCAAGGCGATCGCCGGTGTGTGCGGTGGCAAGAAGGCCCAGCTGACCGGCATCGCCGAAACCGAACGTCGCACCGGCTACATGATCGGCGGTGTCAGCCCTTTCGGGCAGCGCAATTCCTCACCGGTGGTCATGGACCTCTCCGCTCAGGACTTCTCCACCGTCTACGTCTCAGCCGGGCGCCGCGGCTTGGAGATCGAACTGCGTCCCGATGACCTCGTCATGCTCACCAATGCACAGGTCGCCCGCATCGCCAGCCTCGACTGACGACGCACCGATCCCAGCCGAACACCGGTCCCAGCCGGGCACTGATCCCTACCGGCATTGCTCCCAGCCGAGCGCCGACCTGCCGGCGCAGACGCCAACCGACCTGGCAGCGCAGCCGGCCTAGCGGTAGACCGGATCCCCCACCTCGGGAGTGGCGACTCCTGCCGAGACGTCAGCGAGCATCGCCGCACACGCCTCCACCTCGTCAGCCGGCACCGCGAAGACATGGCGCACGCTGGCACCGTACTCGCTGTCGATGACCTGCCATCCGGCCTGTTGGGCCTGCCGTTGGGCGGCAGCCGCCGTCGCATAGTCCAACTCCACCGTCACTGGTGTCAGCAGCGTTCGGGTGACGGCTTCAGCGTCCTCGAGTGCCGCGGAGACTGCCCCGCCGTAGGCGCGCACGAGCCCGCCGGCGCCCAGAAGCGTGCCGCCGAAGTACCGGGTCACTACCGCCACCACATACGTCAGTTCATGGCCGGTGAGCACTTCCAGGATCGGGGCTCCGGCCGTGCCGGCCGGCTCGCCATCGTCGTTGAAGCGCTGCGTGCGCCCATCGGCATCGAGGATGAAGGCCGTGCAGTGATGGCGGGCCTTCGGATGCGCAGCCCGCTGCTCCTCGATGACCGCGCGCGCGGCCTCCTCGGTCTCGACTGGAACAACGCGGGCGATGAAGCGCGAGCGCTTGATCTCGATCTCGGCATGCGCCTCACGGCGCAGAGTCTGATAGCCCATGGATGCCACTGTAGCCGCCGATAGGCCAGGGCCCCGGGATCACTCCCGGGGCTCTGTGCTCTCACGCGCGGCTGGTTCAGTTCTGACGGCGGCGGCGTGCCAGGAACACGGCCGTGCTGCCGAGAGCTACGAGCCCGGCTGCGATCGCTCCGGCGGCACCGAGCTCAGCGCCGGTGCGCGGCAGATTGCCGCCCCGGTCGTCCTTGCCGGCATTGTCATCACGGCCGTCCTTGTCATCACGGCCGGAACCGTCGTCATCGCGGTCGGTCGGCTCGTCGCTGGGCTGCTCGCTGGGAGCATCGCTCGGCTCCTCCGACGGACGCTCGCTCGGCTCCTCCGAAGGCTCCTCACTCGGCTCATCCGAGGGCTCCTCAGACGGCCCCTCGGTCGGGTCCTCACTCGGGCCGTCGTCGGCCTTCTCCTGCCACAGGTCGTAGGCGAGCTTGGCGACATCGGTGTTGTCGATGTAGTCACCGCGCACCGGGTCGGTGCCGCGCACATACCCGTTGATCGCATCGGCGCCAGCACCGTGGGCAAAGAACGGCACGAGGTGGTTGGTGTGCTCCGGGGAGTACCAGCCATCGACCGGCAGGCTGCCGGACTCACCGGTCATCGGCGTCCAGTGCTTGTCATCGCTCGGCCCGGACAGGTAGCCGGTCTCGTGGTCGGCGGTGACGATGAGCAGCGTCTCATCCCAGCTGGAGTTCTTCTCCACCCAGTCATGGGCGGCCTCAACCGAGTTGTTGAAATCCTCCATCTCCTCGAGGTTGCCGGTCGTCGCGTTGGCGTGACCGGCCCAGTCGATGGCGCCGCCCTCGATCATCGTGAAGAACCCGTCCTCATCCTGCGAGAGCACGTTGAGTGCGGCACTCGACATGTTCTCAAGGGAGACGACGTCGTTGGGTGTGGCGTCACCGGGCAGCGGGGCATCCCCGTCGATCGGCGTGCCGTCCTCGCGGCCGCCGTTGGAGTTGCGCGGCTCAGTGTCCTCGAGGCTCGAGCGGTTGAACTGCAGGGTCTCAGCGACCGGGGCGAGGCCGAAGAGCTTCTCGGGCACATCCTCTCCGCGGGCGATCGCCTCAATGCCGGCGCTGTCTTCGACGAAGGCCCGCGCGGCGTCGTCAGCCTGCAGGCCGGTGTACTGCTCTTCGGTCAGCCAGTCCCACTGCGGGTCGCGCGGCTGGGCGTCATCGTCGAACTTCGGGTGGCCGGCGCCCATGATGACGTCGAGGTCGCTGCTGATCATCTGCTCGGCGATCTTATGGTTCTCCCCGCGGCTGGCGACATGCGCACCCCATGAGGCCGGAGTCGCGTGGCCGAACGGCACCGAGGAGACGACGCCGGTGGCCCGGCCGGTCTCGTGGGCGTGCTCGGCGACGTTGGCGACGGTCTTTTTGTCCCCGTCAACGCCGAGGTAGCCGTTGTGGGTCTTGATGCCGGTCGTTAAAGCCGTGCCCGAGGCGGCGGAGTCGGTCGGCCTGTCCTTGGCCCAGTCGAAGTCGGCCCAGGCATCATCGCCGTCGTATGCGGGGGAGTCGAGCGAGTGGTGCGACAGCGCCAGCTGCACGTCGAAGCGCTCGTACACCTGGGACGGGTTGGCACCGTAACCGTCCTGCTTGGTGATGTCGGAGCCTGGTTCGCCGGTGATCTGCCAGTTGGTGGTGCCGTGGTCGTAGAGGCTGGCGGCGTCGACATGGTTGAAGCCCATGCCGTCGCCGATCATGAGGATGATGTTGCGCGGTTCTTCACCGGTGTCGGCCAGTTCCGGGACTGCGAAGCCCGAGGTGCCGGCGACAGCCAGGACAGCGATCCCGCCGAGGTGCCGGCGGGCTGAACGTGCGAAGCTCGTGTGTCTTCCTTCTGGTTGGGGTGGAGGGGACCGGCAGTCGATCTGCCGGTGCCTTCATCCCAGCACCGCGTTGTTGAGAGCTTCTTGCCAGCAGGCATGACGGATCCGGTGAGTGCGTGAACTCACCATGAACTCCGCTGGTCGGACGCCTGCTGCCGGCACCTGGTGTTCACCGGTGCGTCCACTGCCCGCCGCGCATCGTCGCCTGCACGTCCAGCTCGGTGACCGCCTCGGGCGCGGTGGCGAGCGGGTCGCCGGTGAGGATGACGATATCGGCCAGCGCCCCGCGGACCAGCCGGCCGGCCTGGCCGGCATGTGCGCCGGTCATGCCCATCGCGGCAGCCGCGCCCGAGGTGTAGGCCGCCAGCGCCTCGGAGGCCAACAGACGCTCGTGGCCGGGTCCCGACAGGCGGCCGGAGCGGGTCAGGCGAGTCATGAACAGCTGCATGCCGCGCAGCACATTGCCCTCCGCACAGGGCCGATCCGAGCTGCCGGCCAGCATCACCCCGGCGTCGAGGAACGAGCGGCCGCGGTAGAGCAGGTGGGCGCGTTCGGTCCCGATCGCTGCGAGCATCCCGTCACCGATGTTGTCGAAGAACGCCGCCTGCGGGGTCACCGCGATCCCGTACTCCGCGAGCACCGCCAGCTGCTCGGTGCGGATCATACCGGCGTGTTCGATCCGGTTGGGAAACGCCGGCTTCCCGCATTCATCGACGGCTGCGGTGATGTTGGCGATTGCCTCATCGACCGCCCGGTCGCCGATCGCATGGACGGCCAGCGACCAGCCCGACCGGTAGGCCGCCAGCGTCTGGGCGCGCAGCACCGCAGGGTCGTCCTGCAGGTACCCGGCATCGGACTGGCCGGCATAGGGTTCATGCAGCGCCGCCGTCCGGCCCGACAGTGCACCGTCCATGAAGATCTTGACCGGGCCGAGGCGGATCTCATCATCGCCGAACCCGGTCACCATCCCCAGATCGAGGCCGAGCTCCGGACTGTCAGCGGCATGCCCGCTGACCGGGTGGAGGGCGTCGATGACGGGCATGAGCTGGGCACGCGCCCGCAGCAGCCCGGCCCGCCGAGCCTGCTGATAGGCGTAGATCTCCAAGGGCGAGTGGCCGATCCAGCCGGCGGCGATCCCGGCCTCACCGAAGCTCGTGATCCCCTCCTTCGCATAGTGCGCGGTGGCCAGGTCGAGGGCGTGGACGATCGTCTCAACCGAATACGGCCGGATGAGATCCTGCACCTGCGTCTGCGCGGTCTCCTCGACCAGTCCAGTCGGGCGGCCGGATGCGTCACGGACGACCTTGCCGCCGGGCGGATCCGTGTAGCCGGGTTCGAGCATTCCGGCGGCTGTCAGGGCTGCGGTGTTGACGATTGCCGAATGGCCGCTGACCTGCCGCATGAACAGCGGCCGGCCACCGGTGATCCGGTCGAGCACCGCGATGTCCGGATAGCTGCCGGCATAGTCGTGGTGGGAGTACCCGGTCGCCTGCACCCATTCACCGTCAGGCAGCTGCGCTGCTGCGGCGGCCAGGCGGTCGTAGACCTCGTCGAGCCCGCCGGGTAAGTTCTCGACATCGACGCTGGCCAGGGTCAGCCCGAACCACGTCGTGTGACAGTGCGCGTCGATGAACCCGGGAACCACCGTCGGCACACCTGCGCTGCCGGTCAGCTCGGCGGCATCGACGACCTCTCCAGCCTCGGCATAGGAGCCCTCCAGCTCATCATCGAAGGCGACGATCCGGCCGCCGGCGATCCCCACCGCCTCGGGCGCGGGTGGGGCATCACCCGGCTGCCCGCCTGGCCGGTCAGCTGCCATCGTGTGGATGCGGGCGTTGCGGATGATTGTGTCGAGTCGCATCTCGGGTCTCCTTCTGAGCGTCTCAGCTGCGGGTGAAGCGGATCGCCGGATCGGTGCGCACATGCACGAGCGCAGGACCCGGATGGTTCAGCGCCGCTTCGAAGGCGGCCGCGAAGTCCTCGGTGCGGTTCACACTGAACCCGGCCCCGCCGAAGGCGGTGGCGTAGGCGGCGAAGTCCGGGTTCTTCAAGCCCGTGCCCTCCGGCCGGCCGGGGTAGTCGCGCTCCTGGTGGCCGACGATCGTGCCGTAGACGCTGTTGTCGTTGATGATGACGGTGATATTCAGGTCGTGGGCGACCGCGGTGGCGAACTCCTGGCCGTTCATGAGGAAGCAGCCGTCACCGGCGACGGCGAGCACCGGGCGGTCAGGGCACACGAGCGCGGCCGCGACCGCCGCCGGCATCCCGAAGCCCATCGCCCCGTTGCGCGGCCCGAGTGCCGACGGGAAGCTGTGCACCGGCAGGTAGCGCGAGGCCCACCCGGAGTAGTTGCCCGCCCCATACGTGATGATCGCGTCATCCGGCAGCAGCCGGTGCACCTCGCCGAAGGCTGCGTCCATATCGACATACGCGGGGTCCTCATCGCCGGTCGGTGCCGGGATCTCGCGCCACTGCTGGAACCGCTGGCGGGTCTCGGTGATCCAGTCGGGCAGGTGTGCGCCCGAGCCCGAGGCGGTGGTCGCCTCGGTGCCGGTCGTTGCGTCAGTGCTGGTGAGTGCTTGGGCGAAGCCGCGGGTGGTGGCGATGATCTGCTCATCGACCGGCCCGAAGTGCGCATGCAGGTCAGGATCCGGGCTGATGACGATCGTGTGGGCCGGGCTGCAGCCGATTGAGTACGAGTTCGTGGACACGTCGGTGCGCTGGCAGCCGAGGTAGACGTGCAGGTCGGCCTCGTCGAAGGCCTTGCGGGTCAGGGGTGCCGAGCCGAAGCCGAGCGCACCGAGGTAGTGCGGCTCATCATGGTCGATGCCGTCGTAGGCGCGGAAGTCGGCGATGATGCCCATCCCGAGCCCGGCCGCCCAGTCAGCGACCGTGCGGGAGGATTGCTCATCCCAGTGCTCGCCGCCGACGATGAGCACCGGGCGGCGGGCTCTGGCGACCGCCTCGGCGACTGAGGCGATCTGTGCGGCGGTGGGCACCACCTCGGGAACGGGGCGCGGGGTGACGGTGTCCGCCTGGGTGGTGATGAGCTGCGGGTCCTCGGGGAGACCGACGATGACCGGGCCGGGCCGGCCGGAGGCGGCGGTGTGCATCGCATCGGCGACGAGGGCTGCGGCCTCATCGGGGTGGTCGAGGATGAGGGTCTTCTTCACCGTCGTGCCGAACCAGCCAGCCAGATCGAACTCCTGGAAGGCCTCGCGGCCGCGGTGGTCGGTGGGGATGAGGCCGGCGAAGATGACGAGAGGCGTGGCGTCCTGGTAGGCGGTGTGCGCGGCGATCATGACATTGGCCGCACCCGGCCCGCGGGTGACCATCGCAATGCCCGGCCGGCCGGTCATCCGGCCCTCGGCCAGTGCCATGAACCCGGCGCCGGCCTCCTGCCGGCAGGTGATGGTGCGGATGGCCGAATCGTGCAGGCCGTCGAGCACATTGAGATACGACTCGCCGGGCACGCAGTAGATGCGCTCGACGCCCTCGGCTTCGAGCTGGGCGACGATGAGGTGCCCAGCCGAACGGGAGGCGGGGGCATCGGGGCCGGCGGCGGAGTCCTGGGCGGAGGCGGCAGGGGAGGAGTCAGCAGTGGAGGTGATGCGCGTCATACCCACACTCAATCACAGATTCCAGCCCGCGTGCAGGCGCGTGCACCGAGGCGGAGGCGGCCGGAAGGCGACCCCCGCCTCGGGAACGGTGGATATCAGCGCAGGTAGCCGGGGATGTCCTCGGAGACCCGCGGGGCGATGAGTGAGCAGATGCCGGTGATCGCGGCGATGACGGCGAGCATCGCCGGAGCCGGCCACCAGGCGTTGTCGGTCGCGGCGAGGAACACCGTTGCGAGCATCGGCACGAAACCTGAGACCATCGCCGAGAGGTTCGCCGAGATCGCCACACCGGACAGGCGGTGCGAGGGCGGGAACAGCGCGGTGGTCAGCGCACCGTTGACGGCGTACGGGATCGACAGGCAGGCCACGCCGATGGTGACGCCGAGGATCACAAGAACGGGGACGGTCGATTCGATCATGAGGAAGATCGGGAAGGCGATGAGGATCGTCGCGACGCTGCCGATGACCGCCACGCGGGAGACGCCGAGGCGCTCGGCCAGGCGGCCGAAGTAGATGAGCACGAGGATCTCGATGGCAGCGGCGGCCAGGGTCGCGCCGAGCATGAGCGGCTTGGACATGCCGAGCACGCCGGTGCCGTAGGAGACGACGAAGGTGGTGACGAGGAAGAACCCGCCGACGCCGAGGAAGTTCGCGCCCATCCCGACGAGCACCTGCGGGAACGACTTGCGGAACAGTTCGAGGACCGGGGCGGACTCCTTCTCACCGGCCTCTTCGAGCTCGCGGAAGATCGGGGATTCCTCCAGCTGCTTGCGGATGTAGACGGCGACGAGCAGCAGCGGGATCGCGGCGAGGAACGGGATCCGCCAGCCCCAGGCGTCGAAGGCCTGGGTGGGCACGATGACCGCCATGAGGAAGAACCCACCGGAGGACATGAGCGTGCCGATCGGGGAGCCGATCTGCGGGAACACGGCGTAGCGGGCGCGCTTGGCCGGCGGGGCGTTCTCGACGGCGACGGTGACCGCCCCGCCCCATTCGCCGCCGACCGCCAGACCTTGGACGATGCGCAAAGCGACGAGCGCGATCGGCGCCCAGATGCCGATCTGAAAGTACGTCGGCAGCAGGCCGATGAGGCCGGTGGCCACGCCGATGCCGATGATCGTGATCATGAGGACGGCCTTGCGGCCGATCCGGTCGCCGAGGTGGCCGAAGACGAAAGCGCCGATCGGGCGGGCGACGAAGCCGACACCCATCGTGGCGAAGGACTGGATGGTGGCCATCGCCGGGTCCTCGGAGTGGAAGTACTGGACGTTGAAGACGATGGCCGCCGCAGTGGTGAAGAGGAAGAAGTCGTACCACTCCATCGCCGTGCCGACGAGCGCGGCGGTCGCGGCCTTGCGCGCGGTGGTCTCATCGACCTCGATGTACGGGGCGCGCGCTGAGGCGGTCTCGGACGGGCCGGCCTGATCTGACATTGGATCTCCTGAAGCGTAGGTGACTGCGACTGGCCGCCAGGCGCGCCGGGGAGCGCCGTGCGGACAGGTGTATCGCCGGGCCACGTTACTCTCTCTGCCGGGCTCATGTGTGGTCTGATGCACAAACGTGACATCCGAACCGCAATGCTGTGCCGATGCACTGTGCGGCTGCACTGTGCGCGGTCATCCCAGCTCCGCTCAGCGCCGCACGCCCGCACCTGCTAGCGTGGCAGGTACTCGGCAGTGACGCCGGCCGGCTCCTCAGCTGCGGTTTCGCCTACCGAGCACCCGCCCCTCACATCCCCAACCGGAGCCCTCATGATCACCGACGGATTCCTCTTCCTCAGCCTTCTCATCGCCATCTCGGCCGTCCTCGTCTACCTGGAGAAGCGCCGCGGGGTGCGTGTCTTCAGATTCGTGCCCGGCTTCGTGTTCCTCTACCTCATCGCCGCGCTGCTCAACACCATCGGCGTCTTCGGCGCATCCGACTCGATCACCGACGTCGGCGGTGGGGTCAAGGACGCGCTGCTGCCGGCGATGATCATGCTGCTGCTCTTCCAGTGCGACATCCGCCAGATCATCAAGCTCGGCCCTAAGCTGCTGCTGACGTACGCGGCCTCGGCGCTGTCGATCCTGCTCGGCTTCGTGCTGACGTTCCTCGTCTTCCGCGGCCTGCTCGACCCCGAGGCGTGGAAGGGCCTGTCCGCGCTCGCCGCCTCGTGGACCGGCGGATCGGCCAACATGGTCGCCGTTCAGGGGATCCTCGATGCCCCGGAGAACGTCTTCGGCCACGTGCTCATCGTCGACACGATCATCTACTCCGTGTGGCTGCTCGTGATGTTCTCCTCGGTCACCGTCTCCGCTCGCTTCAACGCCTGGACCAAGGCCGATACCTCCTACCTCGACGTCCACTCCTCCGCCACAGCGCCCGCCGCCACCGGGGCGCCCACTGCCACCGGCGCGCCCGCCGCCACCGGCGCCGAGGCGGGGGAGACTCTCGACCTCGTCTCTCTGTTCCGGGTGTTCGCTCTCGGCCTGTTCGCCTCAGCTGCGGCGACGTGGATCGGCGGACTGCTGCCGGAGATCGGCGTCGTCGTGACCTCGACGACGTGGACGATTCTCATCGTCTCCGTCCTCGGCCTCATCATCGGCTCGACCCGCTGGGGCAAGATGCCCGGGTCTTCGGAAGTCGCCCAGATCATGCTCTACATCATCATCGGCGTCATCGCCGCAGGCTCGGACTTCACCTCGCTTGTCGAAGCACCGCTGTACCTGCTCGCCGGTGTCATGGTGGTGCTCATCCACCTCGTGCTCATGGTGCTGTACGCCAAGGCGACGAAGACCGAGCTGTTCAGCATCGCGGTCGCCTCGACTGCCAACATCGGGGGAGTGGCCTCAGCACCGGTCGTCGCCAGCGCCTTCAACCGGCAGCTCGTCCCGGTCGGTGTGCTCTTCGCACTCATCGGCGCCTTCGCCGGCACCTTCCTCGGACTGGCCGTCGGCCAGGTGCTCGCCGCGTTTGCCTGATCGCTGAACTCGGCTGGTTCAGGCCTGCTTGGGGCTCTCTGAAGACTGGTCACACTTTGACCCTCTGAAGCACTCAGCAGGGCCAAAGTCTGACCAGCGAATCCCCGGAGCGAACCCTGTCCGCGCAAAGTTTGTAGAGCTGTTCATATTCTGAGGGCCGGATCAGATGAATAGCTCTACAAACTTTCTCCCGCAGGCTTCCGGCAGACGACGAGCCAGCCGCGGCCCGGGGCATAGGGCAGATCGCGAACGTCGATCTCGGTGAATCCGCACTCCTTCAGGGACGTGCGAATCTCCGCCTCCTCCCGGAACCGCAGCGTCGACGTGGACGTCAGCACTTCTCCGTCGCTGAGGAACCGGTTGGTGTCGACGAAGGTCACGAGCGGCAGGTTGACGGAGGTGACCTCTTGCGATGTCACGATCCTCTCGTCTGCTACGTCCATCTCCATATAAGGGTGGCCCCACCGGTCCCAACCGCGATCGGCGGGGTTGCGCGACTCGAACGCGAGGAGCCCGCCAGGCCGCAGCGCGGCATGAATGGCCTGTAACGTCGCTTCCCAGTGATCGTCGGAGGTGAAGACCATCGCGACATTGGCCGTCATCGTGACCGCATCGACTTGAATCGGCAGGGCGTCTGCGGCTTCACCGACGATCCACCTCACCGCATCCGCGCCAGGCTTGGCACGCGCGACATCAATCACGCCGGCGCCGGGATCGACCCCGGTGACCTCCAAGCCCAGATCGGAGAGCCGCAGTGCGAACACTCCGGTGCCGCATCCAACGTCGAGTACCGAGCGCACGCCCGCCTCGCTGAGCACCTCGACGTAGCAGTCGAGATCGGAGCGGTCACCTTCGAAGCCGTCGTAGAGCTTCGCCAATCGCGGATGTGCGTAAGCGTTATCGGTCATTGGTTCCTCCACAGTTGCATCGAACGTGTCCTGTCAGAAGCCGCCCCGGCCATCACCAGAGAAAGTTAGTAAAGCTATTCATGGTTTCTGCTCGAAAAACCATGAACAACTTTACTAACTTTTCTCACGGCACTGAGCCGCGGCCAGTTTCAGGGCCATCGGCAGCTCCAGCCACCCTCGGCCCAGCCACCCAGGGCCCAGTCACCCGCGGCCCAGCCCAGCGACCGTCCTCAGCCCCGCTTGTCCTCCGGGATCCGCGCGGCGTCAGCGACCTCGCCGAACCATTCGTCGACGAGCTCGTCGTACGACCCGTCCTCGTACATCTCGCCGAGCATCGTGTTGAACTCCTCGGCCAGCTTGTCATTGCCCTTGACGACCGCGGCACCGAGCTGCTCGTTGGTGTCGTAGCTTTCGACGAGCTCCAGGTTGTCATCAGTCTGCACGGCGGAGTAGATCATCGACACGTTCGAGACCATCGCATTGACCTGCCCGGAGCTGATCGCCTGGATCATGATCGTGTTGTCCTCGAACTGCACGGTCTCCGCGCCCTGCTCCTGGGCGTACTTCTCACCGGTCGTCGCCTGTTTCACGCCGACTTCCTTGCCCTTGAGCTCGGCAATCGATGTGATGCCGGAGTCCTTGCGCACCATGAGCGCGAGGTTGTCGAGCAGGTAGGCGTCGGTGAAGTCCATCTTCGTCGCCCGGTCATCGGTGATCGTCATGCCCGCCAGCGAGATGTCGCACTGCTGCGTGTCGAGCACCGAGGCCGACTCGATCGCCTCGAATCCGGTGTCGACGAGCTCGTACTCCAGGTCGAGCCGCTCGGCGAGCTTCTTCGCCAGGTCGATGTCGAAGCCGACCGACTCCCCGCCGCGGGTGAACTCGAAGGGCTCATACGGCAGCGTCGAGCACATGATGAGCCTGCCTTCCTCGGCCAGCTGGTACTCGTTCCCGCCGTCGGCCGCGCCGGAGCCGCCCCCGCCGCAGGCAGAGAGCAGCAGGGCACCGGCGGCAGCCAGTGCGGTCAGGGAGGTGAGGTGCCGTGTGCGTGTCATGCCGTCTCCTGTGCTGGTGGACTCTGTGTCCCGGGCCCGTTCCCGAGGCGGTGGTTGCCTAGTGCTCGTCGAGTCCGCCGGGGTGCAGGACGCGGGCGAGGAAGGACTTGGTGCGCTCGTGCTGGGGGTTGCCGATCACCTCGGCGGCGGGTCCCTCCTCGACGACGACCCCGCCGTCCATGAAGACGACCTTGTCGGCGACCTCGCGGGCGAAGTGCATCTCGTGGGTCACGACGATCATCGTCATGCCCTCATCGGCGAGGTTGCGCATGACGTCGAGGACGTCACCGACCGTCTCGGGGTCGAGCGCGGAGGTCGGTTCATCGAAGAGCATGAGCGAGGGCTCCATCGACAGGGCACGCGCGATCGCCACGCGCTGCTGCTGACCACCGGAGAGCTGGTCGGGATAGCGGTCGGCCAGGTGGCCGAGGCCGACCTTCTCCAGGCTCGCCCGTGACACCTCATCGGCTGCCGACTGCGAGCGTCCCAGGACCTTGCGCTGAGCGATCGAGCAGTTCTCGATGGCGGTCATGTGCGGGAACAGGTTGAACGCCTGGAACACCATGCCCACGTGCCGGCGCATGACGTCGAGGTCGATGTCCGGGTCGGTGGCGATGAACCCGCCGACGTCGATGAGCCCGGAGTTCGCGGTCTCCAGCACGTTGATGCAGCGCAGCAGCGTCGACTTGCCCGAACCGCTCGGGCCCACGAGGCAGACGACCTCTCCGGGGGCGACGGTGAGGCTGATGCCCTTGAGCACCTCGACATCGCCGTAGGACTTGTGCAGGTCGCTGATCGTCACGCCCGAGCGGGCGGCCTGCTCGGCGGTAACGGCAGCGGCGGCTGCCCGGGCCTTGGAGGCGGAGTGGGATCCGGTGCCGCCTGCCGCGGCATTCGCTTCGTTGTTGAACACAGGTGGCACCTACTTCTTGATCTTGGCGGTACGGGACTCGAACCTCCGGGCCAGGATGCCCAGCGGCACGGTGATGACGAGGTAGCAGGCACCGGCGACCACGAGCGGGGTCAGGCCCGCATCGGGTGCGGTGATCGCCTCACGGCCGAACTTCGTCAGCTCGTACTGGCTGGCGGCCAGTCCCAGCAGGTAGATGAGCGAGGAGTCCTTCGTCATGAGGATGATCTCGTTCGTCAGCGGCGGCAGGATGATGCGGAAGGCCTGCGGGATGACGATCGTGATCATCGCCCGCGAATGCGTCATGCCCAGCGACCGGGCCGCCTCGTACTGGCCCTTGGGCACCGCCTGCAGGCCGGCGCGCAGGGTCTCGGCGATGTAGGCAGAGGACACGATGCCCAGCGCCAGCATGACGGTGAGGTAGGTGTCCATCCGCATGCCGAAGGCGTACGGGATGCCGTAGCCGAGCGCGATGAACACGAGCAGGGCCGGCACCCCGCGGAAGAACTCGATGTACAGGGTCGAGATCCACCGGTAGGGCCCGACCGAGGAGATCTTCATGAGCGCCAGCAGCACGCCGAGCGCCAGCCCGAGCACGAAGCCCAGGGCGGTGTAGATGAGGGTGTTCTTCAGCGCGATCGTGATGATGCCGGGGAACTGGTCGGCCATGACCTGCGGGTTGAAGAACTTCCCGAAGATCGTGCCCCAGTCGGCGAGGAAGGCCGCGATGAGGATCGCGAGGATGAGGATCGCGTACTGGATGCCGCGGGACATGCGGGCCCGCTGGCGCATGGTCATTGCCACCGTTTAGCTCCTTGTGGGGTGGGTGGAGTCGTGCTGCTGCCCCCGGCTGCGGTTCGCGCCGCCGGCGGGCTGTTCACTGCGGGTGTCAACCCTACCGCGCCCGAGGCGGGCCGGCGTCTCCGCGTCGGCCCACCTCGGGCG
>NZ_JACSPY010000030.1 GCF_014836885.1 Brevibacterium gallinarum
TGTCCCGCGTCAAGTAGTTGGCAGGATTTCCTTGGTTTTGAATGTCGGGGTGGTGGGGTCGGCTAGGCCCAGGTGCACCTCCTTGGGCCGGTTCCATGAGATGGCCTCGTGGGGCCGGAGTTCGTTGTACTCGATCCGGTAGTCCTCGGCCCGCTCGGCGAGCACGATCGCGTCGTCAATCTCGTCCAGATAGAGCCGTTCGTACTTCAGCGTGCCGAAGCCGCGTTCACGGGACCCGTTCTGCCCCGGGGTCTTCACTCGGGTGCGCACGTGGTGTAGCTCGGGGTGGGCGGCGATGAAGGACTCGAAGCGGAAGGACCGGAACGGCCCGCCGTTGTCCGTCACGATGGTCACCACGGGCAACAGCTCACCGGTCTCGGGATCGACCGGGCAGGCCTCGACCAGCGGGTGACCGAACATGGCCTCGTAGTCGGCCAGGGCCAACTCGATCGCGTCGATCGCGTCGTGCTGGTTCCCGGTGGGCGAAACGTGGAAGGGGTGCTCGTACTTGGACCAGTAGTCCCGGCACCCGGCCAGCCGCCAGATCCCTCCGGTGGTGGTCTCGAACTCGCTGAAGTCCAGCTGCCAGACTTGGTTCGGGCCTGAGGGCTCGGTGGCGAACGCGGCCTTGCGCCGCTCGGCCAGCTTCCGTCGCTCCCGTTGGTACTGCGCGGGCAGAATCAGCCCCTCGTCGCGCAGGATTCGCAGCACGGTCGCCTCGGAAACAACATGCCCGTCGTGGCGGACCATCGCCCAGATCTTCCGATGCCCCCACGCCGGATGGGCCAGCGCGTGCTTGACCACCAGTTCCCTGGCGGCCTGCCGTGCCGGTTGCGGCCACGGTCCCTTCACCGCCGTCCCGGTGCGGGCCTTGGCCTGCCAGCGGCGCCAGGTCCGCTCGGGCATGTCGAAGAGCTGGCAGAACCTCGCGGTCGACATGCCCGCTTCCACGCGGATCACCTCGAGGTCCTCGAAGGGCCCAGCCGGCCCTCCGCGGACTTCTTCCACACCCTGGCCTCCAGGTGTGCCTCGCCCAAGGCCTGGGTCAGCTCGGCGACCTCGGCCTCCAGCTGTTCCTCTCGGGAGGATGGTCCGGACCTGCCGGCCACCAGGGCGGTCTTGCCGGCTTCCAGGAACTCGGCCTTCCACCGTCCGATGGACTGCTCACTGACTTTCTCCTTGCGTGCCGCTTCGGCGATGGACATCTCGCCGGCCAGCACGCTCAGCACTATCCGGGTCTTCTTCTCCGCCGGAATCGAGGGTGGTCTACCCATGTCTGACTCTCCTTCAGGACCTACATAACGGCCCTGCCACTAAGTCTGACGCGCGACA
>NZ_JACSPY010000031.1 GCF_014836885.1 Brevibacterium gallinarum
TTGGGCTGTGTCAAGGAATGTGGACAGTCCCTACGAGTTTTCCTTCTCTGCTCAGGCCGCCTGGACGAGGTCTTCAGCGGCGCCGTGGTGATCGTTCCAAGCTTGTACCGGTGTCCGGTAGCTCAGCGCTGAGTGGCGCCGACGGCGGTTGTAGAACACCTCGATGTACTCAGCCACCGCCAGCCGGGCTCGACCGCGGGTCTCGAAGACTTGCTGGTAGTACATCTCGTTCTTCAAAGTGGCGAAGAACGATTCGGCGGCCGCGTTGTCCCAGCACACCCCTGTCCGACCCATCGACTGGAAAACCCCGTTCTCACTGCAATAACGGGTGAACTCATCCGAGGTGTACTGCGATCCATGGTCGGAATGGAAAATCGCTCCTGCCGTGGCTCCGCCTTGCGTGCGCGCCATCTCAAGAGCATCGACGACCAGGCTGGCGCGCATGCGCTCGGCGATCTGCCAGCCGATGACCATGCGCGTAGCCAAATCGATCACCGTGGCCAGATACAACCAGCCTTGGCCGGTGCGCAGGTAGGTGATGTCGCCGACCAGCGCCTGCCCCGGCGCATAAGAGTCCGGGTCGAAGTCGCGTTCCAGCCGATCGGTGAAAACCTGGGCCTGCTCATCGACGACGGTAGTGCGCTTGTAGGCGCGCTTCTGGATCGCAGCCAGCCCCAGTTCGCGCATCAGATCGGCCACCAGTCCCACAGAGCAGGGGAACTCGTTGTCGTTGAGCTCGGCCGCGATCCGCCGGCATCCCGCAGTCCCGCGCTGCTGTGCGAAGACCCGTACGATCTCGCTCTTCAGCGCCTCGCGACGCGCCTGCGTCGCCGTGAGGGTCCCGACTCGAGCCCGCCACGCGTAGAACGACGACCGGGCCACGCCCAGCTTCTGACACATCCAGCTGATCGGATAGTTTCCCTTCTCCGCCTCGATCAGGGCTGACTTCTCATTCAGTCCTGCTCCCTGGCGAAGAAGGCCGCGGCTTTTTTTAAGAACTCGTTCTCCATCCGCAGCCGCCGGACCTCGTCTTCCAACTCAGCCAGCCGAGCGTGATCGGCCGGCTTCAACTCTTGAACCGGTTCCGGGTTGTCCTGCCGGTAACGCTTGACCCAATTGCCCAAAGTCCCCGGGTTGACCTGCAGCTCGCCGGCCACCTCGACGATCGGCCGATCGTTCTGCACGACCAGCTGGACCGCCTCAGCCTTGAACTGCGGGCTGAACTTCCGCCGTGATGCACTTGCCATGCTCTTGATCCTCTCCCATCAAGAGGAACTGTCCAAGAACCTTGATACACCCCA
>NZ_JACSPY010000032.1 GCF_014836885.1 Brevibacterium gallinarum
CACCTGGGCCTAGCCGACCCCACCACCCCGACATTCAAAACCAAGGAAATCCTGCCAACTACTTGACGCGGGACAATCCCTGACTTCGCGCACGTGAGTTTGGTTTCGGAGTGTGTGAGGCTGTGACCTGGGGCTTTGTGTTCCAGGATGGTGGTTTTGGGATACTAATCGTGTGGCGTTTGTGAGGAAGGTTCGGACTGCGTCAGGGGCGACTGCGGTCCAGGTCGTGGAAAAGCGCCGTGGGAAGCTGCTGGTGATCAAGCATGTGGGTTCCGCGCATACCGATGCTGAGCTTGGCCTGCTGATGGATCGTGCCGGCGAGATCTTGGTCGGTGATCAGGGAGTGCTCGATCTTGGGATCGAAGATCCGGTGCGGCAGGAATCATTGCTGCCCGGTCCCGGGAGACAGCCGCGGCTGCTGGAGCCTGCGCACACTGTCGACGCTGCGCCGGTGGTGAGCCGGCCGCACACGCTCGGGGCGGTGTCGGATGTGCTGTGGTCGACGTTGGAAGCGGCGTATTCGAACCTGGGTTTCGACGTGGTCGGTGATGAGGTGTTCAAGCAGGTGGTGCTGGCCAGGCTGGTGGAGCCGACCTCGAAGCGCGATACGGTTCGGGTGCTGACCGAACTCGGGGTGCCGGCCCCGCACGTGTCAACGATCTATCGGCATTTGGCTCGGGCGCAGGAGAAGAAGTACCGGGACACAATCACGTCGAAGTGCTTCGCTCACGCCGTCAACGACGGAGACGTCAGCTTGGTGATGTACGACGTGACGACCCTGTATTTCGAAGCCGAGCACGAGGACGGACTACGCAAAGTCGGATATTCAAAAGAACGGCGCGTGGACCCGCAGATCGTGGTGGGCCTGTTGGTGGATCGGACCGGGTTTCCGCTGGAGATCGGCTGCTTCGAGGGCAGCAAAGCAGAAACGAAGACGCTGCTGGAGGTCATCGGGCGGTTCCAGGCTCGCCATGACATCGCCGACATGGTCGTCGTTGCTGATGCCGGGATGCTCTCAGCAGCCAACCTCAAAGAGCTCGATGCGGCTGGACTGCGGTTCATCGTCGGCTCCAGGGTTGTCCCGCGTCAAGTAGTTGGCAGGATTTCCTTGGTTTTGAATGTCGGGGTGGTGGGGTCGGCTAGGCCCAGGTGC
>NZ_JACSPY010000033.1 GCF_014836885.1 Brevibacterium gallinarum
TGTACTTCCTCGGGAGGTTGTGATCGGGATTTGAGGTGAAAGAAGACCTCCGATATCGAAGTGGGTAACCACACTCACTCGAACCGGAGGTCTTCCATGACACACCGTAACGCCCCGATGACCGTCGAGGGTAGGCGCCGGATGGTCGCCCTGGTTGTTGAGGCCGGCTGGTCCCAGCGCCGCGTGGCCGAACGGTTCCAGGTCTCCCCGGCCACCGTGTCCCGCTGGGTGCGCCGCCACCGATCCGGGGCCGGGCTGCAGGATCGCTCCAGCCGTCCGCACCGCAGCCCGCACCGGCTGGCGCAGCGCACCGAACGGCGGATCATCGCCATGCGGTTCACCAAGCGGTGGGGTCCGCACCGCATCGGCTACCACCTGGGCATCCCGCGGTCGACGGTGGGACGGGTGCTGGCCCGCTACCGGATGCCGAAGCTGGAGTGCATCGATCAGGCCACCGGGCTGCCGGTGCGGCGACCACAACCGCACCGCTACGAGGTCGATGCTCCCGGGCAGCTGGTCCACGTCGACGTCAAGAAGCTGGGCCGGATCCCCGACGGCGGCGGCTGGCGGGCTCACGGCCGCGGTTCAGTCCAGGACCTGCGGGCGCAGTCGGCCCGCACCAAGGCGGCCCGCGCGAAGGCGTCCCCATCACGCGGGTATCGGTACCTGCACCACGCCGTCGATGACCACTCCCGGCTGGTGTACTCCGAGATCCTCGACGACGAGAAGAAACACACCGCCGCCGGCTTCTGGAACCGGGCGAACGCCTTCTTCGACACCATCGGCGTCACCGTGGAGGCGGTGATGACCGACAACGGGTCCTGCTACCGGTCCGGCGACTTCAGACAAGCTCTCGGCCCAGACATCAAGCATAAGCGCACCAGACCTCGCCGGCCGCAGACGAACGGGAAAGCCGAGCGGTTCAACCGGACCCTGATGGTCGAATGGGCCTACGCCAGGCCCTACTCCAGTGAAGCCGAGCGGGAAGCCGCCTACGAGACGTTCCTCCACGACTACAATCAGCATCGAGCCCACACCGCTATCGGAGGCCTCACCCCAGCCGACCGCGTTCACAACCTCACGGGGAACTACA
>NZ_JACSPY010000034.1 GCF_014836885.1 Brevibacterium gallinarum
CCTAGATGATTGATTCCAAGGGTTCAGTGGTCGTACGCGGTCAGTGACCGGAGTACCGGCTGTCCGGTCTTCTGGTTGTGCCAGATCGCAGTAGTCAGCGCGAGGAGCCGCTGCAGCACCCGGATCACGACTCCCGCGATGGTGCGTCCGCCGTGCTGTTCCAGCCCGAGTTGCCCTTTGAGTGTGTCGAACACCGACTCGATCGTTTGCCTCAGCGGTTTCAAGAACCGTGCGCCAGCACGGGGCGGCTCGCCTTTCCTCGCGGGCCGGAGGAGCGTGATCCCCGAGTCGTCGAGTTCCCGTTCGAACACGCGCCCGTAGTAGCCCTTGTCGGCCATGATCGTCTGCTGAGCAGTCACCTCTGCCGGAGTGGTTTCGAGGATGCTCTGGAGGGTGTCGCGTTCGTCGGCTTTCGCGCCGGTGAGCGCGAACCCCACCGGGAGGCCATCCAAGGTGGCGAGCAGATGGAGCCGGAGGCCCCAGAAGAAGCGAGAGTGCGAAGCGCAGTACCCGTACTCGGCATACCCGGCAAGATCGGAGCGTTTCACCGTCTCCCGTGATCTGCCGCACTCGACCGGGGTCGAGTCAGCCACCCACACGTCGTCCGTCCAGAGCCCGGTATCGGCGGCGAGGTGGGCGACTACTTGCTGCATGAGGCCGGTGAGACGGCGGAGGCGTTTGTTGTAGCCGGCCTGTTGCGGGAGGGTGGGGAACATGCTGATCAGGCGGGCGCGGGCGTATCTGATCCAGCGGCGTTCGGAGTGGAACCCGAGCAGTGACTGCATAACCGCGAGAGTGATGAGTTCCGCATCGCTGATCCTTGGCGTCATTCCGACTCTGGGCCGCCACGGTGTCAGGTGCGGGTTGGCTTTCAGGTAGTCGTCGGTTGTGACGTAGAGTGCTGTAGCGAGGGTGTCCAGATCGTTGTCCAATTGCGGGCCTTAGGGTTCGAGATTGAGAGATTCAACCTCGATCCTGGACACCCTCGACCTGTGCTTGCGGCAGGCACGCCGCCAGTCACCCCTTGGAATCAATCATCTAGGG
>NZ_JACSPY010000035.1 GCF_014836885.1 Brevibacterium gallinarum
CGCGGTGCTGGCGATGAGTTCGGCATGCCGTCGGTGCAGCACAGACCCCGGTGGATGGGTCCTTGCTGTTGTGCCTCCCGGCAGCGTCCACGTCAGCACCCCTGTTCGGGACTCGCGTCTGAGTCTGAACACTCCCTGCGTCTTGAGCTGATGGTGATGTTTGCACAGCGGGTGCAGGTTCTCCATGGTCGTCGGACCGCCGCGGGCAGGGTGCCGATGATTGAAGGGCTCGATGTGGTCGAGCTCAGCTTTCGCCGCTGGCCGGTCGCAGCCGGGGGCGGTGCAGTATCGCCAGCGTGCCACGAGTGCATGCCGCATGCGCGTACCGATCGTGTAGGTGGTCGCGACATGGTCGAGGACTTCGCCGGTGGCTGGGTCGGTGAGCAGACGGTAGATCGTGTCTCCTCCCGAGCCGACCAGCTGGCGAGCGACGTCGGGGCTGATGGGGCTGCCGTCGACCGAGCCGGGAAGTTCATCGGCGGCCGGGCTCTCAGAGAGCGCCATGGCCGGGACGGTGATGGTGATCTTGGCCTGGCGTGCCAGCCACTGGCCGCTGGCGGGACATGAGATGGGCGTGTCGCTGAGCAGGTCGGCGAGATCGTCCGCCAATGGATCAAGTGGTGAAGCCGTGTGGCCGGAGGTTTCCTGCCGCTTGGCCAGTGCCTGCTGAGCGAGGTCAAGCGTGTTGACGTCGCCGCCGATCGTCGCGCCGATGAGGAAGTCGTACTTCAGCTGCTCGAAGGAACGAGTATCGGCGAAGACATGGTTCTCCGGCAGGTCGAACCCGGCGGTGTATCCGCGGACCACACAGCGGGCCATGCCCTCGAGCCGCGCGTGAAGCAGCGCGATCTCATGGGACGGGCCCTGCACGATGAGTGTGCCGCGGCCGTGCTGGTCGTAGAACGCCTCGACTCGCCAGCGCTCACGGATCTGCTGGGCCTGCTCGGCGCGCGTGACCAGCGCGGCAATCGCGGCCTTGACCTCCGAGAAGTACACGCTCTTCTTCGTGGCCGTGATCGAGACCAGCAG
>NZ_JACSPY010000036.1 GCF_014836885.1 Brevibacterium gallinarum
CGATGGTGATTGTAGTCATGCAAGAACGCTGCGTACGAGTTTTCGCGAGCACTCTCACTGGCATACGGTCTCGCGTAGGCCCATTCGTTCATCAGCGTCCGGTTGAACCGCTCGACTTTCCCATTCGTCTGCGGACGGCGAGGCCTCGTCCGTTTGTGCCGGACCCCATCTCCGAGGGCTCGCTGGAAGTCTCCGGACCGGTAACAAGCCCCGTTATCCGTCATGACTGCTTCTACGCTCACGCCGATCCCGGTGAAGAACGCCCGGGCACGAGTCCAAAACCCGGCCGCGGTGTGCTTCTTCTCGTCGTCAAGGATCTCGGAGTAGACCAGCCGGGAGTAGTCATCGACGGCGTGATGCAGGTACCGATACCCCCGCGACGAAGGCTGCCCGGCACGGGCAGCCTTGCCCCGTGAGGACTGGACCTTCCGGTCCTGGCCCGATCCACGGCCATGGGCCCGCCATCCGCCACCGTTAGGGATGCGGCCAAGCTTCTTGACATCAACGTGGACCAGCTTGCCAGGCTGCCCGACTTCGTAGCGACAGGGCGCGGGCCGGCGGACCGGCAAGCCGGTGGCCTGATCGATGCACTCCAGCTTAGGCATCCGGTAGCGGGCCAAGACCCGCCCGACAGTCGAGCGTGGCACGTGCAGGTGGTAGCCGATCCGGTGCGGCCCCCATCGGCGGTTGAACCGCAGCGCGATGATCCGTCGCTCGGTACGTGCGCTGAGCCTGTTCGGGCTGTGGTGCGGACGGCTCGAGCGGTCAGCCAAACCGGTCCCTGCCCGGTGCCGACTCACCCAGCGAGACACCGTTGCCGGGGACACCTGAAAGCGTTCAGCAACGCGTCGCTGGGACCAGCCGTGATCGACAACAAGACAGACGAGCCGGCGCCTACCCTCAACGGTCATCGGGGCGTTACGGTGTGTCATGGAAGACCTCCGGGTCAGGGTGCGTGTCGTTACCCACCTCGATACCGGGGGTCTTCTCTGACCTCAAATCCCGTTCACAACCTCCCGA
>NZ_JACSPY010000037.1 GCF_014836885.1 Brevibacterium gallinarum
CTAGGGCGTGTCTGACAAAGTTTACGGTTGGTTTCTGGAACTCTTGAGTCATGTCTCGATTCCAGCTGCTCACTGATGACCAATGGGCTCTCATCGCTGACTACCTGCCAGCACCAACAGGCAAGCGCGGACGCCCCTTCTCCGATCCCAGGCAGATGATCGAAGGCATCATCTACCGCTACCGCACCGGCATCGCCTGGCGCGACCTGCCCGAGACCTTCGGTAAATGGCAGACCGTATGGACCTGGCACCGCCGCTTAGCCTCTGACGGCACCTGGGATGCCATCCACCAGGCGCTGACAGACTTTGCGGCGAAGAATGACAAGGTCGACTTCACCGTCTCAGTCGACTCCACGATCGCTCGTGCTCACCAGCACGCAACGAACATCAGCCGCGTAAAAAAGGGACTCGTCGAATTACAAGGATCTGCTGACCGAGTCGCCTGACCACGCCTTCGGCCGCTCTCGTGGTGGCTTGTCGACAAAGACTCATCAGCTCGTCGATGGCCACGGACTGCCATTGGTCACGATCTGCACTGCCGGCCAGGACGGCGACAGCCCTATGCTCGCTCCTCTGCTGGAGAACCTGAAAGTCGGTCGACGCACCCGCCCAGATGCGCTCCTCGGTGACAAAGCCTACTCATCGAAAGCGAATCGCTCATTGCTGCGCTCACGAAAGATCGAGGCAGTCATCTCCGAACCGACCGATCAGCAAGGCCATCGTCTCCGGCGAGGATCAAAAGGCGGCCGTCCACCGAAGTTCAACGCAATCAAATACAAACACCGCAATGTCATCGAGCGTAGCTACGCCCGTATGAAACAGTGGCGAGGACTGGCCACACGATATGACAAACTCGCCATCATCTACCGGGCCGCTATCGTG
>NZ_JACSPY010000038.1 GCF_014836885.1 Brevibacterium gallinarum
CACCTGGGCCTAGCCGACCCCACCACCCCGACATTCAAAACCAAGGAAATCCTGCCAACTACTTGACGCGGGACAATGATTTTTGCGGCGTTGTCTGGGATGCGGGCGGGGATCTTCACGATCTTTCCGTTGATCTCGATAAGTGCGGCGTGGATGGCCCGCAGCGTGGTGATGATCTGCTTCAGCGACAGTCCTGTCCTGTCTTGCATGTGGCGGGCGACTGCCAGCGCGGTGAACACGATGGTCAGGTGCGCTTCGATCGCGTCCCGGGTGTGGTGGAAGATCGGTCGGGCTGCTAGGTCGGACTTCGACATGCGGAAGGACTGCTCAACCCGCCACAAGTCGTGATACGAGCTGATGATCTCCTCGGCGGGCATCATGGTCGCGGGGATGTTCGTGACGTAGCCCTTGAGCCCGACCAGGCGGCGGGCCCGCTTGAGCGCGGCTTCGTCGAGTTTCCGCCCGGCTGCTGTGGTCTTGACGAACCTCGCTGACTTCACCTGGCGTTGCCCGTCGATGATCTCTTGAGCACGGTTGGCCTGGAGGTTCAGGGTCTGCTGATCCCGCAGCGCCCGTTTGCGTGAGAATGCCCATACTGCCCGCCAGTCCTTGCCCATCTGCTCTGGATTCCACACTGGTTCCTCGCGCAGCAGGACGTCGTTCGTGGCCGTTCTGCCGTAGCGTGGAGTCACGGTGTCGACGATCTGCCCGTCAGTGAACGCATCCCCGTGCCACCGGAAATGTGAGGCCAGATCGTTGGGTGCTTTCGTTACCCTGTCGCGCGTCAGACTTAGTGGCAGGGCCGTTATGTAGGTCCTGAAGGAGAGTCAGACATGGGTAGACCACCCTC
>NZ_JACSPY010000039.1 GCF_014836885.1 Brevibacterium gallinarum
ACGTTGATGGGTGTGGTGGGTTTGCGGGGGTCAGCAGCCCCGCCGGAGGTGTACCAGTACTGCTTCTGCCCGGTCTTGACGTTGAAATCGACCCAGCTCTTCGGGAACGACCCCCAGCCGTCTTTCTTCTTATCCTGATCCGACTGCCCCGAATCGACTCCGGCATAGTCCGGGGTGACGGTGAAGCCCTTCTCCGTCAGATCAACCCGGCTGTTGGACAGATCAGCGATGACACCCTTCTGCGGGGTCAGTTTCTCCCACTTCTCCAGGTCATCCATATCGGCGCCGTACCCGGAGAATGTGCCGGTGATCTTTCCCTTGCCGTTGGTGACCTCCAGCTTCGGGTCACTGACCGACCAATAGGTGAACCCGGAGTAGAACACGATCGTGAACGAGCCCTTCCACTCGATCGTGCCGGTATCCGTTTCAGTGTCGACTGTGCCGGTGCCACCGGAGATCTGGACGAAGTTATCTGAGGACGTCCCCCGCGTATCGACCTTCGCACCGTCTGCTGTCTGGCACTTGTTCTCCCAGGTGATCGGCTGCGTCTTACCGCCACCGGCCGGCCGGAGGATCTTGACATTCCCATCGGCGGGCTTGAACAGCTTCTCATCCTTTGGCCATACCGCAGCCTTCCCAGCATCACCAGAGACACCAGCTGAGAGGAAGTTGCACGACCCCGGATAGTACGCACCCGACCCGGCCTCCTTATTCACCCCCCAC
>NZ_JACSPY010000003.1 GCF_014836885.1 Brevibacterium gallinarum
GGGTCAGGGTGCGTGTCGTTACCCACCTCGATACCGGGGGTCTTCTCTGACCTCAAATCCCGTTCACAACCTCCCGAAGAACTACATCTAGGCGAGGGTGACGAGGTCGAGGTAGTCGGCACTCCAGTGGTCCTCATCGCCATCCGGCAGCAGGAGTACCCGGTCGGGATTCAGCGCCTCGACCGCGCCGACATCGTGGGTGACGAGCACGATCGCACCCTCATAGCGGCGGATCGCTGAGAGGATCTCCTCGCGGCTGGCCGGATCGAGGTTGTTCGTCGGCTCATCGAGCAGCAGCACGTTCGCACTCGAGACGACGAGGGTGGCCAGCGCCAGGCGGGTCTTCTCACCACCGGAGAGCACCCCGGCGGGCTTGTAGACGTCATCGCCGGAGAACAGGAACGAACCGAGCACATTGCGCACCGCCGTGTCATCGAGGTGATCGGCGTGGGCGACCATGTTCTCCAGCACGGTCTTGTTGACATCGAGGGTCTCGTGCTCCTGGGCGTAGTAGCCGAGTTTGAGCCCGTGGCCGGCGATGACCTCACCGGAATCCGGTTTTTCGAGTCCGGCGAGCAGCGTCAGCAGGGTCGTCTTGCCGGCACCGTTGAAGCCGAGCACGACAACCCGTGAGCCGCGGTCGATGGCCAGATCGACGCCGGTGAACACCTCGGTCGACCCGTAGCTCTTTGACAGGCCCTCAGCCGTCAGCGGCACCCTGCCACAGGCAGTCGGTGCCGGGAAGCGCAGATGCGCGACCTTCTCTGACTGGCGTTCGGACTCCAGCCCCGAGAGCATCCGCTCGGCGCGCTTGGCCATCTGCTGGGCGGCGACGGCCTTCGTGGCCTTGGCCCGCATCTTGTCGGCCTGCGCGGACAGCGCCGCGGCCTTCTTCTCGACATTGGCCCGCTCGCGGCGCCGGCGCCGCTCATCGGCCTCGCGCTGCTTGAGGTACAGCTGGTAGCTCATCGAGTAGATGTCGATGCACTGCCGGGTGGCGTCGAGGAAGAAGACGGTGTTGACGACTTCGTCGATGAGGTCGAGGTCGTGGGAGATGATGATGAGCCCACCGGAGTACGTCTTGAGGTAACCGCGCAGCCAGGCGACCGATTCGGCATCGAGGTGGTTGGTCGGCTCATCGAGGATCATCGTGTCCGGTGCTTCGAAGAGGATCCGGGCCAGTTCGACGCGGCGGCGCTGGCCGCCCGAGAGCGTCTGCAGCTCCTGGCGGATCGTCGCCTCCTCAAGCCCGAGGTTCGCGGCGATGCTCAGCGCCTCGGATTCGGCAGCGTACCCACCGGCGGCGATGAATTCGGCTTCGATCCGCGGGTACTTCTCGATCGCCTTGGACATGACATCGGGATCCGGGTCCGACATCTGCGCTTCTGCCTTGCGCATCCGGCGGGCGATGACATCGAGTTCGCGGGCAGCGAGGATCCGCTCGATGGCAGTGGCCTTCGGATTGCCGGTACGCGGGTCCTGCGGCAGGTATCCGACGGTGCCGGTGCGTGAGACGGTGCCGGCACTGGGCTGCACCTCGTCCATCAGCACCTTCGTCAGGGTCGTCTTGCCAGCACCGTTGCGGCCGACGAGGCCCACCCGGTCGCCCTTGTCGACCCGGAAGCTCACCCCGGTCATGAGCGTGCGGGCACCGACCATCACCTCGAGATCGCGCACGGAGATCATCGCGTCTCCTCTCCGTAGGCAGCCTGGGCGCCGGAGCGGATGAGCCGGGCGAGCTCCTCCTGCGGGCTGCGGCCGGCGGCCCGGGCGACATCGACGATGCGGTCGGCGAGCTCGCGCTCCAGCTCACACGAGACCTGGACGGTTGCCGGCGCGGCGGCCCCCGCCTCGGGAGCGGCTGGTGCGGCCGCGGGCTCAGCCGGTGACATCTGTGCGGCAGCAGGCTCAGCCGGTGTCGTCTGTTCGGCACCGGTGAAGCCGGGCCCGGTGGGCACCTCCGTGCCGTCCTTATAGGCGCCGGCGGCCGCGCGGGCGCGCTCGTCGGCGGCGTCGTTGAGGGTGTGGTTGCTGTGGCCCTTGACCCATTCGAACTCGACACTCCGGCCGGTCAGGGCGGCGTCGAGGGCCTCCATGAGGTCGCGGTTCTGCACGTCCTTGCCGTCGGCCTTCTTCCAGCCGCGGCGCTTCCAGTTCGGCATCCACTTCGTCACCGAGTTGATGACGTACTGGCTGTCGCACAGGATGTGCAGCGGCGTGTCGGCTTCCGCAGTTGCGTTGAGGATCTCGATGACGGCCTGCAGCTCGCCGCGATTGTTCGTCGCCTTCTTCCAGCCGCCGGCGTCCCAGCAGTCGTCGTCGATGTACCAGGCCCAGCCAGCGGGCCCAGGGTTGCCGAGGGCGGAACCGTCGACGGCGACAGTGATCGTCACGTATGTGTCCTTCCGAAATTGCTGGTCAGGCCCGAAAGCGCCTATTCCCGGCGCGCGATGCCCACACTATGCTACTGCCATGACCTTCAATCCCGGCAGTCAGCTCGACACCTCCCAGGTCTCCCGCCGGTCCGGCGGCGGCATGGGCGGTCCCATCAAGGTCGGCGGGGGCATCGGCTCGATCGCCGTGCTCATCCTCGGCGTCATCCTCTTCGGCCCCGGGTTCATCAACCAGGGCCTCGGCGAGGGAACAAACTACGACTACTCCCAGGTCGGTGAGCAGGACAGCGGCCCGTCGCTGGCCGAACAGTGCCAGACCGGTGAGGACGCCAACCGCAACATCGAGTGCCGGGTCGTGGGCACCGTGAACTCGCTCAACGCCTACTGGGGCGGCGGGGCCTCCCGGCTCGGGGTGCGGTATCACCGGCCCGAGGTGGTGTTGACATCCGGTTCGTGGCACACCGGCTGTGGGGCAGCCAGCTCGGCGATGGGGCCCTTCTACTGCCCGGCCGACGAGACGGCCTACTTCGACGTCGGGTTCTTCGACCAGCTGCGCAGTCAGTACGGCGCCGGCCAGGGTCCGCTGGCTGAGGAGTATGTCATCGCCCATGAGTTCGGCCACCACATCCAGCGTCTGACCGGCGACATCAACCGCGCCCAGCACGGTGACACCGGCCCGCAGTCCTCGGCGGTGCGCCTGGAGCTGCAGGCCGACTGCTATGCGGGAGTGTGGGCGTCGAATGCCTCGAAGACGAAGGACGCCGGGACCGGTGAGCCGTACCTGCAGCCGCTGACGGCCTCCGACATCCGCTCGGCGGTCTCGGCTGCCGAGGCGGTCGGCGATGACCGGATCCAGGAGAAGGCGCAGGGCCGGGTCACTCCGGAGAACTTCACACACGGGTCCTCCGAACAGCGCGAAACCTGGTTCATGCGCGGTTATGAGTACGGCGATCCCGCCGCGTGCGATACCTTCTCCGCCGGCAGGATCTGAACGCAGCGACACGGCACGCACGCGGGGGCCGGTGAGCGGTCGGACTGCTCACCGGCCCCCGTGCATGATGGGCTCAGATGCGGAAGCTCAGATGTTGAAGCCGAGAGCGCGCATCTGCTCCTTGCCGTCCTCGGTGATGCGCTCGGGACCCCATGGCGGCATCCAGACCCAGTTGATGCGGTAGGCCGGCACGATGCCCTCAAGCTGCTGGGCGCACTGGTCTTCGATGACGTCGGTCAGCGGGCAGGCCGCTGAGGTCAGGGTCATCTCGACGACTGCCGTGCCGTCGTCCTCGACGGACGCGCCGTAGACGAGTCCCAGGTCGACGATGTTGACGCCGAGTTCGGGGTCGACGACGTCCATGAGCGCGTCGATGACCTCCTCGGGTGTGGCGTTGGTCGGTTGGTCGATCACTTCAGGCATGGTGTCCTCCTCGTACTGTCAGCATACGGGTCAGCGGCCTTCGGCGGCCGCCTGCGCCTGCACGAAGGCATCCTTGAATGCCATCCAGGCCAGCAGCGCGCACTTGATGCGCGCAGGAAACTTCGAGACTCCCTCGAACGCGGCGGCATCGCCGAGGAGCTCCTCGTCGGCGTGCCCGCGGCCGCGGGAGTGCATGAGCTCGTGGAAGCCGGCTTCCACCTCGGCGAACCGGTCAGGTGTCAGTTCGTCGAGCATCTCGGCCAGCACCGAGGCCGAGGCCATCGAGATCGAGCAGCCTGCACCGTCCCAGCGCATGTGCAGGCGTCCGGCGGCAGGAGTGTAGAGCGCCTCGACGGTGATCTCATCTCCGCAGGTCGGGTTGACCTGGTGGGAGGAGCCGAACAGCGCATCACCGCTTTCCGGCGCACCGGTCAGCGGCAGGTTGCCGCAGCGGCGTTTGGCATGATCGAGGATGACCTCTTGGTACAGCTGCTGCAGATCGCTCATCGTGTCCCCTTCCGTCTCACGACAGCCCGAAGAAGGGCCGCACCTCTGCCAGCGCTGCCAGGAAGGCATCGCAGTCGGCCTCCGTGGTGAAGACCGAGGCGCTGGCCCGGGTGGTGGCGGTCAGGCCGTACCGGCGGTGCAGCGGCTGGGCGCAGTGGTGGCCGACGCGCACCGCGATGCCGCGGCTGTCGAGCACCTGGCCGACGTCGTGGGCGTGGACACCGTCGACATCGAATGACACGGCGGCGATGCTGGCCTCGTCGGCCGGCGGTCCGATGCGCCGGATTGCCGGGATCTGCGCGATGCCGTCGATGAGCCGGGATGCGGTCTGCGCCTCGTGGGCGGCGAGTTCCTCCATCCCGTAGTAGCTGAGGTAGTCGACTGCGGCATGCAGTCCGACGATCTCGGCGATCGGCTGGGTGCCGGCTTCGAACCGCTGCGGGGCGGGCATGAATGCTGCCGATTCCATGTCGACGGTCGTGATCATCGATCCGCCGGTGATGACCGGCGGCAGCGCGTCCAGCAGCTCGGAACGGCCGTAGAGTGCGCCGATGCCGGTGGGCCCGAGCATCTTGTGACCGGAGAATGCTGCGAAGTCGACGCGGAGGTCGTGCAGGTCGACCGGCAGGTGCGGCACCGACTGGCAGGCGTCGAGCACCGTGTAGGCGCCGACAGCGCGGGCCCGGTCGACGAGCCGGTCGACGGGGTTGATGGTGCCGAGCACGTTCGAGACGTGGGTGAAGGCCAGCACCTTCGTCGTCTCATCGACGATCGTGTCGAGCTCACTGAGGTCGAGCTGGCCGTCGTCGCTCAGCGGCAGCCAGCGCAGCTGCGCTCCGGTCAGCGCTGCGGCCTGCTGCCACGGGATGAGGTTGGCGTGGTGCTCCATCTCGGTTACGACGATCGAATCGCCGGGACCGAGGCGGAACCGCTGCGCCTCTGCTCCCCCGAGCCCGGCGGAGGCATGTGCCATGCCGAGGGCGACGACATTGAGCGCCTCAGTGGCGTTCTTCGTCCAGCACACCTCGTCGGCGGCAGCCCCGACGAAGGCGGCCACCGCCTCGCGCCCGGCTTCGAACGCATCGGTGGCGTCGACGGCCAGCTGATGCGCACCCCGGTGCACCGCGGCGTTGCGCCGCTGGTAGAACTCATCGATCGCGTCGATGACCTGGTGCGGCTTCTGCGCGGTGGCACCGGAGTCGAGATACACCAGCCGCGCTCCGCCGACTTCCCGATCGAGGATCGGGAAGTCGTTGCGGATGCGGTCGATGTCAGCAGGGCTGAGCATTGAGGTGAGCGCGGTGATCAGGCGTCCTGCAGGGCGAGGCGATCGTAGCCCTCGTTCTCGAGGCGCTCGGCAAGCTCCGGGCCGCCGGACTCGGCGACACGGCCGTTGTAGAGCACGTGGACGCGATCCGGGGTGATGTACTGCAGGATGCGGGTGTAGTGGGTGATGAGCATGATGCCGACGTCGGTCTTCTCCTTGGCGCGGTTGACGCCTTCGGAGACGATGCGAAGAGCGTCGACGTCGAGGCCGGAGTCGGTCTCGTCGAGGATCGCGAAGCGCGGCTTGAGCATCTCCATCTGGAGGATCTCGTGGCGCTTCTTCTCACCACCGGAGAAGCCCTCGTTGACGTTGCGGGCGGCGAACGCCGGGTCGACGCGCAGGTCCTTCATCGCACCGGAGAGCTCCTTGGTCCAGGTGCGCAGCTTCGGTGCCTCGCCGTCGATGGCGGTCTTGGCCGAGCGCAGGAAGTTCGTCACGGTCACGCCGGGCACCTCGACGGGGTACTGCATGGCGAGGAACAGGCCGGCGCGGGCGCGCTCGTCCGGGGACATCTCGGTGATGTCCTCACCGTCGAGGGTGACGGTGCCGGAGGTGATCTCGTACTTCGGGTGGCCGGCCAGGGCGTAGGCCAGGGTCGACTTGCCCGAGCCGTTGGGGCCCATGATGGCGTGAGTTTCGTTGGAGTTCAGCTCCAGGTCGACGCCCTTGAGGATCTCCTTGGGGCCGGATTCGGTCTGGACGCTGACGTGCAGGTCGCGGATGGAAAGAGTTGCCATGGTTTCAGTCCTTTGGTGTTGTTCGTTCGGTGAGGATCAGGTGGCCGCTGCCGGGCTGAGGTCGACGAAGATGGCGCCGTCGCGCTCTTCGCACGGATAGACGGCGACCGGTTCGAAGGCCGGCGGGGTCAGCGGCTGTCCGGTGGTCAGTGAGAAGGCGGAGCCGTGCAGCCAACACTCGATCGAGCAGTCCATGATCTCCCCTTCGGCGAGTGAGACCTCGCCGTGGGTGCACAGGTCGTCGATCGCATGGACGGTGCCGTCCTCGGTGCGGGCGATGCAGATCTCGCGTTCGTCGATGACGACGCGCAGTGCCTCGCCGGCCGGAACAGCACTGGCCTTGCAGGCTTCGTGCAGACTCACATCATGCTCCGCGACAGCTCGTCCTCGATCTGCTCGGTGAGGACTTCCTCGATCTCGGGCACGCGGATCTGCTGGATGACCTCGTTGAAGAAGCCGCGCACCACGAGGCGGCGGGCGACGGTCTCCGGGATGCCGCGGCTCATGAGGTAGAACAGGTGCTCCTCGTCGAAGCGGCCGGTCGACGATGCGTGTCCGGCGCCTTCGATGTCACCGGTCTCGATCTCCAGGTTCGGCACCGAATCGGCTCGCGCTCCCTCGGTGAGGATGAGGTTGCGGTTGAGCTCGTAGGTGTCGATGCCCAGGGCCTCGGGCCGGATGAGCACATCGCCGATCCACACGCTGTGTGCGTCGGTGCCCTGCAGCGCGCCCTTGTACAGCACGTTGGAGGTGGCCTTCGCAGTGTTGTGGTCGATGTAGGTGCGGTGCTCCAGGTGCTGGCCTGCGTCGGCGAAGTACAGGCCGAGCAGCTCGGCCTCACCGCCGGGACCGTCGTAGCGGACGTTGGAGTTCAGCCGCACGATGTCCCCGCCGAGGGAGATGGCGATGTGCTTGAACTGTGCGTCCTTGCCCACGAGCGCGTCGTGCTGGCCGAGGTGGACGGAGCCGTCCTCCCACAGCTGGATCGTGGCGAAGGTGACCTCGGCACCCTCGCCGATGAGCAGCGAGACGAGCTCGGAGTACCGGGCCTGGCCCTCATGTTCGATGACGATGGTGGCCTTGGCGTTCGCACCGACGGTGACGACGACATGGCCGTGGACGGTCTGGCCGTCCACACCGTCGGCGTGGATGATGACCGGCTCGTCGAGCTCGGTGCCGGCGGGCACATCGTAGTGGAGCACACCGGGGGCCTGGTTCGCCGCGATCGCCGCTGGACGGTCCTCAGGCTCGAGCACGCCCATCGTGCGGGCGGCCTCCAGGTCGATGACCTCCTGGGTGACCCCAGCGGGGAGGTCCTGGCTGAGGTTGAGCGACTGACCGGTGCCGGTGTCGTCGAGGAGGTCGGTGAGCTTGCGCACCGGGGTGAAGCGCCATTCCTCTTCCCGACCGGTGATCTGCGGGAAGTCGGCGACTGAGAAGCTGCGGGTCCGTTCGCTGCGGGATTTCGCCGGAACCTGGACCTCGCTCGGGTTCTCAAGAGTCTGTGTCATTGAGTGTTCTCTCCTGTGTGAGACGTGGGTGCCTGGATGGGTGCGGTGGCTGGATCAGCCGACCGCGCCCTCCATCTGCAGCTCGATGAGGCGGTTGAGCTCGAGGGCGTACTCCATCGGCAGCTCACGGGCGATCGGCTCGACGAAGCCGCGCACGATCATCGCCATCGCCTCGGTCTCGTCGAGACCGCGGCTCATGAGGTAGAACAGCTGGTCCTCGCTGACCTTGGAGACGGTGGCCTCGTGGCCGAGGGAGACATCGTCTTCGCGGATGTCGATGTAGGGGTAGGTGTCCGAGCGTGAGATGTTGTCGACGAGCAGGGCGTCGCACAGCACGGTGTTCGACGAGCCCTTGGCCTTCGGGTGGACGTGCACGAGGCCGCGGTAGCCGGCGCGGCCGCCGTTGCGGGCCACGGACTTCGACACGATCGACGAGTGGGTGTTCGGTGCGGCGTGCACCATCTTGGCGCCGGTGTCCTGGTGCTGGCCGCCGCCGGCGAATGCCACCGACAGGGTCTCACCGCGGGCGTGCTGGCCGGTCAGCCAGATCGCCGGGTACTTCATGGTGACCTTCGAGCCAATGTTGCCGTCGACCCATTCCATCGTCGCGCCCTCTTCGGCGATCGCACGCTTGGTGACGAGGTTGTACACGTTGTTCGACCAGTTCTGGATGGTCGTGTAGCGCACGCGGGCGTCCTTCTTCGCGATGATCTCGACAACAGCCGAGTGCAGCGAATCGGACTTGTAGATCGGTGCGGTGCAGCCCTCGACGTAGTGCACGTAGGAGCCTTCGTCGGCGATGATGAGGGTGCGCTCGAACTGGCCCATGTTCTCGGTGTTGATCCGGAAGTAGGCCTGCAGCGGGATTTCGACGTGGACGCCCTTGGGCACGTAGATGAACGATCCGCCGGACCACACTGCGGTGTTGAGTGCGGAGAACTTGTTGTCGCCGGCCGGGATGACGGAGCCGAAGTACTCTTCGAAGATCTTCGGGTGCTCGCGCAGGCCGGTGTCGGTGTCGAGGAAGATGACGCCCTGGCGCTCCAGCTCCTCATTGATCCTGTGGTAGACGACCTCGGACTCGTACTGGGCGGCCACGCCTGCGACGAGGCGCTGCTTCTCGGCCTCCGGGATGCCGAGGCGGTCGTAGGTGTTCTTGATGTCCTCGGGCAGGTCCTCCCAGGACTGCACCTGACCCTCGGTGGAGCGGACGAAGTACTTGATGTCGTCGAAGTTGATGTCGGTCAGGTCCGCGCCCCAGTGCGGCATCGGCTTCTTGTCGAACAGGCGCAGGGCCTTGAGGCGGCGGTTGAGCATCCACTCGGGCTCTTCCTTCAGAGCCGAGATCCGGCGGACGACCTCTTCGCTCAGGCCGCGTTCGGCGGTGGCGCCGGCATCGTTCTCATCGTGCCAGCCGTAGGCGTAGTTGCCGATGTCGTGAAGCTCAGGATTGGCCTCAAGAATCGGGTTGGTCTCGGTGGTGTCAGTCACCTTGAGCCTCCTTGTGTGCGATCGTTCTGGTCGATCAACGGGCGGTTGACGACAGAGGTGGGAATGTGGGTCGTGCAGACGTGGCCGCCGCCGGCCAGTGTCGACAGGCGGCGGACGTCGACCCCGAGGTAGTCGGAGAACATCTCGAGCTCCTGTTCGCAGAACTCGGGGTAGGCCTCGGCGACGTTCTGGATCGGGCAGTGTCCCTGGCACAGCTGCATCGCCTCCAGCGGGGTGCCGACGGCCACCGGGGTGGCCGAGGCGGCGAATCCCTCGGCGGAGAGCGCTTGGGCCAGTTCGCGGGAGCGGCTGGGAATCGTCTCGGCGCTGTGCGACAGCCTCGAGCGCAACCGCGCCCGCAGCCCGTCGACGTATTCGGCGGCGTACTCCGCGACTGCCTCGCGGCCGTCCTTGCGGGCGAGGAAGTCGAGCACGTCGACGGCGAGGTCGTCGTAGCTGTGGCTGATCTCGGCGTGGCCTTCGGCGGTCACCACATACTGGCGAGCCGGCCGGCCGCGGCCGATCTTCGTCCCGGCCAGGTCGCGGACCTCGACGAGGCCCTCATCAGCCAGGGCGTCGAGGTGCCGGCGGATGGCCGCGGCAGTGAGGTCCATGGACTTCGCCACCGCCGAGGCGCTGACCGGGCCCTGGTCGAGGACAGCGGCCAGCACCCGATGCCGGGTCTTGACGTCTTCGTGTGCGCGCGCCTTGCGCTGTGGAGCATGCTGGGCAGCCATGAGTTTCACCCCGCTTTCGGCCGACGATACCAGTGACTCTGCTTTAGACAACAGTATTGTGTTCTAAATTGTTCCATGTAAACAAAGGGCACCCTAAAGTGCCGGAGTGCAGGCGCGGCTACGATGGTACGCGTGTCTGACACCCCTGCATCGCCTGCGCCGCTGCTCATCGACGGCCTGGCCTTCTCCTACCGCACCGGCCAGCGCGCCGTCGACGACGTCTCCCTGAGCGCCGCTGCCGGGACCGTCCACGCGATCCTCGGGCCCAACGGTGCGGGGAAGTCGACGACCATCGCCTGCGCCGTCGGTCTGCACCGCCCGAGTGCCGGCACCGTGCGCATCTTCGGTCGTGATCCCTTCGCTGCTCACACCTTCACCGCCGGGCTCACCGGCGTCATGCTCCAAGACGGCGGGCTGCCGATGGCCGCGCGCCCGATGGCGGTGCTCACGCACCTCTCGCGCCTGTACGCCTCCCCGCTCGATGTCACGGAACTGGCCGAACGACTCGGCATCACCTCGTTCGCTGACCGGTCGATCCGCCGCCTGTCCGGCGGTCAGCGCCAGCGCGTCGGCCTGGCCGCAGCCCTCATCGGCCGGCCGCGGCTGCTGTTCCTCGACGAACCGACCGCAGGCCTCGACCCGCAGGCCGCACTCGTCGTCCGCGAAGTCATCGACGAGCAGCGCCGGGCCGGTGCCAGCGTCGTGCTCACCACCCACGACATGGATGACGCCCAGCAGCTGGCCGATGAGATCACCATCATCGACCACGGCCGGGTGATCGCCGCCGGCACGCCCCGCCAGCTCATGAACGGCGGCGGCAACCGGATGCTGCGCATCGTCACCGGCTCTGCGCTGCCTGCCGAGGTGAGCCGCGCACTCGCAGCCCACGGCTCCGTCGACCAGACCCCCGGCCACCAGACCCCCGACGCTGCGGCCACCACGCTGCTGCGCGGGGACATCACGCCGGCCGACCTTGCAGCCATCACGCGGCTGCTGGCGGAGCACGATGTCGTCTGCGAGGAGTTCGCCGTCACCGGCCGCACCCTCAACGACGTCTTCCTCGACCTGACCGGAAGGAGCCTGCGGTGACCGACCCGACACCTCACACCACCGCCTCGGCCCCGGCGCACACCACCTCGGGCGCGGCACTCACCACCTCGGGCGCGGCCCCGGCCGGTTCCCGGATCCTCGCCCAGACGGCCTTCGAGATCCGCACGATCCTGCGCAACGGCGAACAGCTGCTCGTCTCGATCATCCTGCCGGCGATCATCCTCTTCGGCCTGGCCACCACCCCGATCCTGGAGGCGCTGGGCGTCGACCTCGGCTCACGCCGGCCCGTCGACGTCGCCACCGCCGGAGTGCTGAGCCTGGCGATCGGCTCGAGCGCCTTCACCGGGCAGGCGATCGCCACCGCCTTCGACCGCCGCTACGGAGTGCTGCGCCAGCTGGCGACCACTCCCCTGGGCGTGCGCGGGCTCATCGCCGGCAAGCTCATCGCCGTGTGCTGCGTCGTCGCCATCCAGTTCGCGCTCATCGCCGTCCTCGCACTCGCGCTCGGGGCCAGCGGAGGAGTGCACATCGCAGGCCTCGTCCTCACCGCGCTGCTCGGCACCGCGATGTTCCTCGTGTGGGGACTCGTCATGGCCGGAACCATCCGGGCGGAGGCGACGCTGGCGCTGGCGAATCTGCTGTGGGTGCTCATGGCCTCGCTCGGCGGGCTGCTGCTCGCCCACCCCGGCACATGGGGTGCGATCGTGTCCTGGCTGCCCTCAGGCGCACTCGGCGACGCGATGCGTACCGCCGTGCTCACCGGCGGCCTCGACGTCACAGCACTGGCAGTCATGGCCGTGTGGACGCTCGTGGGTATTGTCACAGGGGTCCGGTTCTTCTCCTTCGATGCCAAATGAGATAATCGGCACATGACCGCCTCGACCTCACAGCCGGCGGCTGAGCGCCCCAGCTTCGCCTCCCGGTTCATGCCCCGCCAGCCCAACCGATTCATCCGCGCTGTTGCGTGGATCATGCTGCTGGCCCAGTCCGGGATCATCATGACCGGCGGCACGGTCAGGCTCACCGGATCCGGCCTCGGCTGCCCGACATGGCCGCGCTGCACCGAGGAATCGCTGACGAACACCCCAGAGATGGGCATCCACGGCTACATCGAGTTCGGCAACCGGGTGCTGGCGATCTTCCTCGGCCTGTACTGCATCTTCGCGCTCATCGCCGTGTGGCGGATGCGCCGGACCCGCCCGGAGATCTTCTGGTCGGTCATCGCTCTTGCCCTCATCGTCGTCTCGCAGGCTGTCGTCGGCGGCATCAGCGTGCGCATGCAGCTCAACCCGTGGATCGTCGCCAGCCACTTCGTGCCCTCGGCGATCGCGGTGGGGATCTCAGCGTTCCTGCTGCGCCGCAGCGGTGACGCCGGACGACCGGTCACACCACTGGGCACCACCGGTCTGCGGATGACCGGCTGGGTGATCGGCGGGCTCACCGCCCTCGTCGTCATCCTCGGCGTGCTCGTCACCGGTGCCGGCCCGCACGCCGGCGATGCGCTCAGCGCCCGCAACGGCTTCGACACCGTCATCATCTCCCGCCTCCACGCGATCCCGGTGTGGGTGCTCGTCGCGGCCACGATCGCAGCCGTGCTCATGGCCCGCCGTCAGGGCCTGGCCTTCCCGGCCAAGGCCTTCACGGTGCTGCTCGTCATCGAACTCGCGCAGGGCGTCGTCGGCTACGTGCAGTACTTCACCGGCCTGCCCGAGCTGCTCGTCGCCGCTCACCTGCTCGGTGTGTGCTTCATGGTCGCCGGCGCCACCGTTGCCGTCGACTCCCTCTACCGCCGTCCGGCGCTCAGCGCCGCTGAACCGGCAGCACGGCCTGCCGGAGACCGGGACGCAGCGCTCACAGCTTCGTCTCGAATGCCCTCTTGAGCACCCGGTCGGCGTCCGCGAGCGAGGCCTCGGTGTGGTGCAGCTGGGTGCCGAAGAGCACCCCATAGGTGAATGACGGGTAGCCGTCTGCTTCGGCGCGGCGCGCCAGCTGCAGGATCCATTCGCGGGCGACAGCAGCATCGTTGAGCTCGCCGTAGTGCTCGGTGACCGCCTCCCATGCCTCGGCTGCCTCAGCGGCCGGCGTGCCGAGCGCCAGCGACAGCGCCTCGCAGACATAGCGGACCACCTTGGCCTTCTTGCGCACCTCATGACGGTGGACCAGCTGCTCCGCACCCGAGGTGGCGCGCACCTTGCGATGCTGTCTGCGCACCTTGGCGATCGCCGCGTCGAGCATCGGCCGGTACGCCTTGCCGGTGCGTGCACTGGCGTCCCAGCCGGGGTTGAACGGCGGATCCTCCAGCCAGTGCTGGAGGGAAGCGAGCAGCGTGCGGTAGCGCACCGTCGACAGGGTCCGCTTGACGTTGGCGACCGACGTGCGGTGATGCGCGGTGAGCATCTGCGTCATCTGCTCAGCCACTCCCTCGGTGATCGCCTCGGCCGGCAGGTCGTCGAGCAGGCGCGGGAGGCGTTCGAGCTGCACCTCGGCATCACGGGCGTAGCCGAGGCGGGTGGCGAACCATTTGAGCTCCTCGCGCAGACGGATGACGGAGTTGGCGTCGAACAGCGGGGCGAAGGTCTTGAGGATGCTGCGCAGCCGGCGCGACGCCACCCGGGCCTTGTGCACCGCATCCGGGGCGTCGACGGCGACGTCCTGCTCGCGGTGCTGCAGCACGCCGATGTGCTCGGCCATCGCAGCGAGCACCGTCTGAACCAGCGGTGACTTGCGGTCCAGGGTGCGTTGGGCCACCAGCTCAGGCGCGGTGCCGAGTGCGCGGGCGAGCTTCGAGGGTGCTGCAGCCGGTTCGATGCCGGCTGCAGCGAAGATCTCGGCGATTCCGTCGAGCAGCACCTGCCCGGTGCCGGCCTCGATGAGCTCGACTTCGAGTTCGCGCCACTCAGACCGGGCTGCCGCCACGCCCGGGCGGGCGAAGCGCACGGCGGTGACGTGGTCGTCGCTGAGCTCTGCCACCGCGGGCCCGCCTGCGCGTTCGGCCAGCAGCGTCGTCGTCCGGGCAGTGCTGAGCAGGGCAACCGGGATGAGCGGCACCTGCCCGACCTCCTCCCGGACGACGGCGAGCAGCTCGGCTGGCACCCGGGTTTCGTCCCCGTCGGAGAGATCGACGTGCATCTCCGTGCGGGCGCTGCCGGCCGGCAGCTTGAGATGCCAGCCGGCATCTGTGCCGCCGGTGCGCCGACGCAGGGTGAGCTTGGCGCGTGAGAGCCGGAAGTCCGGGGAGTCGAAGTACACGGCATCGAGCTGCATCGAATCTCCGCCGGCCTCATATGCCAGACCCGACAGGTCGGGAACCGGCTGATCGGCTCCAGGAGCGAACTTCAGCTCCTCCTCGGTGGCGATGCTGACCCGTTCGGACCCTGCAGCGGCGACCACCGCCTCGGCGGCGGCATCAGACGCAGCGGCAACGGACGCAGCGGCTTCGGAATCAGCAGGGGAACCAGCGTACTCGCTCACAGACTCTCCAGTGGCTCGTGGCGCCGCAGCGTCGGGGTTCGGTGCGGCCGGTACTTGGAGTATATCGGCCGCTGGGAACGCCTCAGGCCCGGCACAGCGGCCGGGCCTGAGCGGTCAGCTGGAGTGGTGTGTCAGCCGAAGAACGGGTTGAAGAACGGGTCGACTGCCACGGCGAGGAACAGCACCGACAGGTAGGTGATCGAACCGTGGAAGACCTTCATCGCGCGCAGCTGGGTGCCGGAGAAGCCCTTCTTCGCACGCTTGACGAGGGCGTAGCACTGGTACATGAACCAGGCGCCGGCCAGCACGGCGGTGATGATGTAGATCGGGCCCATCGGGGCGACCGGGATGAGCGCGAGGCTGGCAGCGACCATCGCCCAGCCGTACCAGATGATCTGCCGGCCCACACTCGTCGGCGGGACCTTCGAGGGCAGCATCGGCACGCCGGCTGCGTCGTAGTCGGCCTTGTACTTGATGGCCAGCGGCCAGTAGTGCGGCGGCGTCCAGAAGAACACGACGAGGAACAGGATGAACGGCTCCCAGCTGACCGAGCCGGTGACAGCCGACCAGCCGATGAGCACCGGCATGCAGCCGGCAGCACCGCCCCAGACGATGTTCTGGGTGGTGTGGCGCTTGAGCATGATCGTGTAGAAGACGACGTAGAGCAGGATCGCAGTGGCCGTCAGGCCGGCGGCGACCCAGTTGGTGAAGCCGCCCATCCAGAAGATCGAGCCGATGCCGAGCGCGAACGCGAAGACCAGAGCCTCCCGGGCGGAGACCTCACCGGTCACCAGCGGGCGGTTCTCGGTGCGGTGCATCTTCGCGTCGATATCGCGATCGAGATAGCAGTTGAAGACGTTCGCCGAGGCGGCGGCCGCCGAGCCGCCGATGAGGGTGGTGAGCACGAGCCACAGGCTCGGCAGGCCCTGGGCGGCGAGGAACATCACCGGGGCGGTGGTGACGAGCAGCAGCTCGATGATGCGCGGTTTCGTCAGGGCGACGAAGGCCATGAACCGGCTGCGGGGCTTCGACCCGCGCGTCGTCTCATCGGCGATCCGCTGCAGCGGCTTCTCCTCAGAGAGGGCGGCACGGTTCTTGTCGGCAGTCACGTCGCTCAAGTCACTTCCTCATTCGAACAGGGGTGAGGCTGTTCAGCTGCACTGTGGGCGGCTGTCAGCCAACGGACATTATTCTACTCGTCGTCGAGTTAAATTCCAGTTCCGCCTGCTGCCGCCGTGTCCGCTGGATGCCGGACGTCGCCCGTGCTCAGCCGGTGTCCGCGCACACCGTGTGCGCGGTATCGGGCAGCCGGTGCCGAAAGGGCGGCTGCGCGGTTCCGCACAGCTCATCCCGGCGGGTAGAGTCGGTGGTGGATTACCGTTGATGAGAAGGATTGATTCACTCACATGAGCTCCCTGACCTGGTCCGCTGCGGACCGCACTGCAGTCGACACTGCCCGCCTGCTCGCTGCCGACGCCGTGCAGAAGGCCGGCAACGGTCATCCCGGCACGGCGATGAGCCTGGCCCCGGTCGCCTACTACCTCTATCAGCATGCGATGGTCCACGACCCGGCGGATCCGCAGTGGATCGGCCGTGACCGCTTCGTCCTCTCCGCCGGTCACTCCAGCCTCACCCAGTACGTTCAGCTCTACCTCAGCGGCTATGGTCTCGAACTCGACGACCTCAAGGCGCTGCGCCAGTGGGGCTCGCTGACCCCGGGCCACCCGGAGGTCGGCCACACCGACGGCGTGGAGATCACCACCGGCCCGCTGGGCTCCGGTCTGGCCTCCGCGGTCGGCATGGCGATGGCCGCCCGCCGCGAACGCGGTCTCTTCGACCCTGACACCGCTGCCGGCGAGTCGGTCTTCGACCACCGCATCTTCGTCATCGCCGGTGACGGCGACCTGCAGGAAGGTGTGTCCTCTGAGGCCTCCTCGCTGGCCGGCACCCAGAATCTCGGCAACCTCATCGTCATCTGGGACGACAACCGCATCTCGATCGAGGACGACACCTCGATCGCGTTCACCGAAGACGTCTCCGCCCGCTACGAGGCCTACGGCTGGCACGTCCAGCATGTCGACTTCCTCAACGACGGCGACTACACCGAGGACATCGACGCCCTGCACGCCGCCGTCGAGGCCGCCAAGACCGACCCGCGCCCGTCCTTCATCCGCCTGTCGACGATCATCGCCTGGCCGAGCCCGACCGCTCAGGGCACCGGCGCCTCCCACGGCGCGGCCCTCGGCGCGGAGGAGATCGCAGCGACGAAGAAGATCCTCGGCTTCGATCCGGAGGCCGACTTCGCCGTCGCCGACGATGTCCTCGCCCACGCCCGCCAGGTCCGCGACCGCGGGGCCGAGGCACACAGCGCCTGGTCGCAGCGCTTCGAGCAGTGGCGCAGCGAGCAGCCCGAGCGGGCCGCGCTGCTCGATCGGCTGCTCGCAGGTTCGCTGCCTGAGGGCTTCGATGAGCTGTTCCCCGTCTTCGACGCCGATGCCAAGGGAGTGGCCACCCGTGCTGCCTCCGGCAAAGTTCTCAACGCGATCGCCGAGGCGCTGCCCGAGCTGTGGGGCGGATCGGCCGACCTCGCCGGTTCCAACAACACCCTCATCAAGGACGCCGCCTCGTTCCTGCCGCCCGAGCGCAGTTCGGAGATGTTCTCCGGTGAGCTCTACGGCCGCAACCTGCACTTCGGCATCCGCGAGTTCGCCGCAGGCCTCATCTGCAACGGCATCGCCCTGCACGGGCCGACCCGTCCGTACAACGGCACCTTCCTCGTGTTCTCCGACTACCAGCGCCCGGCCGTCCGCCTGGCTGCGCTGCAGCAGGTGCCCAACATCTTCGTGTGGACCCACGACTCGATCGGCCTCGGCGAGGACGGCCCGACCCACCAGCCGGTCGAGCATCTGTCCTCGCTGCGCGCGATCCCCGGCCTCGACGTCGTCCGCCCGGCCGATGCCAACGAGACAGCCGAGGCGTGGAAGCAGATCCTCAAGCGCGCTGACGGGCCCTCCGGCCTCGTCCTCACCCGTCAGGCCGTCCCGGTGCTCGACCGCACCGACCTGGCTCCCGCCTCGGAGACGGCCAAGGGCGGCTACATCCTCAAGGACTGCTCCGGCACCCCGGATGTCATCCTGCTCGCCTCCGGTTCGGAGGTCGAGATCGCCCTGGCTGCCGCCGCGACGCTGACCGGACAGGGCCGTGCGGTGCGCGTCGTCTCGATGCCGTGTTTCGAATGGTTCGCCGGCCAGGATGAGGACTACCGCGCCTCCGTGCTGCCGCCTGAGGTCCAGGCTCGTGTCAGCGTCGAGGCCGGCACCGCCCAGAGCTGGCATCAGTTCCTCGGCACCTACGGCACCGCGGTCTCGCTGGAGCACTTCGGTGCCTCGGCTGACTACAAGCGCCTGTATGCGGAGTTCGGCATCACCGCCGAGGCCGTCGTCGCGGCAGCAGAAGAGAGCATCTCAGCAGTGGAAGGACGATGATGACTGATCGACTCGCCCAGCTCAGCCGCGCCGGAGTCTCGGTGTGGCTCGATGACCTGTCACGCGGCCGGATCACCTCCGGGTCGCTCGGCTCGCTCATCGTCGATAAGAGCGTCGTGGGTGTGACGACGAACCCGACGATCTTCGCCGCAGCACTGGCCGACGGCGAGGCCTACGATGCACAGGTCCGCGAGCTTGCCGCATCCGGTGCCGGTGTCGATGCGGCGATCGACGCGCTCACCTGTCATGACGTCGCGCAGGCCGCCGACATCCTCGCACCGGTCTACCGGGCCTCCGGCGGTGTCGACGGGCGGGTGTCGATCGAGGTGCCACCGCACCTGGCGCATGACACCGAGGGCACCGTCGAGTGTGCGCGCAAGCTGTGGGAGATGATCGACCGGCCGAACATCCTCATCAAGATCCCCGCCACCGAGGAGGGCATGCTCGCGATCGCCCGCACCCTCGGTGCGGGCATCAGCGTCAACGTCACCCTCATCTTCGCTCTCGACCGCTACCGCAAGGTCGTCGAGGCCTTCATCAGCGGCCTCGAACGCGCGCGTGAGGCCGGCCGCGACATCTCGCGCATCCACTCGGTCGCCTCGATCTTCGTCTCCCGCGTCGATTCGGAGATCGACAAGCGCCTCGATGCCATCGGCTCGGAGAAGGCGCTGAGCCTCAAGGGCAAGGCCGGGATTGCCAACTGCCGCCTCGCCCATGAGATCTGCACGCAGCTGTTCGACAGTGAGCGCTGGGACGTCCTCGAAGCCGCCGGTGCGCACCGCCAGCGCCCGCTGTGGGCATCGACGGGCACCAAGGATCCCGCCTACCCCGACACCCTGTACGTGAGCGAGCTCGTCACCGAGGGCGTCGTCAACACGATGCCGGAGAAGACCCTGGAGGCCTTCGCCGACCATGGTGAGCTGCACGGCGACACCGTCGTCGGCCGGCACACCGAGGCCGATGAGCTGTTCGACACGCTGGCGGTCATGGGCATCGACTACGCCGAGGTGATGGACGTCCTCGAGCGGGAGGGCCTGCAGAAGTTCGACGCCAGCTGGGCAGAACTCGTCGAGACCGTCACCCAGCAGCTTGAAGGAGCGCAGTCATGACACTGTCATTCGGCTATCCCTCCCCCGCCGAGTTCGAGGACGAGGTCCGCGATCTCGTCACTGCCCGCGCCGCGTCGCGCATCGCCTCAGGTGATGCCACGCTGTGGGGCGACGCCGCGGAGGCGGAGGCCTCCAAGCGGCTGGGCTGGGTGGGCCTGCCGGAGTCGTCCGTCGAACTGCTCGGCGAGATCGAGCAGCTGCGCAGCGAGCTCACCGCCGAGGGCATCGACCACGTCACCCTCTGCGGCATGGGCGGCTCGTCGCTGGCCCCTGAGGTCATCTGCGCCACCGCCGGTGTGTTCCTCGAAGTCGTCGACACCACCGATCCCGGCCAGATCGCCGAGGCCATCGGCACCGACCTGCAGCGCAGCGTCGTCGTCGTGGCATCGAAGTCAGGCTCGACGATCGAGACCGAGGCGCAGCGCCGTGCCTTCGCCGAGGCGTTCGAGGCCGCCGGCATCCCGGCTGCCTCGCGCATGATCGTCGTCACCGATCCCGGATCGCCGTTGGCGCAGCTGGCCGAGCAGGAAGGCTATCGCAAGGTCTTCTACGCCGACCCGCGCGTCGGCGGCCGGTTCTCCGCGCTCAGTGCCTTCGGTCTCGTCCCGGCCGGCCTCGCCGGCGCCGACATCGCCGGGCTGCTCGCCGAGGCTCGCGAGATCGCCCCGCTGCTCGAACATGACGCACCGGACAACCCTGCCGTTCAGCTCGGTGCCTTCCTCGGTGTGGCGCACGCCCGCGAAACCGACAAACTCGTCATCGCCCGCACCACCTCATCGATCGTGGGCCTCGGAGCCTGGCTGGAGCAGCTGCTGGCCGAATCCACCGGCAAGGACGGCGAGGGCATCCTCCCGGTCGTCGTCGAAGGACCGGATGCGCCGGGTTTCGCTGACGCCCGCGCCGATGCGATGCTGCTGTTCGTCGGTGAGGTGGCCGGCCAGGCCACTCCCCCGTCGGGCTTCGCCTGTGCGGTGGACTATCCGCTGGGCGCGCAGTTCCTGCTGTGGGAGTACACCACCGCGATCACCGGCTACAGCATCGGCATCAATCCCTTCGACCAGCCTGATGTCGAAGCAGCGAAGGCCAGCGCACGGGCGCTGCTGGAGTCCGATTCTCCGGTCGACGGCGAACAGCCGTCGTTCACCGTCGGCTCGGTGGAGGTGTACGGCTCACCGCACCTGCTCGAGGGCGTCGACAGCCTGGAGGAGGCGCTGCGGGCTCTGGCCGCCGCAGCTGACGAGTACGGCTATCTGGCGGTGCAGGCCTTCCTCGACCGGATCAGCGACCGGCGCGCCGAGCTGATCCGGCAGGCTGCGGCACTGCGCACCGGATTGCAGACGACGTTCGGCTACGGGCCGCGCTACCTGCACTCGACGGGCCAGTATCACAAGGGCGGGCGCCCCAACGGCGTGTTCCTGCAGATCACCGGCAGCCCACGGGCCGATGTGCTGATTCCGGGCGAAGCGTACAGCTTCGGCCAGCTGCAGGCCGCGCAGGCGGCCGGCGATGCCGATGTGCTCACCGATCGCGGCCGCCCTGTGCTGCGCTTGCACCTGCGCGACCGTGCGCAGGGCATCGCGGACATCCTCGCGGCTTTCGGCTTCGAGGACGTGTGAGCACAGGCTGCTGAGACGGCCGTCATCTGACGGACACGAAAACGGTGTGGGGCCGGCGGAATACCGCCGGCCCCACACCGTCTGTCTGTCCCGGTCCTCAGCCCTGGAAGCGGACCATGAGTCCGAGCAGCACGATCGAGGACACCCACACGATGGCCACGAGCGTGGTGAAGCGGTTGAGGTTGCGCTCAGCGACTCCTGACGATCCGAGGTTCGAGCTCATACCGCCGCCGAACATATCCGACATGCCGCCGCCCTTGCCCTTGTGCAGGAGGATGAGCAGGGTGAGGAACACGCTGGTGAGCACAAGAACGCTCGTCAATGTCCAGGTGAGGATGGAGTCCACAGTTGTCTGCCTTTGCGTACGTTGAGGAAAAGATGCTGTCAGAGAGTCTACTGCGAGGAAGCCGCGTGGCACAAAGAGGCGAAGCTCTCCGGGTCGAGGCTCGCGCCGCCGACGAGCGCGCCGTCGACATCGTCGTGGGCGACGATCTCGGCGACGTTGTCGGTCTTGACGCTGCCGCCGTAGAGCAGCCTGATGGTGCCGGCGAATCCGGCATCGTAGAGCTCTTGCAGCCGCGTGCGGATCGCCGTGCACATCTCGGCGGCGTCACCGGCGGTCGCGGTTTCCCCGGTGCCGATCGCCCACACGGGCTCATAGGCGATGACGAGGCCGGCAAGCTCTTCTGCGCTCAGCCCGTCGACTGCGCGCTCAACCTGGCTGAGGGTGAAGGCGACGTGCTCGCCGGCCTGCCGGGTCTCCAAGGACTCGCCGACGCACAGGATCGGGATGAGCTCGTGCCGCAGCGCTGCACGCAGCTTCGCGGCGACGACCTCGTCGGTTTCACTGTGGTAGGCTCGGCGTTCGCTGTGCCCGACGATGACATAAGTGCAGCGCAGCCGGTTGAGGAAGGCACCGGAGACCTCGCCGGTGTAGGCGCCCTCATCGTGGGCTGAGAGATCCTGCCCGCCGTAGGCGATCGGCAGTTTGTCGCCTTGGATGAGGGTCTGCACCGACCGGATGTCGGTGAACGGCGGCAGCACCGCCACCTCGGTCTTCTCGACATCGACGCGGTGGTCCTTGAGCGACCAGGCGAGCTTCTGCACCGTGGAGATCGCCTGCAGGTGGTCGAGATTCATCTTCCAGTTCCCGGCCAGCAGCAGGGTGCGAGTCGTGCTCATCGTTCCTCTTTCAATCGGCGAGTACGTCAAGGCCCGGCAGCGTCTTGCCTTCGAGGTACTCGAGGCTGGCACCGCCGCCGGTGGAGATGTGGCCGAACTGGTCGTCGGCGAATCCGAGGCTGCGCACGGCTGCGGCGGAGTCGCCGCCTCCGACGACGGTGAGCCGGCCATCGGCCTGTCCGCCGTGCTCGTCGGTCAGGGCTTCGGCGACCGCCCGCGTGCCGGCGGCGAAGGCCGGGAACTCGAAGACGCCCATCGGGCCGTTCCAGAACACCGTCTTGGCCGCCGCGATCCGCTCAGCGTAGGTCCGGGCGGTCTCCGGGCCGATGTCGAGACCGATGCCGCCGGCACCCGCCGGAGTGGATTCGAGGGCATCGCTGCTGACGGTCCAGTGTTCGGCATCGGCGGCGAACGACGAGGCCATGACGATATCGGTGGGCAGCAGGATCTCGACGCCGCGCTCCTGAGCGGTGGCGAGGTAGCCCTTGACGGTGTCGAGCTGGTCCTCTTCCAGCAGGCTGGAGCCGATGGCATGTCCCTGGGCCTTGAGGAAGGTGAAGAGCATCCCGCCGCCGATGATGAGGGTATCGGCGCGCTCGAGCAGGCTGGCGATGACGCCCAGCTTGTCGGAGACCTTCGAGCCGCCGAGCACGACGACATAGGGGCGGGCCGGATCGTGCAGGAGCCGATCGCACACCTCGACTTCGGCGGCGACGAGCCCGCCGGCCATGTGCGGCAGCCGCTGCGCGATGTCGTAGACGCTGGCCTGCTTGCGGTGCACGACGCCGAATCCGTCGGAGACGTAGACGTCGGCGAGAGCTGCGAGCTCATCGGCGAACGCGCCGCGCTCGGCGTCGTCCTTGGAGGTCTCGCCGGCGTTGAACCGCAGGTTCTCCAGCAGCAGGATCTGACCGTCCTCCAGAGCCGCAGCCTTGGTCTTGGCGTCCTCACCGACGGTGTCGGAGGCGAACTGCACCTCGCGGCCGACGGCCCCGGACAGGGCGGCGACGACAGGTTTGAGCGAGTACTTCTCCTCAGGAGTGCCCTTCGGGCGGCCGAGGTGGGCCATGACAATGACCTTGGCGCCGGCTTCGGCGAGGCTGCGCAGCGTCGGTGCTGAGGCGACGATGCGGCCGGTGTCGGTGATCGTCGTGCCGTCCATCGGGACATTGAGGTCGCTGCGGACGAGCACCCGCTTGCCGGCCAGCTCTGCCGGCTGCTCCAGTTTCTTCACTGTCGTACCTTTCCTATGGCTGTGCCCCGCCCGGCGGTTGCTGAGCGGCCGGGCGAGGCGCGGTGCTGGTGTGGCTCAGAGGGACTTACCGACGAACTCGACCATCTCGAACAGACGCTGGGAGTAGCCCCACTCATTGTCGTACCAGGCCACGACCTTGACCTGGTTGCCGACGACGCGGGTGAGCTCGGCGTCGAAGATCGAGGAGTACTCGCTCATGACGATGTCCGAGGACACGATCGGGTCTTCGGTGTAGCCGAGGATGCCCTTGAGGTCGCCTTCGGAGGCCTGCTTGACAGCGGCGTTGATCTCCTCGGCGGTGGCCTGCGTCTGCGGGCTGAACGTCAGGTCGACCAGCGAGCCGGTGGGCACCGGCACGCGCACGGCGAATCCGTCGAGGCGGCCCTTGAGCTGCGGCAGGACTTCGGCGACGGCCTTGGCTGCGCCGGTGGTGGTCGGCACGATGTTGATCGCTGCCGCACGGGCCCGCCTCAGGTCCTTGTGGTTGGCGTCGACGAGGTTCTGGTCGCCGGTGTAGGCGTGCACCGTGGTCATGAGGCCGGCTTCGATGCCGAAGGCATCGTCGAGGACCATCGCCAGCGGTGCCAGGCAGTTCGTCGTGCACGAGGCGTTGGAGATGATGTGCTGGCTCTGCGGGTCGTAGGTACTGTCGTTGACGCCCATGACGAACGAGCCGTCGATGCCCTTGCCGGGTGCCGACAGGATGACCTTCTTGGCCCCGGATTCGAGGTGGGCTGCGGCGGCGTCGCGAGTGCGGAACTTGCCGGTGGCCTCCACGACGACATCGACGCCGAGCTCGCCCCAGTCGATGTCGTGCGGGTCCTTCTCCGCCGAGGCGTGGATCCGGTCTCCGTCGACGGTGAGGGATTCGTCGTCGTATTCGACAGTGCCGGGGAACTTCCGCCACACAGAGTCGTAGCGCAGCATGTGCGCGAGGTGCTTGTTGTCGGTCAGATCGTTGATCGCGACGATCTCGACATCGGTGTCGACTTCGTATGCTTGGCGCAGGAACGAGCGGCCGATTCGGCCGAAGCCGTTGATGCCTACACGAATGGACATTCCGATTCCTCCTGGGGTTCGGCGAGTGTTCCGGTATTCATCCTAGTCACGCTTCACGCGCCTCTGCAGGCGCTGCGGGGCGTGGATGTGAAGTTCACATGAACTGTGTCAGGCATCCTCAAGCATGTCCGGTGTCAGGCTCGATTCGGTGTTGGGCACGCCGAGTTCATCGGCCCTCTTGTCGGCGGTCGCCAGCAGTCGGCGGATCCGGCCGGCGATCGCGTCTTTGGTCATCGGCGGGTCGGCCTGCTGGCCGAGTTCCTCCAGGGAGGCCTGCTTGTGCTTGAGCCGCAGCTCGCCGGCATATTTGAGGTGCTCGGGGATCTCATCGCCGAGGATCTGGAAGGCCCGTTCGACGCGCGCGCCCGAGGCGACGGCCGCGCGGGCTGAGCGGCGCAGGTTCGCATCGTCGAAGTTCGCCAGTCGGTTGGCCGTGGCCCGCACCTCGCGGCGCATCCGCCGCTCCTCCCACACCAGGCGGGTCTCCTCGGCTCCCATATTCGTCAGCAGATCGCCGATCGCCTCTCCGTCGCGGATGACGACGCGGTCGACCCCGCGCACCTCGCGGGCCTTCGCTGAGATTCCGAGCCGGCGGGCGGAGCCGACGAGCGCGAGCGCCGCCTCGGGCCCGGGACAGGTGATCTCCAGAGCCGCTGAACGACCCGGTTCGGTCAGCGACCCATGCGCGAGGAACGCGCCGCGCCAGGCGGCCTGTGCGTCTGCAAGTGAGCCGTTGACGATCGCTGAGGGCAGGCCGCGCACCGGGCGCAGCCGGCCGTCGATGAGCCCGGTCTGCCGTGCCAGCGCCGCCCCGTCGTTGGCGACGCGCACGAGGAACCGGCTGCCGCGGCGGATCCCGGAGGCGCCGATGACGACGACATCGGCGGTGTGGCCGAACAGCGATTTGATCTCAGCACGCAGGCGGCGGGCGACGATATTGGTGTCGAGTTCGGCTTCGATGACGATCGAGCCGGCCACCAGGTGCAGGGCGTTGGTGAAGCGCAGCAGTGCCGACACTTCGGCCTTGCGAGCCGAAATGCGGGTGACGCTCACCCGAGCGAGCTCGTCCTTGACCTGAGCTGTCAGTGCCATTGCATCGCTTCCTTTCGATTGTCCACCGGCGCTCACCACTGTTCGTCGACGGTGATGCCGGCATCGAGCAGCACGTCACGGTAGCAGGCGGCGAGTTTGAGGCTGTCGTGCTGACTGTGCTTGCGTCCGCGCAGCGGTCTGGTCCACATCCGGGCGCCGAAGAGCCGTCGCGCTTTGGCCTCCAGCTCCGGCTCAGCTGCGGCCGCGTCCTCGTCGACGAGCACATAGTCGAAGCGCAGGCGCGGAGCGTGCGAGTGCAGCGATTCGAGGTGGTCGCACAGGCTCAGATCGCGAGTCTCAGCTTTGGAGCCGGGCAGGTTGAGCGTCAGGGTGCGCAGCGCCCCGGAGTCGAAGATCGCCTCTGCGAGATCGGGCACGAGCAGGTGCGGCATGACCGAGGTGTACCAGGATCCGGGCCCGAGGTTGAGGACTTCGGCTGCGCACACCGCCTCGATCGTCTCCGCGCGGGCCGGAGGGTTGTGCGGCACGAGACGGACTTCGCGCAGGTGGCCGTCGGTGGCGGCCAGGGCCGACTGCCCCTGCACCACCTCGGGTGGGCAGCCGGGATCGAACTGGACGTCGCCCTCGATGCGCAGCGGCAGCGACGACATCGGCAGGACGCGGCCGTGTGCGCGCAGCAGCCGCGCCATCCAGTCGAGTCCCTCGACGTGGTCGCCGAGCAGCTGCCACAGGGCGGAGATGAGCAGATTGCCCACGGAGTGGTCATGCAGCGGACCCTCAGATGAGAACCGACTCTGAATGACATCGCGCCACACCCGACCCCATTCGCCGTCATCGCACAGCGCCGCCAGGGCCATCCGCAGGTCGCCCGGCGGCAGTCCGCCGAGCTCCTCGCGCAGCCGGCCGGAGGAGCCTCCGTCGTCTGCGACGGTGACGACGGCGGTGAGATTCTCCGTCAGCAGCCGGAAGGCGCGCAGCGCGGCGTACAGCCCGTGACCGCCGCCGAAGGACACGACCTGCGGCCCTCCGGTGCTGCGTCGTCTGCGCGCAGCCATGATGAGCGGCAGCTCCTCGGTGTGCACGCGGTGCGCGCCGGGACTGTAGCTGCGCGGGTCAGGGGGCACGGATCCGGCTTGCTGGTTCATCTATTCGCGTCCCAGATCGCGGTGGCGCACGGTGACCGAGGCAGACGTGCGCTCTGCCAGCCGGCGGCCGAGCTCCTCGCTCATCGCAACCGAGCGGTGCTTGCCGCCGGTGCAGCCGAGCGCAATCGTCATATGCGAACGATTCTCGTGCTCATAGCCTTCGATGACGACATCGAGGGCCCCAAGATAGCGGTCGACGAACGCCAGCGCCCCGTTCTGCGCCAGCACGTAGTCGCGCACCGGTGCCTCGGTTCCGTTCTGACCGCGCAGCTGCGGGATCCAGTACGGGTTGGGAAGGAAGCGCACATCGGCCATATGGTCGGCATCGACGGGCACGCCGTATTTGAAGCCGAAGCTCTGCACAGTGATGTGCAGTCGGTGATCGTCGGTGCCGCTCAGCAAGGAGTGCACCTGCGCCCGCAGCTGGTGGACGTTGAGATCGCTAGTGTCGATGAGGATGTCTGACTGGTCGCGCAGCGGAGCGAGCGCCGTGCGCTCTTCGGAGATGCCGTCGATGAGGGTTCCCTCGCCCTGCAGAGGATGGGGGCGGCGCACGGACTCGAAGCGCCGCACGAGGGCGTCATCGGAGGCGTCGAGGAACAGCACCTTGATGTTGAGGCCCTGGGAGCGGTAGGCGCTCAGCGTCTGCTTGAGTTCGGAGAACATCTGCCGGGTGCGCACATCGGTGACGACTGCGACCTTCGGCAGAGAGCCGTCGGCGCGGGCGACGAGTTCGACCAGCGGCGGGATCATCTGCAGCGGCAGGTTGTCGACGACGTACCAGTCCATGTCCTCGAGGGCGTTGGCCGCCGTCGAACGGCCGGCGCCGGACATTCCGGTCAGCAGCAGCACCTCGACGTCGTCGCCGGTGCCTTCGATGGCAGCCGGTGATGAGGCGTCAGTCATCGGCAGTCCCTTCCGCAGTGGTCTCATCTGCCTCAACAGTATCGGATTCTGCTGCCGGGCTCAGTGCCTGGTGGATCTTCTCCGCCAGGGCAGGACCGATGCCTGGGGCAGCGGTGAGATCGTCGACAGCGGCGGCCCGGATCCGTTTGACAGAGCCGAAGTGCTTGAGCAGCGCCTTCTGCTTGGCCGCCCCGAGCCCGGGGATGCCGTCAAGGGCCGATGAACGCTGGGCTTTAGTGCGCTTCTGCTGGTGGTAGCGGATGGCGAAGCGGTGGGCTTCATCACGGATCCGCTGGAGCATGAAGAGGCCCTCGGAGCCGCGCGGGAGGATGACCGGGAACTCATCGCCGGGCACCCACACTTCTTCGAGTCGCTTCGCCAGGCCGACAACGGAGATGTCGGTGATGCCGAGGTCGTGGAGTGCCTGCACGGCGGCGTTGACCTGCGGCAGCGCACCGTCGACGACGAGCAGACTGGGCCGGTAGCCGAATCGCTCGTCCGGCTCGTCCTCGACGAGGCTCTCCAGGTAGCGGGAGAAACGCCGGGATACGACGTCGTACATCGCCGAGGTGTCGTCCCGGGCGGCATCGCCGGTGATGGAGAACCGCCGGTAGTCGCGCTTCTTGGCCAGGCCGTCTTCGAATACGACGAGGGAGCCGACGACGTGCTGACCCGACATGTGGGAGTTGTCGATGCACTCGATGCGCAGCGGCGGCTCGGGCAGGTCGAGTGCCTGCTGGATCTCTGTCAGCGCTTCGCTGCGGGTGGTGAGGTCGGAGGCGCGCTGCATCTTGTGCCGCATGAGCGCCTGTTCAGCGTTCTTGTGCACGGTATCGAGCACGGCTTTCTTCTCCCCGCGCTGCGGGACCCGCAGTTCGACCTTCGAACCGCGCTGTTCGCTCAGCCAGGTCGTGGCCAGCTCGACGTCGCTGGGCAGCGTGTCGAGGAGGATCTCCCGCGGGATCGCCTCGGCGTCGATGCCGCTGTAGGCCTGGCGCAGGTAGTCGAGTGTCAGCTCCTCGGGGGTGAGGTCCTGCAGGCGTTCGATGATCCAGCCGCGCTGGCCGCGGATGCGGCCGCCGCGCACATGGAACACCTGCACGGAGGCTTCCAGCTCCTCGACGACCATGGAGAAGACATCAACGTCGACATTCTGCGACAGCACCACAGCGCTCTTGTCGAGGACCTTCTCCAGTGCCTGGATCTCATCACGCAGCTCGGCGGCGCGCTCGTAGTCGAGGTTCTGTGCGGCTTCGGCCATCTCGCGCTGCCGGCTGGAGATGAACTGGCCGGTGTTCCCGCGCATGAAGTCGGCGATGTTGCGGGCCAGCTGTTTGTGCTCCTCCGGTGTCACCCGCCCGACACAGGGAGCAGCGCACTTGTCGATGTAGCCCAGCAGGCAGGGCCGGTCGGTCTGCCGGGCACGGCGGAACACACCGGCGGTGCAGGTGCGCACCGGCCACGCCTTGAGCAGCAGGTCGAGGGTCTCCTTGATCGCCCACACCTGGGTGAAGGGCCCGAAGTAGGTGACGCCCTTCTTGCGGCTGCCGCGGGTGACGAAGGCGCGCGGGTATTCGTCCTGCATCGTGATCGCCAGATACGGGTAGGACTTGTCGTCACGGAACATGACGTTGAATCGCGGGCGGAACTCCCGGATCCACGTCCATTCCAGCTGCAGAGCCTCGACCTCGTTGTTGACGACAGTCCAGTCGACCGACGCCGCAGTGTGGACCATGGTGAAGGTCCGCTGCATGAGAGCGGCTGGGTTGCCGAAGTACGAGTTGAGCCTGGCGCGCAGGTTCTTCGCCTTGCCGACGTAGATGACCCGCCGGTCGGCGTCACGGAAGCGGTAGACCCCGGGCTGGGTGGGAATCTCACCGGTCGCCGGGCGGTAGGTGCTCGGGTCCACGGCTATGTCCGGCTGGCGAGCATCTCGGCGAGGAACTGCCCGGTGTAGGACGACTCGATGGCCGCCACCTCTTCCGGGGTCCCCTCGGCGATGACGGTGCCGCCGCCGCGGCCGCCTTCAGGTCCCATGTCGACGATGTGGTCGGCTGAGGCGATGACGTCGAGGTTGTGCTCGATGACGATGACGCTGTTGCCCTTGTCGACGAGGCCCTGCAGCACGCCGAGGAGCTTGCGGATGTCCTCGAAGTGCAGACCGGTGGTCGGCTCGTCGAGCACATAGACGGTGCGGCCGCGCGAGCGCTTCTGCAGTTCGGCTGCGAGCTTGACGCGCTGGGCCTCACCGCCGGAGAGCGTGGTGGCCGGCTGTCCGAGGCGCACGTAGCCCAGACCGACCTCGACCAGGGTGTGCAGGTGCCGGGCGATGGCAGGAACCGCGGAGAAGAAGTCAGCGGCCTCCTCGATCGGCATGTCAAGCACATCGGCGATCGTCTTGCCCTTGAACTTCGCTTCGAGGGTCTCACGGTTGTAGCGGGCGCCGTGGCAGACCTCGCAGGGGACGTAGACGTCGGGCAGGAAGTTCATCTCGATCTTGATGGTGCCGTCGCCGTGGCAGTTCTCGCAGCGTCCGCCCTTGACGTTGAAGGAGAACCGGCCGGGCTGGTAGCCGCGGATGCGCGCGACTTCGGTTTCGGCGAAGAGCTTGCGCACGTGGTCGAACACGCCGGTGTAGGTGGCCGGGTTCGACCGCGGGGTGCGGCCGATGGGCGACTGGTCGACGTGGATGATCTTGTCGAGGTCTTCGTGACCGGTGATCCGCTTATGGCGGCCGGGCACCCGGTTGGCGCCGTTGAGGTCATTGGCCAGCTGCGTGTAGAAGATGTCGTTGACGAGTGTCGACTTGCCTGAACCGGACACACCGGTCACGGCGGTGAAGACGCCGAGCGGCAGCGAAACGGTGACGTCCTTGAGATTGTTCTCACGGGCGTGATGGACGGTCACCATTTTCTTGCGGTCGATCGGGCGGCGCTGGGACGGGATCTCGATCCGGCGCTGGCCGCCGAGGTAGGCACCGGTGATCGAGCGTTCGGCCTGCGTGAGCTCGGCGACCGGGCCGGAGTAGACGACCTCTCCCCCGTGCTCGCCTGCACCGGGTCCGATGTCGACGATCCAGTTGGCGGCTTCGATCGTCTCCTCGTCGTGTTCGACGACGATGAGGGTGTTGCCCAGGTCGCGCAGCTTCAGCAGCGTTTCGATGAGCCGCCGGTTGTCGCGCTGGTGCAGGCCGATGGACGGCTCGTCAAGCACGTAGAGGACGCCGACGAGTCCGGAGCCGATCTGAGTGGCCAGCCGGATGCGCTGTGCTTCTCCGCCTGAAAGCGTGCCGGCGGTGCGGTCGAGGCTGAGGTATTCGAGTCCGACGTCGAGGAGGAACCCGAGCCGGGCCCGGATCTCCTTCATCACCTGCGCGGCGATCGCCGCGTCGCGGCCGCTGAGCTCAAGCCCGGTGAGGAACTCGGCAGCTTGGTCGAGGGCCATGGTGGAGACATCTGCGATCGATTTGCCGGCGATCTTGACGTGCAGCGCCTCGGGCTTGAGGCGGGTTCCACCGCAGGCGGCACACGGCACCTGCCGCATGTAGGACTCGTAGCGCTCCCGGGCATGGTCGGATTCGGTCTCACCGTGTTTGCGTAGGATGTACTGGAAGACGCCCTCGAAACCGGTCGAGTAGGTGCGCTCGCGACCGAACCGGTTCCGGTAGCGGACGTGGACCTGGTAGTCCTTGCCCTCGAGGATCGCCTTGCGGTGGGACTTCTTCAGATCCTTCCACGGGGTGAAGAGGTCGAAGCCGAGTTCGTCGCCGAGGCCCTTGAGCAGCCGGTTGAAGTACTTCGCCGTCGTCTTGCCCTTCGACCACGGCGCGATCGCTCCTTCCCCGAGAGTGAGGTCCTCATCGGGCACGACGAGCGTCTCATCGACCTGCAGCTTGGTGCCGATGCCGTCGCAGACGGGGCAGGCGCCGAAGGGCGAGTTGAAGGAGAAGGTGCGCGGTTCGATCTCATCGACGGTGAGCGGATGGTCGTTCGGGCACGACATGTGCTCCGAGAACGTCCGGGTGGTGCCCTCGTCGACGAGCTCGACGTCGAGACGGCCGCCGGCGGTTGCCAGCGCGGTTTCGACGGAGTCGGTGACGCGCTGGCGGATCCCGTCCTTGGCGACCAGCCGGTCGACGACGACGGAGATGTCGTGCTTGTACTGCTTCTCCAGCTTGGGCGGATCGGTCAGCTGAACCTGCTCGCCGTCGACGACGGCGCGGGAGAAGCCCTTGGTCTGCAGGTCGGCGAACAGATCGGCGAATTCGCCCTTGCGTCCGCGCACCAGCGGGGCGAGCACGATGAACTTCGTGCGCTCGGGCAGCGTCAGCAGCTGGTCGACGATGTTCTGCGGGGTCTGGCGGGTGATCGGCTCACCGCATTCCGGGCAGTACGGGGTGCCGATGCGCGCCCACAGCAGGCGCAGGAAGTCATACACCTCGGTGATGGTGCCGACGGTCGACCGCGGGTTCTTCGAGGTCGACTTCTGGTCGATCGACACCGCCGGTGAGAGTCCTTCGATGAAGTCGACGTCGGGCTTGTCCATCTGCCCGAGGAACATCCGCGCGTACGACGACAGCGATTCGACGTAGCGGCGCTGGCCCTCGGCGAAGATCGTGTCGAAGGCGAGGGACGACTTTCCGGAGCCGGACAGTCCGGTGAAGACGACCATCGAGTCGCGCGGGATGGCGATCTCGACGTTCTTCAGGTTGTGTGCCCGGGCCCCTTTGACCCACAGCGTGTCGAGGTGCGATACGCCGCGGTCGGCCTCTGCATTCGCGGTCTGAGTAGTCACAGTGTGTACTTTAGTTCCCTTCACTGACATCGGTGGTTTCAGCGCATCGGGCCGACGTCGAGGATCTCGACGACGACTTCGCCGGCGCTGTCGCTGGCGGCCACGTCGACGCGGGCGGTGATCGCCCAGTCGCGGTCGCCGTCGGGGTCGGCGAGGATCTGCCGGACTCTCCACTCCTCGTCGCCTTCGGTGATCTGCACATAGGCAGCGCTGCGGGCGTCGCCGTCGATGCGCAGCTCGCCGTACTCTTCGTAGAAGTCCTCGATCGCGTTCTCCCACGCCTTGGCATCCCAGCCGGAGTCGGCGTCGAGTTCGCCGAGGTGGTCGTAGGCGGCGCGTTCGGCCAGCAGCACGCGGTGGAACATCGTATTGCGGATCAGGGCGGTGAATCGCCGGCGGTCGGAGCTGAGCTTCTGTGCGGCGGCCGGCAGCAGCGCCGGTTCGTCCTCGTCTCCCCCACCGGCGGTGCGCAGCGCTTCCCATTCCTCGACGAGGCTGGAGTCGACCCGGGCGATGAGCTCGCCGAGCCAGTCAATGATCTCCTGCAGGCGCTCGTCGACGGCGTCGGCGGGCACATTCTGCACGAGCGCCCGGTAGACGTCCATCAGGTAGCGCAGAAGCCCGCCTTCGACCCGGGCGAGCCGGTAGTAGGCGACGAACTGGGAGAAGTTCATCGACTGGTCGATCATATCGGCGACGACTGCCTTGGGTTCGAGCCCGACTTCGCGCACCCACGGCGAGGCCTCAGCGTAGGCGTCGAAGGCCGTTTCGAGGATCTCGGCGTTCGGCTGCGGGTAGGTCAGCTCGTCGAGGATCGCCATCCGCTCGGTGTAGTCGACGCCGTCGGCCTTGAGCGCGGCGAGCTCCTCCTGCTTGATCCGGTCGAGCTGGCCCTTGAGGATCGTGAAGTGCACTGGGGTGGTCGCCTCGATGATCGAGAGCACGTTGAGCGCCCAGTCGTCGCCGTCGCGGTCGAACAGGTCGAGGGCGGCCAGGGCGAACGGTGAGAGCGGCTGGTTGAGCGCGAAGTGGGGCCCGAGGTCGCGCTGCAGCACGTAGCGCACCGCCGGCTGCCCGTCCGGTCCCGAGGCGTCGGTGACCTCCCGGCGGATGACGTCCGAGCGCAGCAGCGCGCGTCCGATCGCCAGGGCTTTGAGGTACAGCTCGATCTTCGCAGCTGCTGTCTCATGGGTGGAGTCGATGAAGCGGCGGATCGTGTGCACGCCGCTGCCGGGCCGTGAGAGCAGGTTGAGGATGGTGGCGTGGTTGAGCTGCATGTGGGAGCGCAGCTGTTCGGGCTGGCCGGTGGTGAGCTGGTCGAAGGTCTCCTTCGACCAGCCGACGAATCCGGTCGGCGGCTGCTGTTTGCGCACCTTCCGCCGCTTCTTCGGATCGTCGCCGGCCTTGGCGAGGGCCTTCTGGTTCTCGATGACGTGTTCGGGGGCCTGTGCGACGACGTAGCCGACGGAGTCATAGCCGGCCCGGCCGGCGCGTCCGGCGATCTGCTGGAATTCGCGCACCGTCAGGCGGCGCATCCGGCGTCCGTCGAATTTCGCCAGCCCGGTGAGCAGCACGGTGCGGATCGGCACGTTGATGCCGACGCCGAGGGTGTCGGTGCCGGAGATGATGCGCAGCAGCCCGGCGCCGGCGAGCTGTTCGACCAGCCGGCGGTAGCGCGGCAGCATGCCGGCGTGGTGGACGCCGATGCCGTGGCTGAGCAGTCGTCTGAGGATCTGCCCGAAGCCCTTGGAGAAGCGGAAGCCCCTGATCTCGGCGGCGATCGCCTCGCGCTCCTCACGTGAGCACAGGTTGGCGCTGACGATGTTGCCGGCCAAGGTTACCGCCTGGGCCTGGGCGAAGGAGACGATGTAGACCGGTGCCCGGTCCTTGGAGATGAGCTGACGCAGCGTTTCGTGCAGCGGCTCCTCCGAGTAGCTGTACTCCAGCGGCACCGGCCGGGTCGCTGAGGTCACGAGAGTGACGTCGCGGCCGGTGAGGTCGCTGAGGTCCCGGCTGATGTGCGACATGTCGCCGAGTGTGGCGGACATGAACACGAACTGCGTCTGGGGCATCTCCAGCAGCGGCACCTGCCAGGCCCAGCCGCGCTGCGGGTCGCCGAAGTAGTGGAATTCGTCCATGACGACGAGTTCGACGTCGAGTTCGGCGCCTGCGCGCAGCGCCTGGTTGGCGAGGATCTCTGCGGTCGCGCAGATGATCGGGGCGTCGGAGTTGACCGAGGAGTCACCAGTGATCATGCCGACGTTGTCGGCGCCGAGCGCGGCGGTGAGGTCGAAGAACTTCTCGCTCACCAGCGCTTTGATCGGGGCGGTGTAGTAGGCGCGGCGACCGGTGCTGAGGGCGGCGAAGAGCGCTGCGAGGGCGACCATCGACTTGCCCGATCCGGTCGGTGTCGCCACGATCGTGTGGTCGCCGGTGAGGACGGAGAGGATGGCTTCTTCCTGTGCCTCATAGAGTTCGATTCCTTGTTCAAAGGCGTAATCGGAGAAGGCTGAGAACAGAGTGTCCGGGTCGGCGTGGTCACTCGGTATCTCAGGCAGCGTCGGCACGCATGTCTCCTCTGGGAATGTGGGGGATGGTCTACCGTACACTCTAACCAGAGATCACCGCCGCCTTATTCCCGCGTGGTGGGCCCGTCGAGCAAGGAGACCTGATGGCCGTCTTCGCAGTCCAGTACACCTACAGCCCTGATTCCGAAACCCGGCTGCGGGCCCGTCCGCAGCACCGGACGTGGCTCTCCCGCCTGTTCGACGAGAAGGTGATCCTGGCGGCAGGCCCCTTCGAAGAGGATCGTCCTGGTGGGCTGCTGCTCGTGCATGCTGAGTCGCAGGCTGCCGTCGAGGACGTCCTCACCCAGGATCCCTACGCCGAGGCCGGCGTCATCGAGGGTGTGGAGATCCGCCAGTGGACACCGGTCTTCGGACCGTGGGTGCAGGACTGAGGCGTCCCGTCACCTGGATGCCGCAGGGCCAGCCGGTTGATCCGGCTGGCCCTGCGGCGTCTGCGTCTGCGGTCAGGACGGTGTCACCGCTGCGTGCGGGTGTCGTCGCCCGTCGGCTCGCTGCCGGCCGCATGGGATCCGCCCGAGGCGGCGGTCTGGTCATCGTCGGCTGCCGGTGAGAGCGAGATCGGTTCACCGTTGCCGGTGAGGCTCTCGCCGATGCCCGCCTCGGTCGTGGCTGGGGTGTGCGGCATGGTCGGGTCGGCTGAGACCGCGTCGGACAGCACGGATTCGCCGGAGGTGCCGTTGTCCTCGCGAGCCGAGCGGACCTCCTCGTAGACGCGGGCGGCGTCGACGTGCTCGATGGTGCCGTCCTTGTGGCGCACGGTGTGCTCGACGGGGCCGAGCGGGATGCGCGACGGGTAGCGGCGCATGTGGATGAGCGAGGCGATCGTCGCCGTCAGCATCGCCGCGCAGATGACGCCGAGCGACACCCAGGTGTTGACGTCCGGGACCATCGGCAGGAACGTCTCGTGTGCGGCGTGCATGATGAGCTTGACGCCGATGAACGCGAGGATTGCGGCGATGCCGTACTTGAGGTAGATGAGCCGGTCCATGAGGCCACCGAGCAGGAAGTACAGCTGGCGCAGGCCCATGAGCGCGAAGAGGTTCGCGGTGAAGACGATGAATGGGCTGCGGGTGATGCCGAAGATCGCCGGGATCGAGTCGAGGGCGAACATCACGTCGGTGGTGCCGATGGCGAGGAACACGAGCAGCATCGGGGTGTAGAACTTCTTCCCGTCGATGCGGGTCGTCAGCTTGTTGCCGTTGTAGTCGTCGGTGATGTTGATGCGCTTGCGCAGCATCTTGATGAGCTTGTTGTCCTCGTTGTCCTCGTCGTCGCCGCCGAAGGCCTGGTTCCAGGCGGTCCACAGGAGGAAGGCACCGAAGATGAAGAACACGCCGATGAACATCTCGATGATGATCGCGCCGGCGAGGATGAACGCGCCGCGGAAGATGAGGGCGAGGATGATGCCGACCATCAGGACTTCCTGCTGGTACTTCGCCGGCACCTTGAACCGGGTCATGATGATGACGAAGACGAACAGGTTGTCGATGCTGAGGCTGTACTCGGTCAGCCAGCCGGCGAGGAACTGGGCGCCGTGTTCTGAGTCGCCCATGAGGAACATGAGGCCGGCGAAGATGAGAGCCAGGGTGACGTAGAAGCCGACCCACAGGCTGGCCTCCTTCATGGAGGGCACGTGGGGGCGTTTGACGACGAGGAGGAGATCCACCAGCAGGATGAGGCAGAGCACTGACAGTGATGTGATCTCGAACCACAAGGGCAGCGCAGAGTTCATAGCAGCCTTTCTTCAGAGTGTCGAAAGTCTCTCCCGCAGGCTGCGTGCGTGTACCTGCTCTCGTGCCCGGATCGCATGGGCGAACGTGATGACGAACACGAGATGACTGGGATACTCCCCTTCCAAGCACTCAAGTGTACATCCCTTTAGGCGTGACCTTCCTTCTGCATTGTGCGCAGCTCCTGTTTGAGGTCTCCGAGTTCGTCGCGCAGACGGGCGGCGAGCTCGAACTGCAGCTCGGCTGCTGCGGTGTGCATCTGCTCGGTCATGGTGGCGATGAGCTCAGTGAGATCGGCTGCCGGCGGGCGCAGGCTGCCGCCGCCGGAAGCTGCGTCACCGCTGCTGGCGGCAGTCGCGCGCTGCTCGTCGGTCAGGGTGGCGTTGTAGCCGCGCCGGCCCTTGCCGTAGTCGAACTGGGTGAGCAGCTCACGGGTGTCCTCGTCCTCGCGCTGCAGGCGCTCGGTGATGTCGGCGATCTTCTTGACCAGCGGGGTCGGGTCGATGCCGTGCTCTTCGTTGTAGGCGATCTGGATGTCGCGACGGCGGTTCGTCTCGTCGATTGCGTACCGCATCGACGGGGTGATCGTGTCGGCGTACATGTGCACTTCGCCGTTGACGTTGCGGGCGGCACGGCCGATCGTCTGGATGAGGGAGGTTCCCGAGCGCAGGAAGCCCTCCTTGTCGGCGTCGAGGATCGCCACCAGCGACACCTCGGGCAGGTCGAGTCCCTCGCGCAGCAGGTTGATGCCGACGAGCACATCGAACTCACCGCTGCGCAGCTCGCTGAGCAGCTCGACGCGGCGCAGGGTGTCGACGTCGGAGTGCAGGTACTGCACGCGCACCTCGTGCTCGAGGAGGTAGTCGGTGAGGTCCTCGGCCATCTTCTTCGTCAGCGTCGTGACGAGGGTGCGCTCGTTGCGGTCGACGCGGTCGCGGATCTCACCGAGGAGGTCGTCGATCTGGCCCTTCGTCGGCTTGACCTCGACCTTCGGGTCGACGAGTCCGGTCGGGCGGATGATCTGCTCGACGACCCCGTTGGCGCGCTCCAGCTCGAAGGGCCCAGGGGTTGCGGAGAGGTAGACGGTCTGGCCGATCCGGTCGAGGAACTCATCGAACTTCAGCGGCCGGTTGTCCAGGGCGCTCGGCAGCCGGAATCCGTGCTCGACGAGGGTGCGCTTGCGCGACATATCGCCTTCGTACATGCCGCCGATCTGCGGGACGGTGACGTGGCTTTCGTCGATGACGAGGAGGTAGTCCTCGGGGAAGTAGTCAAGCAGGCAGTTCGGTGCCGAACCGGGGGCGCGCCCATCGATGTGCCGGGAGTAGTTCTCGATGCCGGAGGTGAAGCCCATCGACTGCATCATCTCGAGGTCGTAGGTGGTGCGCATCTTCAGCCGCTGGGCTTCGAGCAGCTTGTTCTGGCTCTCCAGCTCCTGCAGCCGGTTCGCCAGCTCGTCTTCGATGTCGGCGATTGCGCGGCCCATCCGGTCCTCACCGGCGACGTAGTGGCTGGCGGGGAAGATGTGGAGGACTTCCTCTTCGCGCACGATCTCACCGGTGAGCGGGTGCAGGGTGTACAGCGACTCGATCTCATCGCCGAAGAACTCGATGCGCAGCGCGAGCTCTTCGTACTGCGGGATGATCTCCACGGTGTCCCCGCGCACCCGGAAGGTGCCGCGGGTGAAGGCGAGGTCGTTGCGGGTGTACTGCATCTCGACGAATCGTTTGAGCAGCGCATCGCGGTCGTACTCCTCGCCGACGGCCACCGACACCATGCCCTCGACATACTCCTCGGGCGTGCCGAGGCCGTAGATGCAGGAGACGGTGGAGACGACGACGACGTCGCGGCGGGTCAGCAGCGCGTTCGTCGCCGAATGGCGCAGCCGCTCGACCTCATCGTTGATCGAGGAGTCCTTCTCGATGAAGGTGTCCGTCTGCGGAACGTAGGCCTCGGGCTGGTAGTAGTCGTAGTACGAGACGAAGTACTCGACTGCGTTGTGCGGCAGCAGCTGCCTGAACTCGTTGGCCAGCTGGGCGGCGAGGGTCTTGTTCGGCGCCATCACGAGGGTGGGCCGCTGCACTTTCTCGATGAGCCAGGCGGTCGTCGCCGACTTGCCGGTGCCGGTGGCGCCGAGCAGGACCACATCGCGCTCGCCGTCAGCAAGCCGTTCGGAGATCTCCCGGATCGCCGTCGGCTGATCTCCCGAAGGCGAGTACTCGCTCACGACCTCGAACGGTGCCACGGACCGTACCACCTCGGGCCGGTGACCGATCTTGGGCACAGGCCGCTGTGGAACCTCCTGGGGAGTCGTGTCTGCCGGGTTGAGGACCTCACTCGATGCCATGCAACCACTGTACGCCGGGGCACTGACGCGGCCAACAGACTGTAGGCTGGAACACGTCAGCGCTGATGAGCCCCGGCACCGGCTGATCAGCACAGCTGGCAGTTGCGACAGAACAGCGCGAACTGAAAGGACCTACCCATGGCCGAGATCGTTTCGAAAGCACACACCACCTGGCGCGGAGACCTCGCCGGCGGCACCGGCACCGTCAGCCTCGACTCCTCCCAGGCTGCCACTCTCGACATGCGCTGGGCATCCCGCGCAGAGCAGCACACCAACGGCGTCACCAACCCGGAAGAGCTCATCGGCGCCGCCCACTCGGCCTGCTACTCGATGGCACTGGCCAATGCGCTGACGGACAACGGCACGCCGCCCGAAGAGCTCAACACCGGCGCTGATGTCACCTTCTCCCCAGAGAAGGGCATCACCGACATCCACCTCGTGGTCGTCGGCCGGATCCCGGGCCTGTCGCACTCGGACTTCGAGCGCATCGCACAGAAGGCGAAGAAGGACTGCCCGGTGTCGAAGGCGCTCAAGGGCGTCGACATCCACCTCAACGCCTCGCTCGGCTGAGCCGGAGTCGCTCCGTCAGCTCGATTCCGAGCGGCGGAACTCATCACGCAGCGGCGTGAAGAACGGTTCCTTCGCCTCGGCGCAGCGGCTGGCCGAACGGTCATCGAGATGCTGTTCGGCCAGCCGCTTCTTCGTGCCCTCATAATCGGCACGCAGGGCGGCGTCGGTGCGCAGCCGCTGGGCGAAGTGCGCAGCGAACCGCGCCGACAGACTGCCGCGCGTGCGCACGTGCACATTCACCGGCTGGCCGGGATCGGCGTTGCGGTGGAAGCGCTTGGGCACGTGCCCGGCGTCGTCCCAATCGTCGAAAGCCTCCATATGATGCTGCGGGTAGGCGGCGGCTGTCAGCGCCTGAGCTGCGGCATCCCAGTCGGCATCTGAGCGGGTGAGGACCTGGAGGTCGATGATGTCCTTGGCCAGCAGGCCCGGCACACTCGTCGAGCCGATGTGCTCAACCTCGGCATCGGGCAGGCCCGCCTCGGTCAGCGCGTGCGAGATGCGGCTGCTCAGCCGCCGCGCCGTCTGCCCATGCCGCTCCCCTGCCGGGACCAGCTCGACGCCGGAGCGCTCAGCTGTCCGGCCGGCGGCCAGATTGTCGGCAAAGGGCTGGATCCGCTTCTCGAACATTGTGGTGAACGCAGCCCGTGCCGCTTCCGGTGTGCCGGAGTTGTCGATGACGACATCGCAGGCGGCGAGACGCTCGGCATCGCTGGCCTGCGCGCCGATCCGCTTCTGCGCATCGGCTGGGTCCATCCCACGGGAGTCGACCAGCCGTGTGAGCCGGACGTCAGCGGGAGTGTCGACGAGCACTGCGAGGTGGTACAGCCGGGTCATGCTGTTCTCGACGAGCAGCGGCACGTCGTGGACGACGATGGAAGCATCAGCGTGCCGGTCGTAGTGTGCGCGGGTGCGTTCGGCGATCGCCGGGTGCATGATCGCATTGAGTCTGGCCGTCGACTGCGGGTCGGAGAAGGCGACGACGGCCAGCCCGCCGCGATTGAGCGTGCCATCGGGATGGAGGATCTGCTCGCCGAACTCCGACACGAGTGATGCCAGGGCCGGCTCACCGGGCTCGACGATCTCGCGGGCGATCTCATCAGCGTCGATGACCGGGACGCCGCGTTCGCGGAACTGCTCGGCGATGGTCGACTTGCCGGCGCCGATGCCGCCTGTCAGTCCGATTCTCAGCATGCACTCCACTCTACTCTGCACCGCCTGCGCCTCCTGTACCGTCTGTACCGCGACCGGGCTGTCAGGTGGGGCTGTCCGAGGTCAGCCGCTGCGCAGATCGATGAGGAACACGCCGTCGAGGTTCTGCACCGGGCTGCCGGCGCCTTCAGCGACGAAGGCCGCGATCTGGTCGGCGGGAAACGGCAGGTAGGCGACGTCCTGGCCGATGACGACGAAGTCGATGCCCTGGGCGCGCAGCGCCGCCACCGTTTCCGAGGCAGCCCGGGCCCGTTCTTCGGGAGCGCTGGGGATCGGCGCCCGCAGCCGTTCGTCGAGCGTGTCACGCTGGGCGCCGAAGACGATCGGGCTGGTGTCGGTCGAGCCGATGAAATAGCCGCCGGTCTCGCGGTAGTGCATGCCGGTCACGGCCTGCCACACCAGAGCCACGTCGGCATCGGGCGCGGCCAGCGCGATGGGGCGCGGCATCGTCTTGACCACGCTGCCAGCCGGCAGATGCTCGGCATATCCGGAGTCGTAGAACTCCGGGATGGGCACCTGGCGCGCCGACACCGGACCGGTGCTGATGGCGATGACGATGACCGCCGCTGTCACCTGGGTCAGGGCCAGCAGCCGGCTCTGCCGGCCGCGCTTGCGCTGCGCCTCGTGCACCCCGACAGCAAGCAGCACCGCGGCCGCAAGGGTCGGATAGACGGCCAGGCGCATCGGCAGCACATTGCCGAGCACCGGCAGCACTTCGATGAGCCGATAAGGACCGACAGCCAGGATCTCGCGACCGGCGAAGAACCACGGCGAGCCGAGGGAGAGCATCCACATGACGAGCCCGGTGAGCGCGGTGATCTGCACGAGCGGGCCGAGACGCCGGTGCCTCCAGAGCAGCACAGTCGTCAGGATGGCGAAGACCACCCAGAAGAAGCCGAGGTAGGCTCCGACTTCTGCCGGATCGATCGCCTGGACGCGCGGCAGCGGGTCGGCATCAGGCCCGCCGAGCAGTGTGAACCGGCTGGGGAAGACGACGTCGAGCACGTCGTTGTTCCACACGCCGTGCGGGCGGATCGTCTGCTGCGGGGCGCCAGGCGCGGTGAGCATCGTGCGGAAGAGCGGCAGGCCGATGAGCAGGGCGGTCGCTGCAGCAGCCGCGCCACCTGTGAGGAGGCGTTTGAGTCCTGCGCGCCGCTGCACGGCATCGGAGCGCTGGGCGAGCACGACGGCGGCGACGGCGCAGAAGACGCTGCCGGCGATGGAGAGGCCGGCTGCCAGTTCGGAGCTGACGTAGAGCTGCCAGCCCAGCAGGCACCCGAGGCCGAGGCCGATGGCGAGTGCACGGCGCCGGCTGCGGGCGCGGGCGAGCCGGATGAGGCCGTAGACCACCAGCGGCGGAGTGATCGCGACGGCGAGGTTGAGATGGCCCGCCGATTGGGCCACGACATACGTGGAGAACCCGTAGGCGAAACCGCCGAGGAACGCCGGACCGCGCGTGGTGAACTGACGGATGAGCAGCGCCGCGGTCAGCGCGGAGGCAGGCGCGGCGAGCATGATGGCGATGTTGTAGGCGACGACCGGACCGAGCAGCCACGTGATCGGCACCATCGGCAGGGCGATGCCGACAACCGAGGTGTTCCACGCGCCGTTGACGCCCGCTGGGTGATTCATCAGCTGCGTGAACAGCAGCTTCGTCTTGCCTGAACCCTGCCCGAACCAACTGGCGACGACGTCGGCAGCGTGGGCGAACCACCAGATGAACAGCGAAGGGTCGTCGTTGTGCGCGAACACCGACCCGCCGAGGTCGGTCAGCAGCTGCCAGTAGATGAGGCACGACCAGGCGAGCAGGAACAGAGTGTAGAGCCCCCAGTCCCTGGCCGGGCGGGTGAGCCGTGTGCGCTGCCCGCATCCCGTCCTGCGCTGCCAACGCCAACGAGGGCGTCCGAACCGTGGTTCGGACGCCCTCGTGTCAGGCTGTGTGCCGGTCAGTTGCCTGCGAGCTTCTCGCGCAGTGCGGCGAGAGCCTCATCGCTGGCCAGCGTACCGGCGTCGGCCGGCTCGTCGGAGCTGTACGAAGCCTGCGACGGCACGTCGGCGGCTTCGGAGCCACCGGCCTCGGCGTCGGCAGCGATCGCCTTGGCGACCTGCTTCTTGTGCTCTTCCCAGCGAGCCTGGGCGGCGGCGTACTGCTGCTCCCACTCTTCGCGCTGAGCCTCGTAGCCCTCGAGCCATTCCTGGGTCTCGGGATCGAAGCCCTCGGGGTACTTGTAGTTGCCGTCCTCGTCGTACTCCTGGAGCATGCCGTACAGAGCCGGATCGTGGAACTCGGTGGCATCCGGGTCGACGCCCTCATTGGCCTGCTTGAGCGACAGCGAGATGCGGCGGCGCTCCAGGTCGATGTCGATGACCTTGACGTAGATGGTCCCGTCGACCGAGACGACCTGCTCGGGCAGGTCGATGTGGCGCACGGCCAGCTCGGAGATGTGGACGAGGCCCTCGATGCCGTCTTCGACGCGCACGAATGCACCGAACGGGACGAGCTTGGTGACCTTGCCCGGCACGATCTGTCCGATGACGTGGGTGCGGGCGAAGTGCTGCCACGGGTCTTCCTGGGTGGCCTTGAGCGACAGGGACACGCGCTCGCGGTCCATGTCGACGTCGAGCACCTCGACGGTGACCTCGTCACCGACGGCGACGACCTCGCTCGGGTGGTCGATGTGCTTCCAGGACAGCTCGGAGACGTGGACGAGTCCGTCGACACCGCCGAGATCGACGAAGGCGCCGAAGTTGACGATCGAGGACACGACGCCCGGACGGACCTGGCCCTTCTGCAGGGTCTGCAGGAAGTCGTGGCGGACAGCGGACTGGGTCTCTTCGAGCCAGGCGCGGCGCGACAGGACGACGTTGTTGCGGTTCTTGTCCAGTTCGATGATCTTGGCCTCGACCTGCTGGCCGATGTACGGCGACAGGTCGCGGACGCGGCGCATCTCGACAAGCGACGCCGGCAGGAAGCCGCGCAGCCCGATGTCGACGATGAGACCGCCCTTGACAACCTCGATGACGGTGCCGGTGACGACGCCTTCGTCTTCCTTGATCTTCTCGATGTCGCCCCACGCACGCTCGTACTGCGCACGCTTCTTCGACAGCATCAGGCGTCCGTCCTTGTCCTCCTTGGTGAGGACCAGGGCTTCGATCTCGTCTCCGACCTCGACGACCTCAGCCGGGTCGACATCATGCTTGATCGACAGTTCGCGCGAAAGGATGACGCCTTCCGTCTTGTATCCGATGTCGACCAGAACTTCGTCGCGGTCGACCTTGACGACGGTGCCTTCAACGATGTCTCCGTCGTTGAAGTACTTGATGGTCTCGTCGACTGCCGCGAGGAAATCGTCTGCAGATCCGATGTCGTTGACGGCGATCTGCTCGTTGGTCGCCGTTCCCGGCGTGGTGGTGGTCATAAAGGTTGAGACTCCGTAATGGACTTTTCACCGGCGCGGGCGCCAGTGTCTAGATGGACTGATGGACTTTGTGGAGTGCACGGCTGCAGTGAATGTGTCACGATGAGTGAGATCGGGAATACGGAAGATTTCCGACAGCGGCTGTTCTCGCCACGAGAACCGCACCCACACGCGCGCAGCGCATACGATAGCCAATGTTAGCATCATCAATGCGGATGACGCACACGCGCGAGCAGATTTCACCTCCCACACCACTGGAGCCTTCCCATGACGGACAGCGAGTACTCCCCCGAGACCATCAGCGGCGGCTATCTCGCCATCGACGAAGAGGCGTCAGTCCGGGCGAATCGCAGCTATTGGGACCATTCGGCTGAGGAGTACCTCGCCGAACACGGCAGCTTCCTCGGTGCCGCTGAGTTCGTCTGGTGTCCGGAGGGAATTCACGAATCCGACATCCAGCTGCTCGGCGATGTCGCCCGCCGTCAGGTGCTCGAGGTCGGCTGCGGTGCCGGGCAGTGCTCTCGGTGGCTGGCTGAGCAGGGTGCGATCACCACCGGCGTCGACCTGTCCTCGGGCATGCTCGAGCAGGCGTCACGGCTGCAGAAGGAGCATCCGCTCTCAGAGGCCGCCGTGCCCCCGACATTCCTGCAGGCTGATGCCCGGCAGCTGCCCTTCGCCTCGAACAGCTTCGACATCGCCTTCTCCTCCTATGGCGCACTGCCCTTCGTCAAGGACGCAGAGGTGGTCCTCGCCGAGGTCGCCCGCGTGCTGCGTCCCGGCGGCCGCTGGGTCTTCTCCGTCACCCATCCGGTGCGCTGGATGTTCCCTGACGTGCCCGGTGAGACCGGGCTGACGGTCGAGTACTCGTATTTCGACCGCACCCCCTATGTCGAGGTCGACGGTTCCGGCGAGCCGGTCTACGCCGAGCACCATCGCACCTTCGGTGACTGGGTCACCCTTCTCGTCGATGCCGGCTTCCAGCTCACCGGCGTGACCGAGCCCGAATGGCCCGAGCACAATGACACCGCCTGGGGCGGTTGGTCGCCGCTGCGCGGCGCGCTCATGCCCGGCACTGCGATCTTCTCGACCCGCCTGGGCGGCTGATCCCGCTGGCTGCTGGCCCGCCGCCGAGGCGGTGGCTCAGTGGGCGGCGTCCTGCCAGGACCGGCCGACACCGAGGTTGACGTCGAGCGGGACTGACAGCTCAGCTGCCTGCCCCATCGTCGTGCGCAGCACCTCGCTGACGGCTTCGCGCTCACCATCGGCGAGTTCGACGATGATCTCGTCGTGGACCTGGAGCAGCATCCGGCTTTTGAGGTCCGAGGCGGCGAAGGCATCGCGCAGGTTGAGCATCGCGATCTTCATGATGTCGGCAGCCGAACCCTGGATCGGGGCGTTGAGGGCGGCCCGTTCGGCCATCTCCCGGATCTGCCGGTTCGAGCTGCCGAGCTCGGGCAGGTAGCGGCGCCGGCCGTACATCGTCTCGGTGTAGCCGCGCCCGCGGGCCTCGGCGACGATCTCGTCGAGGTAGTCCTTGACCGCGCCGAAGCGCTCGAAGTATCCCTCCATGAGCGCCCGGGCCTCCTCGACGGAGATCCGCAGCTGACGCGAGAGCCCGAAGGCCGACAGCCCGTAGACGAGTCCGTAGGACATCGCCTTGACCTTCGCACGCATCTGCGCACTGACCTCGTCGACACCGACGCCGAACACCTTCGAGCCGACGTAGGAGTGCAGGTCCTCACCGGCATTGAACGCGGCGATGAGGCTCTCATCCCCGGACAGATGGGCCATGATCCGCATCTCGATCTGCGAATAGTCCGCGGAAATGAGGTCGGTGTACCCGGCATCGGCCTCGGAGACGAAGACATGCCGGATCCGCCGGCCGGCTCCGGTGCGCACCGGGATGTTCTGCAGGTTCGGATCGGTCGAGGACAGCCTGCCGGTCGCGGCGATGGTCTGCTGGTAGACGGTGTGGATGCGTCCGTCGTCGGCGACCATCCGCTCAAGCCCGGCGACGGTCTGCTTGAGCTTGATGACATCGCGGTGGGCGAGCAGATGTTCGAGGAAGGGGTGTTCGCTCTTGATGTAGAGGTCGGCCAGCGCTTCGGCGTTCGTGGTGTAGCCGGTGCGGGTCTTGCGGGTCTTGGGCAGGTCGAGTTCCTCGAACAGCACCACCTGCAGCTGCTTGGGTGAGTTGAGATTCACCTCGTGGCCGATCGCCTCATACGCCTGCTGCGCGCACGTCTCGGCCTGCCGGGTGAATTCGTCGATGAGGGCGGAGAGCTCGCTGCGGTCGATGGCGATGCCGGTGTGCTCCATATCGGCGAGCACCTGTACCAGCGGCACTTCGATCTCGCGCAGCACCGCGGCCATGCCGGCGGCGTCGACCTCTCCGGTGAGCACCGGGGCGAGCCGAGCGATGGCGGCAGCGGCCTGGCCGAAGGCGGTGAGCCGTTCATTCCCGTCGTCGAGGTCGAGGGCGAGCTGCCCGTCATCGGCGGGTTCTGTCAGCGAGATCCCGCAGTGCGTGCCGGCAAGCTCGGCGAGGTCGTAGGAGCGGGCGCCGGGCTCGAGGAGGTAGCCGGCGATCTCGGTGTCGATGGCCAGGCGCACATCGCGGTAGCCGGCATCGGCCAGTGCTTTGAGCTGGGTCTTCGCGCCGTGGAAGGCGAGACGCAGATGGGAGGTGAGGAAACCGGCAAGCGCTTCGACGGCAGCGGGGTCGAGGGTCGTGAGGTCGACTGAGATCGCGCTGTCCTCGGTGGCCAGGCCGATGACGTCGACGCTGCCGGAGCCGAGCTCATAGGTGCCGTTCGTCGCCACGGCGACGAGCGCCTCGGCGTCGGTGCCCTCCAGCCATGTCACGAGCGCGGCACTGTCGGAGACCGTCACCTCGGGCAGGGAGCTTGCCGACGCCTCGGCGGGGGTCTCTTCTGGGCCGACGAGGGCGTCGAGGCGGGCGCCGAGCTGCCGGAACTCCAGCTGGTCGAACAGTTCGCTCACCGCCGGCCGGTCGACGCCGGTCCAGGTGACGTCCTCGACGCCGACGGGCAGCTCGAGGTCGTCGATGAGCTTGTTCAGCCGGTAGTTGCGCTCGACGTCGTCGAGGTGCTCGCGCAGATTGCCGCCGACCTTGCCGCCGATGTCCTCGGCGCTGTCGATGACACCGGGCAGGTCGCCGTATTTGACGAGCCATTTCGCTGCGGTCTTCTCCCCCACCCCGGGCACGCCGGGCAGGTTGTCGGCCTTCTCGCCGACGAGGGCGGCCAGCCCGCGGTAGTTGGCCGGGCTGACGCCGTACTTCTCCTCGATCGCCGCAGGTGTCATGCGGCTGAGGTCGGAGACCCCGCGTTTGGGGTAGAGGATCGTCACACCGTCGCGGGCGAGCTGGAAGGAGTCCTTGTCACCGGTGATGACGTAGGTGTCGATGCCTTTCTGCTCCCCCTGCTGGGCAAGCGTGGCGAGCACATCGTCGGCTTCGTAGTTCTCCTTCGTCACCACCGCGATGTTCATCGCGGCGAGCACGTCCTTGATGATCTCGACCTGGCCGTGGAACTCCTCCGGTGTCTTCGCCCGCCCGGCCTTGTACTCGCTGTACTCGGCCAGCCGGAAGGTCTCGCGGCCGAGGTCGAAGGCCACCGCGATATGAGTCGGCGCCTCGTCGCGGCAGACGTTGAGCAGCATCGACACGAAGCCGAACACGGCGTTCGTCGACTGCCCGGTCGTCGTCGAGAAGTTCTCCACCGGCAGGGCGAAGAACGCCCGGTAGGCAAGGGAGTGTCCGTCGATGAGAAGGAGTTTCTGGCTGTGTTCGCTCACCCTGCAAGCCTAGCGCGCCCGGCACGGCCCCGGCATCCCGTAGAGTGCGGACATGACCGAAAACGAACTTCTCCCCCTGACGACGGACACCCCGGACGAGGTGCGGGCCCAGCTGGTGGCCGGAAACGCTGAGCGCAGCGCCGGAACCCTGCTGGAGCGGGTCGGCATCGTCGTCGACGATGTCGCCTACGAGCGTGCGACCGCGTCGATTCCGGTGGCGGGCAACACGCAGCCCTTCGGGCTGTTCCACGGCGGGGCGCATGTCGTCATCGCCGAATCGCTGGCTTCCCTGCACGCGTACTTCATCTCCGGGCGGCCGGTCGTCGGCGTCGACCTCAATGCGACCCATGTCCGTGCGGCCAAGGACGGGCATGTGCATGCGACGGCGACGCTGAATCATCACGGCCGCACGATGATCAACCATGAGGTGCGAATGACCGATGATGAGGGCCGGCTGCTCTCCATCGTGCGGATCACGAACATGGTGCTCGGCGCCAAGCGCTGAGAGGCGCCGAGCACTGAGTCCGGGCATGACTCGGCCCCTGCCGCAGCGTGGCGGTCAGGGGCCGATGAGGGTGCGTGGGTTACTTCTTGCTGCCGATCTGCTCGAGGACAGTCTCGGCGACTTCGCGCATCGTCAGGCGGCGGTCCATCGAGGTCTTCTGGATCCAGCGGAACGCCTCGGGCTCGCTCAGGCCCATGCTGGAGATTAGCAGGCTCTTGGCGCGTTCGACGAGTTTGCGGGTCTCGAACCGGTCGGTCATGTCGGCGATCTCGGATTCGAGTGCGGCGATCTCCGCGTGGCGGGACAGGGCGATCTCCAGGGCCGGCACGAGATCGTTGGACGTGAAGGGCTTGACGACATAGGCCATTGCGCCGGCGTCACGGGCTCGTTCGACTAGCTCCTTCTGGCTGAACGCCGTCAGCAGCACGACCGGGGCGATGCGGGCCTTGGCGATCCGCTCAGCGGCGGAGATGCCGTCGAGGACCGGCATCTTGATATCCATGACGACGAGGTCTGGGCGCAGCTCCTCGGCCAGCCGGATCGCCGATTCGCCGTCGGCTGCCTCGCCGACGACGTCGTATCCGACCTCGCGCAGCATCTCGACGATGTCGAGGCGGATGACGGCTTCGTCCTCGGCCACGACGACGCGCCGGACGACGCCGTTCTCTGTCTTGGGTGCTTCTTCGTTGGTAGCCACGGTTTCATCTTAGTCACGCCGCTGCGCGTTTTGACAGCGCGAGCCGATGTTCATGCGGAGGTGCGGGTGGGCGCCCGGCTGGTCTAGGATGTTCTTCGTTGCCGGATTGGCGGAATTGGTAGACGCGCCGCACTCAAAATGCGGTATCGAGAGGTGTGTGGGTTCGAGTCCCACATCCGGCACTCAACTGCCTGTCGCGCCTGGCGCCTGCTCGCTCGGCTCCGCTGTCCGGGCCGCGAGGATCTGGTCCCTGAGGATCTCGGCATGTCCGCAGTGCTGGGCGAGTTCGCGATCGCCTCCTGTCTCAGCAGACGCCCGTGCGCCTGTTCACCAGTTTCCCATCGGCACCTGAGAGACTGGGACCATGACTTTCCTGCTCCGCGTCATCGTCAACGCCGTCGCCATCTGGGCGGCAGCCGCACTTCTGCCCGGCATGGCCATCACCAGCGGCGACACCGTTTTCACCGGCCTCGGCCCCACCGCCTCGGCGGTGATCTCCTACCTCGTCATCGGGCTGATCTTCGGACTCGTCAACGCGATCATCAGACCGCTCATCGAGGTCATCGCCCTGCCGATCACCTGCTTGTCCCTGGGCCTGTTCACCATCGTCATCAATGCCGCGATGGTCTCCCTGACGTCGTGGGTCTCGCAGTTCACGCCGATCCGCCTGGAGATCGACAGCTTCCTCTGGACGGCCGTGCTCGCCTCGATCATCATCGCAGTCGTGTCACTCGTGCTGAACTTCTTCGTCCGCCCGCGCGAACGCGAGACCGAACGCTGACTGCCTCCGGTAGACGCTGACCGGCCCGGCAGACGCTTACCGACCCCGGGAAACGCTGACTGCCGCCCCGGAGAGGGAGCGGCGGTCCGGGCCGACGGGCAGCCGAGGTCAGTCGGTGTTCTGCTCGTATTCCTGCGGTTCGGTGATCTCGCCGTAGACCTCGTTGACCGGGCCGGTGTCGGAGTCATCACGGTAGGCGGCGGCCTTGCCGGTGATCGCGTTGCCGACGGTGTGGATCCGCAGCGCATTCGTCGACCCGACGATCCCCGGGGGTGAACCGGCGACGATGATGCACTTCTCGCCGTCCTCGGCCAGCCCGCGGGAGCGCAGCACGTGATCGACCTGGCGGGCCATCTGGTCGGTGTGGCGGACCTGATTGACGAGGAATGCTCGCACGCCCCATGTCAGCGCCAGCTGGTGGTAGACGCGCACATCCGGGGTGAATGCGAGGATCGTCTGCTTGACCCGCAGCCGCGACATCCGGCGCACCGAGTCGCCTGACTGGCTGAAGGTGCACAGCGTGCCGATGTCGAGCTGTTCGGCGATGCGCACCGCGGCTGCAGTGACAGCACCGCCCTGTGTGTGGGGCTCGGTGCCGAGCGGGGCGATGCGGGCGAGCCCGTGCTCTTCAGTCGACTGGATGATCCGGGCCATGGTGCGCACGGCCTCCAGCCAGTGCGCACCGACCGAGGTCTCGCCTGAGAGCATGAGCGCATCGGCCCCGTCAAGCACAGCGTTGGCGCAGTCGCTGGCCTCGGCGCGCGTCGGCCGCGGCTCCTCGATCATCGATTCGAGCATCTGAGTGGCGACGATGACCGGTTTGGCGTTGCGTCGGCAGAGTTCGACGGTGCGCTTCTGCACGATCGGCACCTGCTCCAGGGGCAGTTCGACACCGAGGTCGCCGCGGGCGACCATCATGCCGTCGAAGGCGTCGACGATGCTCCCGAGCGCATCGACAGCCTGCGGTTTCTCCAGCTTGGCGATGAGCGGGACGAGGATGCGCTCTTCGCGCATGATCTCGCGCACGGTCTCCGCGTCCTCGGGCGTGCGCACGAATGACAGCGCCACCCAGTCAGCACCCAGGCGCAGACCCCAGCGCAGGTCCTCGACATCCTTGTCGCTCATCGCCGGAACGGACACCGGCACACCGGGCAGATTGATGCCCTTGTGGTCGGAGATCCGGCCGGGCACTTCGACTTCGCAGGTGACGTCCGTGTCAGTGACGTCGGTGGCGCGCAGGCGGATCCTGCCGTCGTCGATGAGCAGCGGATCCCCGACCTCGACGTCGCGGGCGAGACCAGCATAGGTGGTGCCCACCGCGGTCGCGGTGCCTTCGATGTCACGGGTGGTGATCGTGAATGTATCGCCCTTGCGCAGTTCGGGCTTGAGCCCGCCGGCGAAGGTGCCGACCCGGATCTTGGGGCCCTGCAGGTCGATGAGCACGCTGACCGGCTCGCCGGTGTCACGGCCGGCCTTGCGGACCCACCGGTACTTCTCTTCGTGCTGTGCGTGGGTGCCGTGGCTGAGGTTGAAGCGGAAGACGTTGACGCCTTCCTCGATGAGTGAGCGGATGTCTTCGTAGCTCTGCTGGGCGGGGCCAAGAGTGGCGACGATCTTTGCATGCCTCATAGCCACCAGCCTAGTCGGGTCTGCGGGCCTGCCTTCAATCCTGTCCGAATTTCTGCGCTGTGACCAGCAGGTGGACACAATTGCCGGTCAGTCGCGGCTGGCGGACCCGTCCTCGTGCGGGCGGCGGCGCACCTGCGGGACGATCGAGATCGCCGAGGTGACGGCACCGAAGAACCCGAAGCTGCGGTTGGTCAGCGCATTGCCGCCGTCGTCATCGCGCCGGTGGTCGCTGTGGCCGTCGGTGCCCGCCGCGCGGGTGCCGCCTGCCGTTCCCGAGGCGGTGGATCCGCCGGTGCCGTTGCCGCCGCCCCGGTGGTCGTCGCCGCGGTGGTGCTCGCCAGCGCCGGAGTCCGTGCTGTCTGCGCGGGCGGCTGCCATGCAGGCCAGGCCGCGTTCGGTGTAGACCTGCGGTGCCGGTTCGCGATGGCGCATCCGGGAGAACGTGAACAGTGCCAGGCCGATGAAGAGGACGACGATGTAGAACCACATGTTGATGCGCACGCCGAGGAAGTACTCGGAGTGGTCGATGCGCAGCGACTCGATCCACAGACGCCCGATCGTGTAGTAGCAGATGTAGGCGTAGAAGATCTGGCCGTGGCCGAGCCGGAAGCGTTTGGCCGCCCAGATGAGCAGCAGGCAGCCGGCGAAGTTCCACAGCGATTCGTACAGGAAGGTCGGGTGGAACAGGGTGTCGGTGGGCAGCGCGGCGTCAGGCCAGTTGGGGTTCGGTGCGCCGTTGAGGACTCTGTCGATCTGCAGGCCCCAGGGCAGGGTCGTCGGCCGGCCGAAGAGCTCCTGGTTGAACCAGTTGCCCCAGCGGCCGAAGGCCTGCGCCAGGATGAGCCCTGGCGCAGCGGCATCGATGAATGAGGTGAATCGGATGCCGTAGTGACGGCACACGAGGAACACGGTCAGCGCACCGAGGGCGACCGCCCCGCCGATGCCGAGACCGCCCTGCCAGATCTTGAATGCGTCGAGTGGGTTGCCGTTGGGCCCGAAGTACGGGCCGGGCACAGTGAGCACGTAGTACAGCCGACCGCCGATGATGCCGGCCGGGATCGCCCAGACGGCGATGTTCCACAGATCGTCTTCGCTGCCGCCGCGGCGCTTCCAGCGGTACTGGGCGAGCATGAGTGCGGCGACGATGCCGACGAGGATGCACAGCGCGTAGGCGTGGATGGTGAAGGGCCCGATCTCGAATCCCGACCAGCTCGGTGAGGGGATCGCCGTGCTCAGCGGGGTGAGCGCAGCGGCACCGGTGAGCGGTTCAGGCATGGTCGCGCACTCCCTGGGCGAACTCGGCGGCACGGGCTTCGACGGCGGCTGGCCCGCCGTCGGTCAGGGCGGTGACAAGCGCAGAACCGACGATCACGCCGTCAGCGTAGGCGGCGACCTCTGCCGCCTGCTGCCGGTTGGAGACGCCGAGTCCCACGCAGACGCGCTCGGCGCCGGCGGCGCGCGTGTCGGCGACGAGTTTCTCGGCTGAGGCGCCGACCTGCGCACGCGTGCCGGTGACGCCCATCGTCGAGGCGGCGTAGACGAAGCCCGAGGCGTGGGCGGTGACGTAGGCGAGGCGTTCGGGGCTGGAGGACGGGGCGACGAGGAAGATCCGGTCGAGACCATGCGCTTCGCTTGCCGTCATCCAGTCGCCGGCCTCATCGGGGGTGAGGTCTGCGGTGATGATGCCTGCTCCCCCGGCGTTGGCGAGGTCGCGGGCGAATGCCTCGACGCCGTACTGGTAGACGAGGTTCCAGTACGACATCACGACCGGGGTGGCCCCGGCTGCGGCGACGGCCTCGACAGCGGTGAGGGCGTCGCGGGTGCGCACGCCGCCGCGCAGCGCCTGGACCGAGGCGGCCTGGATGGTCGGTCCGTCCATCCCGGGGTCGGAGTACGGGATGCCGACTTCGACGATGTCAGCGCCGCCGGCGACGACGGCGCGCATCGCGTCGAGCGAGCCGGGCACGTCTGGGTAGCCGACCGGCAGGTAGGCGATGAAGGCGGCACGGTTGTCTGCTGCGCAGTCGCGCAGCACCTCAGCAGTGCTCACGAACGGCTCCTCTCTGCGGTGTCGCCGGCATCGGCGGCGTCGTCGGCTTCAGCCGGGTCCTGCGCACCGACGGGTTCAGCGGTCTCAGCCTCCTCGGCCTGAGCATCGAGGTACCCGAAGTACTTCCCTGCCGTGTCGACGTCCTTGTCCCCGCGTCCGGAGAGGTTGGCGATGATGATCGCACCCTCCCCGAGTTCGCGGCCGATCTTCAGCGCAGCGGCCAGGGCATGCGAACTCTCGATCGCCGGGATGATGCCCTCAGTGCGGCACAGCAGCCGGAAGGCTGCCATGGCTTCGTCGTCAGTGACCGGGTGGTACTCGCCGCGGCCGATCGACTGCAGCCACGCGTGCTCGGGGCCGACACCGGGGTAGTCGAGCCCAGCTGAGATGGAATGCGACGGCAGGGTCTGGCCGTCCTCGTCCTGCATGATGACCGACTTCGATCCGTGCAGCACGCCGACCCGGCCGTCGTTGAGCGGGGCTGCGTGCTGGCCGGAAGCGATGCCCGAGCCGGCTGCCTCGCAGCCGATGAGCCGGACATCCTCATCGCCGATGAAGGCGTGGAAGATGCCGATGGCGTTCGAGCCGCCGCCGACGCAGGCGGTGATGGCATCGGGCAGCCTGCCGGTCTGCTCCTGGATCTGGGCGCGGGCCTCGACGCCGATGATGCGCTGGAGTTCGCGCACGAGGAACGGGAACGGGTGAGGGCCGGCGACGGTGCCGAAGAGGTAGTGGGTGGTCTCCACGGAGGCGACCCAGTCGCGGAAGGTCTCGTTGATCGCGTCCTTGAGTGTGCGGGTGCCGGCTTCGACGGGAACCACCTCGGCGCCGAGCAGCCGCATCCGGGCGACGTTGAGGGCCTGGCGGGCGCAGTCCTCGGCTCCCATGTAGATGGTGCAGTCGAGCCCGAGCAGTGCTGCGGCGGTGGCGGAGGCAACCCCGTGCTGGCCGGCACCGGTCTCGGCGATGACGCGGGTCTTGCCCATCCGCTTGGTCAGCAGCGCCTGTCCGAGGACGTTGTTGATCTTGTGGCTGCCGGTGTGGTTGAGGTCCTCGCGCTTGAGGAAGATGCGCGCCCCGCCGGCGTGTTCGGAGAACCGCGGCGCCTCGGTCAGCAGGCTCGGCCGGCCGGTGTATTCGGCGTGGAGACGCTGGAGCTCGGCGACGAACTCCGGGTCGACGATCGCCTTGGCGAAGGCTTCGCCGATCTCTTCGAGCGCGCCGATGAGCGCCTCGGGCACGAACCGGCCGCCGAAGTCGCCGAAGTAGGGACCCTGCGGCAGTTCGCTGTGCTGCGGGGAGAAGAGTTCGTAGTCCATGTGGTCCTTTCCCAACGAGACGCAAAGACGAGACGGCGTCAGGAGGCCCGGCGCTCGGCTTTCGCCTTCCGTCCGGCCTCGATGAAATCGGCGACGTTCTCGCGCGGCTTGCCGCCGGTGACGAGCGCCTGGCCGACAAGTGCGAGATCGGCGCCCTGGGCAGCATAGGCGGCGACATCGCCGACCTGGCTGACACCGGATTCGCCGACGAGCACAGTATCGGGCGGGCAGAGGTCGGCCAATGGTGCGAAGCGGTTGAGGTCGACGCTGAGGTCTTTGAGATTGCGGGTGTTGATGCCGAGGAGGGTGGGCTTGATGCCGACGGCGATCTCGATCTCCTCAGCAGTGTGGGTCTCGACGAGCGCTGTCATCCCGAGGCTGGCGGACAGTTCGCTGAACTCCTGCAGCTGTGCGGGGCTGAGCGCGGCCACGATGAGCAGCACGATATCGGCGCCGTGGGCGCGGGCTTCGTGGAACTGGTACTCATCGACCATGAAGTCCTTGCGCAGCACGGGAATGTCCACCGCAGCACGGACGGCGTCGAGGTCGTCCAGGCAGCCATTGAAGCGGCGCTGCTCGGTCAGCACGCTGATCGCGGCCGCGCCGCCTGCGGCATAGGCGCTCGCGAGCCCGGCGGGGTCGGCGATAGCGGCCAGGGCTCCGGCAGACGGTGACGAGCGCTTGACCTCGGCGATGATGCCGAAGTCGTCCGCCGCGCGCGGCAGGAACGGAAGCGCCGCGGGTGCATCCGCGGCGCGTGAGGCGATGTCTGCCAGAGGGCAGGCAGCCCGGCGTTCTGCCAGGTCTGCCTTCACCCCGCTGACGATGTCGGCGAGAACGCTCACGCCTTCGCCTTGGTCTTCTTCCCGCCCTTGCCGGCCGCGCGCATCACAAGCCCGACGATCGGACCGAGGATGCAGATAATGAGGCCGGCCCAGAGCAGCATCGGGGTTTCGGCGACGACACCGATGCATCCGACGATGAAGCCGACGAGGATGATGAAGACTCCGGTCCAGGCGGCAACGGTGTTCCCGTGGCCCGGATCTTTGACTGAGTCGTAGTCAATGCTCGAGCGGTCGAGGTCGTATGCCCCATTGCGGGAAATGGTCTTCGGCATGGTTCTCCTTCGTTCTCACGCGGTATGCGGTCATTCTCTCACGTCGATGCGGCGGGCCAGAAACCGACCCGCGAACCGACATCTGATCGTCATCGATGTGGCGCAGGTCTCAGCTCGGGTCCTCGCCTCGGGAGATCGCATCCCAGGTACGGGTCGGGTCGAGGTCGCCGTGATCGTCTTCGGCTTCGGTTTCAGAGGCGTCGGCTTCGAAGCGCGCGCTCGTCTGCCAGCTGCCCGAACGCAGCAGCACCCACACGGCGACTGCTGCGGCGAGCAGTCCGGCGACGATGCCGATGGGCGGCAGGTTCGTCGTCTGCGCGCTGCTGAGTGTCGCGCTCAGAGCCACGCCGGCGAAGCCGAGCCCGGCCAGTGCCGCACAGGCGGTGACGATCCAGCGGCCGATGCGCTTGAGCATGGTGAGCAGCAGTCCGCTGACGGCGACGATGCCGGCGCAGGCGAGCAGCACCGGCGAGTTCTCTGGAGCTTCGACCGATCCTGCGCTCACGCCTGCGAGTTCGGCGGTCTCTGCGGCCTGGAACCACGGCTGGGAGCCGACGATCCACAGCACGGCGGCTGCGGCGAGCAGCACGATGACGGCACGGGATCGGGTCATCGCAGGACCTCTGATTCGCTCCCGCTCGGGCGCGTGAGCGTCTGCGCAGCAGCCGCGGCACGCAGCACAGCGGCGGCCTTGTTGCGCGATTCCTGATCCTCCGATGCGGGCACGGAGTCGGCGACGACACCGGCGCCGGCACTGACGGAGATGCGCCCGTTGCGGATGACTCCGGTGCGGATCGCGATGGCGACACTGAGGTCGCCGGTGAAGGACAGGTACCCGACCGCCCCACCGTAGACTCCGCGGGCCACGGTCTCGTATGCGTCGATGAGCTGGAGGGCGCGCGGCTTCGGCGCCCCGGACAGCGTCCCGGCCGGAAACACCGCACACAGCACATCGATGCCGTCGACGTCGTCATCGCAGGTGCCGACGACCGTCGAGCCGATGTGCATGATGTGGCTGTAGCGCTCGATCTCCATGAAGTCCACGACGTCGACGCTGCCGGGCCGGCAGACCTTTGCGAGGTCGTTGCGGGCCAGATCGACGAGCATGAGGTGCTCAGCCCGCTCCTTCTCGTCGGCCAGCAGCTCGGCTGCCAGCTGGCGGTCCTCCTCGGGGGTGGCGCCACGGGGCCGGGACCCGGCGATCGGATGCGTCTCGACCTTCCCGTCGGTGACGGTGACGAGCGCCTCGGGTGAGGAACCGACGATCGTCATCGGGCTCCCGTCTGGGGTCGGCACGTCGAGGAGGTACATGTACGGGCTCGGGTTGAACGTGCGCAGCAGCCGGTAGACATCGAGCGGGTCGGCTGTGCACTCGGCTTCGAAGCGCTGGGAGAGCACGACTTGGAAGACGTCGCCGTCGACGATGTTGCCCTTGGCGCGTTCGATCATCTGCAGGTAGTCGTCGCGCTCGGTGCGTGAGGAGACCTGCGGATCGGCGCGGTCGTACCAGGCGACGTCGGACGGCAGCGGTGCGGCGAGCTCTGCGAGCATCGCCTCGATGCGCCGGCAGCCGGCGTCATAGGCGTCGTCGACGCCGCTGTCGAGGCCGTTGACGTTGACGACGTTGGCGACCAGGGTCACCTCGGAGGTGTAGTGGTCGTAGATCGCGACGTCACCGGGGACCGAGAGGCTGAGCTCCGGTACTGCGTCGACGGGCTCCGGGCCGGGTCCGAGGCGTTCGGTGCGGCGCACGAAGTCCCAGCCGAGGTAGCCGACGAAGGAGGAGATCATCGGCGGCAGCCCCGCATGCGGGCGTTCGATCGACAGCAGCCGCATCGTCTCGTGCAGGCCGGTGAGCACGTCGCCGCTGGTGGGCGCTCCGGCCGGGGCGGTGCCGAGCCACAGCAGCTGACCGTTCTGTTCGGTCAGGGTGGCCACCGGGTCGCGGCCGATGAAGGAATAGCGGTCCCACTGGCCCTGGCTGGCCGATTCGAAGAGGAACGCTCCGCTGCGGCCGGCGGCGAGCCTGCGGTACAGGCTCAGCGGCGTTTCGGCGTCAGCGAGCACGCGGGTGAAGACAGGCACGAGCCGATGGTGCGCGGCAGCGGCGCGGAACTCCTCACGAGTCGGCGAGATGTGCATCGAGCTCCCTTCCGGTGAAGCAGGTGGCTGTCTGAGTATGGCACGCCGGCCCGACCTGGTCGACGATGAGCAGGATGGTGTCGGCGTCGCAGTCGAGGGCGACCGAGCGGACCCGCTGGGTGTGCCCGGAGGTCTCGCCCTTGACCCAGTACTCCTGGCGGGATCGCGACCAATAGGTTGCCCTGCCGGTGCGCAGGGTGCGGGCCAGCGCCTCGTCGTCCATCCAGGCGAGCATGAGCACCTCGCGGCTCGTCGCCTCCTGCACGACGACCGGCAGCAGCCCGCCGCTGCCGCGCTTGAGGCGTGCGGCGATCGCCGGGTCGAGGCTGGAGTCCGAAACGCCGGTCATCGGACGGTGACCCCGTCGGCGGCGAGTGCGTCCTTCACCTCGGCGATCGTGAAGGTGCCGAAGTGGAAGACCGAGGCGGCGAGCACGGCGTCGGCTCCGGCGTGGACGGCGGGAGCGAAGTGCTCGAGCTGTCCGGCTCCTCCCGAGGCGATGAGCGGGACGTCGACGGCGGCGCGGGCGGCGCGGATGAGCTCGAGGTCGAAGCCTTCGTGCGTGCCGTCGGCGTCGACGCTGTTGAGCAGGATCTCCCCTGCCCCGCGCTCGGCCGCCTCGCGGATCCACTCGATGGCATCGATGCCGGTGCCGCGGCGTCCGCCATGGGTGGTGACCTCGAACCTCGAGGCGGTGGCCGGCTGGTCCGCCGGGACTCGGCGGGCGTCGAGGGAGAGGACGAGCACCTGGCTGCCGAACCGTTCGGCGATCTCGGTGATGAGCTCGGGCCGGGCGACGGCTGCGGTGTTGACGCCGACCTTGTCCGCGCCTGCCCGCAGGAGCCGGTCGACATCGTCGGCGCTGCGCACTCCCCCGCCGACGGTCAGCGGGATGAACACCGTCTCCGCGCACTGGGAGACCATGTCATAGGTGGTCTCCCGTTCGCTGCTGGAGGCGGTGACGTCGAGGAAGGTGACTTCGTCGGCGCCGAGTTCGCTGTAGCGGCGGGCGAGTTCGATCGGGTCGCCGGCGTCGCGCAGGTTCTCGAACCGGACTCCTTTGACGACGCGGCCGGCATCGACGTCAAGGCACGGGATGACGCGCACGGCAAGGGTCATGTTCGCGGGTCTCCTTTCACAGGCCGAGGCTGCGGTAGCGTTCGATGCGCCGGTGCTCGCGCCGGTAGGCGGGTTCGCGCATCAGCGTGATGATCTCGTATTCCAGGGTCTTCGCCACCCGGGTGACGAACTCCTCGGGTTCGTCCGCGGCGTCGGGCTGCTCGGCGATGACCCGGTCGATGATGCCGTGTCTGAGCAGCATCTCGGCCTGCACCCCCTGTTTCTGGGCCATCTCCGGGGCATGGTCGGTATCGCGGTACACGATCGCCGAGGCGCCTTCGGGCGGCAGCGGGGACAGCCAGCCGTTCTCTGCCGAGAGCACCCGGTCGGCGGGGACGAGCGCCAGCGCCCCGCCGCCGGTTCCCTCACCCATGATGAGGGAGACGGTCGGGGCGTCGAGGGTCGCCAGGTCGGCCAGGCAGCGGGCGATCTCGCCGGCCAGCCCGCCTTCTTCGGCGCTCTTCGACAGTGCTGCTCCCGGGGTGTCGATGATGGTGACGAGCGGGATGTGCAGTTCGGCGGCAAGCGCCATGCCGCGGCGGGCTTCGCGCAGGGCGGCCGGGCCCATCGGCTCCCCGGCGGCCTGCCTGCTGCGGTCCTGGCCGAGCACGATGCACGGCGCGGTGCCGAACCGGGCAGCGGCCAGCAGCAGACCGGGGTCCTTCTCGCCCTGGCCGGTGCCGTTGAGCGGCAGCACATCGGTGGCGCCGTGGCGCAGCAGCTCGCGCACACCCGGGCGTTCGGGGCGGCGGGAGGCGGTGATGATGTCCCAGGCATGGGTGTTGTGCGGCAGCGGGTCCGGTTCCGTCTGCGGGTCGGGCACCGGGGCTGGTACCTCACGGGCGCCCATGAGGACGTTGAGGACCATGTTGACGGTCGAGGCGATCCGCTCGGGTGAGAGGACGGCGTCGATGAGGCCGTTGCGGTAGAGGTTCTCTCCGGTCTGGATGCTGTCGGGGAACCTCTCGCCGTAGAGCTGTTCGTACACGCGTGGGCCGAGGAAGCCGATGAGGCTGCCGCGATCGGCGACGGTGAAGTGGCCCAGGGATCCCCAGGAGGCGAACACGCCTCCGGTGGTCGGGTGGCGCAGGTAGACGAGGTAGGGCAGCCCGGCCTTGCGGTGGTTCTTCACAGCGGCGGCGAGCTTGACCATCGTGAGGAACGCAACAGTGCCTTCCTGCATGCGGGTGCCGCCGGAGGCCGGTCCGGCCAGCAGCGGCAGGCCCTCAGCGGTGGCGCGTTCGATCGCCTGGCAGAGCCGTTCGGCTGCGGCCACGCCGATCGATCCGGCGAGGAACCGGAACTCGCAGGCGACGACGGCGACGCGACGGCCGTAGATGCGGCCCTCGCCGGTGATGACCGCCTCGTCGACTCCGGATTTCTCGGCCGCGGCGGCGAGTTCGGCGGCGTAGGTCTCGGAGATGCCGTCAGCAGGTTCGATCGGCTCTTCGTCCCAGGAGACGAAAGTGCCGTCGTCGACGACGAGGTCGATGAGCTCCCGGGCGCTCAGTCGCGAGCTCATCGCGTCTCCTCCAGCCAGCGGCGAATCGCATCTCCGTGTTCGTTGAGCAGCGGCGGGGCGAGGTGCTCGCGCGGCGTCGACTCGGTCTCGCCTGCGGTGTCGGCGTCGAAGAAGCGCAGCGGCGGGCCGGGCAGGTCGATCTCGCCGAGCACCGGGTGCTCGACGGAGATCTTCAGTCCCTGCGACAGCGCCTGCTCCCACTGGTAGACCTCCTGCAGGGAGCGCACGATGCCTGCTGGGATGCCGGCGGCAGCGAGCTTCTCCAGCAGCTCCTCAGCGGTGTAGTCGCGAAAGCGCTCTTCGATGAGGCTGATGACGGCCGGGCGGTTGGCCACGCGTTCGGCGTTGGTGGCCATCCCCTGGGTCTCGGGGTCGATGTCGAAGGCTGCGCAGAGCTTGTGCCACAGGTTCTGGTTGCCCACCGAGATCTGCACCGCACCGCCCTTGCAGTGGAACAGGCCGTAGGGCGACAGCGACGGGTGGTGGTTGCCGCCGGGGGCGGGATTCTCGCCGGCGATCGTGGCGCGGGTGCCCTGGAAGGCGTGGACGCCGACCATGCCGGCGATGAGCGAGGTGCGCACGACCTTGCCGCGTCCGGTGCGTTCGCGTTCGAGCAGGGCGGCGAGCACGCCGTAGGAGCCGTAGATGCCGGACAGCAGGTCGGCGATCGGCACACCGACCTTCTGCATGTCATCGGGTCCGGAGCCGGTCAGCGACATGAGGCCGGCCTCGCCCTGGGCGATCTGGTCGTAGCCGGCCCGGGAGGCTTCGGGCCCGTCGTGGCCGAAACCGGTGATCGAGAGGATGACGAGCCGGGGGTTGAGTTCCATGCAGCGTTCGGTGGAGAACCCGAGGCGGGTGAGCACACCGCCGCGGAAGTTCTCGACGAGCACGTCAGCGCGTTCGATGAGCTGGGCGAGGACCTGCTTGTCGTCGTCGTCCTTGAGGTTGAGGGCGATGGATTCCTTGTTGCGGTTGCAGGAGAAGAAGTAGGTGGCCTGCGGGTCGTCCGCCGGGCCGACGAAGGGCGGCCCCCAGGAGCGGGAGTCGTCGCCGGCGGCGGGGTTCTCGACTTTGATGACGCGGGCGCCGAGGTCGCCGAGCATCTGCCCGGCGTGCGGTCCGGCCAGTGCGCGGGAGAGGTCGACGACTGTGTAGCCGGACAGCGGTCCGGGGCGGGTGGTGGTCTCGGATGTGCTGCTCATCGTCGGTCGGTTCTCCTTCGTCGTTCGGCCGCTGGCAGCCGTGCCCGGCGGCTGGTCTCAGTGTGCCCGAGGCACCGGTGCCGCTGCGCTGTCATCTCACGGATGCGTGCCGGCACAGGTGGTGTCAGGCCGGTTCAGTTGTCCGGCACATCGGGTGAGCCGTATGTGTCCACGAGTCTACGCAACCGCTCACAGGCGTAGCGCGCCCGGTCCCCGTCTGCGGACTGGATCGCCATCACCGACAGCGTCGAGCCGTCGGACAGGTCGAGTGTGACCCAGGAGTCGCCACCGCGCGGGTGGAAGCTGATGGAGAGGATGCGTGTCCATTCGACTCGCGTCGTGCCGATGATGTTGCGCACGATGAGTGCGTCGTCGGTGACGAATGCCGCGATCGCCCCGACGCGCCAGACGAGGGCGCCGAAGAGCAGGCCCAGGGCGTTCATCCAGACGATGTCGATGGTCTTCCAGCCGGTCCAGTGCAGCTGGGTCAGCCCCCAGCTCAGCAGCGCGAAGGACACGACGATCGTGATCGCGAGGAACACGGTCAGGATCCTCGTGAAGTAGGGCCTGAATGGCCGGGTCTCAGATGCGGCAGGCGCCAATGTTCGTCACCAGGATGGCGCGGGCGCCGACCTCGTAGAGCTGGTCCATGGTCTTGTGCACGTCGCGGGCGGCGACCATGGTGCGCACGGCGTACCAGTCGCTGTCGTGCAGGGCGGAGACAGTCGGGCTTTCGAAGCCGGGGGTCAGCGCGGTCGCCTCGGCGAGGTGCTCGGCTGCGATGTCGTAGTCGACGAGGACGTAGTCGCGGGCGACCATGACGCTTTCGAGCCGGCGCAGGAACTTCCGGGTGTCCGGGTTCGATTTGCGGTTGGAGATGACGACGGCCTCGGAGTGCAGGATCGGTTCGCCGAAGGTCTGCAGGCCGGCCATCCTCAGGGTGGTGCCGGTCTCGACCACATCGGCGATGACGTCGGCGACGCCCAGTTCGATCGAGACCTCGACGGCTCCGTCGAGCTTGATGACACGGGCGCGGAGTCCGCGCTGTCTGAGGTCGCGTTCGACCAGCGTCGGGTAGCTGGTGGCGATGGTGAGGCCGTCGAGTTCGTCGATCTCGTGGAAGGCGCCTTCGGCTCCGGCGTAGTGGAAGCGGGAGCGGGCGAAGCCCAGCGGCAGGGTCTCCTCGGCCTCGGCACCGGATTCGAGCAGCAGGTCCCGGCCGGTGATGCCGAGGTCGATGATGCCGCGGCCGACGTAGATGGCGATATCGCGGGGGCGCAGGTAGAAGAACTCGATGCCGGCATCGACGTCGCGGTGGACGAGCCGCTTGGAGGTCGTGCGCACCTGGTAGCCGGCTTCGCGCAGCATCGTCGTCGCTGATTCCGACAGCGAGCCCTTGTTCGGCACAGCGACGCGCAGCATGCCGTCGGTCCGGACGGTCGGGATGCGGCCGGTGTCGGTGATTTCTCGGCTCACAGCTTCCTTTCGGCTCACAGTTCGCGGTAGACGTCGTCGAGGCTGATCCCGCGGGCGATCATCATCACCTGCAGGTGGTAGATCGCCTGGGCGATCTCGCCGGCGAGTTCGGCATCGGATTCGTACTCGGCGGCCATCCACACCTCGGCGGCCTCTTCGACGACCTTCTTGCCGATCGCATGGACCCCGGCGTCGAGCTCGGCCACGGTGGACGAGCCTGCGGGACGGGTGGCTGCTTTTTCGGTCAGTTCTGCGAACAGTTCTTCGAAGGTCTTCACACGGCCAGGGTAATACACCACCGGAACCGGTCTGCAGGGTGTCTCAGGCGCCGTCCTACAGAGCAGAGGCGAGGGCTCCAGCGCAGGCGCTGGAAAGAGCGGTCCCGGCGGTTGCGGCCGGCGCCCGGCGCATCCAGACGAGGACGTTTGAAAGAGCGATCAGGAGGAAGGGGGCGGGAGGATCACAACCCCAGGCCACCGAATCCTCCTGCCGTGACCTCGGGAGCGAGCCCTCCTGCGGGATGGCGCGCAGTCCGGATGGTTCAGGGCAATGCCGAGGGCTGACGTACATGATCGGGCTCGGCGTCAGCCCGACGTTCGAAGGCGCTCAGCCGCCGGCGCCGTGACCGGCGATCGTCTGTGCGGGTTCGCTCGGCGATGCGATCGTCTGCTTGGACTTCTTCGCCCAGTCGATGATGCCGGCGATGACCATGATGAGGAAGACGAAGTACACGATGCCGGAGAACAGCAGCCCGCCCATGACGGCCAGTGGGATGCCCACGAGGTCGACAGCCAGCCACACGAACCAGAACTCGACGATCGCCCGGCCCTGGGCGTACATCGCGACAAGCGAGCCGATGAAGATGTAGGCGTCCGGGTACGGGTTCCACGACCAGTCGTTGACCGCCAGGATCCAGCCGAAACCGGCGGTGCCGGCGGCCAGGGCGGCGACGAGCAGCAGACGTTCGGGCCAGGTTGCCCAGCGCACGCGGATCTCACCGGACTCCTCTCGGGAGCGCTTCCACTGGCTCCATCCCCAGATCGCGGCGGCGACGATGACGACCTGGCGGGCGGCGTTGCCGCCGAGCCCTGCCGAGATGCTGGCGGAGAACAGGAAGATCGAACCGGTGATCTGCACCGGCCATGAGAAGATGTTGCGCCGCAGGGCGAGGTACACCGTTGCCAGTGCGCAGATGTTGCCGATGACATCGGACCAGGGAACGGGCTTGCCCATGAGTTCGAAGACCGGGGCGTTGAGCCACGAGATGATATCCACTTTCCGAAACCTTTCGCTCAAGGCTCCGGGGCTGCGACGCGTGAATAGCGCGGTGGTGCCGCGTAGGCTCAGGCGCATATCGCCATCAGCTGCGCGGACGCAGACGTGCTTCCTCCCATCCGGACTTTCACCGTCGGTACTGGAATCCCACCAGTTCAGCCCCGTCGGAACGGGGGTCGCGGACTGTCACCGCCGGCTCGGACTTTCACCGACCCCGGAGCACGTACTCCTGGTGGCACTATAGGCTCTGGCTCACATGCGCGGCAACTCTGCTCTGCCTGCGTGGCTGTTGAGCATTCTCTGCCCGCGCGCCTGTTCAGCGCTGGGCGTCGTGGGCGAGTTCGCGCAGCTCTTCGATCGCTGCGGTGCGGTCCTCGGCGCTGTAGACGGCGGAGCCTGCGACGAGCACGTTCGCTCCGGCGGCCACAGCGCGGGCGACGGTCGTGGCCGAGACTCCCCCGTCGACCTGCAGCTGGACTTCGAGTCCGGCGTCGTCGATCGCCTGGCGCGTGCGGGTGACCTTCGGCAGGCACACGTCGAGGAATGACTGGCCGCCGAATCCCGGTTCGACGGTCATGATGAGGATCTGGTCGAATTCGGCCAGCAGGTCGATGTAGGGCTCGATCGGGGTGGCCGGGCGGATCGCCAGGGACGCCTTCGCCCCGAGTGCGCGGATCTCGCGCGCCAGCCGGACGGGGGCGGCGGAGGCTTCAGCGTGGAAGCTCACCGAGGCGCAGCCCATGTCCGCGTAGACCGGGGCGTGCCGGTCGGCCTGTTCGATCATGAGATGCGCGTCGATGGGGATCGGCGAGACCTCGCGGATCCGCTCGACGACAGGCGGGCCGAAGGTGAGGTTGGGAACGAAGTGGTTGTCCATGACGTCGACGTGGGCCATATCGGCTGCCGAGATCGCGTCGAGTTCCTCAGACAGGCGGGAGAAGTCACAGGACAGGATGCTGGGATGAATGCGAATGCTCACCCTCCCAGCATAGAGCCTCGGTGCCTCAGCGGGTGCGGCGCAGCAGTGCGAGGAACATCCCGTCGGTGCCGTGCACGTGCGGCCACAGCTGCACGGCCTGCCCGGTCCCGATCTTCGCCGAGGCGAACGCCGCCGCGTCCTGGCCGGTGACCTTGGCGAGGATCGACGGCGCGTCGAGCACCTCGACGTCCGTGCCCGAGGCGGTGAGCACCTGTGTGACGATGTCGATCGTCTCGCCGTGGTGGGGTGAGCAGGTGGTGTAGGCCACGACTCCCCCAGGGGCGGTGAGCTCGATCGCCCGGGTCAGCAGTTCGCGCTGGATCGGCTGCAGCGCCTCAACGTCGGCAGCTCGCCGCCTCCAGCGGGCTTCGGGCCGGCGGCGCAGTGCACCCAGGCCGGTGCAGGGCACGTCGGCGAGGACGCGGGCGTAGCTCCCGAGGTGGTCGTCTGCCAGGCTGCGACCGTCGGCGGTGAGGACGGTGACGTCTGCATCGATGGCGCGCACGGAGTCGCGGACGAGTTCTGCCCGGTGCGCGGAGACGTCGCAGGCGACGACCGGTGTGCCGGTGGCCGCGGCGTCTGCTGCGAGGATGGCGGTCTTGCCGCCGGGTCCGGCGCACAGGTCGAGGACCGGGCCGTCCGGGGCGCAGGCTGCCGTCAGGCCAAGCGCCACGAGCTGGGAGCCTTCGTCCTGGACGCGGGCCCGTCCTGCCTGCACCTCGGCAAGCGCGTACGGGTCTCCGGAGGTCAGTTCCACACCGAGCGGGGACAGTGCGGTGGGCGTGCCGCAGTCGGCTGCGATCGCCTGGCGGTCGGCCAGGCCGGGCAGGGCCGTCAGGCACACGCGGGCAGGCACGTTATCGGCTTCGAGCAGGGCGGTGAGCTCACCGGCGTCGCGTCCGTGGGCGGTGAGCGATCGGCGCAGTGCCGCGACGATCCATGCCGGGTGTGCGTAGGTCAGCCCGGTCCTCTCATCGTCCCCGGCGGCGGCGGTGACGAGGTCGAGCCATTCTGCGCGGCTGCGTTCGCTGATGCGGCGCATGACGGCGTTGACGAAGCCTGCTGCCTTCATGTGCTTCGTCGCGCGCATGAGCCCGACGGTTTCGTTGACGGCGGCGTGGGCGGCGGTGTTCATTTCCAGCAGCTGATGGGCGCCCAGCCGCAGCGCGTTGCGGGCAGGGGTGTCGAGCTTGTCGACGGGCCGGCCGGCGGCGTGGGCGATGATCGCGTCGTAGAGGCCGCGGCCGCGCAGGGTGCCGTAGGTCAGCTCAGTTGCCAGCCCGGCATCGGCGGTGCTCAGCCCGGCCCGGCTGAGCCGAGCCGGCAGCAGCAGGTTGGCGTAGGCGTCGTCATCGTCGACGGCGACGAGCACGTCGAAGGCGATCCGTCGGCCGGGGTTGACGCGGGTGCGCCCGTGGCTGGCTCGCCGGCGCCTGACCCCGGGGCCGGGCTTGCCGGGCACGGGCGTGCCGTGGCCAGGCGTGCGGGGGCCGGACGTGCGGTCTCCGCTTCCTTCAGGCATCGGCGGGCTCCTCGCTGATGTCGAAGGCGGCCTGGCCGCGGCCGCGCAGGAAGTCGGCGGCGTCCATCATCGCCTTGCCGAAGGGCTGGATCCGTTCAACGATGACCGCTCCGTCGCTGGTGCCGATGAGTACGGAGCCGTCGGCGCCAGCGGCGAGCTGGCCGGGCTGCTGCCAGGCTGCGCTGCCGGGGTCATCGGCCGCGGTGAGGCCGGAGAGCTTGGTCCGTCTGCCGTCCATGAGCGCCCATGGGCCCGGTGCGGGAGTGACGCCGTTGGCGCGGGCGACAATTTCGGAGGTCGTGGACGTGAAGGCGAGTGCGGCTTCGTCAGGTGTGATCTTCTCAGCATGGCTGCTCTCCCCCTGCTGGGGTGTGAGCTCGGCGGTGCCGTCTGCGAGCTGGTCGAAGGCTCTCACCAGCAGTGCGGCCCCGGTGCGGGCGTAGGAGTCGAGGACCTCACCGGCCGGTGCTGAGGGCAGTTCGAGTTCCTGCTGGGCGAGCACCGGCCCGGTGTCCATGCCGGTGTCGATGCGGAAGACAGTGATTCCCGAGGTGGTCTGCCCGGACATGAGCGCCCGCTGCACCGGCGCGGCTCCGCGCCACTGCGGCAGCAGGGAGAAGTGCAGGTTGTACCAGCCGTGTGCGCTGATCGACAGGGCACGCGGTCCGGCGATCGCGCCGAAGGCGACGACGGCCACGGCATCGGGGTCGAGCCCTGCGAGCTCATCGAGGATCTCCCCGCGCAGCCGGTCGGCCTCGAGCACCGGGATCCCGGCTGCGAGGGCGCGTTCCTTCACCGGGCTCGGCGTCAGCACACGCTTGCGGCCGACAGGCGCATCGGGGCGGGTGAGCACCGCGATGACCTCATGGTCGGACTCAAGCAGCGCCTCGAAAGCGGGCACAGCGACGGCGGGGGTTCCTGCGAAGACGATTCTCACCCCGCCAGTCTAACGACCGGAAGGGACGGTTCAGAGCACGTCGGGATCGTCGACCCGGGCGAACACGGACTCCTCCTGCCGCATCGAACGAGCGGCGACCTCGGCGGCGATCCGCCGGGTGACGGCGGGACCGGAGGCGATCGTCGTGCCGATGATCCGCTCGTACGGCTCCTCGTGGGCGTAGATGTCCCACACCTGGCCCACCTCGGATGCGGCAGCGACCACCTCGGCGACGGCAGACCGGTCGCCGCGCAGGGCGATGGTGCGCACCGCCGGTGGGAAGCGCAGTTCGCTGCGCGCCTGGTACTGCTCATCAGCCCAGGCGACGGGCGCGAAGTCGGCGATGACCTGGCGGATCGAGGGGTCGTCGTCCATCAGCAGGATGCGCCCGCCGTGCTGCCAGCCGCGCACCAGGCAGGCAGCCCGCATGCGGCGGGCGATGGCACGGTCGGTGGCCTGCAGGCCAGGACCCGGCCAGAGTGAGTCGAGCAGCAGGGCCAGGGCGTAGCCGTTGTCGGCGTAGGGTTCGGCGCCGGTGGTGGCGACGACGATGCTCGGTTCGTCGGGAACGCGATCGATGATGTGGCTGCCGCCGGAGCGGATGACCTTGGTGCCGGGGAAGGCGCGGCCGAGCTCTTCGAATGTGCGCTCGATGCCGGCGACAACAGCGCGCACAGCGTTGCTCGCACACTGCGGGCAGGTGAAGGTCTCGGCCCGGAATCCGCAGGTGCGGCAGGCGAACGGCCCGGTCTGGGAGGCGGCTTCGAGCTTGCCTGCGCACTGCGGACATTCGATGACGCTGCGGCAGCCGGCACAGGCGATGACCGGCAGGTAGCCGGCGCGCGGGACCTGCACGAGGACTGGACCGATGGCCGGCGATTCCTTGGTGCGCCCGATCGCCGCCTGGGTGAGACGGAACCCGAGTTCGGGCAGCCGCTGGTGCTGGTGCGGGGGCAGATCCTCCGGCGGCAGCTGACAGTTCGGGGCCTGCTGGCGGTGGACCGGCCCCGGGTAGGTGATCTCGCCGAACCACCCGATGCGCACGAGCCGCTGGATCTCGACGGTGCGGTTGTAGTCGAGGAACAGGGCTGCGCTGCCGGTCTGCTGGATGCGGGTGAGCAGCACCTGGCGGGCGTGCGGGTAGGGGGCGTGCTGGTCGAGGTAGTTCTCGTCGCCGTCATCGAGGCAGATGATGAGTCCGATGTCAGATGCCGGGGCGAAGGCGGCGGCGCGGGTGCCGATGATGAGGCGGGCGGCCCCGTGCAGCGCGCGCACCCAGGCCGACCAGCGGGCAGACTGGCCCTGATCGGCTGACAGGCGGATCGCCAGCGGCTTCAGGTCGCCGAGGGCGGCTTCGAGGGCAGCGAGTTCGCGGTGATCGGGGACGAGCCACAGCACTGATCGGCCGGTCCGCAGCACGCGGGCGGCCGCGCGCAGTCCGTAGTGGATCCATCCGGTGCCCGGCATGCTGCCCGGCAGCAGCGCCATGGCTGCGCGCGGGCCGGCAGCTGCGCTGGTGGTGTCGCTGTCGGTTGTGCTGCTGGTGTCGCTGTCGGCTGAGCTACTGGAGTGGCCGGCAGCTGTGCTGGTGGTGTCGCCGCCGGCTGCACTGGTGGTATCGCCGGCAGCTGGTGCCGCGCCGATCCAGGTGTCGAGCGCGGTGAGATAGTCGGCGAAAGCCTTCGGCTCATCGGAGTGTGCGCTGATCTCATCGCAGATCTGCTGGCGTTCGACCTCGCCGAGCGGCGCAGGATCTGCCGTGCGGGCGCGCCTCTCGGCTGTCGCGTGCCTAGGCGGGATCGCCAGGCGCAGCACATCGGGCAGGGTGCCGGCGTAGCGGGCGGCGATCTCCTCGCACAGGCGGCGCAGTCCGGGAGTCAGGACGACGAGGTCGGAGACGACCCGCTCGATGGCGGTCAGCTCACCGACGTGTTCGGTGCTGGCCTTGCGGGAGACGACGAATCCGGAGATGAGCCGCCCGGCGAAGCGAACCCGCACGCGCACTCCGGGCTGTGCGTCGGCGGCGAGGCTTTCGGTGACGGCGTAGTCGAAGGGGCGGGCCAGGTGCGGCAGCTGGGTTTCGACGAGCACCTCGGCGACCGGCAGGCGCGCGGCCGGCGTCTTGCCGCCGCGCACCCGGATGCCGGAGTCGAGGCCGTCGTCATCGCCGTCGTCGGCGATGAGCCGCGGCTGCTGGCTCATGTGTCTGCTCCCCTGACCGGGTCAGGAGCACAGGCGGCGCAGGTCCTCGGCGCGGTCCGTGCGCTCCCACGTGAAGTTCTCACCGGTGCGCCCGAAGTGACCGTGGGTGGCGGTCTCGGTGTAGATCGGGCGTTTGAGGTCGAGGCTCTTGATGATCATCGATGGGCGGAGGTCGAAGACCTCGCGGATGGCCGATTCGATGCGGGCCGGGTCCACGGTCTCGGTGCCGAAGGTCTCGACGTAGAGGCCGACCGGGCGGGCGGAGCCGATCGCGTATGCGACCTGCACTTCGCAGCGGCGGGCCAGTCCGGCGGCGACGACGTTCTTAGCGACCCAGCGCATCGCGTAGGCACCGGAGCGGTCGACCTTCGAGGGGTCCTTGCCGGAGAACGCTCCGCCGCCGTGGCGGGCGAATCCACCGTAGGTGTCGACGATGATCTTGCGGCCGGTCAGGCCGGCGTCGCCCATCGGGCCGCCGACGACGAAGGGGCCGGCGGGGTTGATGTAGAACTTCGTGGCGGCGGTGTCGAGGCTGAAGTCGGCGAGCACCGGTTCGATGACCTCGCGCTTGACCTCGGCTTCGAGCTGGTGCTGGCCGATCGCGGCATCGTGCTGGGTGGAGACGACAAGGGCCTCGACGGTGCAGGCGGTGTCGCCGTCGTAGCCGATCGTCACCTGTGTCTTGCCGTCTGGCCGCAGGTAGTCGAGGCGGCCGGACTTGCGCACCTGGCTCAGCTGCTCGCTCAGCCGGTGGGCCAGGTGGATCGGCAGCGGCATGAGCACGTCGGTGGAGTCATCGGCGTACCCGAACATGAGCCCCTGGTCGCCGGCGCCGAGCAGCGAATCGGCATCCTCGACCTCGCCGCCGGTGCGGTGCTCGAGGGAGGTGGTGACAGCATCGGCGATGTTCTGCGACTGCGCGCCGATCGAAACGGACACCCCGCAGGAGTGTCCGTCGAAGCCCTTTTCTGAGGAGTCGTAGCCGATGCCGGTGATGATTCTGCGGGCGATGCCGGCGACATCGGCGTAGCCGTCTGTCGAGACTTCACCGGCGACGTGGACGAGGCCGGTGGTGACCATCGTCTCGACGGCGACACGGGCGTCGGGGTCCTGGCTCAGCAGTTCGTCGAGGACGCCGTCGCTGATCTGGTCGCAGATCTTGTCGGGGTGTCCTTCGGTGACGGACTCTGAGGTGAATTGGCGAAGATGTTGTGTGCTCACCCGGCCATCCTACCGATTCGCACGGACAGCGACAGCGGCCATGACTTCCTGCGACACATTCTCCTTCGACCCCGCCGTGCGCAGCACCTCGCGCACTGAAGCGCTCTGACCAGCGGTTTCACCCTGACTAGGGTCGGCCGTGATGCGTTCGTAGACGACGAGGCTGTTGTCGTCGCGGTCGAAGGCCTGGCCGGCGGAGACGTCATTGAGCACGAGCATGTCGCAGCCCTTGCGCAGCAGCTTCTGCTGGGCGAGCTCCTCAGCACTGGCGTCCGGGGAGCCGGTTTCGGCGGCGAATCCGATGATCGTCTGGCCCTCGGCGCGGGTGTCGACGAGGCCGGCGAGAATGTCGGGGTTCTGCACGAGTCCGATCGTCAGCCCGGAGTCCCCGGACTTCTTCATCTTGTGCTCGGCGGTCTCGGCCGGCCGGTAGTCGGCAACCGCGGCGCACATGATGATGATGTCGGCATCGGGCTGGGCGGCCTGGGCGGCGTGCTGCAGTTCGGCGGTCGTCTCAATGCCGGTGACGGTGATCCGGTCGCTGAGACCCTCCAGCAGTCTGTCCTCGACGTTGGCGGCGATGAGGGTGACATCGGCACCGAGGCCGGCTGCCGCACGGGCCAGGGCGATGCCCTGTTTGCCCGAGGACCGGTTGCCGAGGAAGCGCACCGGGTCGAGCGGCTCGCGGGTGCCGCCTGCGGTGACGAGCACGCGCCGGCCGGTGAGTGCCGCCTCGGCGTCCGTTCCCGAGGTGCGGGTACGGTGGACGTCGAGGGCGGCGGTGACGATGTCCTCGGGTTCGGGCAGCCGTCCGGGCCCGGAGTCGGCTCCGGTGAGCCGGCCGCTGGCCGGTTCGATGATGTGGATGCCGCGGTCGCGCAGCACGGCGACGTTGTCTGCGGTGGCGGGGTTGAGCCACATCTCGGTGTGCATCGCAGGCGCAAGCACCACCGGCGCGGTCGTGGAGATGACGGTGGCGGTCAGCAGGTCATCGGCCCGCCCGGCGCGCAGCCGCGCGATGAGGTCGGCGGTGGCCGGGGCGATGAGCACGAGGTCGGCGTGCTGGCCGATGCGGATGTGCTCGACTTCGTCGATGCGCTCGAACACGCTGGTCTGCACCGGCTGGCCGCTCAGCGCCTCCCAGGTGGCGGCGCCGACGAAGGTGAGCGCCGAGTCGGTGGGCACGACCTTGACGGCATGCCCGAGTTCTCGCAGGGCGCGGACGACATGACAGGCCTTGTAGGCCGCGATGCCGCCGCTGACCCCTACGACGATGTTCACTGCTCGGTGGGGGTGTCGAAGCTCAGGTCGATGTCGGCTTCAGCGGTCTCGAAGTCTTCGACGACCGGTGCGGCGAAGTCCTCTTCACGCGGCTCGCGGATGAGGATCTTGCCTTCGTTGACCTCGCGCAGGGCGATCGACAGCGGCTTCTCGTTCGGCTCCGGGGTCACCAGCGGGCCGACGTTCTCGAGCAGGCCTTCCTGGAGCTGCGCGTAGTAGGCATTGATCTGCCGGGCGCGGCGAGCCGATTCGATGACGAGTTCGTACTTCGAATCCGTCACCGCCAGCAGGTCGTCGATCGGCGGATTGGTGATACCTTTCGGTTCAGCGGACACTCAAACTCCATCAGTTGTCGGGGGTGTTGTCGATTGACAACCCCATCAATGTTACTAGTTCCTCGGCGGCTTCTGAAATGTCGTGGTTGATGACGGTGTGGTCGAACTCGGTCTCAGCGGCCAGCTCTTCCTTCGCGGTCTCCAGCCGCCGGGCCTGTTCCTCTTCGGATTCGGTGCCGCGGCCGATGAGCCGGCGGACGAGCTCGTCCCAGCTCGGGGGGCCGAGGAACACGAACCTGGCCTCAGGCATCGTCTCCTTGACCTGGCGGGCGCCCTGCAGGTCGATCTCCAGCAGCGGATGGGAGCCGGCTTCGAGTGCGTCGCGCACCGGCTTGGCAGGCGTGCCGTAGCGATACCGGCCGTGCACGGTGGCGAATTCGAGGAGTTCGCCGGCTTCGATCATGCGGTCGAACTCCTCTTCGCTGACGAAGTAGTAGTCGACGCCTTCGCGTTCGCCCTCACGCGGTGGGCGCGTGGTGGCTGAGACGGAGAACCAGATCTGCGGGAAGTGTCTGCGGATGTGTGCGCCGACGGTGCCTTTGCCGACGGCGGTCGGTCCTGCCAGAACAGTCAGTCGTTGGGTCACGCGGTTTCGAATCTCTCCAGGAGTGCGGCCTTCTGGTGCACACCGAGGCCTTTGAGTCGCCGGGATTCGGCGATGCCGATCTGCTCCATGAGCGCTGAGGCGCGCCGCTTGCCCACGCCGGGCATGGAGCGCAGCAGGTCATGGACCTTCATCTTGCTCAGAGCTTCGTCGTCTGTAGCTTCCTTCAGGACTGTCGACAGGGATTTCTCACCTGACTTCAGTGCAGCCTTGGCATCTGCCCGAGCCTGCCTGGCCTTGAACGCTTTGTCGAGTGCTGCAGAACGCTGTTCGGGTGTCAGGGGTTGGAGAGCCACGTCTACTCCTTAGTCGTCCAGTCCGCATCAGCAGATTTGTATCAGTGTAGACCGTCTGCACCGGTGAGCGCACGGGTCGTTTCCCTCATCCGCTCGCGCAGTGCTGGAATCCCCGGCCCTGCCGAGAGGATCGCACGTCCCGCATTCACAATGACCCGGCCGTCGGTGAACGCTGCGCCGAACACGGTGTGCAGATCCTCGACTCCCCCGCCCTGGGCACCGTAGCCCGGTGCCAGGATCGGGTAGTCGCCTGCTGTCAGGTCGATGCAGAGGTCGCAGGCAGCGGTGCCGGTGGTCGCCCCGATGACGACGCCGAGGCGTGGGGCACCGAGCTGTGCGTTGACGTCCCGGACGCCTGCGATCACCTCGGCGGCGACCGGCTGGCCGCCGGAGGTGCGCGCATGCTGGACGGCGGCACCATCGGGGTTCGACGTCAGGGCGAGGACGAACGCGCCGGTGCCGTAGGTGCGTGCGCACTCGAAAGCCGGTTCGAGTGAGCCGAAGCCCAGATACGGCGAGAGGGTCACGGCGTTGGCGTACAGCGGGGAGGCCGGGTTCATATACGCCTCGGCGTAGCCGGCCATCGTCGAGCCGATGTCGCCGCGCTTGATGTCGAGGATCGTCGACAGCCCGGCAGCGTGGGCAGCGCTCAGCACGTCTTCGAGGGCGGCCATCCCGCGGGAGCCGTGGCGTTCGAAGAACGCCGCCTGCGGTTTGACCGTCCCGCACTCCCCTGCGGCCGCCTCGACGACGCGCAGGCCGAAGTCGCGCACCCCGACTGCCGAGTCCGGCAGCGACCAGTCGGCCAGCAGCCCGGCGTGCGGGTCGATGCCGACGCACAGCCGGGTGCGGTTGGCCTGCGGCCAGTCGCGCCCGTAGTCGCGTCCCGGCTGGGCGCCTGTGTCGTGCGCGCTCATGCCCAGTCCTGCAGGGAGCGCACATCGAAGGCCGCTGCCTGCTGGCCTTCGATCGCGGTGACCGCGGCGGTGAACTCGGCGACCGTGGTCACCAGCGGGATCGAGGAGGCCACGGCGGCGGCGCGGATCTCGTAGCCGTCGGCGCGCTCCTGCCGGCCGGCGGGCACGTTGATGACGAGGTCGATGCGGCCTTCGGTGATGTCGTCGAGGATCGTGCGCTCCCCTTCGGCTGCTTCGTAGTACTTCGCGATCCGGGTGCTCGTGATGCCGTAGCGGTCGAGCATCGCGGCGGTGCCGGCGGTGGCGACGACGTCGAATCCCATGTCGACGAGCTGCTTGACGGCCAGCACCGAGGAGCGCTTGTCGCGGTCGGCGACCGAGACGAACACCGTGCCCGAGGTGGGCAGCGCGGCCCCGGCGGCGAGCTCGGCCTTGGCGAAGGCGACCGGGAAGGCGGTGTCGATGCCCATCACCTCGCCGGTCGAGCGCATCTCCGGGCCGAGGATCGAGTCGACGACCTTGCCGTCGACGGTGCGGAACCGGCGGAACGGCAGCACTGCCTCCTTGACGGCGACCGGGTGGTCATCGGGCAGGGTCGAGCCGTCGTGTTCGGAGGCGAGGATGCTCCCGCGCAGCTCGCTGATCGTCGCGCCGACGGCGATGAGCGCGGCCGCCTTGGCCAGCGGCACAGCGGTGGCCTTCGAGACGAACGGCACCGTGCGGGAAGCACGCGGGTTGGCCTCGATGACGTAGAGGACGTCGGCGGCGACGGCGAACTGGATGTTGATGAGACCGCGCACGTTCGTGCCGCGGGCGATCGCGGCAGTGGCGTTGCGGACCTGTTCGATGACGTTGGCACCCAGTGTCAGGGCCGGCAGCACCGAGGCGGAGTCACCGGAGTGGATGCCGGCCTCCTCGATGTGCTCCATGATCCCGCCGATGTACGTCTCGTACCCATCGTAGAGGGCGTCGACGTCGATCTCGACGGCGTCTTCGAGGAACCGGTCGACGAGCACCGGCCGGTCGATCGACACCTCGGTGGCGGTCGCCATGTAGTTCATCAGCTGTTCGGTGTCGTAGACGATCTGCATGCCGCGTCCGCCGAGCACGTAGCTGGGGCGCACGAGCACCGGGTAGCCTATGTCCTCGGCGATCGACTGGGCCTCATCGTAGGTGGTGGCGGTCCCGTGCTTGGGCGCGCGCAGCCCGGCCTCGGCGAGCCCCTGGCCGAACTCGCCGCGGTCCTCTGCCAGGTCGATGGCCTCGGGCTGGGTGCCGAGCACCGGCACTCCGGCGGCCTTGAGCTGGTCGGCCAGGCCGAGCGGGGTCTGCCCGCCGAGGGTGCAGACGACACCGGCGACGGGGCCGGCCTGCTTCTCGGCGTGGTAGATCTCCATGACGTCTTCGAAGGTCAGCGGTTCGAAGTACAACCGGTCGGCGGTGTCGTAGTCGGTGGAGACGGTCTCGGGGTTGCAGTTGACCATGATCGTCTCGTAGCCGGCCTCAGCCAGCGCCATGGTGGCGTGCACGCACGAGTAGTCGAATTCGATGCCCTGGCCGATTCGGTTGGGTCCGGAGCCGAGGATGATGACGGCCTCGCGTTCGCGCGGGGACACCTCGGTCTCGACGTCGTAGCTGGAGTAGTGGTACGGGGTCTTCGCCTCGAACTCTCCAGCGCAGGTGTCAACGGTCTTGAACACCGGGCGCAGCCCGAGGGCCTGGCGCACGGCGGTGACGACGGATTCGTCGAGGTGGCGCAGCTGGCCGATCTGAGCGTCGGAGAAGCCGTGGTTCTTCGCCAGGCGCAGGGTGTCGACATCGAGGCTCTCAGCGGCAGCGATCTCCTCAGCGACGTCGTTGATGAGCTGGATCTGGTCGAGGAACCAGGGGTCGATGTCGCAGGCCTCGTGGACCTCTTCGACGCTCATCCCGGCGGCCAGCGCCCGCTGCACGGTGTAGAGGCGCTCGGTGGTGGCGTGGCCGAGGTCGCGGATGACCTGGGCGCGGGCGGCATCGGTGGAGATGTCGAGCGGGTCGTCCCAGGAGAACGACGAGTTCTTCTGCTCGATCGAGCGCATCGCCTTCTGCAGCGCAGTGGTGAAGTTCCGGCCCAGGGCCATCGCCTCGCCGACGGACTTCATGGTCGTCGTCAGGGTCGGGTCGGCGGCCGGGAACTTCTCGAACGCGAACCGCGGGACCTTGACGACGATGTAGTCCAATGCCGGTTCGAATGCGGCTGGGGTGACCTCGGTGATGTCGTTGGGGATCTCATCGAGGGTGTAGCCGATTGCGAGCTTCGCTGCGATCTTGGCGATCGGGAAGCCGGTGGCCTTCGAGGCCAGCGCCGAGGAGCGGGAGACGCGCGGGTTCATCTCGATGACGACGATGCGGCCGTCGTCGGGGTCGATGGCGAACTGGATGTTGCAGCCGCCGGTGTCGACGCCGACTTCGCGGATGACGGCGATGCCGATGTCGCGCATCTCCTGGTATTCGACATCGGTGAGCGTCAGCGACGGGGCGACGGTGATGGAGTCGCCGGTGTGCACGCCGACAGGGTCGACGTTCTCGATCGAGCACACGACGACGACATTGTCGTTCTTGTCGCGCATGAGCTCGAGTTCGTATTCCTTCCACCCGAGGATGCTCTCTTCGAGCAGCACCTCATGGGTGAGCGAGTCGACGAGCCCGTCGCCGGCGATGCGGCGCAGGTCGGCTTCGCTGAAGGCCATGCCGGAGCCCAGCCCGCCCATCGTGAATGACGGCCGGACGACCATCGGGTAGCCGAGCTCCTCGGCAGCGGCGAGGCATTCCTCCATCGAGTGGCAGATCGCTGATCGGGCGACTTCGGCACCGCAGCGTTCGACGACCTGCTTGAACTGCTGACGGTCCTCACCGCGCTGGATCGCGTCGACGTCGGCGCCGATGAGCTCGACGCCGTACTTCTCCAGCACGCCGGCCTCATGCAGGTTGATCGCGGCGTTGAGTGCGGTCTGCCCGCCGAGGGTGGGCAGCAGAGCGTCGGGGCGCTCCTTGGCGATGATCGTCTCGATGACGGCTGGGTCGATCGGCTCGACATAGGTGGCGTCGGCGAGCTCCGGGTCGGTCATGATCGTCGCCGGGTTGGAGTTGACGAGGATGACCCGCATGCCCTCGCGTTTGAGGACGCGGCAGGCCTGGGTGCCGGAGTAGTCGAACTCGCAGGCCTGGCCGATGACGATGGGCCCGGAGCCGATGACGAGGACTGAGGAGAGATCGTCCCTCTTAGGCATGTGCGTTGTCTCCTTCGGTGGTCTCGATGCTCGGGGTGACGGTGGCGGCGCCGTCGAGCAGTTCGATGAACCGGTCGAACAGGTCGCGGGCGTCGTGCGGGCCGGCTGCGGATTCGGGGTGGAACTGGACGGAGAACGCCGGCAGGTCGAGGCAGCGCAGGCCTTCGACGACGTCGTCGTTGAGTCCGATGTAGCTGACCTCCACCCGGCCGAGGTGCTCACCGGCCGGGGCGGTGAGCACCTCGCGCAGCGGGGCGGCGACGGCGAAGCCGTGGTTCTGGGTGGTGATGTGGACCCGTCCGTTGGCGGTGTCGAGGACGGGCTGGTTCGAGCCGCGGTGGCCGAAGGGCAGCTTGTAGGTCTCGAAGCCGAGTGCCCGGCCGAGCAGCTGGTTGCCGAAGCAGATGCCGAAGAACGGGATCTTGGCCTCCAGCACCCGGGAGAGCACCTCGACTGCGTTCGTCACGCTCGACGGGTCGCCGGGGCCGTTGGAGAAGAACACGCCGTCGGGGTCCAGCTCGGTGAGCTGTTCGAAGGTGAAGTCAGCCGGCACGACGGTGGTCTCGATGCCGCGGGCGGCGAACTGGTCGAGTGTCGTCGTCTTGATGCCGAGGTCGTAGGCGACGACGCTGTGCTTCTTCTCCCCGTCCGCCGGGATCGTGTACGGCTTGTCGCAGGTGACTTCTGCGCTCAGGTTCGCCCCTGCCATCGGTTCGGCGGCGCGCACCTCGGCGAGCAGCTCTGCGCTCGGGCGCTGCGCCTCGGGACCGGAGAAGATTCCGGCGCGCATTGCGCCCTTGTCCCGCAGGTGGCGGGTGAGAGCGCGGGTGTCGATGTCGGTGATGCCGACGATGCCGCGTGCGGCCAGCCGGGCCTCCAGATCGCCGGTGGCCCGCCAGTTCGACCGGCGGCGGGCGGCGTCGCGGACGACGTAGCCGGCGACCCAGATGTCGCGCGATTCGTCGTCTTCGTCGTTGACGCCGGTGTTGCCGATGTGCGGCATCGTCTGGATGACGATCTGCCGCTGGTAGGACGGGTCGGTCAGGGTCTCCTGGTAGCCGGTCATCGAGGTGACGAACACGGCCTCACCGGTGGTCGAGCCCTCAGCGCCGTAGGCGCGGCCGGTGAGGGTGCGGCCGTCGTCGAGGACGAGGACGGCAGGTGGGCGCTGGTGCAGGGTCATGAGTCCTCCCCGAGGAGCTGGCGGATGGAATTCAGTGTCGGTGTGCGGTCGGCTGCGTGCCGGGGGCGGAAGCCGGTGTCGACGCGGGTGTCGCCGAGCCGCCAGGTGATGATGATGAGCCCGTCGCGTTCGACGAACTTGCCGATCATCCCCGAATCGGTGCGCACGCCTTCGAGTGCGGCTGCTGGAATGAGCATGTCGGGCACGCCGTCGCGGTCGAGGACGATGCCGGTGCCGCTGATGCCCAGTGAGGCGGTGGTGCGCACGCCGAGGTGGTGGACGGCGACGCGTTCGAGCGGTTCGGCTGCCAGGGTGGTCGCCACATAGGTGCCCGCGACCGGAGGTGAGCTGAGCTTGAGGTCGGCAGCCGGCGCCGCGGGAGCGGGGATGCCGGACTGCCGGTTCTTGCGCGCCCGCCAGCCCAGCCACATGAGGGCGAACAGGGCGACGATGACGGCTGCGACGATGAGGGTCGGGATCAGGCGATCCATGTGCCGCCTCTCGTGATCGGGTGGGGGTCGGACAGCTGGGAGTCGGTGACGACGCGGTGGCCGTAGAGGATCGTGTGGACGATCCGGGATGACACCTCGATCCCGGCGAACGGGTTGTTGCGTCCCATCGTCGCGTGGGCATCCGGGGTGATCCGGTCTGCGGCCTCCGGGTCGACGAGCACGAGGTTGGCACCGGTGCCGATCTCCAGGCTGCCCTGTTCGCGCAGACCGGAGATCTCAGCCGGGGTGCGCGACATGACGCGGGCGATATCAGCCCAGTCGAAGTCGTAGTCGGCCATCGCCTCGACGACGATCGGCAGCGCGGTCTCCATGCCGACCATGCCCATCGCCGCGGCGGTCCATTCGCAGCATTTGTGCTCGGCCGGGTGCGGGGCGTGGTCGGTGCCGATGATGTCGATGGTGCCGTCGGCCAGGCCGGCGCGCACGGCGTCGACATCGGCCTGGGTGCGCAGCGGCGGGTTGACCTTGTAGACGGGGTCGAAGCTGCGGGCGAGCTCATCGGTGAGCATGAGGTGGTGCGGGGTGACCTCGGCGGTGACCTGCACGCCGCGGGACTTGCCCCAGCGCACGAGGTCGACGGCGCCCTTGGTCGACAGGTGGCAGATGTGCAGCCGGGAGCCGACGTGCTCGGCGAGCAGGACGTCGCGGGCGATGATCGCCTCCTCGGCCACCGCCGGCCAGCCGGGCAGACCGAGTTCGGCAGACACGACGCCTTCGTTCATCTGGGCGTCTTCGGTCAGCCGGGGCTCCTGGGAGTGCTGGGCGATGACCCCGCCGAAGGTCTTGACGTACTCCAGGGCCCGGCGCATGATGAGCGGATCGAACACGCACAGCCCGTCGTCGGAGAAGATCGTCACCCCGGCAGCCGAGCGGGCCATCGCTCCGAGTTCGGCCAGCTGGGTGCCCTTCTGCCCGACGGTGACCGCGCCGATCGGCACGACTTCTGTGTAGCCGGCCTCGCGGCCGAGGTGGTAGACCTGCTCGACGACGCCAGCGGTGTCGGCGACCGGTGCGGTGTTGGCCATTGCGTGCACGGCGGTGAAGCCGCCGCGGGCGGCTGACTGGGAGCCGGTGAGCACGGTCTCGGCGTCTTCGCGGCCGGGTTCGCGCAGGTGGGTGTGCAGGTCGACGAGCCCGGGCAGGGCGATGAGCCCGGTGGCGTCGATGACCTCATCAGGGCTGGTGAGCGAGGCCGGGTCGACGAAGCGGCCGTGATCGATCGCGATGTCGCCGACCTCCTGGCCGAGGATGTTCGCACCGCGGATGAGCAGCGAGGTCATAGGGCACCTTCCTTACCGGTGAGCAGACTGTAGAGCACGGCCATGCGCACGGCCACACCGTTCTCCACCTGATTGAGGATGACCGCGCGCGGGGAGTCGGCCGCCTGGGCGCAGATCTCGAAACCGCGGTTCATGGGTCCGGGGTGCATGATCGCGGTGTGTTCGGGCAGGCGCGCGTAGCGCCCGGCGGTCAGGCCCCACAGGCGGCTGTATTCGCGGGTGTTGGGGAAGAACGACTGGTGCATGCGCTCGAACTGCACGCGCAGCATCATGACCGCATCGAAGTCGTGGGCGTCGAGCGCCTCGTCGAAGTCGTAGAACACCTCCGCCGGCCACGTCTCCACGCCCCACGGCAGCAGGGTCGGCGGGGCGATGAGCACGACCCGGGCGCCGAGCGTGGTGAGCAGGTGGACGTTGGAGCGGGCGACCCGGGAGTGGAGGATGTCGCCGACGACGGCGACGGTCGTGCCGGCCAGGTCGGTGCCGCGGGCGTGTCCTCCCGGTCCCGAGGCCGGCGATCCGGTGAGTGTGCGGCGCAGGGTGAAGGAGTCGAGCAACGCCTGGGTGGGGTGTTCGTGGGTGCCGTCGCCGGCGTTGACGACCCCGGCGTCGATCCAGCCGGTGGTGGCCAGCCGGTAGGGGGTGCCGGAGCCGTTGTGGCGGACGACGACGGCGTCTGCGCCCATCGCGCCGAGGGTCTGGGCGGTGTCCTGCAGGCTCTCGCCCTTCGACACGCTCGACCCTTTGGCGGAGAAGTTGATGACATCTGCTGAGAGCCGTTTGGCGGCGGCTTCGAAGGAGATGCGGGTGCGGGTGGAGTCTTCGAAGAAGAGGTTGACGACGGTGTGGCCGCGCAGCACCGGCAGCTTCTTCACCGAGTGGGTGCTGACCTGGGTCATCTCCTCGGCGACGTCGAGGAGGCCGATGGCGTCCTCCCGGCTGAGGTCTGCGGTCGACAGGAGGTGCTTCATGCCTGGTCTCCTTCCGCCTCGGCGGTCTCAGGCCAGGAGATCGTGACGGTGTCCTCACCGTCGATCTCTTCGAGGCCGACGAAGACGCGCTCGTCGAGGGCGGTCGGGAGGTTCTTGCCGACGTGGTCGGCGCGGATCGGCAGGCTGCGGTGGCCGCGGTCGACGAGCACGGCCAGCCGCACGGCAGCCGGGCGTCCGATGTCGGCGATCGCGTCGAGGGCTGCGCGGATGGTGCGCCCGGAGAACAGCACATCGTCGACGAGTACGACGGCGCGTCCGTCGATGCCGCCGGGCGGGATGTGGGTGGGTTCGGGTGCGCGCAGCTTGCCGTGGCGCAGGTCGTCGCGGTACATCGTGATGTCGAGGCTGCCGCAGATCTGGGCGGGATCGACGCCGGGTTCGATGTCGGCGATCTTGGCGGTCAGCCGCTGTGCCAGCGGGACGCCGCGGGTGGGAATGCCGAGGATGGTGAGGTCGCCGGCGCCTTTGTTGCTCTCGAGGATCTCATGGGCGATCCGCGTGATGGCGCGGGATATCTCGTCGGCGTTCAGTACTGTGCGAACACGCATGTGCGGTCCCCCTTCTCCGCCTCACGGGACGGTGGTTAAAGGAGTGTCGTCTGCACACGAGTGTACCCCCTCGGCCGGCAGCGGATGCCCCCTGGGTGGTGTGCCCGGCAGGCTGTGATTAGACTCTCATCCATGCGCGATGCACTTGAGCGCCCCGAGCCCGGCCCGACTGCGCCGGGCGGATACGCCCTTCGTGAGGAGAACCGCGTGAGTTCCGCATCATCACACGCACAGCTGCCCGCTCTCGACCTCGACGTCCACACCGCTGGCCTGCCTGCCGAGGTGTCGTTTGCCACCGCCACCTACCCCACCGCTGACGGCGAGCACACCTGCGGTTACCTGCACGCCGGCAGCGCGGACGATCCGCTCATCGTGTTCCTGCACGGCTGGCCGGAGCTCGGGCGCTCGTTCGCCTCGCTGCTGCCGATGATCGCCGCCGAGGGCTATTTCGCCGTCGCCCCGGATATGCGCGGCTACGGCGCCTCGACGGTCTATGCCGAGACCTCGGCGTATGCGATCGAGAATGCGGTGGCCGATGTGCGCGGGCTCATCAGCTCGCTCAAGCCCGGCGAGCACGCTGAGGCGATCGTCGTCGGCCACGACTACGGTGCCCCGGTCGCCTGGTCGTTCGCTGCCGCGCACCCGCAGATGTGCCGGGCGGTGGCCGGGATGTGCGTGCCGCACCTGCCGGCCGGTGCGTCGATGACCGCCCATGTCAACCGGTCGATGTACCCGGAGGACACGTTCCCCTACGGCCAGTGGGACTATATGGTCGCTCACCAGCAGATGCCGGAGAAGCTCGCGGCGGAGTTCGATGCCGATGTGCCCGGCTTCATCGCCACGATCATGCGCCGGGGCAACCCGGAGCAGATGTCGAAGCCTGCCCTGCAGGCCAAGATCCGGTCCCGAGGCGGTTGGTTCCCTGATGGCGTGCCGTTCCGGGAGCGCGATGGCCGGGTGCTCAGTGCCGAGGACTACGACGCGCTCGTCGCCTCGCTCTCGCGCACCGGTTTCGCCTACCCGAACGCGTGGTACCGCAATGTCGAAGCGAATGCCGCGTTCACCGAGAGCCTGCCTGGCGGCGGGCGGATCACTCAGCCGGCGCTGTTCGTCCACGCCCGCTACGACCAGGTCTGCGACACTCTCGGTTCGACGATGGCCGAGCCGATGCGCGAGGCGATCCCGCAGCTGACGGAGCGCATCATCGAAGCCGGCCACTGGGTAGTGCAGGAGAAGCCGATCCACACCACCGAGGTGCTCACCGACTGGCTCGCCTCCGTGCGTCAGGAAGGCTGAAGCGCTCAGCTGCGCATGCTCAAGCCCCGGCCACCGAGAGATCTCGGTGGCCGGGGCTTCGCGGTGGCTGGGGTGACTGCGGTGTGGTCTCAGGCTGAGAAGTCAGTGCCGTCCGCCTCCGGCGCCTGGCCGTCGGAGCCGTGAGAACCGGGAGCGTCCTCAACAAGCGTCAGCGTCGATCCAGCGGGCATGTCAGCACCCGATGCCGTGGGCGCGGGCACCGCCGCCTGTGTCTCACCGGTCCGCCGTTTGCGGCTGACCGCGTCGAGGACTGCGTTGATGAAGGCCGGTGACTCGTCACGGGAGTACAGACGCCCGAGACCAACCGCCTCGTCGATGGCGACGGGATCGTCGATGTCGTCGTTGTGCATGATCTCCCAGATGCCCATGCGCAGCAGCGCCCGGTCGACAGCCGGCATGCGGGAGACCGGCCAGTCGGTGACGAACTCCTCGATGAGCCCGTCGATCTCATCACGGTGCTCGACGACCCCGGTGACGATCTCGACGGCGTAGGGCTTCATCGGGTAGTCCGGATCGCCCGAGCGCATGCGGATGAGCTCGGGCTCGGGCAGGCGGCGCTGCTCGGACTCGAAGAGCAGTTCGAGGGCGCGCTTGCGCGCGCGGGACCGGGAGCTCACTCCTTGACGCGGCCGAGGTACTCGCCCGAGCGGGTGTCGACCTTGACCTTGGTGCCCTCTTCGAGGAACAGCGGCACCTGGATCTCGTATCCGGTCTCGACGGTTGCCGGCTTGGAACCGCCGGTGGAGCGGTCGCCCTGCAGTCCGGGCTCGGTGTGGGTGATGGCCAGCTCGACGCTGGGCGGCAGCTCGATGTAGAGGGCTGCGCCGTCGTGGAAGGCCACCTGGACCTTCTGGTTCTCGAGCATGAAGTTCGCAGAGTCGCCGACGAGTTCCGGGGCGAGGGAGACCTGGTCGTAGTCCTCGAGATCCATGAAGACGTAGTCGGTGCCGTCGTTGTAGAGGTATTCCATGTCGCGGCGGTCGACGTTGGCGGTCTCGACCTTGGTGCCGGCGTTGAACGTCTTGTCGATGATCTTGCCGGAGGTGACGTTCTTGAGCTTCGTGCGCACGAAAGCCGGGCCCTTGCCGGGCTTGACGTGGAGGAACTCGAGCACCTGCCACAGCTGGTTCTCGATCTTGAGGACCATGCCGTTCTTCAAGTCGTTGGTCGTTGCCAATGGAAATCCTTCGCAGTCGATGACGGCGGCGCCGTTCGCGGCGCACCACCGGTCAAGTGTAGCAAGGCCCTTCGGCCTGTCAGGTCAGCTCAGCCGGGTGACCGGAGATTCGGTGCCGATGGCCTGGTAGGCGGTGTAGGGCAGGCTGGTGTCGGCGGCTTCGAGGACGCCGGGGCTGGCCAGGTCGTCGAGGACGATGAAGCGCATGAGGCTGCCGCGGGACTTCTTGTCCCGGCGCATCGTCTCCAGCAGCTGCGGCCACTTGTCACCGCGGTAGCCGGTCGGCAGGCCGAGGTGCTCGAGCACGCTGCGGTGCCGGTCGACGATCGCGGTGTCGAGGTTGCGGGTCATCGCCGAGAGCTCGGCGGCGAACATCATGCCCACGGCCACGGCTGCTCCGTGACGCCACTGGTAGCGTTCGGTGCGCTCGATCGCATGCCCGAGGGTATGCCCGTAGTTGAGGAACTCGCGGCGGCCGGATTCCCTGAAGTCTTCGGACACGACATCGGCCTTGACCTGGATGGAGCGTTCGATGACCTCGCGCAGCTGAGCCGAGGTGTGGTCTGCCAGCTGCTCGCGGGGTGTCGATTCGATGATGTCGAGGATCGCGGGGTCGGCGATGAAGCCGCACTTCACCGCCTCGGCCAGGCCGGTGAACAGTTCGTTCTCCGGCAGGGTGGCCAGTGTGTCGGTGTCGGCGAGCACGCCGGCAGGGGCATGGAAGGCGCCGACGAGGTTCTTGCCCTCGGCGGTGTTGATGCCGGTCTTGCCGCCGATGGCGGCATCGACCATGCCGAGCACCGTGGTCGGGATGGTGACGAAGCGGATGCCGCGCAGCCAGGTCGCGGCAACGAAGCCGGCGAGGTCGGTCACCGCTCCCCCGCCGACGGCGACGATCGCATCCGTACGGGTGAAGTCGGCCTGCCCGAGGACCTGCCAGCAGAAGCTGGCGACCTGGATGTGCTTGGCCTCCTCGGCATCGGGGATCTCAGCCGACAGCGCCTCGAATCCGGCAGCGCCGAGGTCTTCGCGGACGAGTTCACCGGTCGTGCGCAGCGCCCGCGGATGGATGACGAGCACTTTGCTCACACGTGAGCCGAGCAGCTCGGGCAGAGTGCCGAGCAGTCCTGAGCCGACGTGGACGCTGTAGTCGCCGCCGCCGGTCACGTCGATGCGCGTGGAGCTCACGCCTCATCACTTCCTTCTGTGTCGTCTGCGTCTGTGTCGTCTGCGACTGTGCGCTGGCCGTCCTCAGCGTACCCGCCATCGGCGTCACCTGCCGCCTCGTCCTCGGCGGCGAACTTCGCGTAGTTCTCTGCCCGCTGCAGGCCGGTGAGCACGTCGACGACCCGGTTGACGACCGTCGACGGCGGGTCGTTGGACGCCGAGACGGTCGCGGTGGCCACCGACTCGTACAGCGGCCGGCGCTCCTCGGCCAGGGCCTTCCACCGTTCGACCGGGTCCTCGTCGGCCAAAAGCGGCCGGTGGGAGCCGTGCAGCCTGGCCGAAGCGGTCTCCTCGTCGATCTCGATGCTCATGACCTTGATCGCCGGGTGCTTGAGCTGGGCGCGGGTGCCGGAGTTGAGGATCGCCCCACCGCCGAGGGAGACGACGCCGGGCCGGTCGAGCAGCCGACGCAGGGCACGGCGGACGACCTCGCGTTCGATCTCCCGGAAGCGGGCTTCCCCGCGAGTGCGGAAGATCTCAGCGATCGGGCCGTGAGCGGCGACGATCATCGCATCCGTGTCGGTGAAAGGGATCCCGAGCCGGTCGCCGAGCAGCCGGCCGATCGTCGACTTCCCTGCCGCGGGCGGCCCGATGAGCACGACCCGGGCCGTGGCCGCCGGCACCGGGTCGAGCGGCGGGGCCGGACGCGGGACGGGCAGCTCCGGGCCGTTCACGAGTGTGAGCGCAGCGTATCCGGAATCGCGGCGAGGTAGGAGTCGAGGTTGCGCTTGACCTCGGCCAGGGAGTCCCCGCCGAACTTCTCGCAGACGGCCTCGGCCACGACGAGGGCGACCATCGCCTCGGCGACGACGCCGGCGGCCGGCACGGCGCAGACGTCAGAGCGCTGATGGTGGGCGCGGGCGGCCTCACCGGTGGTGACGTCGATGGTGTCCAGTGCCCGCGGGACGGTGGCGATGGGCTTCATCGCCGCACGCACCCGCAGGCTCTCACCGGTCGACATGCCGCCTTCGGTGCCGCCGGCGCGGTTGCTGCGGCGGGTGATGCGGCCCTCGGAGGTCTCGATCTCATCATGCGCAGCCGAGCCGCGGCGGGCGGCGGTGCGGAATCCGTCGCCCACCTCGACACCCTTGATCGCCTGGATGCCCATGAGGGCTCCGGCCAGCCGGGAGTCGAGCCTGCGGTCCCAGTGGACGTGGGAGCCGAGCCCCGGGGGCACGCCGTCGACGATGACCTCGACGACGCCGCCGAGGGTGTCGCCGGACTTCTTGGCGTCCTCGACCTCGGCGACCATGCGGGCGGAGAGCTCAGCGTCGAAGCAGCGCAGCGGGTCGGCATCGAGGGCTGCGACGTCGTCGATGGTCGGCTGGGCTTCCGCACCGGAGCCGGTGACCGGGCCAATCGCCACAGTGTGGGACAGCACGGTGACGCCGAGCTCGGCGAGCAAGCGGGCAGCGACAGCGCCGAGTGCGACGCGCATCGCGGTTTCGCGAGCAGAGGCGCGTTCGAGGATCGGGCGGGCCTCGTCGAAGCCGTACTTCTGCATGCCGACCAGGTCGGCGTGACCTGGCCTCGGGCGCGAGAGCGGGGCGTTGCGCGCCTGGTCGGCGAGCACCTCGGGATCGACCGGGTCGGCGCTCATGACGGTTTCCCATTTGGGCCATTCGGTGTTGCCGACTTCGATGGCGATCGGTGAGCCCAGCGTGGAGCCGTGACGGACACCGCCGAGGATGCGCACCTCATCGGCTTCGAACTTCATGCGGGCGCCGCGGCCGTAGCCGAGCCGGCGCCTCGCCAGTGCCTGGGAAATATCGTCGCGAGTGACGGGAACATGCGCCGGGATCCCCTCCAGGATCCCGACAAGTGCCTCACCGTGTGACTCGCCTGCAGTCAGCCATCTCAACATTCAACCCATCCTACAAAAAGGCCGCGCCGACCAGCACGGTCGTCCACGTTCCGATCAGCATGTAGGGCCCGAAGGCGATCTTCGAAGCCCACTGCCGGCGCTTGGTCGCGAGCAGGATGAGCACGTGGACGACGGCGATGCCGTTGATGAGCAGCAGCGCCAGGATGGGGCCGCTCGGGCTCAGGGCGGTGGTGAGCAGACCGACGCTGATCGAGAGCTTGACGTCGCCCATGCCCATCGTCGACCGGCGCATGAGGGTGCCGGCGACGTTGAGGATGACGAAGAAGATGAGCATGCCGAGAGCGCCGATGAGCCCGTTGAGCGCTGGGGTGCCGGCGCCGGCCCACAGGTGGTCGTCGCTGCGATCGGCCTGCCCGACGCCCATGATGAGCGAGATGAGGAACAGCGCCAGCGACAGCACGGTGATCGGCATGACGATCCGGTTGGGCAGCCGGTGGATGGAGATGTCGATCCAGAACAGCCAGCCGGTGGCACCGGCGACCATCGCGAAGGCGATCATGAGCGGCACGTCTGCCAGGGTGCGCGACAGGGAGCCGGGGACGATGAAGGCGGCCAGCCAGGAGATGACGAGGCCGACACTGGTGAGCACGAAGGTGACGAGCCCGCCTGGCCGGTTGATGCTGTTGACCCCGCGCAGCAGCCGGATGCCCGCCTCATCGTCGATGATCCACGGGAACCGCAGCCAGATCAGAAGGCTGGTGAGCAGGGCGACGCCCACGGTGATGGTGAGGCTGGCGACGAGCGACAGCTGCTCGATCATCGGCGGTCTCCTCTCGCGGTGTGCGCGGTGGTGAGGGCTTCGGTCATGGCGGCGGCCAGGCGCGGCCGCCAGGTCTGCGGGGGCGCGTCGATCCCGGCAGCGGCGGCGAAGAGCAGCTGCTGTTCGACGGCCTGGTGGATGAGCATCCGCTCCCCTGCGATCGCCTGTCCGCCGTGCGCGGCGAGATCGGCGCCGATGCTGTATCCGCCTGCCGCATAGGCGACGTCGAGGAGCACCGTGGCCGGATCCAGGTGGCCTGGCCAGCTGAAGGACTCAGCGCGCAGTGCGCCAGCAGGCAGCGTGGAGACGGTCAGCAGGCACTGCCCGGGCTGATACTCGGCCAGTGGATGGACGGCCGCCTGCATGCCGAGGCCGGAAGCGAGATCGGCGGCTCCCCTGGCCCGCTCCGGCCTGCGCGCATAGAGATCGAGGGCGGTGAGGCCGAGGCGGTGGAGTGCGGCCACAGCCGAGGCGGCGGTCGCCCCGCTGCCGAGGATCGCGGCGGTGTCAGCGGCCGCGGGCTGGCATTCGGCGATCGCCTCGACGATGCCGATGACGTCGGTGTTGGCGATCTGCTGCCTGTCGGGGTGCCGGATGAGGGTGTTGGCAGCCCCGGTCTGGGCGGAGGTCTCATCGCTGTGCCAGCCGCGCTCGGCAGCAAGGCGGACGAGCGCGGTCTTGAGCGGCATCGTGAGCGAGAATCCGGTGTGATCCCGGTGTGCGGCGAGGAAGTCTGCGAGCTGGTCTTCGGTGACCTCGAAGCGGCCGTAGCTGCTGGTGCCGGCGATGCCGAGGGCGCGATAGCCTGCCGTGTGGAGCACCGGTGAGAGGCTGTGGCCGATCGGCGAGCCGAGCACCGCAGCGGTGATCCCGGTCATCAGATTCTCCTCTCCTGGCGGTGGTCTCCCACCTCACGACATCATCTCAGCCTGTGCTCGGCCTCCGGTTCGACCTCAGCCCTCGCCTTCGGCGTCGTCACTCGGGTTGTTCTTGCGGTGCTCGCGCAGCCACACCCGGTACTCTTCGACGTTCTTCTGGTGGTCGGCGTACGTCTCGGCGTACTTCGTCTCCCCGGTGTCGGGGTTGACCGCGACGAAGAAGAGCCATGGTCCGTCGGCGGGGTTCTGCGCAGCGTCGACTGCTTCAGCACTGGGTGAGTTGATCGGTCCTGGAGGCAGTCCGGTGTGCTTGTAGGTGTTGTAGGGGTTGTCGGATTCGCGCTCCTCCTGCGTGGTGGTCAGGTCGGAGCGGGCGCCGTGGATGTAGCTGACGGTCGCGTCGGACTGCAGCGCCTGGCCTTTGTCGATGCGGTTGAGGAAGACGCGGGCGACCTTTGCCCGGTCTTCGGGGTTGCCGGGGGCTTCGACCTGCACGATGCTCGCCAGAGTGAAGACCTCGTTGACCTTGTCTGCGGGGATGCCGATCTGGTCGATCTCGGTCTTGGTCTTGTCGACCATCTCCTGGACCATCTGCTCGGCGGTCATGTTCGGACGGATCTCATAGGTTGCCGGGTACAGGTAGCCTTCGAGGCTCGGCGCCTCGATGTCGAGTCCGTAGTCGGCTGGCTTCTTCTCGTCGATCGCTTCGTTGATCGAGGCTTCGTCCATGCCGGAGTCGAGCATCCGGCCCTTGATCTGCTTGATGCTGAAGCCCTCGGGGATGGCCAGGCGCTGGTTGGCCAGCGGGTTGATGAGCGCTTCGACGGCAGCTGCCGAGCTCATCTGCTTGCGCATCGTGAAGTCACCGGCCTGGATGACGGCATCGCGCTTCTCGATCTCGTCGAGGAAGGGCTTCGAGGACATGATGACGTCCTGTTCGACGAGGTGGTTCGCGACCTCCCGGGCGGAGCTGCCGGGGATGACCGTGATGACGATCTCGTCCTTGCCTTCGCCTTCGTAATCGCCCTTCTCAGCGAAGATCTCCGAGACCACTCCGGTGGCGGTGGAGAAAGCGACAGCGCCCACGACGCCGAGGACGAGCACGGCAGCGGTGAGGATGGTGACGGTGCGCCTGCGGCGCATCATCTGCCGGCGGCGTTTGGCCCGCAGCTCCTGGCGCGAGAGACCGTCGTCGGTTGCGTCGAACTCCTCTGACAGGTTCACCTCAGGGCTCCTCGGTCGTGGCGATGGGGCTTCCGGCGGGCTGGCCGGTGCGCTTCTCCTGATCGATCGCCGCCTGCAGGATCATCACCGCTGCGACAGAGTCGACGATCTCGCGTCTCTGGCGCGAGCTTCTGCCAGCTGACTGTAACATGCCGTGTGCCTGGGTGGTGGTGAACCGCTCATCGACCTCGCGCACCGGAATGTCCGTCTGACCTGCAAGGACCTGCGCGAATGAGCGGGCCGCCGCGGCCGAGGCACGCTGCTGGCCGTCGAGTGAGGTGGGCAGTCCGGTGATGATCTCGATCGGCTCGTGTTCGGCGATGAGCGCGTGCAGCTCGGTGAGTGCGCGCTCATCGCCGTCGCGCCGGTACACGGTGGTCAGCGGCGTGGCGAGGATCCCGTCGGGATCGCACTGCGCCACGCCGATGCGCACCGAGCCGATGTCGAGGGCGATCCTGCGGCCGCGCCGGAATGCCACTAGGCGGCTCCGAGCTCACGGCGCAGTGCGGCCAGAGCCTCTGGCGCCTTGCTCAGGTCGGTGCCTCCGCCCTGGGCGAGATCGGGGCGGCCGCCGCCACCACCGCCGAGGATCCGGCAGGCGGTCTTGACGAGATCGCCGGCCTTGTATCCGGCCTCGCGTGCGGCGTCGTTGAGTCCGACGACGACGCTGGGCTTGCCTCCGGCGCTGCCGATCGCAGCGACCACGGCCGCCTCGGAGCCGAGGCGGTTGCGCACATCCTGGACGAAGGAGCGCACATCGTCAGCGGAGGACACGGCGCCGAGTTCGGTGCCGCTGAAGACGATCTCACCGATCCGCTCGGCTGCCTGCACGGCCGTCCCGGCAGCGGCGAGCACCTGCTGCTGGTTGAGCTTGGCGATGGTCCGTTCGGCCTCCTTGATCTTGGCCAGCAGACCGGACACGCGGTCGATGACGTCAGGGCCGGGCACCTTGAGCATGTCCGACAGCGACTGCACGATCGTGCGCTCCTTGGCCAGTTCGCGGAACGCGCTCAGACCGACGGTCGCCTCAATGCGGCGGGTGCCGGAGCCGACGGATGCTTCGGAGACGACCGAAATCGGGCCGACTTCGGTGGTGCGCAGCACGTGGGTGCCGCCGCACAGTTCGCGGGAGAACGGACCGCCGATGTCGACGACGCGCACGACGTCAGGGTACTTCTCGCCGAACAGCGCGAGAGCGCCGGAGCGCTTGGCATCCTCGAAGGGCATGTACTCATACGCCACGTCGAGGTTGTCGCGCACAGCGATATTGGCCGCGTCCTCGATCTCGGCGCGAGCAGCAGCCGAGGGGGCCTCCGGGAAGGAGTAGTCGAAGCGCATGTAGCCGGGCTGGTTGAGCGAACCGGCCTGCACGGCGTTCGAGCCGAGCACCTCGCGCAGCGCGGCGTGGATGAGGTGGGTGGCCGAGTGGGCCTGCGCGGCTTGGAAGCGGTGGCCGGCATCCACCTCGGCGTGCACCTCGGACCCGGGGTGCAGGGCGCCCTCGACGATGCGGACCCGGTGGGCCGGCAGGCCCTTGAGCGGATTCTGCACATCGAGGACCTCGGCGACGAAGCCGTCACCGCGGATGATGCCGACGTCGGCCTTCTGGCCGCCGGATTCGGCGTAGAAGGGCGTGACGTCGAGGACGAGGTCGACTTCGTCACCGGGCTCGGCTGCCTCGACGCTCTCCCCTGCCGCGACGACTCCGCGGATCCGGGAGTCGGCGGTGAGGTTGTCGTAGCCGATGAATTCGGTCGAGCCCTCTTCGAGCAGCGCGGAGTAGGCAGACAGGTCGGTGTGCAGGCCGCCCTTGCGGGCCTTGGCATCGGCCTTGGCGCGCTGACGCTGTTCGGCCATGAGCGCTGCGAAGCCCTCCTCGTCAACGGACACGCCGTGTTCGGCGGCCATCTCGAGGGTCATGTCGATCGGGAAGCCGTGCGTGTCGTGCAGGGCGAAGGCGACATCACCGCTGATGGTGCCGCCCTCGCCGACGGCGTCGACGGAGCGGCCGAGCAGCTGGGTGCCGGATTCGAGGGTGCGCAGGAACGCAGTCTCCTCGGCATAGGCGATGCGCGAGATGCGGTCGAAGTCGGTCTCCAGCTCCGGGTAGGAGTCCTTCATCGCGTCCTTCGACACCGGCAGCAGGGTCGGCAGCACCGGTTCGGTGACACCGAGCAGGCGCATCGCGCGCACCGCGCGGCGCAGCAGACGGCGCAGGATGTAGCCGCGGCCCTCATTGGCCGGGCGCACGCCGTCACCGATGATGATGAGGGCTGAGCGGACGTGGTCGGCGACGACGCGCATGCGCACATCGTTTTCTTCGCTGTCACCGTACTTCCGGCCCGAGAGCTGCGAGGCGGCCTCGATGACGGGGTAGACCTCGTCGATCTCGTACATGTTCGCGACGCCCTGCTTGAGGAAGGCGACGCGCTCCAGGCCCATGCCGGTGTCGATGTTCTTGGCCGGCAGCTCTTTCTCGATCGTGAAGTCGACCTTGGAGCGGACCTCGGAGAGCGCGAACTCCATGAACACGAGGTTCCAGATCTCGATGTAGCGGTCCTCATCGGCCACCGGGCCGCCTTCGGCGCCGTAGGCCGGGCCGCGGTCGTAGTAGATCTCCGAGCAGTAGCCGCCGGGTCCGGGCTGGCCGGTGTGCCAGAAGTTGTCCTCGTTGCCGCGGGTCTGGATCCGCTCGGCCGGGATCGAGGTGTTCTCCAGCCACAGGTCGATGGTCTCGGCGTCATCGGCGTGCACGGTCGCCCACAGCCGGTCGGGGTCGAAGCCGAGGCCGCCGTCGGCCTCGGAGTTCGTCAGCAGTCCCCAGGCGAAGCGGATGGCGTCGTCCTTGAAGTAGTCACCGAAGGAGAAGTTGCCGTTCATCTGGAAGAACGTGCCGTGGCGGGTGGTCTTGCCGACCTCTTCGATGTCCTGGGTGCGCACGCACTTCTGCACGCTGGTCGCCCGCGGGTACGGGGCGGGTTCGCGGCCGGAGAGGTACGGGATGAACTGCACCATGCCGGCGATGTTGAACAGGATCGTCGGGTCGCTGCTGATCACCGACGCGGACGGCACGACGGTGTGGCCGTTGGCGGCGAAGTATTCGAGCCAGCGCCGTTTGATCTCTGCAGTCTTCATGCGAACCTTTCGAAACTGTTGCGGGGTCAGGCGGGAGGCGATGACGGCCGGCGGCCGGCGCCTCGGGCGCGGAGCGTTCCTCCTGCGCCATCATACAAACCTGCCCGGGCATTCGCAGTGGCGAACACCCGGGCAGGAGGTGCTGCGCAGGGTCTGCGCAGACGTCAGGATCAGCGTGAGTAGTACTCGACCACGAGCTGGATGTCGCAGGTGATCGGCACCTCTTCGCGCTTCGGGCGGCGCAGCAGCGTCGCCTGCAGGGCTTCGAGATCGACCTTGAGGTAGCCCGGGACGGCCGGCAGGACGTCGCGGTGACCGCCGGCAGCAGCGATCTGGAAGGGCTCCATCTCAGCGGACTTCTGGTGCACGTGGATCATCTGGCCCTCCTTGACGCGGAAGGACGGACGATCGACGCGCTGGCCGTCGACCATGATGTGGCGATGCACCACGAACTGGCGGGCCTGCTGGATGGTGCGGGCGAAGCCGGCGCGCAGCACGAGGGCATCGAGACGCATCTCGAGGAGCTCGACGAGGTTCTCACCGGTCAGGCCCTGCTCGCGGCGGGCCTCCTTGTAGACCTTGAGCATCTGGGCTTCGCGGATGTTGTACTGGGCGCGCAGACGCTGCTTTTCCTTCAGGCGGACCGAGTAGTCGCTGTCGTTGCGGCGGCGGGCGCGGCCGTGCTCGCCGGGCGGGTACGGGCGGCGCTCGAAGTACTTCTCGGCCTTCGGAGTCAGCGGCAGTCCCAGGGACCGCGAGAGGCGGACCTGGCGACGCGAACGTGCGGGTGCAGGCATGGATGCCAACCTTTCATCATTCTTCTGCCTCCGCTGATCCCGCGCATGCGGGTGTCTCGGTCAGCGTGGGAGGCTGCTGTTTCCGCGAGTGGAAAGAGGATCGGCTCCGCGAGACCGGAGCCCATCGACCGCCCTGCAGCCGATTTCGGCCAGGCACAGCACCGCACTACCTTACCGGCTGGCAGGTGTACGGAGCAAATGGGATGCACCGCGTCCGAGGCGGCCCGCCGGCCGGCGGGCCGGGCTCACTTCCCAGCGCGCAGCCGGGCGATCGCTGCCAGACGCTCGGCCATGCCCTTCTCCGCTCCGTTGGCCGTCGGCGTGTAGTACTGGGCACCTGCCAGGGATTCGGGCAGATGGTCTTGGGCGGCCACCGAATGCGGGTAGCTGTGGGCGTATTTGTAGCCGGCACCGTGCCCGAGGGCTTTCGCACCTGGGTAGTGGGCGTCGCGCAGGTGCATGGGCACCTCGCCTGCCTTGCCGGCTTTGACGTCGGCGATCGCGGCGTCGATGGCGGTGTAGGAGGCGTTCGACTTCGGGGCACAGGCGAGGTAGACGACGGCTTCGGCCAGCGGGATCCGGCCTTCGGGCATGCCGATGCGCTCCACGGCGGTCTGGGCGGCCACGGCCAGTGGCAGGGCCTGCGGGTCGGCCATGCCGATGTCCTCGGCTGCGGCGATGACGATGCGCCGGGCGATGAACCTGGGGTCCTCACCGGCGACGATCATCCGGGCGAGGTAGTGCAGGGCGGCGTCGGGGTCTGAGCCGCGGATCGACTTGATGAACGCGGAGATGACGTCGTAGTGCTGGTCACCTGCCCGGTCATAGCGCACGACGGCCTGGTTGGCCGATTCGGCGGCCTGCTCCCGGGTGATGGCGGTGGTCTCATCGCTGCCGGAGGTGGCGCGTGCGCTGGCGGCGGCGGCTTCGAGGACGGTCAGCGCACGCCGGCCGTCACCGGAGGCGACCTGGACGATGTAGTCCCGGGCGTCGTCATCGAGGGTGAAGGTGCCGGCCAGTCCCCGCGGGGACTCCAGCGCCCGGTCGATGAGTGCAGCGACGCCCTCGTCGGTCAGCGGCTTGAGAGTCAGGACGAGCGAGCGAGAGACGAGCGGGGCGATGACGGAGAAGGACGGGTTCTCGGTGGTGGCGGCGATGAGGACGACGAGCCGGTTCTCCACGGCCGGCAGCAGGGCGTCCTGCTGGGCTTTGGAGAAGCGGTGGATCTCATCGAGGAACAGCACCGTGGTGCGCTGGTAGAGCTCCCGGTCGTTGCGGGCGTTCTCGATGACCTGGCGGACGTCCTTGACGCCCGCGGTGATGGCCGAGAGTTCGACGAACTTGCGATTGGGGCTGTGCGAGATGACGTGGGCGATCGTCGTCTTGCCGACTCCGGGTGGGCCCCACAGGATCACTGAGGTGGCCCCGGCCCGTGCTCCGGTGCGGGCCTCGGCGAGCTGGTGCAGCGGTGAGCCGGGAGCGGTCAGGTGCTCCTGGCCGACGATCTCGTCGATGCTGCGCGGGCGCATCCGCACCGCCAGCGGATCGAGCGCGCTGACACCGCTGAGGTTATCAGGATCTGATGACGCGGCGCTGCCGGCGGGCTCGGTGCCAGAGGCGGCTGCCGGTGCCTCGTCGGCGCCTGCAGCCGCCTCGTTGGCCGATGAGAACAGGTCGCTCATTCGTCCTCGGCGTCAGGGTCGTAGTCGACCCCGGCCTCGGCGCGCTGTTCGGCGGTGATCGGCGCCGGGGCGTCGGTGAGCGGGTCGTATCCGCCGCCGGTCTTGGGGAAGGCGATGACCTCGCGGATCGAGTCGGTGCCGGCGAGCAGGGCGACGATGCGGTCCCAGCCGAAGGCGATGCCGCCGTGCGGGGGCGCACCGAAGCTCAGGGCCTCGAGCAGGAAGCCGAACTTCTCCTGCGCTTCCTCCTGCGTGATGCCCATGACGTCGAAGACCCGCTGCTGGACCTCGGGGCGGTGGATGCGCAGCGAGCCGCCGCCGATCTCGTTGCCGTTGCAGACGATGTCGTAGGCGCTGGCCAGAGCCGAACCGGGATCGGTGTCGAAGGTGTCGAGGTATTCGGGCTTCGGGGCGGTGAAGGCGTGGTGGACGGCCGTCCACTTGCCTTCGCCGACGGCGACGTCACCGGCAGCCACGGCGTCCTCTGCCGGTTCGAAGACCGGGGCGTCGACGATCCACACGAACGACCAGTCGCCGTCCTTGATGAGGCCGGTGCGCTCGGCGATCTCGTTGCGGGCGGCACCGAGCAGCGCGCGGGCCGCTGCCGGCTTGTCGGCGGCGAAGAAGATCGCGTCGCCGGGCTTCGCACCGACCTTCTCGGCCAGTCCGGCCTTCTCCTCTTCGGAGATGTTCTTGGCCACTGGGCCGCCGAGGGTGCCGTCTTCGCCGATGAGCACGTAGGCCAGGCCCTTCGCGCCGCGCTGGCGGGCCCAGTCCTGCCAGCCGTCGAGCTGGCGGCGCGGCAGCGATCCGCCGCCGGGGTAGACGACGGCTCCGACGTAAGGTGCCTGGAACACGCGGAACGGGGTGCTGGCGAAGTACTCGGTGAGGTCGGTGAGTTCGATGTCGAAGCGCAGGTCGGGCTTGTCGGTGCCGTAGCGCTCCATCGCCTCCCAGTAGGGCATGCGCGGGATCGGCCGGTCGATGGTGTGGCCGATGAGCTCCCAGAGGGCGGCGAGGACGTCTTCGGCCAGGGCGATGATGTCGTCCTGTTCGACGAAGGAGGCCTCGATGTCGAGCTGGGTGAACTCCGGCTGCCGGTCAGCGCGGAAGTCCTCATCGCGGTAGCAGCGGGCGAGCTGATAGTAGCGTTCGATGCCGCCGACCTGCAGCAGCTGCTTGAACAGCTGCGGCGACTGCGGCAGCGCGTACCAGGAGCCGGGGCGCAGGCGGGCCGGGATGACGAAGTCGCGGGCGCCCTCAGGGGTCGAGCGGGTCATCGTCGGGGTCTCGACTTCGATGTAGCGGTGCTCATCGAGCACCCGGCGGGCGGCCTTGTTGGCTTCGGAGCGCAGGCGGATGATGCGGGCCGGTTCGCTGCGGCGCAGGTCGAGGTAGCGGTGCTTGAGGCGGACCTCCTCGCCGACGGTGCCGGAGTCCTCAGCGTGGTCGGAGACCTGGAACGGCAGCGGTGCCGCCTGCGAGAGCACGGTCACCTCGGTGTCGACGACCTCGATCTCACCGGTGGCCAGCTGCGCGTTGGTGTTGCCCTCCGGGCGCGCGGCGACGGTGCCGGTGACCTGGATGACGGTCTCGTTGCGCAGCTTGTCGGCGACGTCTTCGCGCACGACGACCTGCACGATGCCCGATGAGTCGCGCAGGTCGATGAAGGCCACTCCCCCGTGGTCACGGCGCCGGTCGACCCATCCGGTGAGGGTGACGGTGCTGTCGATGTCGGGCGTGCCGAGGGTGGCCGCCTCACGGGTGCGTAGCATGGGGTGGAACTCCTTCATGGTGTGAGGATTGAGGTGACGGTCTGCGGGCACGGATGGTGTGCAGACTCTGCGCTTGCACCATGATAGTCATAGTGCGCGGTACTGATGGAAAGGCTGGATGCTGCGAATGACTCATGACACTCCCCCCGGATCTGCCGTTCCCGAGGTGCCGACGCCCGCCCAGGTCGACGTCGCTGCCGAGACGTTCCGGATGCTGTCCTCATCGACCCGGCTGTTCATCGTGTGGCATCTGCTCCATGGGGAGCGCGATGTCAGCAGCCTGGCCGAGGAGTGCGGGGTCAGCGTGCAGGTCGTCTCCCAGCATCTGGCGAAGATGCGCCTGGCCGGCCTCGTGTCCTCCAGGCGGGACGGCAAGCACATCTTCTACGTCGTCGACGACCCGCACGTGGTGACGATGGTCTCGGAGATCTTCGACCACATCGCCCCAGACGGCTCGCTGGCCCCGGATCCGGAGCCGCGCGCGGCGGCCCCGCTGCGGGTCCAGGGCGAGAGCTGAGGCTCAGTCTTCAGCCGCTTCAGCCCTCGTCGCCGGTGACGCGTTCGACGCGCGGCCAGACGTCCTCAGCCGGCGGCGTCCACAGCTCGGGGTCGGCTGAGACCTGCTCACCGGAGCGGATGTCCTTGACCTCGTGGCCGGTCTCACCATCGACGAACCACACATATGGGATGCCGCGGCGGTCGGCGAAGCGGATCTGCTTGCCGAACTTGCTGGCAGCCGGTGCGACGTCGACGGGGATGCCGCGGCGGCGCAGCTGCATGGCCACCGCATCGGCTTCGCTGCGGCCGCTTTCGTCAGTGACGGCGATGAGCACGGCTGTCGGCACCGACCGGGTCGCGGCCAGCATCCGGTTCTTGCCGACCAGCCGCGACATCAGCCGCGAGACGCCGAGTGAGATGCCGACACCGGGATACGTCTTCTTGCCGTTTGAGGCCAGGGAGTCGTAGCGGCCGCCGGAGCACACCGAGCCGAGCGATTCGTGGCCGAGCAGCTGGGTCTCGTACACCGAACCGGTGTAGTAGTCCAGGCCGCGGGCGATCTTGAGCTGGGCGACGACGACGCCGGGCTGGATGCGGTGGGCGGCATCGACGAGGCGGACGAGGGATTCGAGCCCCTCATCGAGCAGCGCATCGCTGACACCGAGGGCGAGGACCTCATCGGCGAAGGCCGAGGTGTCGGATTCGATGGCCGCGAGCTTCAAAAGCGCCTGCTGCTGGGCTTCCGAGGCGCCGGCGTCGGCGGCGAGCAGCTCGCCGACCCGGTCGGGGCCGATCTTGTCGTACTTATCAAGGCTGCGCAGCACAGCCGGGATGTTCTCCAGGCCCAGGCCGCGGGCGAAGCCTTCGAGCAGCTTGCGATTGTTGGCCAGGATCCGCACCGGTGGCACGCCGAGTTCGCGAAGCGCGTCGAAGGCCTGCGCCATCACCAGCGGGACCTCGACTTCGAAGTGGTCGGCGAGGCTGTCCTCGGCGACGACGTCGATGTCGGCTTGGATGAACTCGCGGAAGCGCCCGTCCTGGGGGCGCTCACCGCGCCACACCGGCTGGATCTGGTAGCGCTTGAACGGGAACGACAGGTGGCCGGCGTTCTCGACGACGTAGCGGGCGAAGGGCACGGTCAGGTCGAAGTGCAGGCCCATCGGGTTGCGGGAGTCAGACGGGTCGCCGTGCAGCCGAGAGACGGCGAAGATCTCCTTGTCGATCTCACCGTCCTTGGCCAGGGCGCTGAGCGGTTCGACGGCACGCGTATGCAGCGCCGCATAGCCGTTGAGTTCGAAGGTGTGCTTGAGCAGGTCGATGACCCGCTCCTCGACGATGCGGTCAGCGGGCAGCCATTCGGGGAATCCGGACAGGCGTGCGGCTTGTGCCATGTGAGTCGTTCTCCTTGCCAGGTGGGTGCCGGCCGTGGTGGGCGCCGACCGCATCCATCATAGGCGGCAGCCGGTGCCAGCCGGCCGGCTGGTCGTCATGTGCGCTGGTCTCCTGCGGCAGGAGCCGGGTTCAGAGGAAGGGGTTGGTGCGCAGCTCGTGGGCGATCGTGCTGCCGGGCCCGTGCCCGGGCAGGATCGGGGTGTCGGGCAGCGCGGCGAACAGGCGCAGCGAGGTGCGCATCGCCGCATCGTCGCCGCCGGGCAGATCGGTGCGCCCGATCGACCCAGCGAAGAGCACATCGCCGGTGAAGAGCACTTCGGGCACCTCCAGGTCCTCTGCCGCGCCCGAGGTGTCGCGCACCCGCCACAGTGTCGAGCCCTCGGTGTGCCCGGGGGCGAGGGTCGCCTCGATCGCCAGCCCGGCAGCCTGCCAGGACGCACCATCGGCGGTCTCGACCACCTCGGGGGCGGTCCAGTCGCCGATCATCCCGCCGAGCATCTGCCCGAGCTCCGGTGACAGGGTTCCGGCCGGGTCTGTCAGCCGGTAGACGTCAGGGGCGGCGAGATGGGCCTCCAGGTGCGGAAACACCTCGCGCAGGCGGGGCAGGCCGAGCACATGGTCGGGGTGGCCGTGGGTGAGCAGCACCGCGACCGGGGTCCAGCCGAGTTCGTCGAGCAGCGTCTTCATGCGCGGGGCGCAGTCGAAGCCGGCGTCGACGAGCAGGCATTCGCGGGCCTGCCCCTCGGGGTGCTCAGCGGCGACGGCATAGCAGTTGACGTCGAGGAACTCGGCGCGGACTCCGGCAATCTCCATACGACCAGTGTATCGGCCGGTGCGGAGCGCGGCAGGAGGCTGCGGTTTTGTCGTTATGCTGGGAAGGTACATTCCCGCGTTGAGTGATCCGTCACAGGATTCGACCGACGATACGACAAGGTGCCATATGACCGACGAGACGCAGCAGCCCACTTCCGCGCCCACGCTTGCCGGCGCTTCCCAGTCCTCCGACGCCCCGAAGCCGAAGCCGGCACCGGTGCCCAAGCCGTCTGCGATCCCGTCGCCGGCGGCCCTGCGCCCCCGGCCCGGTCAGGCCCCTGCCGCCCCCGTGGCGCCCGCCCACGACCGGACCGCTGAGATCGCTGAGGCGAAGACGTTCGGCCGGGTCGGTGAGGATTCGACAGTCTACGTCACGACCGCTGAGGGTGAGCGGGAGGTCGGTCAGTACCCGGATGCCGATGAGTCCCAGGCGCTGGAGTACTTCGCGAAGAAGTACCTCGATCTCGCCGATGCCGTCACGCTGCTCGAGCAGCGTCTGGCTGCCGGTGCCGCCGGTGCGACCGTCGCCGAGGCGGCGGGAACCCAGCGCGAGGCGCTGGCTGAGGCGCAGGTCGTCGGTGACCTCGATGCGCTGCGCGCCCGGCTCGATGCTGTGTCGGAGCAGGCCGCTGAGGCCACCGCCCAGCAGGCGCGGGCGCATGAGGAGTCGAAGGCCGCCGGCCTGCAGGCGCGCATCGCCGTGGTGGAGGAAGCCGAGGCGATCGCCGACGCTGATCCGGCGCGGGTGCAGTGGAAGCAGTCGAGTGCCCGCATGAAGGAGCTGTTCGAGCAGTGGAAGCAGGTGCAGGCGACGACGCCACGGCTGCCGCGGTCGCAGGACCAGCAGCTGTGGGGACGGTTCTCCAAGGCCCGCAACCGCTTCGACAAGGCCCGCCGCGAGTTCTTCTCCGCCCTCGATGAGCGCAACGCCGAGGGCAAGCGGATCAAGCAGAAGCTCGTGACCGAGGCTGAAGCGCTGTCGGATTCGACTGACTGGCGCGAGACCGCCCAGCAGTACCGGCGCCTGATGGACCGGTGGAAAGCCGCCCCGCGCGCCGGACGCAAGGACGACGACGCCCTGTGGGCGAAGTTCCGGGCCGCCCAGGACCGGTTCTTCGCTGCCCGCAACCGGGCCAATGAAGAGGTTGAGGCCGAGTACGTCGGCAATCTCAAGGTCAAGGAGCAGCTGCTGGCTGAGGCTGAGGCGCTGCTGCCGATCACCGATCCGGTGACGGCGAAGGAGAAGCTGCGCGTCATCCAGGATCAGTGGGAGGACGCCGGCAAGGTGCCGCGGGCTGACATCTCCCGGATGGAAGGCGGGCTGCGGGCCGTCGAACGGGCGCTGGCGGAGGCGGAGGACGCCGAGTGGCGGCGCACGAACCCCGAGCATCAGGCCCGCACCTCGGGCATGCTCGCCCAGCTCGATGCCTCGATCGCTGAGCTGGAGGCAGAGCTGGACAAGGCCGAGACCGCCGGCAAGGACGGCGACATCGCCACAGCGCGGGAGGCGCTCGAGGCCCGGCGCGCCTGGCGCGACCAGGTCGCGCGCACGGCTGAGGAGATGCAGTGACGGCAGTGTCCGTCTGAGACTGCCGACTGCGGCTCGCCTGTCATCAGGCGGGCCGCAGTGCTGTGTCCACAGATTCTCACAGCGTCTGGTCTGGCCCGCTCCGGTGGGCCAGAGTGGGGGCATGGACGATCTGCTGCGTTTGGGTGAGCCGCTGAGCTACACCGAGCTCATGGAGCTGACCTTCGATGGGCTGGCCTTCCGGCTTTCGGCCACGTGCTGGGCGCCGGTGGGCATGCCCGTCGATGCGCGGCTGCGGGCCAGCAGCGTCGAGGCCGCTCCCCTGCCGGGACTGGTGCTCAGCCACCGGTCGGCGCACTGGGTGTGGTGGGGTTCGGGTCTGGCCCCGGTGGTCGCGGAGTACACCACCCGGGTGCGGCGCCGCATCCGGGCCGCCCGCCTGCCGGTCGTCGTCCACGAACGCGATGTGTGTCCCGGTGAGGAGGCTGAGCTGGCCGGGCTGGCGCTGACCAGTCCGGAACGGACTCTGTACGACCTGCTCTATGAGCTCCTCGATGCCGGCACGGACGAGCAGACGCTGCGCACCGCGGCTGAGTCAGTGCTCGAATCAGTCGGCTTCGATGAGCAGATCGCGCTCACCCGGTTCGTCGCTGAGCAGTACCGGCGCCCGCACCTTGTGCGGATGCGCCAGCTGCTCGGCGACATCATCCCGCACGCGCGCACGCTGCTGCCGGTGCGCTGAGACCGGCGCTTCAGCCTCCGGTGATGCGGTAGACGTCGAAGACCCCTTCCACCTGTTTGACTGCCGAGAGCACCGTGTCGAGGTGAGTGGAGTCGCCGATCTCGAAGACGAACCGCGACTGCGCAACACGGGCGCGAGACGTCGCCACCGAAGCGGAGAGGATGTTGACGTGGTTGTCGGTGAGCACCTTGGTGATGTCGGAGAGCAGTCCAGCGCGGTCGAGTGCCTCGACCTGGATCTGGACGAGGTAGATGCCCTGCGAATGGTGTGCCCATTCGACTTCGACGATGCGCTCGGGTTCGCGTTTGAGGCTGGAGACGTTCTTGCAGTCGGTCCGGTGGACGGACACCCCTGCTCCGCGGGTGACGAATCCCATGATGGTGTCGCCGGGGACTGGAGTGCAGCAGCGGGCGAGCTTGACGAGGATGTCGTCGGAGCCCTTGACGCGCACACCGTCGGTTGAGGAATGGTGGCCGCGGGACTTGCCGCGCCGGTTCGACGGCCGCAGGATCTCCGTCGTCGGCTGGTCGTCCTCCTGCTCGTCCGCCGAGACCTCCTTGGCCAGGAGGTCGACGACGTGGGCAGCCGACATGTTGCCGTTGCCTATGGCGGCGTAGAGGGCGGTGACATCCGGCAGCCGCTGCTCGCTGGCGACGACGAGCAGCGCCTCCTGGCTCATGAGCGCATCGGCTGACAGGTGGTGACGGCGCATCGCCCGGGCCAGCTGATCGCGACCGGTCTCGATCGCCTCTTCACGGCGCTCCTTGGAGAACCACTGGCGGATCTTGTTGCGCGCCCGCGGGCTGGTGACGAAGGCCAGCCAGTCGCGGGACGGTCCGGCGTTCTCGTCCTTGGAGGTGAAGACTTCGACGACATCGCCGTTGTGCAGCTTCGAATCCAACGACACGAGCCGGCCGTTGACGCGGGCCCCCATCGTCTTGTGTCCGACCTCGGTGTGCACGGCATAGGCGAAGTCGACCGGGGTGGCATCGGCCGGCAGGGAGATGATGTCGCCTTTGGGCGTGAAGATGTAGACCTCTTTGGAGTTGACCTCGAAGCGCAGGTTGTCGAGGAACTCGTCGGGATCGGAGGTCTCCCGCTGCCAGTCGAGCAGCTGACGCAGCCAGGCGACCTGGTCGACCTCACCGGAGTCGCCGACCTTCGCCATCCGGCCGCCGGCGGCGTTGATCGCCTGCGGGTTGACCTTCCGGCGGTCCTTGTACTTCCAGTGTGCGGCGATGCCGAACTCGGCCCGCCGGTGCATCTCGTGCGTCCGGATCTGGATCTCGACCGGTTTGCCGTAGGGTCCGATGACCGTGGTGTGCAGGCTCTGGTACATGTTGTACTTCGGCATCGCGATGTAGTCCTTGAAACGCCCTGCGATCGGCAACCACTTCGCGTGTACGAGGCCGAGCACGCCGTAGCATTCGCGCACTGTCTCCACGAGCACTCTCACGCCGACGAGGTCGTAGATGTCGGCGAACTCGTGGCCCCGGACGACCATCTTCTGGTAGATCGAGTAGTAGTGCTTCGGGCGGCCGGAGATCTCGGCGATGATGTTGGCTTCGCCGGCTTCGTCCTTGATCTCCTTCGACACAATCGCGAGGTACTTCTCGCGCTCGGGAGCACGCTCGGCGACGAGCCGGACGATCTCGCTGTACACCTTCGGGTAGAGCACCTGGAAGGACAGATCCTCGAGCTCCCATTTGATGGTGTTCATGCCCAGCCGGTGTGCCAGCGGGGCGAAGATCTCCAGGGTCTCCTTGGCCTTCTTCTCACTCGAGGCGGCCGGGACGTACTTCCACGTGCGGGCGTTGTGCAGCCGGTCAGCGAGCTTGATGACGAGCACCCGGATGTCCTTCGACATCGCCAGGATCATCTTGCGCACGGTCTCGGACTGGGTGGCGGCGCCGTATTCGATCTTGTCGAGCTTGGTGACGCCGTCGACCATGAGCGCGATCTCGTCGCCGAAGTCCTCGCGCAGCTGGTCGAGGCTGTAGTCGGTGTCCTCGACGGTGTCGTGCAGCAGGGCCGCAGCCAGCGTCGAGGAGTTCATGCCGATCTCGGCGAGAATGGTGGCGACCGCGACCGGGTGGGTGATGTAGGGGTCGCCGCTCTTGCGCATCTGGCCGCGATGCCATTTCTCGGCGGTGCGGTATGCCCGGACGATGAGCTCGACATCGTCCTTCGGGTGGTTGTGGGCGACGGCCTGCAGCAGCGGGCCGAGGGCCTTCGGGTGCTGCGGGGCGTGCTGGGAGCGGGCCGTCCAGAAGGCCAGTCGGGAAATGCCGCGCGGCCTGCGCGTGGACTCACCGGTGGTATCGGCCACGTGTCGCTCCCTTCGTCGCATGATCAGCAGACGTCACATCGTCAACCGACGTCACACAATCAACAGACCATGACAGGAGTGCAATCCTGTCATGGTCTGTCCATCTTACGCGCTTCTGTGCGCCGCGCGATCGAGGCGCTCGTGTCCGCTGCTGGGGCTCAGGCGCGCACGTCCTCGAACAGCACCGGTGGGCGGTCGGGCAGTCCGCGCTTGCGGCGGTGCTCGTCGACCATCGCCTCCTGTTCCTTGACGGCCGGTTCGTTCTGCCGCAGCAGGTTGTACAGCGGCGAGGCGACGAACAGGGTCGAGGCGGCAGCGACGATCGTGCCGATGAACAGCGAGAGCGCGATGTCGGTCAGGGTGCCGGCGCCGAGCAGGAACACGCCGATGAAGAGGATGGCTGCAATCGGCAGCACCGAGATCATCGAGGTGTTGATCGAACGCACGGTCGTCTGGTTGACGCCGAGGTTGACGAGCTCGGAGAACTTCATGCGGTTATTCTCCTTGAAGTCCTCCGTGTTCTCGCGGATCTTGTCGAAGACCACCACCGTGTCGTACAGCGAGAAGCTCAGCACCGTGAGGAAGCCGATGATCGCCTCCGGTGTGACCTCGAAGCCGAGGGCGGAGTAGATGCCCATCGTGAGGACCATGACGAAGACGAGGCCGAGGATCGCCGCCAGCGACATCTTCCAGGTGCGGAAGTAGATCGCCATCACGAGCATCGCGATCGCGACGAAGATGATGAGCGCCCGCGTCATCTTCTCGGTCACGTCCTGACCCCACTTGGGGCCGACGAAGTTCGAGGTGACGTCCTCGTTCTCGACGCTGTACGACGTCACGAGCGCGTCGCGGACCTGCTGCATCTGATCATCGGTCAGCTGGTCGGTGTCGATCTTGATGGAGGTGTCCGAGGTCGGCACGACGGAGGTCGAGACACTGTTGCCGACGACCTCGGCGACTGCGTCGTGGGCGTGCTGCTCGGAGGTGTCGGAGGTGTTGGCGATCTGGAACTGGGATCCGCCCTTGAAGGCGATGCCGAGGTTGAATCCGCCCAGCAGCGGCACGATGAGCGAGGCGATCATGAGGGCGACCGCGATGCCCAGCCACAGCTTCGAGCGCTTGATGAACGGGATCGAGGTGCGACCCGAGTGCAGGTCATTGCCCCAGGCGAAGAACGAGCGCATCATCGGGCATCACCGTCCGTTCGTCCGGCTCCGGCAGTCACGTCATCGCTGTCGGTGCGCGCCTCATCGGCCTCGGCACCTGCCTCCCGTTTCCGGGCCTCCTTCTCGCGCGCTTCCTTCTCGCGCAGCGCCTTGCGCTCGGCGATCGAGAGCTCTGATCGGTCAGCACTCAACGTGCCGGTGGACTTCCGGCTGACGCGTGTCGAAGAACCGGAGCGCTTGTCGATGCTGGCCTGCCGGCGCTTGGCCTCCCGGTAGGAGCCGCGCTTCTTCGACTTCTCCTTCGCCTTCTCCAGGTCCAGGCCCATCGCACCGCGGTAGGCGGCCATCTTGACGCCGAGCTGACGCGGATCCATACCCGACCACGGGTGGCCGTAACCGAAGAAGTGCGTGCGCGCCAGCACCTGCAGCATCGGGTGGGTGAAGAGGATGACGAGGATGACGTCGATGATGACGGTGAGGCCGAGCGTGAACGCGAAGCCGCGCACGCTGCCGACGGCGAGGATGTAGAGGATCACCGCAGCGAGCATGTTGACGGCCTTCGAGGCGAAGATCGTGCGCTTGGCGCGGTCCCAGCCGATTTCGACGGCGCTCGTGAGCTTGCGCCCGGAGCGCAGCTCGTCTCGCACGCGTTCGAAGTAGACGATGAAGGAGTCTGCGGTCATGCCGATGCCGACGATGAGGCCGGCGACACCGGCCAGTGACAGCCGGTAGCCGTAGCGCCATGTGACGAACAGCAGCAGCAGATACGTCAGCACACCGGCGACGGCGAGGCTGGAGACCGTCACCAGGCCGAGGACGCGGTACTGGATGAGCGAGTAGCCGACGACGAGCAGCAGGCCGATGCCGCCGGCCAGCAGGCCCTTGGCGAGGTAGTCGGCACCCAGGGTGGGTGAGATCTGCTGTTCGCTCTGGACCTGGAAGCTGATCGGCAGCGAGCCGTTCTTCAGCTGGCTGGCCAGAGTCTCGGCTTCCTCGACGGTGAACTCACCGGTGATGATCATCCGGCCGTCGGTGATGTGGGCCTGGGAGCGCGGCGCGGAGAGCACCTGACCGTCGAGCACCATCGCGAACTGGCTGTAGGGCTCCTGCAGACCGGTGAGCGCGCCCGAAATCTGGCCGAAGGCCTCAGCGCCATAGTTGTCAAGGGTCATGGAGACGGCGGGACGGTTCGTCTGAGCGCCCTGTGCGGTCGTCTCAAAGGTGAACTCGGCATCGGTGATGTGCGAGCCGTCGAATTCGACGGGTCCGAGCACGTACTTCGCCGCACCGCTCTGGTCACAGGCGACGACCGGCTGATCGTCAGGGCCTGCTTCGCCTCGGATGCGGTTCTCCTCCTTGGTGCAGTCGAGTTCCTGGAATGTCTGCAGGATCTCCGGCGTCAGCCACGACTGATCGGTCTGCGGGTCGAAGCGCGGGAATTCGCCTTCCTTGACAGTGTCCTGACCGGACTCGGCATCCTCGGCATCGCCGGGGTTGCCGGCCGGGCCGGGCACAGTGCCGGCGTCGCTGGGCTGCTGGGCCCTGACGTCGGTGCCATCGGCAGCCGTCACCGAACCGGCACCGCCCTGTGCTGGGTCGTCTTCTGCAGGGGCCTGCTCGTCGCCGCCCTGATCCTTGAGCAGCTCCTCGAGCTGCTTCTTCTCCTCGTCTGTGGCGTCGTTGCCCTCCTCGCCCTGCTCCTCGGCAGGCTGCTCGCCGGTGTCCGGCTCGGGAGGGGCGACGACGGCGACGCGGCGGAACACCATCTGCGCTGAGGAGCGGACGAGCTCACGGGTCTGCTCATCCGGGTTGCCCGGCAGGTTGACGATGATGTTGCGGTCGCCCTGCGTGGTGATCTCAGCTTCGGACACACCCGTGGAATCGACGCGCTGGCGGATGATCGCAACCGCCTGTTCGAGCTGCTCCTGGGTGATGCGCTGATCCTCCAGCTGCGGTTCGAGGATGATGGAGGTGCCGCCTTCGAGGTCGAGGGCGAGCTTCGGGGTCCAGGAGGCGTTCGACCAGATGGCCCCGCCGCCGATGAGGGCGACGAGGGCCAGCGTGAAGATCGTCAGCCACGCAAAGCGCAGTCCCGGACGGGGCTTGTCTGCGGAAGTTGACACAGGGGATCTTTCGTTGGGGTGTGATCAGGCCTTGAAGTCGTCACCGCGGTCATCGCGGCGCCGGTCATCGAGGTCGTTGTCGGACGTGTAGTCGCCGCCGCCGTAGTTGCCGCCGCGATAGTTGTCGAGGCGATCGGAATCATCCACGCGCTCGTCTGCCAGACGGTCATCGGCAGCCAGCGTGTCATCGGCAGGCAGGTCGCGGTCGACGTCAGCGGCGGTGTCCTCGGACAGCCCGTCGGTGGCGACACCGGCGGACGGCTCGATGTGGCCGATGGCCTGCTGGTGGATGCGCAGCACAGTGCCGGGGCCGCTTTCGATCGTGACGATGTGATCCTCCGGCGAGACAGTGAGCACGGTTCCGTACACACCGAACGTCGTCATCACCTCGGCACCGGGCACCAGATTGGACTTGATGCTCTCCTGGCGGGCCTTCTGCTTCTTGCGGCTGCTGAACAGGAAGAACAGCATGAGGGCGCCGAGGCCAAGGAAGATGAGTGTTGTGGGATCCACGAGTGAGATCAGCCTTTCGATATGACGGGGCTATAGCCAAGAAGTCAGTCTAGTGGCGATGCGGCGGCAATCACTAATCGTCGTCTGTGAACTCGAAGAGAGCCCGTTCGGCGTCTTGCGGCGCGAGCCCGAGGTGGCGCCAGCCCTGACCTGTGGCGATGCGTCCGCGCGGAGTGCGGGAGATGAGGCCCTCCCGCACGAGGAACGGTTCGGCGACCTCTTCGACGGTCTCCGGCTCCTCCCCCACCGACACCGCCAGGGTGCGCAGGCCGACCGGCCCGCCGTCGAAGCGTTCGCACAGGGCGCGCAGCACAGCTCGGTCGAGCCGGTCGAGGCCGCGCTCGTCGACTTCGTAGACCTTGAGCGCGGCGCGCGCGGCGTCGTAGTCGACGATGCCGCGGCCGCGGACCTGCGCCCAGTCGCGCACCCGGCGCAGCAGCCGGTTGGCGATGCGCGGGGTGCCGCGGGAGCGGGTGGCGATCTCCTGCAGTCCCGCGGCATCGGCTTCGACGTCGAGCATCTGCGCTGAACGGCGCAGCACGGTGTGCAGGTCTTCTTCGGAGTAGAAGTCGAGGTGGCCGGTGAAGCCGAAACGGTCGCGCAGCGGTGCCGGCAGCAGACCGGAACGGGTGGTGGCCCCGACCAGGGTGAAGGGCGGCAGGTCGAGCGGAATGGCGGTGGCACCGGGTCCTTTGCCGACGATGACGTCGACGCGGAAGTCCTCCATGGCGACGTAGAGCATCTCCTCGGCTGCGCGGGCGACCCGGTGGATCTCGTCGATGAAGAGCACCTCGCCCTCTTCGAGGGAGGACAGGATCGCCGCGAGGTCGCCGGCGTGCTGGACGGCCGGTCCCGAGGTGACGCGGATCTGGGTGCCGAGCTCGTGGGCGATGATCATCGCCAGGGTGGTCTTGCCCAGTCCCGGCGGGCCGGAAAGCAGCACATGATCGGGAGCGCGGTTGCGCGCAGCTGCGGCATCGAGGACGAGCGAGAGCTGTTCGCGCACCTGCGGCTGGCCGGTGAAGTCCTCGAGCCCGCGCGGGCGCAGTGCGACCTCGGCGGCTCGTTCAGCGTCATCGGCTCCAGCGCGGGTCAGGCGTGCGCTCTCGGCACCGGTGAGGGCATCGCCGGTGAACTCCACTTCGTAGCTCGGTTCGCTCATACACGCCCGCCGATCGTCTTGAGGGTGGCCTTGAGCAGTTCAGGGGTGGTCGGCTCGGTGTCGAACTCTGCGCGCGTGTCAGCCACGGCCTTCTCAGCCTGCGCCTGCCGCCAGCCGAGGTTGACGAGTCCCTCCACGACCTGTGCGGAGACCACATCGGTCCCACCTGCCGGAGTTGCGGGTGCCGCTGCTGTGCCGGTCGGCTGCGGGAAGGCGGTGAGCTTGCCGGCGAGTTCGAGCATGAGCCGGGCGGCGACCTTCTTGCCGATGCCGGGCACCTTCGTCAGCGCCGCCTGATCCTCATCGGCGATCGCCTGGCGCAGCTCATCTGGGCTGAGCACCGAGAGCACTGCCAGGGCCAGGCGGGGGCCGATGCCGGAGATCGTCTGCAGGGTTTCGAACAGGTCGCGCTCCGCGGCGTCGCCGAATCCGAACAGGGTCAGCGAGTCCTCGCGGACGACGAGCACGGTGTGCAGTTCGATGTCCTGGCCGTGGCGCACGCCAGCAGTCAGGGCCGGGGTGGCGAAGACGCGGCGTCCGATGCCGGCGGTGACGACGGTGAGGCTGTCAGGGCGCACGCTGGCGACCGTGCCCGAAAGGTAGGTGATCACTCAAGCTCCAGGTGTGAACGTATGTACGAATACCACTCTAATCGGTCGTGCGGACGGAACCGGGCACCTCGGCTCCGGCGTGTGCCGAGGCCAGGGTGCCTCGTGCGCGGGGTCACGTGCGCGGCGTCAGCGGCGCCGCGGCGTCCCGGCGCTCTTGAGAGCCTCTGCCCACTGCTGCTGAGCCGGGGTCAGCGAGCTGCCCTGCCGGCCGCCACTCTGCCGGGTGTCGACGTCCTTCGTCATTCCCGGGGTCGATCCGGCCGCGCCGGCGCCGCGCCACAGGTGGCAGATCGCCAGGGCCAGGGCATCGGCGGCGTCGGCGGGCTTGACCGGGGCGTCAAGCCGCAGGATCCGGGTGACCATGTTCGTCACCTGCGCCTTGCCGGCCCGGCCGCTGCCGGTGACCGCGGCCTTGACCTCAGACGGGGTGTGCATGGCCACGGGGATGCCGCGGCGGGCGGCCAGGCCCATCGTCAGCCCGGATGCCTGGGCGGTGCCGATGATGGTGGAGACGTTGTGGCGGGCGAAGACCCGTTCGATGCTCACGACATCGGGCCGGTGCGCATCGAGCCACCGGTCGAAGGCATCGGCCAGCGCGCCGAGGCGGGTGTCGACGGCGCCGACGCTGGGGGTCTCGATGACGTCGACGGCGACGAGAGCCGGCCGGTGGATGCGCGCGGCGTCGATGACGCCGATGCCGCAGCGGGTCAGGCCCGGGTCGACTCCCATCACGCGCATCGGCTCAGGCGCCGTTCAGCTCGGCGAGCACCTCATCGGAGACGTCGGCGTTGGAGTAGACGTTCTGCACGTCATCGCAGTCTTCGAGCACGTCGATGAGGTTGAAGACCTTCTTCGCGGTCGCCGCGTCGAGGGGCACCTCGATGTTGGGCACGAAGGAGGCGTCGGCTGAATCGTAGTCGATGCCGGCTTCCTGCAGTGCGGTGCGCACGGCGACGAGGTCAGTGGCCTCGGAGATGATCTCGAAGGTCTCGCCGTTGTCGTTGACCTCTTCAGCGCCGGCTTCGAGGGTGGCCTCCATGATCGCCTCGTCATCGGTGCCCTCGGCGGGGACGACGATGACGCCCTTGCGGTTGAAGTTGTAGGAGACCGAACCGGGATCGGCCATCGACCCGCCGTTGCGGGTCACCGCGACCCGGACCTCGGAGGCGGCGCGGTTGCGGTTGTCGGTCAGGCATTCGATGAGCATGGCGACACCGCCGGGGCCGTAGCCTTCGTACATGATGGTCTCGTAGTCGACACCGCCGCCGTCGAGTCCGGCGCCGCGCTTGACGGCCCGCTCGATGTTGTCATTGGGCACCGAGGACTTCTTGGCCTTCTGGATCGCGTCGAACAGGGTGGGGTTGCCCTCGACGTCGGCGCCGCCGTTGCGGGCTGCGACTTCGATGTTCTTGACGAGCTTGGCGAACAGCTTTCCGCGCTTGGCGTCGATCGCTGCCTTCTTGTGCTTGGTTGTCGCCCACTTGGAGTGGCCTGCCACGGATGTCTCCTCGTCTCGGTTGTGCGTCTGTGCCGTTTGCGGCCGGCGTCAGCAGCGCCGGGGCCTGCCGCAGGGCTGTCTGAAGTGTACCGCCGCGACTGGCCGCTATTCGAGCACCAGCGGTTCGTCCGGCACGTCCCGGCGCTGCACCATCTGCACCAGGGTCGGCAGCTGCGGCGGGTAGATGACGTCGGTGGTGGAGCTCAGCTCGGACAGCGACCACCACCGGCCTTCGACGATCGAGGCCTTTTCGATGTCAGTCCAGATCGCCTCATCGAAGTCGAAGTCCTCATCGCACTGCATGCCGTAATAGGTCTCGTGCTGGATCGTCGAGTGGTGCTTGAACTCCATGACGAACGAGCGGCTGGCCAGCGGGCCGAGGAGGTCGGCTGGGTCGCACTCGATGCCGGCTTCCTCGGAGAGCTCGCGTGCGGCTGTCTGCACGGCGGTCTCACCGAGTTGGGCACCGCCACCGCAGGTGATCCACCAGTGGCGTGAATCGTCGTGCATGTCCTTGACATGCAGCAGGAGCACCTCTCCTGCCGGGTTGAGCAGCACGACGCGTGCTGCGGTGCGGGCTTTCATTCTGCTTCCTCTCGGCTGAGCTGGTGCGCCAGCTCTCGTGCGGTCGTTTGCGGCGGCCTCCCGCCGGGACTGCGGGGGCGCGGTGGATATCACTTCAGGTGCGCAGGTGCGTGCTCCACCAGTTGAGCATGTGTTCGAAGCGCTGCACGCGGTGCCGCGGCTGGCCGGTGCGGGAGAGCCCGTGGCTCTCGCCGGGGAAGATGAGCAGCTCGGTGTGCGTGCCGGCGCGCTGCAGGGCGGCGTAGTACCGCTGCGCCTGCTCCAGCGGGCAGCGGAAGTCGCGTTCGGAGTGGATGACGAGCGTCGGAGTGGTGTTGCCCTCGATATCCGTCATCGGCGACTGGGCGGCGATCCGCTCCGGGTCGCGTCCGGAGTACTCCTCGCTGAAGAACCGGCCGATGTCAGAGGTGCCGATGAAGGTCGTCGGGTCGAGGTAGCCGCGTTCGACGATGCCGGCGGCGAACCGGCCCTCGGCATTGAGGACCATCGCGGTGAGGTAGCCGCCGTAGGATCCGCCCTGGATGCCGAGCCGGCTGGCATCGAGCTGCGGGTGGGCGGCCAGTGCCGCATCGAGGATCGCGAGCACATCAGCGTGTGCCGGAGCGGCCATATCGCCTTGCACGGCCTGCCCCCAGGCGCGTCCGCGGCCATTGGAGCCGCGCGGGTTGGCATACACGACGGCGTACCCGGCGCCGGTGAGCACCTGGGTCTCGTCGAACAGCGCCTCGGTGTACTGGGAGAACGGCCCGCCGTGGATGTTGAGGATGACAGGGAACGGGCCTTCACCGTGAGGGATCGCCACCCAGCCGTGCACATCGCCCAGCGGAGTCGTCGCCGACACCGGCTGCGGGGTGGAGACACGCAGCGGCTCGTCGACGAGGCTGGTGGCGAAGTCGCTGAGCTGGGTGAGGCCGCCTGATGCGTCGATAGCGAAGACCTCACCGGGTGAGGTGACGGTCGCTGCGGTGACGATGAGCTGCTCGCCGTGCCGGCACAGGCCGGTGACGACGAGTTCGGGCGGGCTCAGCAGGGCTGGTGCGCTCTCCGCGCCCGAGGCGCCGGTCGCCTCGGCGAGCGTGAGCTCACCGTCTGCCAGGCTCACCGTGCCGGCATCGAGCGGGATGCGGGCGGCGCGCTGGGAGCCGTCGACGGTGAGGACGACGTAGGCGCAGCCGTCGGCGATGACCGGCCGGATGCCTTCGAGTTCGATTGTCTCATCGCATGTGATCCGGGTGGTCTGGCCGGTGGAGCGGTCGTGGATGAAGAGACCGGGCAGTGCGGCGACGAAGTCGATGACCGACTGTCGGTGTTCGACGCCGATGAAGGCGATGCGGTCCTCGTCGAGCCACGTGTGGGCGTGGGCGCTGTGCATGCCCAGGTCGATGCGCTCCATGCCCTCATCGGTGATAAGCCACAGGTGGGAGCGCAGATCGACGTCGCCGGTCGGCTGTTCGAGGCCTGCGACGACGCTGAGCTGGCCGGCTGGGCTGAACTGCGGGTCGCTGACGTCCTCGGCGTGGTCGGTCAGCTGCACAGACTCAGGCAGCGTGTCGCTGCCGAGCAGGCTCTCGGCGGTCATCCCCGGGTCGGTCAGGTCGACGGAGAACAGCTGGGTGAGGCGGTCGCCGCCGTAGCCGAGTCCGTCGCTGAGGTAGCTTGCTGCGGTGATGTGGCGCGGGGCCTCGGCATCGGCGCTGATGTCCTCGTCGGTGCCGTAGCGGCCCTCTTCAGGTGTGCGGGCGAGGTAGACGGCCCGCTTCCCCGAGGGGTCGAAGGCGAAGCCGCTGACGCCCAGCGGCGCGTCGGTCAGGCGCCTGGCTTCGGCACCGGTGGCGCCGATGTACAGCTGCGGGGATTCCTTCGGGCGGGCGGCGCGCAGGAATCCGAAGGCGTCATCGGTGATCGTCAGTGCGCTGTCGTTCCAGCCGTGGCTGAGACGAGTCCACTCCCCTGCCGCGCCCGAGGCGGTGGCGGAGCCGGTGCCCGTGACCGGGAGCGGGCGGGCGACGTATTGGGACCGGTAGCTGTTGGCCTCGACGTCGGGGCGGGTGAGCTGGCAGAAGATGCGCTCGCCGGCCGAGACCGGCTCGGCGCAGCTGATGAGGGAGGTGATGTCGGCTGGTTTCATGCGGCCCATTCCTTGGAGAAGAGTTCGCGGACGTCGGCATGCACCTGCGGCAGTGCCTTCGTCTGCGCGATGATCGGCAGGAAGTTCGCATCCCCGCCCCACCGCGGCACGATGTGCTGGTGCAGGTGGGCGGCGATGCCGGCGCCGGCGATGCCGCCCTGGTTCATTCCGAGGTTGAAGCCGTGTGGTGATGACACCGCACGGATGACGCGCATCGCCTGCTGGGTGAAGTGCGCGATCTCGATCGTCTCGGCCTCGGTCAGCTCTGTGTAGTCAGCGACGTGACGGTACGGGCAGATGAGCAGGTGGCCGGGGTTGTACGGGTAGAGGTTGAGCACGGCGAAGACGTGCTCACCGCGGGCGACGATGAGGCCCTCTTCGTCGTCCTTGCCCGGTGCCAGGCAGAACGGGCATTCCGGGGTGCTGTCGTCCTTGGGCTTGTTCTGCCCGCCGATGTAGACCATCCGGTGCGGGGTCCACAGCCGCTGCAGACCGTCGGGTTCACCGGGGAACCCGGCGGCCGCCTCGGGTTCGGGCATCCGGGCGGCTGCCTCGCTGATGTCCTCGCCGGTCATACCTGCGCCTTCGTCTCGATTGCCTCCACGATCCGCTCGATGGCCTCATCAACGGCGACCCCGTTGTCCTGGTTGCCGTCGCGGAACCGGAACGACACAGCGCCCGCGTCACGGTCGTCACCGCCGGCGATGAGGGTGTAGGGCACCTTCGACTTCGAGGCGTTGCGGATCTTCTTGGGGAACCGGTCATCGGAGTCGTCGACCTCGACGCGCACGCCGCGGGCGCGCAGCTTCGCAGCCACCTCGTGCAGGTACGGCGAGAATTCCTCAGCCACCGGCACGCAGGTCACCTGCACCGGGGCCAGCCACACAGGGAACGCGCCGGCGTAGTGTTCGGTGAGCACGCCGAAGAACCGCTCGATCGACCCGAACTTCGCGGCATGGATCATGACCGGACGCTTGCGGGTGCCGTCAGCGGCCTGATATTCGAGGTCAAAGCGCTCCGGCTGGTTGAAGTCCAGCTGCACCGTCGACATCTGCCAGCTGCGGCCGAGCGCATCGCGTGCCTGCACGGAGATCTTCGGTCCGTAGAAGGCAGCACCGCCGGGATCCGGGACGAGTTCGAGACCGGTCTCCAGGGCAACGGACTCCAGCACCTCGGTTGCCTCCGCCCACACTTCGTCGGAGCCGATGAACTTCTCCTTCTTCTTCCCGTCCTCATCACGGGTGGAGAGCTCAAGGTAGAAGTCATCGAGGCCGAAGTCGCGCAGCAGCGAGAGCACGAAGTTGATGAGGTGCCGGATCTCTTTGGCCGCGTCCTCTTCGGCGACGTAGGAGTGCGAGTCGTCCTGGGTCAGGGCGCGCACACGGGTGAGCCCGTGGATGACGCCGGAGGGCTCGTCGCGGTAGACGGTGCCGAACTCGAACAGCCGCAGCGGCAGGTCGCGATAGGACCGGCCGCGGGAGCGGTAGATGAGGTTGTGCAGCGGGCAGTTCATCGCCTTGAGCCGGTACGGGGTGCCGGCCTTGACGATCTCCCCGGTCTCCTCGTCGCGGACCTCGTCGACCTGCAGGGCCGGGAACATGTTCTCCCCGTAGTGCGGCAGGTGTCCCGAGGTGTAGAAGAGGGACTCCTTGGAGATGTGCGGGGTGCCGACGTAGGAGAAGCCCTCCTCGATGTGACGGCGGCGCACGTAGTCCTCCATCTCGCGCTTGACGATGCCGCCCTTGGGGTGGAAGACCGGCAGGCCGGAGCCGAGTTCGTCGGGGAAGGAGAACAGGTCGAGTTCGGCGCCGAGCTTGCGGTGGTCGCGGCGCTCGGCTTCGGCGATGCGGTCCTGGTAGGCCTTGAGGTCCTCCTTCGAGGCCCAGGCGGTGCCGTAGATGCGCTGCAGGGAGGCGTTGGCCTGGTCACCGCGCCAGTAGGCAGCCGAGGAGCGGGTGACGGCGAAGCCCTGCCCGATGTGCTTGGTGCTCGGCAGGTGCGGTCCGCGACACAGGTCCTGCCAGACGGCTTCGCCCTGCCGGTTGGTGTTCTCGTACACGGTCAGCTCGTCGCCGCCGACTTCGACGGATGCCTCTTCGTCGTCTCCAGCTTTGGCGCGGTCGTCGATGAGTTCGAGCTTGTACGGTTCGCTGCCCATGCGGGAGCGCGCTTCGTCTTCGCTCACGACGACGCGCTTGAACTGCTGGCCCTGCTTGATGATCTGCTTGGCCCGCTTCTCGATCTGCTTGAGGTCTTCAGGGGTGAAGGGCTCAGCGACGTCGAAGTCGAAGTAGAAGCCGTCGGTGATGTAGGGGCCGATGCCCAGCTTGGTGCCGGGGAAGAGCTCCTGCACAGCCTGTGCGACGACGTGGCCGGCGGAGTGGCGCAGGATGTTGAGGCCCTCGTCGTCGGCAAGGGTGATCGGGTTGACGACGTCTCCGGGTGAGAGTTCGCGGTCGAGGTCTGCGGAGGCGCCGTTGAGCTCGATGGCGATGACGTCTTTCCGGTCGGCGTACACCGTCGTGCCGGTCATTCCTTCCTCGAATGGGATCTGTCTGCCCTCGAGTTGAATGGAATCGGCCACTGCGGTGCTCCTTGGTGTCGTCGGTGATGGCGGTCGGTGAAAGTCTACCGCTTCTGCTGCCCGGCAGAAGCGGATGGGCTGAGGTTCCGCTGCCGGAACCTCAGCCCATCTCAGGTGGTCGGATTACTTCTTCTCGAAGGTGTAGGGGGCGTTGGAGCCCTGGTCCGAGTTCGGGATGGTCACTTCGAGCTTGAGCGAGTCCAGCTCGCTGTGGGGCACCTCGTAGCCGAGAGCGAATTCCTTCTTCTCTCCGGCTGGGACGGTTTCGAAGGCGAGTCCGCCCGAGTAATCACCGGAGAAGACGTCGTTGCAGGTTCCGCCGGAGTAGGTGCATGTGATCAGCGGGAAGCCGGGGTCGAAGTCCGATCCGGAGGTGTTGTCGATGGTGTAGACGACCCGAGCGATCTCGCCGTTGGTCGTGTTGGCGCCGAAGTCGACGTTGTCCGGTCCGACGGACACGGCCAGCGTCACACCCGATGTCAGGTCCACTGAGCCTTCGGATGCTCCGCTGGCGGGCTGGGTGGGATCTTCGGTCGGCTCGGCTTCGTCGGTCGGCGGCGCTCCGTTGGTCTGTCCGGGGTCCTGGGTCGCCGAATCAGTCGGCTCATCGGTGGGGTCCTGGCCGGGATCCGTCGACATGGAGTTGAGGAGGAAGACCTGGACGACGACGAGGATGATCGTGCCCAGCAGGGACAGTCCGCCGAGGATGAGGCCGGCGATGCTCATACCGCGGTTGGTCGCCTTGTTCTGCTTTGCCGCAGACAGGCCCATGAAGCCGAGGATGATGGCTGCGATTGCCAGCAGGAAGGCGATGCCGGCTACGACGAAGCCGAGGACCGGGATCCACGCGCCGCCGGAGGTCAGGAACGCGATGATGCCGGCGATGAGTGCGAGGATGCCGAGGATGTTGCGGGCCTTCGAATCGCCGCCGGAGCCGTAGTCGCTGCCGTAACCGCTGCCGTATCCACCGCCGTACGGGTCGGCCTGGCCGCTGTAGTTCGGTGAGTACTGGTCGGCCGGGCCGGCTTCGCCGCCGGGGTAGCCGCCGGCTGCCGAGTAGTTGGGGGCCTGCTCACCGTACTGCGGCTGTCCGCCGTAGCTCGGCTGCGAACCGTACTGGGGCTGTCCGCCGTATCCGGGCTGCGAACCGTATCCGGGCTGTCCGCCCTGGCCGCTGTCGCCGTACGGATCGGAGCCGTATGGGGGCTGAGAAGACATCGTGGCTCTCTTTTCAGGTCGAGGTCGGTAAGTGCGTTCCACCCCAGCTTAACCGGCAGGTCCGCCCGTCGGCGCATAGCCTCGTTGCGATCTCGTCACAGGACTGTCACAGCGGGGTGCACACGCCTGCAGCAGGACCGAGGGAAAGCAGAATGCCGGGCGCTTATGCCCGGCATTCTCGTTCTGTGCGCGATACTGGGATCGAACCAGTGACCTCTTCCGTGTCAGGGAAGCGCGCTACCGCTGCGCCAATCGCGCCTGTCCCACTTGCGTGGTGGCGTATTCACTTGTGCATGGCGTACAACGCCGTGCGCGATACTGGGATCGAACCAGTGACCTCTTCCGTGTGAAGGAAGCGCGCTACCGCTGCGCCAATCGCGCTTGCGCCCGAAGGCGAAGCCGAGGTGGAGATGGGATTCGAACCCACGTATACGGCTTTGCAGGCCGCTGCCTCGCCTCTCGGCCACTCCACCGTGAGACGGTCTGGCCTGTCTCCGAGCGGATGACGGGACTCGAACCCGCGACCCTCACCTTGGCAAGGTGATGCTCTACCAACTGAGCCACATCCGCATGATTGCGAGGGAGATTTCCTTGCAACGAGAAACAACTCTATCGGGTGAACTCCGAGTTGCCAAATCGCCTGGCAGTGACGCTCGTCACATGCTCTAGAAGGCCCGTTCTGCCGCTCTCCTGCGCGGTGAGAGCACGCTCACCTGGGAGGGTGCCGAGGACGCTGTGGAGCCGGAATCCTTACACTGGTGGCGTGACACAGCGCCATCCCCGTCCCCAGGGCTGGCTGTCCCGCACGCACAAGAAGGGTCGGCCGTGGTTTCGCCGTGCCCGGCTGTCGTTCCTGCGCTGGCGCAGATTCATCATGAGCAACCCGCAGACGGCCTTCGTCTACCGCTGGCTCGTCGGCTGTGTGGGCGGAACCGTCATCGTCATCGGCCTCATCCTCGTGCCGCTGCCGGGCCCTGGATGGCTCATCGTGTTCATCGGCCTGGCGATCATCGCCTCGGAGTTCCAGTGGGCGCAGGATCTGCTGCTGTGGGGCCGGGCGGTGCTGCACCGGTGGACGGAGTGGCTGCGCGCCAGCCACTGGTCTGTGTCCCTGGCGATCGGCAGTCTGACGGGCGCGTTCGTCGCGGGCGTGGTGTGGCTGGGTCTGCTCATGACCGGCCTGCCGGACTGGGTGCCGGATTGGCCGGTGTTCCGCTGGCTGCTGCTGCGCTGAGGCGTGTCGGTGAGCGCAGTCAGTCGGTGAACTGCTTGTTGGTCTCCTTGAGATCGCGCAGCTCTTCCTCGGGGTCGAAGTCCCCGAGGGGCCAGTCGAGGTCGAGCTTCTGCAGCTCGTTGATGAGCAGGCGCACGATCGCCCAGCGCGAGTACCACTTCCGGTCGGCTGGGATGACGTACCACGGCGCGTCATCGGTCGAGGTGCGGTCGAGGACGTCCTGGTAGGCCTGTGTGTACTCCGACCAGCGACCGCGGTCGGCTACGTCGCCGCTGTTGTACTTCCAGTGCTTGTCCACGCGTCGCAGCCGGTTCTCCAGCCGTTCGGCCTGCTCTTCCTGTGAGACGGTGAGCATGCACTTGACGATATGGATGCCGGAATCGGTCAGGCTGTCTTCGAAGCCGTTGATCGTGTCGTAGCGTTCGAGCCACACCGATGGCGGGCGCAGCTTGTGCATCCGCACGGCGAGGATGTCCTCGTAATGCGATCGGTCGAACACACCGATGTTGCCGAACTTCGGCAGCTCTCGGTAGACCCGCCACAGGAAGTGGTGGGAGGCCTCCTCCTCGGTCGGGACGCCGAAGGCGGCCACCTGCACTCCGTGCGGGCTGAGCGCGCCGACGACGTGTTTGACGACTCCGCCTTTGCCGGCGGTGTCCCGGCCCTGCAGCACGAGCAGCACTGCCTTGCGCAGGTCGCCGGCATTGGCGTTGGCGTACAGGCGCTCCTGGAGGTCTGAGAGCAGCGCATGGTCGATCGCCTGAGCCTTCTTCCCCTCGGCTTTGTCCCCTGTGAACCCCGGGGTGGCTGAGGTGTCGATGGCTGCGAAGTCGTCACCGGGCCTGAATCGCAGCAGTTCGGCGACCTCCGCCGGTGGCGCCTGCTCGACGTTGTCGGCAAGCGGCGGCTGCTGAGCGGGTTCGAGCTTCATCATTTCTCCGTTCCGCTGGCCAGCGCGGTGAGCCGGGACAGGCAGCGCAGGTACTTCTTGCGGTATCCGCCGGAGACCATGTCGTCGGTGAAGACAGCGTCGAGGCGCTGGCCGCTGTTGTGGATGCTGATGCCACGGTCGTACATCCGGTCGACGAGCGCGACGAACCGCAGCGCGACGCTTTCGCTGTCGATGGTGTGCACGTCGTCCCACAGCGCCATGTCGATGCCCTCGAGCATGCGGCTGTACCGGGACGGGTGGACGGATGACAGGTGGTCGAGCACCTCGTCGAAGTCATCGCGGGCGACGGTCGTCGCGCTGGTGCCGGCGGCGTAGTCGTCGAGACCGGCGGAATCGACCGGTTCCGGAGGCGTGGGGCTGCCGCGATGACGGTAGTCCTCACCGTCGATGGTGAGCACGGCGAACTGCGCGGACAGTGCTTGGATCTCGCGCAGGAAGTCCTGGGCGGCGAAGCGCCCCTGGCCCAGAGCACCGGGCAGCGTGTTGGAGGTTGCGACGATCTTGACGCCGGCGTCGGTGAGTTCGCGCATGAGCCGCGACATCATGACGGTGTCGCCGGGGTCGTCGAGTTCGAACTCGTCGATGCACACGAGCTTCATCTTCGACAGTTCATCGCGGGCGCGCTGGAAGCCGAGGGCGCCGATGAGGTTGGTGTATTCGACGAAGGTGCCGAAGGTGGCCGGTTTCTCGTGGGCGTGCCAGGCGGCCGCGAGCAGGTGGGTCTTGCCGACGCCGTATCCGCCGTCGAGATAGATGCCCTTGCCGGCCTTGGGCTTGGAGCCGAAGAGCTTGGACAGGAAGCCGGTCTCCCGGCGCTGCTGGGTGAAGTCGCGCAGCTTGTCGCGGGCTTCGGACTGCGAGGGCTGCTGCGGGTCCGGCCGGTAGCTGTCGAACGACACATCCGAGAAGTGGGGCGGCGGCACGAATCCGTCGATGAGGTCTTCGGGGGCGACCTCCGGGCGGCGCTCGGTCAGCTTGATGATCTGCGGTTCACTCACAGCACATAAGTCTACAAACGTTTGACCGGCTGTGGTGGCCGACCGGGTGCGTCAGGAGAAGTCGAAGCCGAGGCGGCCGAGCTGTTTGGGGTCGCGCTGCCAGTCCTTGGCGACCTTGACGTGCAGGTCGAGGTAGATCGGTGTGCCGAGGATGGCTTCGATGTTCTTGCGGGCCGTCGTGCCGATCTCCTTGAGGCGTGCTCCCTTGCGGCCGATAACGATCGCCTTCTGGCTGGGGCGCTCGACGAACAGGTTGACGTGCACGTCCCACAGCGGCTTGTCCTCCGGCCGGTCTTCGCGCGGGCGCATCTCCTCGACCTGGACGGCCAGGGAGTGCGGCAGCTCGTCGCGTACGCCTTCCAGGGCCGCCTCGCGGACGAGTTCGGCCACAAGCACCGTCTCCGGTTCGTCGGTGATCTCTCCGTCGGGGTACAGCGGCGGGGATTCGGGCAGGTGCTTGCTCAGCACTGCGTCGACGGTGTCGACCTGGAAGCCGTCGCGGGCGGAGACCGGGACGATGTCGGCGAAGTCGCCGAGCTGCTCGACGGCGATGAGCGCCTCGGTCAGCCGTTCGCGGTCGACGAGGTCGGTCTTCGTCACCAGTGCCACGACAGGGGTGCGTTCGGAGACCATCTGCAGCTGTTCGGCGATGTAGCGGTCGCCTGGGCCGATGCGCTCGTTGGCCGGCAGGCAGAAGCCGATGACGTCGACTTCGCTCAGGGTTGCTGCGACGAGGTCGTTGAGGCGGGCACCGAGCAGCGTGCGCGGCCGGTGCAGACCGGGGGTGTCGACGAGGACGAGCTGGTGGTCGTCGCGGTGGACGATGCCGCGGATCGTGTGCCGGGTGGTCTGGGGCTTCGCCGAGGTGATCGCGATCTTCGAGCCGACCAGCGCATTGGTCAGGGTGGACTTGCCGGTGTTCGGGCGGCCGACGAGGCAAGCGAAGCCGGCGCGGTATCCCTCGGGCAGATCGGTGCGGAACAGGTCGGTCATACGTCCTCAGTCTCTCGTTCCCGCCGCACACGCACGTGGGTGATGCGGTGGCGGCGGCCCTGGCCGGGCATGGCTTCGATGTGCAGTCCGGAGATCGTCGCATGCGCCCCGGCGATCGGCACACGGTCGATCTCCTTCGACAGCAGCCCGCCGACGGTTGTCACGTCCTCATCTTCGATGCGGGTGTCGAAGAACTCGGCGAGATCGTCGATCTGTGTGCGGGTGCTCACCAGGTACTCCCCTGGCGCGGTTTCGACGATATCGTCCTCGGCGGCATCATACTCGTCTTCGATCTCACCGACGATCTCCTCGACGATGTCCTCCATCGTGATGAGCCCGGCGGTGCCGCCGTATTCGTCGACGGCCAGCGCGACGTGGTTGCTCGCCAGCTGCATCTCTCGCATCAGCTCATCGACCGGTTTGGTCTCGGGTACGAACACGACCGGCCGGCAGTGCTCGGACACCGGGGCCTCGGCGTCTTCGGGGTGCAGGTGCAGGCGGCGGGCGACGTCCTTGAGGTAGACCACTCCGCGCACGTCGTCGAGGTCGTCGTCGATCACCGGCACGCGGCTGAAACCCGAGCGCAGGAATAGCGCCATCGCCTTGACCAGCGGCTCGTCGGAGTCGATGGCGACGATGTCGGTGCGCGGGACCATCACCTTGTACACGCGGGTGTCGGCGAGGTTGAACACCGATTCGATCATGTCGCGCTCTTCGTCTTCGATGACGTCGACAGCCGAGGCGCGCTCGACGAGGTCGCGCAGCTGCCCTTCTGTCACGAACGGGCCGTCGCGGAAGACCTTGTCGGGGGTGAGCACATTGCCCAGCCACACGAGGATGCGCGCCACCGGTCCGAGTGCGCGGCGCAGCCCGGCGACCAGCCAGCTGGTCAGCAGGCTGACCTTCAGCGACCGGCGCCGGCCGATGGTCCGCGGGGACACGCCGGCGACGACGAAGACCGCGATCGAGGCGGTGATGACAGAGGCGAGGATGAGCTGCCAGCTGATGCCGAAGACGTGGTAGTAGCCGACGGCGATGAAGATCGTCGCAAGCGCCTCGAAGAACTGGCGGACGAAGGTCAGCACGTTGATGTGGGTGGGCAGGTCGGCCAGGATCGCAGCGGCGGTGCTGCCGCCGCGGGTGCCATCCGCGGCGGCGTCGGAGATCTCGTGGTGGGAGACGTTAGAGATCGCGGCATCGGCTGCTGCCAGCACGGCGGCGAAGGCGATGCAGATGAGGCCGAGGAGCATGAAGGCGAGGATCGGCACGGTGCTCAGTCCTCAGTCGGCTCGGGGATCGTCGTGCGGCCGGGCTCGCGCTCGGCGAACCACGTCAGCAGCAGGTGGCGCTGCAGGCCGAACATCTCTTCCTTCTCCTCGGGCTCGTGGTGGTCGTAGCCCATGAGGTGGAGCAGGCCGTGGGCGGTGAGCAGCAGGATCTCGTCGCTGAGCGAATGTCCGGCGGCTGCGGCCTGCTCGGCGGCCACGCTGGGGCAGATGACGATGTCGCCGAGCATCCCGGCTTCGTCCTGGCCGGGTTTGAGTTCATCCATCGGGAAGGACATGACGTCAGTCGGGCCGTCGAGGTTCATCCAGCGCAGATGCAGCTCGGTCATCGCCGCCTCGTCGATGAACCGGATGAACACCTCGGCTGCGGGGTTGATGTGCATGCGCTCGAGCACGTGCTCGGCCAGCGCAACGACTTCCGGCAGGTCGATGTCGGCTGGGGTCTCGTTGCCGATGTCGATGGCCATCTCAGCGTCCCTTCTGGCTCGCGGGGCCGGATTCGCGCCCGGACCACAGGTCGTAGGCGTCGACGATCGCGGAGACGAGGTCGTGACGGACGACGTCCTTGCTCGTCAGGCGGCAGAACTGGATGTCGTCGACGTGGCCGAGGATGTCCTGGGCGAGCACGAGCCCGCTGCGTGCGGCTCCGGGCAGGTCGACCTGGCTGGTGTCGCCGGTGACGACCATCCGGGAGCCGAAGCCCAGCCGGGTGAGGAACATCTTCATCTGCTCGAATGTCGTGTTCTGCGCTTCGTCGAGGATGATGAAGGAGTCGTTGAGCGTGCGGCCGCGCATATAGGCCAGCGGGGCGACCTCGATGGTGCCGGAGTCGAGCAGCATCTTGATCCGGTCGGGTTCGATCATGTCGTGCAGCGCGTCGTAGAGCGGGCGCACATAGGGGTCGATCTTCTCGTCGAGGGTGCCGGGCAGGAACCCGAGGTTCTCCCCTGCTTCGACGGCCGGGCGGGTGAGGATGATGCGCGAGACGGCCTTGTTCTGCAGCGCGTTGACTGCCATCGCCATCGCCAGGTAGGTCTTGCCCGTGCCGGCCGGGCCGAGCCCGAAGGTGATGGTGTGCGAGCGGATCGCGGCGACGTACTGGTGCTGGCCGTAGGTCTTGGGGCGTACGGTGCGTCCGCGGGAGGACAGGATGTTCTCGCTCAGCACGCGGGCCGGGCTGCCGGCTTCCGGCTCCATCGTGTGCACCCGGCGCACCGCATCGGGTTCGATGATGTGACCGGCGGCTGCGAGCGCCTTGAGCTCGCCGATCGTCGTCACAAGCGAGCCGACGGCTGCTTCGGGGCCTGAGAGCGTCATCTCGTGCTGCCGGCAGTGGATGTCGACGTCGGGGGCGAGTTCCTCAAGGGTGCGCAGATTCACCTCGGCGGGCCCGAACAGGGCGACCGGGTCGATGTTCTCCGGAATCGTCAGGTGGACGCGGGTGTGCGCTGTCGCGGCCTCGCGCGTGTCTTCGGGTGCCGGTGTGTTCTGGGGCTCCAGCTCAGGTCCTCTTCTCAGGTTGTGTGCGGGGTGGTCTGGCGTGCGGCGTCTCATGGGCAACTCTAGCGCGTCGGTGCCCGGCCCGCCTGGCCTCACCAGCGGCCGAGGGCTGCCTGGCAGAGTCCGAGGGCGACCGGCCCGGCGGTCGAGGCGCGCAGCACGCTGGCACCGAGCACCGCCGTCTGTGCGCCGGCTGCGGTGAGTGCGCTGATCTCGGCTTCGGAGATCCCGCCCTCGGGTCCGACGACGAGCACGATCCGTTCGATGCCGTTCGGTGCCGCTGCCAGGCGGTCGGCCAGCGTGCGCAGCTGCGCGGTCAGCGGCTGGCTGGCGTCTTCGTGCAGCACGAAGACGGCATCGGAGTCCGTGAATGCGCGCGCCAGTCCGCTGCCGCGGACGAGATCGCCGATGGCGGGGACGAAGGCGCGGCGGGACTGTTCGGCAGCCGCCGCCGAGGTGTGGCGCCATTTGGCGATCGATTTGCCGGCTTTGGCCGCCGGCCATCGGACGATCGAGCGCTGCGCCTCCCACGGGATGACGGCATCGACGCCGACCTCCACGGCCGCTTCGACGGCGGCGAGGTCGCGGCCGGATTTCGCCAGGGCCTGGACGAGCACGAGCTGCGGCGACGCCGGGTCTTCGACGGTGACGTCGCTGATCGCCACGCGCAGCCCGTCGCGGGCGGCGGAGGTGATGCTGCCGGTGATGCGCAGACCGGCACCGTCGCTGAGCTGCAGCTCGTCGCCTGGCTGCATCCGGCGGACGGTGACGACATGATGGGCCACCGCCGCGGGTGCGGTGAGCTCACCGTGCTCGCCGGGGTGGGTGATGTCCGGGTCGATGAAGACCGGCAGGGTCATCGCCCGGCGAACCTCTCGCGGAACCGGCGGAAGGCGCTGCGTTCGTCGGCCTTGCCGACGGTGGCCTCCGGCTGGGTCTCATTGCGCAGCCGGGCGAGCTCTTCGAGCAGCTCGGTCTGCTTGGCGTCGAGCTTCTTCGGGGTGGCGACGTTGATCGTGATGATGAGATCGCCGCGGCTCTGGTGGCGCAGCCGCTTGGCGCCGAGGCCGGCGAGCTTCTGGGTGGTGCCCGACTGGGTGCCGGCGGGGATCTCGATGTCCTGAGTGCCGTCGAAGGTGTCGAGCGTGACACTCGCTCCGAGGGCGGCGGCGGTCATCGGCACCTCGATGGTGCAGCGCAGATTGTCGCCGTCGCGTTCGAAGGAGGCGTGCTCGCGGACGGTGACCTCGATGAACAGGTCACCGGGAGGCCCTCCGCCGGGTCCGACCTCGCCGCGGCCGGCGAGCTGGATCCGGGTGCCGGTCGACACCCCGGCCGGGATCCGGAAGCTCAGCGTGCGTTCGACGCGCACGCGTCCGTCGCCGTGGCAGGAGGTGCACGGGTCGGTGATGCGGGTGCCGTAGCCACCGCAGTTGTTGCAGGTCTGGTTCGTCACCATCTGCCCGAGCAGGGTGCGGGTCATCTGCTGCACCGAGCCGGTGCCGTGGCACAGCGAGCAGGTCTCGACCGAGGTGCCGGGCCGGCTGCCCTCACCCTGGCAGGTCTCGCACACCTCGGCGGTGGCGATGTCGATCTCCTCGGTGCCGCCGAAGGCCGCGGTCTGAAGGTCGATCTCGATGCTGATGAGCGCGTCCTTGCCGCGGCGCTTGCGCGAGGCCGGCTGCTGGGGCGAACCGCCCATGCCGCCGCCGAAGAACGTCTCGAACAGGTCGGAGAACCCGCCGAAGTTCGCCCCGCCGAAGCCCTGACCGTACTCTGAGCCGCCCATGTCGTAGTTGCGGCGCTTCTCCGGATCCGACAGCACCTCATAGGCGACTGCGACCTGCTTGAACTCGTCCTCGCGGCCGGGATTGACGTCGGGATGGAGCTCGCGCGCCAGCTTGCGGTAGGCCTTCTTGATGTCGGCCGTCGAGGCGTCCTTCGGCACGCCGAGCGTTTCATAGTGGTTGGTCACGTTCGTCCTTTGATCGGTTGAGGCGATTCGCGGGTCGGTTGTCTGGTGGTCCGGTCAGTCGTTGAGGATGACCGAGACGTACTTCGCCACAGCTCGCACTGCGGCCATCGTCGTCGGGTAGTCCATGCGGGTCGGGCCGAGCACCGCCAGGCTGGCCGCGGAGTCCTGCGCCCCGTAGCTGGTGGCCACGACCGAGGTCGACGAGAAGGACTCGACGGTGTTCTCACTGCCGATGCGCACGCTGACCTCGTCGGTCTCCGCGGCGATCGAGGTGAGCAGCTTGAGCAGCACGACCTGTTCTTCGAAGGCTTCGAGCAGCGGGCCGATGTGGGCGCCGAGCTCACGGGCCGAGCGGGCGAGGTTGGCGGTGCCGGCCATCACGAGCCGGTCCTGGCGGCCGACCTGGCTGAGGCTGGTCAGGGCGGTGGCCACGGCGCGGGCGGCATGCTGATGCTCCGGTGGAACCTCGATGCGCTCACAGGCCTGCTTGACGGCGTCCATCCGCACGTTGTGCACAGCGGCGCTGATCCGGTCACGGAGGCTGGCGACCTCCTCGTCGGTCAGTTCGCTGCCGGCGTCGATGAGGCGCTGTTCGACCTGCCCAGCGTCGCTGATGAGCACGACGAGCAGCCGGTGGGAGGCGATCGAGACGAGCTCGACGTGGCGCACCCGGGTCTGCCGGGCGATCGGGTACTGCACGACGGCGACCTGCTGGGTCAGGCCGGCCAGCAGCCTGACGGTGCGCTCGAGCATCTCGTCGATGTCGAGGGGCTCTTCGAGGATCCGGGCGATCGCCCGCTTCTCGGCTGCCGAAAGCGGCTTGACCTCGTCGATCCGGTCGACGAAGCGCCGGTAGCCCTTGTCGGTGGGCACCCGCCCGGCCGAGGTGTGGGGCTGAGCGATGAGGCCTTCGCTTTCGAGCGCAGCCATGTCGTTGCGGATGGTCGCTGAGGACACACCGAGCTGGTGGCGTTCGACGAGCGCCTTCGAACCGACCGGCTCGTTGGTCGCGACATAGTCTTCGACGATGGCGCGCAGCACGCGCGTCCGGCGATCATCGTTCACGTGGCCTCGACCTCCTCCTCACTCGTGTCCGGCCCACACGCCCGCACCCACGCGAGCTGGCACTCAGTCAATGCGAGTGCCAATCAAGTGTACGCCTCGCCGATGGTCAGCCCAAACAGGGCCACACCGAACAGGCGCACGTACCCTTGTCATGTGACTTTCTACGATCCCTACGGAGCCGATGTGCTCGCCGGCTCCTCCCCGCGCGCCCACCGCCGACCACGCTCCGCTGAGGTGCCCGCCCAGCGCGGGCTTGTCGTCGAGGACGTCGAGACCGGATATGTCGGGGCGATCACCGGGCTGGAGAAGACCACCGCCGGCTACGTCATGCGTCTGGAGGACCGCCACGGACGCACCCGGCTCGCCCCCTTGGGCCCGGGATACTGGGTCGACGGCAGACCGGTGACGATCACCCGCCCGCAGGCCAGCCGCCCGGCCGCCCCGGCGCGCACCGCCTCGGGCTCGGTGGCCCGGTCCGGCCAGCTGGCACGGGTCGCCCGCGGCTCCCGCATCTGGGTCGAAGGCAAGCACGACGCTGAGCTGGTGGAGAAGATCTGGGGCGATGACCTGCGCGGTGAGGGTGTCGTCGTCGAACCGCTCGGCGGTCTCGATCTGCTGGCCGACAAGCTCGCCGAATTCGGACCCGACCGGCGGCATCGCGTCGGGGTGCTCGCCGATCACCTCGTCACCGGCACCAAGGAATCCCGCATCGCTGCGGCGGTGCTTGCCGATGCGCGCTTCGCCGGGGTCGTGCACATCATCGGCCACCCCTATATCGACATCTGGCAGGCAGTGAAGCCGGCCGCTGTCGGGATTCGGGCGTGGCCCCAGGTCCCGCGCGGTGAGGACTTCAAGGTCGGGACGCTGCGACGGCTCGGCTGGCCGGCCCGAGATCAGCGCGACATCGCCCTGGGCTGGCAGCGGATTCTGCGCTCGGTGACGACGATCGCCGACGTCGAACCGACCCTGTCGGGCCGGGTTGAGGAGCTCATCGACTTCGTCACCGTCGACCACCTCTACGGGCAGGTGTGAGCGAGCACGGCACCTATGTCAGACTGTTGCCGCATCCGCGCGCCGTATCCGTGTGGCAGGACTGCATCATCGTGCTGTGACGGCACGCGCGCACCTCGACTACCGTAGAGCGCAGAACACTTCTCTGAAAGGACAGCCATGAGCTCCAAATACAATCCCCAAGGCGGCTACGGCTCGCAGCCCAGCGGTCAGCCCGGATACGGATCGCAGCCCACAGGCCAGCCAGGGTACGGCTCCCAGCCAGCAGGCCAGCCCGGATACGGCTCCCAGCCGGGACCCGGTTCGCAGCCGGGCGGTTATCAGCAGCCTGGTGGCTACGGCGCCCAGGCGGGTGCCTACGGTCAGCCCGGTGCTTACGGTCAGCCGGGTCCTCAGCAGCAGCGGCCGACGGCCCCGAACGGCCAGCCGATCGGCGGTTCGACCCTGGCCGGCGTACCGCTGCGCGGCCCCCACCCGGAAGGCGCCTACCAGCAGGGTTCGGCAGGCTACTGGCATGCCGATGCGGAGGAGCGCCAGATGGCGATGTGGAACGCTGTCGGCTCGCTGCTCATCGGCTTCATCATGCCGCTCATCCTGTTCCTCGTCTACAAGGACCGCAGCGCCTTCATCCGCGACCACGCCCGGCAGCTGCTCAACGCCAGCCTGTCGTACATGATCTACATGATCGGTCTGTCGATCGTCTTCACGATCATCACGATTGTGACGCTGGGCTTCGGCGCAATCATCTTCGGCCTGCTCTTCGTCCCGTCGATCGCGCTCCTGGTCTTCGAGATCATCGCCGCGGTGCGTGGCAGCAACGGTGAGGGCTACCGCATCCCGCTCACCATCGACATGGTCAAGTGAGCTGAGCTTCGTGCAGTGCTGAGGCCGGTCCCGCTGGGGCCGGCCTCTTCGCATCCCCGGCGGCTGCTGCAGCGGCAGTGTGCGCGCTCCAGTCCTGGCCGCCTGACCTCTACGGATGCGCGGTGGACGGCCGGACATCGCTACGTACCACAGGCAGACTCGTCGATGCAGTACTCGACGTGCACCACCGCCCTCACCACAGCCGCTGACCCCCGGCTAAATCCGACATGACGACGCGACAGACACCACTGACATGCCGAACCCATGCACATATTCTGAGCATCAACCCGCAGCCGTGTGCCTGCGGGTTGCGGCTCAGTGCGAACGCCCGCGGCGACTCAGTGCGGACGCCCGCGGGGTCAAAGGTGAGGCCTGCGGCGGGTCAGAGGGGCGCCGTCAGAGAGCGTCGGTCATGCGGCGGACCATGAGATCGCACAGCAGCCGTCCGCGCAGCGTCGGGCTGAAGATGCCGCGCTCATACTCCGCCGGATCGAGCATTCCGACGCGAGCGAATTCGGCGGCCTCCAGCTGCGCCGCTGCCGGCAGGCTCGCGATCTGCAGCTCATCGCGCAGCCGTGCGGTCAGCATGATCCGCTCCAGCTCCCGCACCGGAACATCGAGCACCTCACGGCCGATGACCGGACTGTGCCCGGCGTTCAGGCGATCAGCCCACGCCCGGGGATGCTTGGCATTCCACATCCGCACGCCCCCGAGGTGGGAGTGGGCTCCCGGCCCGAATCCCCACCAGTCGTCGCCGCGCCAGTAGGCGAGGTTGTGCCGGCACCGGGTCTCCGGCCCGGTCGAATAGTTGCTCACCTCATACCACTGGTAGCCGGCCCGGCTCAGCAGCGCATCGGCGAGTTCGTACTTGTCAGCGGCGTCGTCGTCGGAGGGCATCGGCAGCTGACCGCGGCGGATCTGGGCTGCCATCCTGGTGCCGTCTTCGATGATGAGGGAATAGGCGGAGATGTGATCCGGTGCGCAGGCGATCGCCTGCTCCAGGGAGGTTCGCCAATCGTCGAGGCTCTCCCCTGGCGTGCCGTAGATGAGGTCGAGGCTGACCTGCAGGCCGGCGTCTTTGACCCAGGCCACGACCTGCGGGATGCGGGAGGCGTCATGAGTCCGATCCAGGGTGGCCAGCACCTCGGGCACGGCCGACTGCATGCCCAGCGACACCCGTGTGAAGCCAGACTTGGCGAGCACAGCCAGGTACTGCGGGTTCAGCGTGTCGGGATTCGCTTCGGTCGTGACCTCCGCATCGGCGGCAAGCGGGAAGCGGGCGCGTAGATCGTCGAGCACCCCGGCCAGCACCTCGGCGTCCAGCAGCGTCGGAGTGCCCCCGCCGAAGAACACGGTCGAGACCTCCCGGGCGGGGAACCCGGCCCGGCGCATCGAGTCGGCGGCGACGTCGAGTTCGGCTGCCAGCATCGGCCGGTAGTCGCTGCGGGAGGCACCGGGGCCGAGCTGATCAGCGGTATAGGTGTTGAAGTCGCAGTAGCCACACCTCACGCGGCAGTACGGGACGTGGACGTAGAGGCTCAGGCCCCGGTCGGCTGCGCCGACGGCCGCGCTGGCGGGCAGGCTGCCGTCCAGCGGCGCCGGCTCGCCGGCTGGCTGGGCGGGCATATCAGTTCTTCTTCGCGCTCTCGGTGTCCGACGACAGCGCGGCGATGAACGCGTCCTGGGGCACCTCGACAGTGCCGACCATCTTCATCCGCTTCTTGCCTTCCTTCTGCTTCTCCAGCAGCTTACGCTTACGGCTGATGTCGCCGCCGTAGCACTTCGAGAGCACATCCTTCCGGATCGCCCGGATCGTCTCACGGGCGATGACCCGCGAGCCGATCGCGGCCTGGACCGGCACCTCGAACTGCTGGCGCGGGATCAACTCCTTGAGCTTCGAGGCCATCTTCACGCCATAGCTGTACGCCTCATCGCGGTGGACGATCGCCGAGAACGCATCAACGGTGTCGCCGTGCAGCAGGATGTCGACCTTGACGAGGTTGGCGGCCTGCTGGCCGTCGGGCTCGTAGTCCAGCGACGCGTAGCCCTTCGTGCGGGATTTGAGCTGGTCGAAGAAGTCGAAGACGATCTCACCGAGCGGAATCCGGTAGCGCAGCTCGACGCGATCCTCGGACAGGTAGTCCATGCCGTTCATCTGCCCGCGTTTGGCCTGACACAGTTCCATGACCGGGCCGACGAAGTCGCTGGGGGTCAGCACGGTGGCGCGCACCATCGGCTCGTGCACCTCGGCGATCTTGCCCTCCGGGTACTCCGAGGGGTTCGTCACGGTGTGCTCGGTGCCGTCTTCCATCCGCACTTCGTACACGACGGAGGGTGCGGTCGAGATGAGGTCGAGGTCGAATTCGCGTTCGAGGCGCTCGCGCACGATCTCCAGGTGCAGCAGGCCGAGGAAGCCGCAGCGGAAGCCGAAGCCGAGCGCCGCAGAGGTCTCCGGCTCGTATGTGAGAGCGGCGTCGTTGAGCTTGAGCTTGTCGAGTGCCTCACGCAGATCCGGGTACTGGGATCCGTCGATCGGGAACAGCCCGGAGAACACCATCGGCTTGGGATCCTGGTACCCGGCAAGCGGTTCGGTTGCGGCATTGTGGGCGGTGGTGACGGTGTCGCCGACACGGGACTGCCGGACGTCCTTGACGCCGGTGATGAGGTAACCGACCTCACCTGCCCGCAGGCCCTTCGACGGGTGCGGCTCCGGTGAGGACACGCCGATCTCCAGCAGCTCGTGGGTGGCGTGTGTGGAGATCATCTCGATCTTGTCGCGCGGGCGCAGGCTGCCGTCGACGACGCGGACGTAGGTCACGACACCGCGGTAGGTGTCGTAGACGGAGTCGAAGATCATCGCCCGGGCCGGACCGTCCGGATCGCCTTCCGGAGCGGGAATATCGGTGATGATGCGGTCGAGGACCTCCTCGACGCCTTCGCCGGTCTTGCCGGAGACGAGCAGGCAGTCCTCGGGCTCACAGCCGATGAGACCGGCGAGCTCGTCGGCGTACTTGTCCGGCTGGGCGGCCGGCAGGTCGATCTTGTTGAGCACCGGGATGATCGTGAGGTCGTTCTCCATCGCCAGGTACAGGTTCGCCAGCGTCTGGGCTTCGATGCCCTGGGCGGCGTCGACGAGCAGCAGCGCGCCTTCGCAGGCGGCCAGCGAGCGGGACACCTCGTAGGTGAAGTCGACGTGGCCGGGCGTGTCGATCATGTTGAGGGCGTAGGGTGAGCCGTCGACCTCCCACGGCATGCGCACAGCCTGGGACTTGATGGTGATGCCGCGTTCGCGTTCGATGTCCATCCGGTCGAGGTACTGGGCGCGCATATCGCGCGGCTGCACCACCCCGGTGATCTGCAGCATCCGGTCGGCCAGTGTCGATTTGCCGTGATCGATGTGGGCGATGATGCAGAAGTTGCGGATGAGCTCCTGCGGGGTCGCCGCTACCTGGATGCGTGCTGCGGCGTCATCACTGACCTGTGGTGCCATGAACGTCGACGTCCCTTTCGTGTACGAGCGAACCTCCATTGTTCCATGACCGTGTGCCTGGCACCGAACTCACCTCAGGCGGTGGTGGCCGGTTCGTAGAATGAGGCCATGCTTCTGCGTCCTCGCGATCCTGACCAGCTTTCAGTCATGTCCTTCAACCTGCGCTATCCGGCCCTCGACGGGCAGCCGTGGCGCAGGCGGCTGCCGCAGGCGGCAGCGGTCATCCGGCAGGAGCGCCCACACCTCATCGGCACCCAGGAGGGGATGCTGCGCCAGCTCACCGGGCTCATCGATGCGCTGCCGGATCACTATCAGTGGCTCGGCGAGGGACGCGAAGGCGGCGATGCCGGCGAGTTCACTGCCGTCATCTACGATTCGCGGCGCCTGGAGATCACCCACCAGGACGTGTCATGGCTGTCTGAGCGACCGCATGTACCCGGTTCGAAATCGTGGGGTGCCCGCTATCCGCGCACGATGACCGTCGTCGATGCCGTCGACACACGCACGCGCACTCCGCTGCGATTCATCAACGTCCACCTCGACCATCGGTCCGATCACGCCCAGGTCAGCTCCGCAGCTCTCATCCTGGAGAAGATCCGGGAGGCGGGAACGGATGCGGTGCTCATCGGCGACTTCAACGCCTATAAGGACCGGGCCGTCTACCGCACCCTGATGGATTCCGGGCTGCTGACCGATGCGGTGGTCTCCTGCCCGTCGGAGACGTGTGAGATCAACACGTTCCACGGCTACCGCGGTCCGCGCCGCGACGGGCAGCACATGGACTGGATTCTGCACACTGCTGGCCTGCGCACCTGCGCAACCGGTGTCAACATCTTCGGCCGCGGCGTACAGTACCCCTCCGACCATTTCCCACTCCAAGCCCTCCTGCAGCACTGCGTGTGAGGGACAGACGCCCACCTGTCGCGGTGTGAGTTCGCTAGGCTGTGGGCATGGATTTCAAGGGACTTGCCCGCCGGGCCGTCAACCGTGGAGTGCGCGGTGGAGTCGGCTTCGTCAGCCGCAAACTGGCCGATCCGCGCACGCGCCAGGCGATCGGCGACGTCATCGGCGGTAAGGAACCGGCCACCGTGCTGCGGGAGTACCGCGATTCGAGCCGCGCCGAACGCACCGACCGTGCCCGCCGGGAGCGCCACCAGGCACCTCGGGAACGGAAGAAGAAGGGCAGCGACTCGCGCAGCGAATACGCACCTGCTGCGAAGGCACAGCGGCAGCGGCCCAAGCAGAGCTTCCCGCGCCGGCCCTCCGGCGGGTACCCCGGTGACTACACCGGCCCGATCCGGCCGGTCTACACCCCCGATCTCGACGGCGATGCTGATCCGGGTGAGATCGTGTGGGCGTGGGTGCCCTATGAAGAGGATCCGTCCAAGGGCAAGGACCGTCCGGTGCTCATCATCGGCCGGGAGGGCCGGTGGCTGCTCGGGCTCATGCTCACCAGCAAGGACAACGTTCCCGGTGCGGTCGGTGACGTCCATGAGACCGAACATGCCCGCTACATCAACATCGGAACCGGTGAGTGGGACGACGCGGGCCGGCCCTCGGAGATCCGGCTCGACAGGATCGTGCGGATCGAAGACGGTGCGGTGCGCCGGGAGGGCGCGATCATGCCGATGGGGCTGTTCTCCCGCGTCGTCGACGAAGTGCGAAACGCCTAGTGCTCGTGTAGAATCGGTCGCTGTATGTTCACCGTTGGTGTGTGTCTCACCAGTGGTCGGGTGAATGTACACTCGCGGCTCTGACAGCCTCTGTGTTTCCCCGCAGTGCTGTGGCGAGCAGTGAGCAGCCCTCACGACCATGAACAGTGACGAACACGAAAGAGTGTTGGATTTGGCAAACATCAAGTCTCAGATCAAGCGGAACCTGACGAACGAGAAGGCTCGCCAGCGCAACCGAATTGTGCGCACCGAGGTGAAGACCGCTGTGCGCGCCGTGCGCGAGCATGTCGAGGCCGGCAACGCTGATGAAGCGAAGGCCGCCTTCCAGAAGGCTTCCCGCAAGCTGGACAAGGCTGTGTCGAAGGGTGTGCTGCACCGCAACAACGCGGCCAACCGCAAGTCGAAGCTTGCCAAGAAGGTCAACGCGCTCTGATGCGCTGACCGCACTGGCTGAGGGCCGGGGATCCGATTCGGATCCCCGGCCCTCATTCGTGTGCCTGGGCCTTCGCTGCTGCCCCGGCCGGGATCGGGGCGGCTCAGCGCACCCGCGACTGCTGGCAGATGAAGGTCACGAGCCGCTCGAGCGCGAAGACGGGGTCACGGCCGCCGCCCTTGACCGCGTAGTCGGCTTCGGCGACTTCGATGAGGACGCGTCCGAGTGCGACATCGTTCCAGGAGCGCATCTCACGCCTGGCCCGATCGACCTGCCAGGGCGCCATCTTCAGCTCAGAGGCCAGCTGCTGCGAGCTGCCGGAGATGCCTTCGACACGGGCCATATTGCGCACCTTCATCGCGATCGCTGCGACCAGCGGTACCGGGTCTGTGCCGGTGGCCAGGGCGTGGCGCAGCAGGGTCAGCGACTCTGCCGTCCGCCCGGCGACGGCGGCATCGGCGACTTTGAATCCGGTCGCTTCGACCCGGCCCCCGTAGTAGGCGTCGACGGTCTGTTCGGTGATCGGCCCCTCGGTATCGGCCAGCAGCTGTTCGATGCCGGCGTTGAGTTCGGAGAGGTCGGCTCCCAGCGCGTCCATGAGGGCGGCGAGCGCACCGGATGAGATCTCGCGTTTGGCGGCGGCGAACTGCTGCTGGGCGAACGCCTGCTTGTCGCCCTCGCTCTTGAGTGCCTGCGCGTCGACGCGCGGGTAGCCGGCCTTGTCGATGGCGGTCAGCAGCTTGGAGCCGCGATTGCCTCCCGCATGTTTGAGCACGAGAACGGCGTCTTCGTTGACCTCTGCGACGTAGTCGAGGGCGTCGGCGAGGAAGGCGTCGTTCATCTGCGCCACACCGTCGACGATGACGAGTTTGCGTTCGGAGAACAGGCTGGCACCGGCCACCAGTTCGAGGGATCCCGGTTCGTATCCGGCGGCATCGAGATAGGAGGTCTCGAGATCAGCGGCCTTCTGGCAGGCGGCCACGATCCGGTCCTGGGCTTTGCGGATGAGCACCGCTTCGGGCCCGGAGATCACGACGACCGGGGCGGGCTTGGCCCGGTTGTACGGGATGAGGGACTTCTTCTTCGCTGCCACGCCTCTACCCTAGTACGAAGCTCGGACAGCGTGAGCTGACCCGTCGGTGTGCATCGATGACGATCGAACCGCATTCGTCGGTGCGCAGCACCGGGCTGGCTCCGAAGGCCGCCAGCGCTCGGGTGGTCGGATGGCCGTAGGGGTTGGCCGCTCCCACGGAGATGACGCCGAGTCCGGCATCGGCAGCGTCGAAGTACGTCTCATCCAGGTCGGCGGAACCGTGATGCGGTGCGGCGAGCACGTCGGCCGGCTTCATCATCGTCGCCAGCTGTCGCTGTTCCTCTGCGCCGATGTCACCAGGGACGATGACGCTCAGCGCGCCGGCCTGAATGTGCACGACAGCCGAGCGGCTGTTCTCGTCGCCATGTGCCGGACCAGTGGTTGCCGGCGGCCATAGGATCGTCCAATCCACGGTGCCGAATTGGAATCGCTGTCCCGCACTGACCGGGATGCGCGGCGCATCCGGGAAGGCTCGGGCGATCTCCGCCAGAGCCGGGTCGCGTCCCGCTCCGGCAGGAAAGTACACGGTCGCAATCTCCCGGCCGAACCCGGTGCCGGCGTAGCCTGCGAAGTGATCGGCGTCGAAGTGGGAGATCAGCAGGTGCACCCGCTGGTCACCGGTCCGGTCGAGGCAGATGTCGATGAGCTCGTCGTTGTCACCGGTGTCGATGACGAACACATCGTCACCCGGCAGGCTGATGAGGGTGGCACTGCCCTGGCCCACATCGCAGAACATCGCTGCCCAGTCCGCATCGACTGGAAGCCGGACACCGGGAACGAGGAGCCCGGCAGTCAGCGCGGCGACGAGCAGGCCGGCACCGACCCGGCGGAGGATGCGGTATTCGAGCACGACGAGGCAGAGTCCTGCCAGGATGACGCAGCTGAGCCCGACGCCCAGCAGGCCTGCCGGCCACGGCAGCTCGGAAGCTGGCAGGTCGGCGAATACCCGCGCCAGGCGGGCGATCCACCAGGCACTCCAGTTCGCCGGTGCCACGATGATGCTGCCGATCCAGCTGCCGCCCGGCAGCAGACTGCAGACAAGCACGCCCATTCCGAGCAGCGTGGCGGGTGCGACTGCTGGTGCGGCGAGCGCATTGGCTGGCACCGACCACGCAGAGATGGTGCCGTCGATGCCCAGCAGCACCGGTGTGACACCGGCCTGGGCGCTCAACGGCACCGCGAGCGCCGTTGCCACCGCCCGGGGCAGCCCCCAGGATGCAAGGCGGTCACTCAACGGCCGGCCCAGGATGATGAGGGCAGCTGTGGCGCTGACGGAGAGGTGGAATCCCACTGAGCCTGACAGCCCCGGCTGGTAGACCAGCACGACGATGATGCCGGCGGCCAGCAGCGCCAGGCTCGCCGTTCGGGTTCCGCGCAGCATCGCCATCGCTCCGACCAGGCCCATGGCCGCAGCCCTGGTCACTGAGGGTTCAGGACCGACGATGAACACGTAGCCTGCGGTGGCGGCAGCCGCGAGGATGATGCGCACCACCCGCAACCGCACCGCGAAGCCGGTCACCCAGAGCACCGCGAGTGAGACGATCGTGATGTTCGCCCCTGAGACTGCAGTGACGTGGCTGAGCGAGACGGTGCGCATCGCCTCGGTGAGGTCATCTCCGACGTGCGAGACGTCGCCGATGACGAGGCCGGGCAGCAGCCGGGCTCCGTCGTGCGCGGTTCCAGCCGTGCCGGCAAGAAAGCTGCGCATGCGGGCGCGCAGCTGCCAGACGGGTCCTGGCGGTGTGCGAATCTCCGGGCTTCCGCGGATAAAGGCAATGGTCTGGGAGCCGCTGATCTCAAGCTCGGCCCGCACGGTCGTCTGGGTGCCTGCGGCTGGCAGCGGAGTGGGGCTGATCGCTGTGGCAGGCCCGAACCGGGTGCGGATCTGCGTGCGATAGCTGCCGGAGCCGGTTGCGTGGGACTCAGCGGCGATGAGGGCCGGACCGCTGTAGAGCGTCGTCTCCGTCGGCTGTGCGAGGCGGGCGGCCCCGATGAGCGCGCAGACCGCCCCAGCGAGCAGTGCCGTGCTCAGCAGCCAGCCGGTCAGCTGGGACCGTCCGCTGCCTGTGGTGCGCTGGCTCATGAGCACGACGGCAGAACCGCAGGTGAGACCTAAGCCGACCGTCGCGGTGACGTCGGCGGGCAGCAGGCCGGAGGCGGCGAGCCATCCGAAGACGGCGGCGCCGAGCAGGCGGTGCAGTCCGGCTCGATGCAGCACCTGTGCCCGGAGATGGGCTGCGGCGGCCGACAGCAGTCGGCGGATTCGGCTGTGCCGGTGCACCTGCGGGCTCATCCGACTGTGATGTGCTCGCGCAGCCGCGCCAGCGTCGCATCTCCGATGCCGTGGACGAGCACCAGATCCTCGACTGAGCCGAAGGGCCCGTGCTCCTCACGATGCGTGATGATGGCCTGGGCGGTGGCAGGGCCGACTCCGGGCAGCGTCTCGAGCTCTGCTGCGGTGGCCCGGTTGATGTTCACTTTCGCATTCGCCTGCGGTCCCGCCGGGTCGGATCCCGCTCCGCTGCTGGCAGACTGACCAGCGTCCTGGCCACCGGCTTCATGGTGCTGCGCGGCTGGTGGGCTGTGGCGGTCGGGCACGATGATCTGCTCTCCATCCTCGACGAGGCGGGCGAGATTCACGCCCTCGGGCTGGGCATCTGGGCTCAGGCCCCCGGCGGCCTCGATTGCGTCGATGACCCGGGCGCCTCCCTGGAGCCTCACGACCCCAGGTTCAGCGACAGCGCCGACGACATGGGCGGTGACCTCCTCGGCGTCGGCGCCCACCTGCACGGGAGCGTCGGCAGCGCTTGACTCCCCAGCACCGTCGGGGCTCTGCGGTTGCGCTGTCGGTGGTTCAACGCCGGTGCTGGGTTCAGGTGCGGTGGGGTTGCGCAGCAGGACGAAGCCCGCGATTCCCACGACGGTGATGACGACGATGGCCACGATGATCCACCGGCGTGGAATCGGCCGGTTGCCCGGCAGGAGCGCCAGGATCTCGGCATCGTCGGCCGTGTCTTCGTCGGCCGCGTCGTCGTCCTCGGCCTCAGCCTGGGCGGTGACATCTGCCGGAGGCCTCAGGGGCCACCGGTGGCGCAGCGGGCGGTCCCGGGAAGCGAGGCTGGTGCTGGGTGTCCAGCCGTGCTGTGCGGACCGGGTGAGCATATCTGCCAGCCGGTCATCCGGTGATGGAGCCATACGCGCACGCTAAGCGCGCTCGCTGTTCTGCGAACCGGATTCGCGGCAGGGTGTGGACGCCGCGCGGCGTCCACAATGCCCAGGGCGCCGGTGTGAGCTGCGCTAGGGAGTGGTCTGGACAACCAGTCCGGTGCTGCCCGGACCGACATGCGCGGTCACGACCGTGGAGAGCACCGCCTGGCGGAACTGTGTACCCGCCGGAAGGTCAGCTTCCTGCACGGCAGCGGCGAGACGGTGGGCAGTCTCGGAGGCGTCGTCGAAGGTGGCCTCGGCGTGGAGCAGGACCACTTCCTGCCCGCGTTCGGGGTAGAGCTCACTGAACTCGTAGGCCGATTCGGTCACGAGGCTGATGACCCGGTCGACGGCCCGCGCACGGGTGCGCACGCGGGCCAGCGGCGTCACCGTTCCCTCGCGCAGACCGAGCACGGGTGTGATCGACAGGGCTCTGCCGACCAGCGTTGATGCGGCTCCGATCCGGCCGCCGCGGCGCAGGTATTCCAGCGAGTCGGGCATGAAGAACGTGCGCGTCTCGGAACGGCACCAGTCGGTGACCTCTCCTGCCAGGCTCTCGACGGGAACCTGACGTTGGGCACCGGCGACGGCAAGCGCCACAGCGCCGGCCATGCCGGCCGACGTCAGCTGGGTGTCGACGACGTGCACGGGCACAGGTGCCTCATCTGCTGCCTGCTGGGCTGAGGAGTGCGTGCCTGACAGCAGGGCTGACATCGTCAGCACGAGCACCGCTTCGGCACCGGCCTCGGCCATGTCCGAGATCACGGTGCTGAACTGCTCGGGACTGGCCAGAGACGTCGTGACCGACAGGCCTGATGCCATCCCGGCGCAGACCTCGGTGGCGGTCCACTCGCTGTCCGCCCGCGAGTCACCCCCAATCGTGACACTGAGGTCGACGGTGGCGAACAACCCGCCGAGGCGCTCGGAGTATGCCGCGACGGTGTCGGCGTCGATGTTCGCGGTGGAGTCGCAGATGACAGCCAGAGTCGTCATGGCCGGCCCAGTGCCCGATACGTCCAGCCGGCCTCACGCCAGACAACCGGGTCGAGGACGTTGCGGCCGTCGACGATCGCCTGCTGCCTGACCAGCGCGGCGCTCTCCGCCGGGTCGAGGCTGCGGTACTCCTGCCATTCGGTCAGCAGCAGCACCGCATCAGCGCCGGTGAGCGCGGTCTTGAGATCGGTTTCGTATTCGAGGTCGGGGAACATCGCCCGGGCATTGTCGACCGCCTGCGGGTCGGCGACCGTCACGACGGCACCCTGCAGGGCGATGAGACCGGCGACGGCCAGCGCCGGGGAGTCGCGGACGTCGTCGGAGTTCGGCTTGAACGCAGCGCCGAGGATCGTGATGCGCTTGCCGATGAAGGAACCGTCGACGACTTCCCGGGCGAGGTCGACCATGCGCACGCGGCGGCGCATATTGATGGAGTCGATCTCACGCAGGAACGCAACGGCCTGATCAGCGCCGAGCTCTCCGGCCCGGGCCATGAAGGCTCGGATGTCCTTGGGCAGGCAGCCGCCGCCGAAGCCGAGGCCGGCGTTGAGGAATTTGCGCCCGATCCGGTCGTCCATGCCGATCGCGTCAGCGAGCTGGGTGACGTCGGCACCGGCCGCCTCGCAGAGTTCGGCCATGGCGTTGATGAAGGAGATCTTCGTGGCCAGGAAGGAGTTCGCAGCGGTCTTGACGAGCTCTGCGGTCGCGTAGTCCATCACCAGGCGCGGGGTGCCGGAATCGACGATCGAGGCGTATACGTCGTCGAGGACCTCGGTGGCGCGTGCGCCGGCTTCGCCCTCGGGTACGCCGTAGATCAGCCGGTCAGGTGAGACGGTGTCCTCGACAGCATGCCCTTCTCGCAGGAATTCCGGGTTCCAGGCCAGGGCTGCACCGGTGCCTGTGACCTGTTCGGCCAGCCTGGCGGCGGTGCCGACCGGGACTGTGGACTTACCGACGACGAGATCGGTGTCGTTCAGGTGCGGCAGCAGGGCCGCGACAGCGGCGTCGACATACGTCATGTCGGCTGCGAACTCGCCCTTCCGCTGCGGGGTGCCGACGCAGATGAAGTGCACATCGGCGCCCGCGGCCTCGGCGACGTCGGTGGTGAAGGCGAGGTTGTCGCTGGTCTGCGCCCGGGCGAGCAGGTCTTCCAGTCCCGGCTCGAAGAAGGGTGCCTCGGCCCGGCGAAGGGAGTCGATCTTGCGTTCGTCGACATCGATGCCGACGACGTCGTGGCCCAGCGATGCCATGGCCGCAGCGTGAACGGCTCCCAGATATCCACAGCCGATCACCGAGATCTTCGCCATCGTGGTGTGTTCCTCACTGCTTGTCGCACGACCGGTCAGTGAACTGGCAGGGTGGCCGCCGTGAGTATGCTGAACCGACCGATCTTCTTCCGTTCACAGCATAGATGTTCCCCGTCTGAAAGCAGGAATTCGATACCCTGGAGCGGTGAAGCGATTCGGTGATTTCCTCCTCAATACGCCCGCCGCCGCTGCGGCCGCCGGCGTGCTCGTCATCAGCCTGGTGCTGTTCCTCATTCCGCCCCTGCACAGCGCGGCCTGGGTGATCGGGATTGTGACCGTCCTCCTGGTGGCCGTCTGCCTGCTGTTCATCGGGGTCAAGTGGTGGCAGGACCAGCAGCGCATCGACCGGCTCAACGCCGAGATCGCCGACGCTTCGAAGACCTTCGCTTCGGTCGGGCTGAGCCCAATCGAAGAGGACGAGGACGAAGCTGCTGACACGACGCGGGCCAAGCGAGTCCTGGAGCTGTTCCCCAAGGATGCCGGACTCGTGCAGCATATGCGGCTGGCCAACGGATTCAGCACCCTCGACCCGCAGCTGATGGAGCCGCTGCGCACGTTCCTCGACGAGTTCAAGAAGACCAGCTTTGAACAGCAGAGCATGCACGCCGCATTCATGGACGTCTACCGCGCCGGCAAGAGCTTCGACTCATGGGTGGCCGAGGAGACCTACATTCCCGACGCCGCACTGGAGATCAAGCCCGGCGACATCCGCGAAGGCGGCTGGCACGAGTTCAGCGCCGCCCGCGATGCAGGCGAACAGAGCATGGACGCGTTCCTCAACAGCCTGCGCGATTTCGAGCGCACAGCGCTGGAGACCCGCACCGTGTGAGGCTTGAGACCCGCACCGTGTGAGTCAGTGGCGGATCCACCAGCCGTCTGCCGGGGCGACCGGCATCCGGCGCTTGTGCTCGCTGGCCAGGAACAGGTCCTCGATCCGCTCAGCTGCCGCCGGGGAGACCTCCCGGCCTTCGAGGTAGGCGTCGATGTCGGCGTAGCTGACACCGAGCGCATCCTCGTCGGTGCTGCCCGGGGTCTCATCGAGCAGGTCGGCGGTCGGGACCTTCTGCCACAGCCGCTCCGGGGCTTCGAGGTGCTGCAGCAGAGCCGCTCCCTGCCCCTTCGTCAGCCCGGTCAGCGGGGTGACGTCAGCGGCACCGTCGCCGAATTTCGTGAAGAAGCCGGTGACCGCCTCGGCGGCATGATCGGTGCCGAGGACGAGACTGGAGCGCTGCGCGGCGATCGCGTACTGCACGAGCATCCGCTGGCGGGCTTTGACATTGCCCTTGTTGAAGTCGGTCATCGCCTTACCGGCAGCCGCATTGAAGGCCTCGACGGTGGCGTCGACGGCGCCGGCGATGTCGACTGTCAGTGACACGTCGGGACGAATGAACTCCATGGCGGCCTGTGCGTCCTCTTCGTCGTGCTGCACCCGGTAGGGCAGGCGGACGGCGCAGAACGTCGCGTCCACTCCCCTGCGGCGCAGCTGCTCAGCGGCCAGTTGGGCGAGCCTGCCGGCCAGCGTCGAATCCTGGCCGCCGGAGATGCCGAGCACGAATCCCTTCGTCGCCGTCGATAGGCAGTAGTCGACGAGGAACTGCACGCGGGTCCCGATCTCGGTCGCCGGGTCGATGACCGGGCTGACCTTGAGAGTCGACCGGATCCGTTCGGACAGTGCGCTCATGGGTTCCCTTTCCAGCCGGTGCCGGGCACCAGCTCGATCAGCGTCTCGCTCAGTTGTCCGGGACGATGTTGACAAGCTTCGGTGCACGCACGATGACCTTGCGCACGCCGGCCCCGGCCAGCGTCCGCTTGGCACCGTTGGACTCCAGTGCCAGCTTCTCCAGCTCTTCGGCTGAGATATCGGGCGAGACCTCGAGCCGGTCGCGGACCTTGCCCTTGATCTGCACGACGCAGGTCACAGTGTCCTGGCCGAGGTACTGCTCGTCGGCGACCGGGAACGGCTCATAGGTGATGGTCTCGGTGTGGCCGAGGCGCTCCCAGATCTCCTCCGCGATGTGCGGGGCCAGCGGGGACAGCATGATCGTCAGCGGTTCGATCACCGCCCGCGGGCTCACGCCCTGCTTCGTCAGATGGTTCGTCAGCACGATGAGCTTGGCGACAGCGGTGTTGAACCGCATGTCCTCCATGTCGTCGCGCACACCGGCGATCGTCGTGTGCAGCACGCGCAGCGTCTCACGGTCCGCAGCGTCGTCGACGACGGCGAGCTCGCCGGTGGTCTCGTCGACGATGAGGCGCCACACGCGCTGCAGGAACCGCTGCGAGCCGACTACGGCACGGGTCTCCCAGGCGCGGGAGAGCTCGAGCGGGCCCATCGACATCTCGTAGAGCCGGAAGGTGTCGGCACCGTAGGCATCGTAGATGTCATCGGGGCTGACGGAGTTCTTCAGCGATTTGCCGATCTTGCCGTACTCGCGGTTGACCTCTTCGCCGGCATACCAGTAGGTGGCAGTACCGGAGTCGTCGAGTCGCTCTTCGACCTCTTCGGCGGGCACGTAGACGCCGCGCGAGTCGGTGTAGGCGTAGGCCTGGATGTAGCCCTGGTTGATGAGCTTGTGGAAGGGCTCATAGGAGCTCAGGTGCCCGAGGTCGTGGAGCACCTTGTGCCAGAAGCGCGAGTACAGCAGATGCAGGACCGCGTGCTCGACTCCGCCCACGTAGAGATCTGCACCGCCGGAGACGGCATTCTCTCGCGGGCCCAGCCAGTACTCCTCGTTCGCCGGGTCGATGAGCTGCTCTTCATTCGTGGGGTCGGCGTAGCGCAGCTGGTACCACGAGGAGCCGGCCCAGTTGGGCATCGTGGAGGTCTCGCGGCGATAGGTCTTCGGCCCGTCCCCGAGGTCGAGGGTGACATTGACCCAGTCGGTGTTGCGGCCCAGCGGCGGCTCGGGCTTCGAGTCGACGTCATCGCTGTCGAAGGTGCGCGGCGAGAAGTCAGGGACCTCGGGCAGGGTCACCGGCAGCTGCTCGGCCGGCAGCGGGATCGGGGTGCCGGCTTCGTCGTAGACGACCGGGAACGGCTCGCCCCAGTAGCGCTGGCGGCTGAACAGCCAGTCGCGCAGCCGGTACTGCGTGGTCGCCTCGGCCAGACCGCGTTCGGCCAGCCAGGAGATGACAGCGTCCTTGGCCTCGCCGACGCCGGCGCCGTTGATGTCGATCTCGTCGTTGGCGGAGTTGATCTTCACACCCTCGCCGGTGAATGGCTGGTCCTCGTCGTGGTCGTCTGCCGGCTGGACGGTGCGGATGTAGGGCAGTTCGAAGGTCTTGGCGAAGTCCCAGTCGCGGACATCCTCGGCAGGCACGCCCATGATCGCGCCGGTGCCGTAGCCCATGAGGACGTAGTCGGCGACGAAGACCGGGATGTCCTCGCCGGTGGCGGGGTTGGCCACCCAGGTGCCGGTGAACACGCCGGTCTTGTCCTTGTTCTCCTGCCGCTGCACCGAGGTCATGGCCGCCGCCTGTCGCTGGTAGGCGGCGATCGCCTCGGCTGGGGTGCTGCCCTCACCGCGCCACGCTGCGGGAACAGAGTCGTCCCAGGATTCGATGGTGACGGCCTCGACGAGCGGATGCTCGGGGCTGAGCACGAGGTAGGTGGCGCCGAAGATCGTGTCAGGGCGGGTGGTGTAGACGTCGATGCTGATGTCGTCTCGGACTGGGAAGGTGATCTGTGCACCGGTCGAGCGGCCGATCCAGTTGCGCTGCATGGCCTTGACCGCCTCGGGCCATTCGACGGTGTCGAGATCGTCGATGAGGCGGTCAGCGTAGGCGGTGATACGCATGTTCCACTGCCGCAGGCGGCGGGTGAAGACCGGGAAGTTGCCGCGTTCGGAGCGGCCTTCTGCGGTGACTTCCTCATTGGCCAGCACGGTGCCCAGGCCGGGGCACCAGTTGACCGGGGAATCCGACAGGTAGGCCAGACGGTGGTTCTGCAGCACGTCCTCGCGTTCGGCAGCGGAGAGCTGTGCCCACGGGGTGCCGGTTCCGGTGTCACGGCCGGCCTCGAACTGGGCGATGAGCTCGCTGATCGGGCGGGCGGCACCGCGCCCGCCTCCGGCCTCGGGGTCGTACCAGGAGTTGAAGATCTGCAGGAAGACCCACTGCGTCCACTTGACGAAATCGTCGTCGATCGTGGCGAACGAACGGCGGGCATCGTGGCCGAGGCCCAGCCGGCGCAGCTGTCGCCGGTACGTTGCGATGTTCTCCTCGGTGGTGTCCTTCGGGTGCGCTCCGGTCTGCACCGCGAACTGCTCGGCTGGCAGGCCGAAGGCGTCGTAGCCGAGGGCGTGCATGACGTTCATGCCGTTCATCCGCTGGAAGCGGGCGTAGACGTCGGTGGCGATGTAACCCAGCGGGTGCCCGACGTGCAGGCCCTTGCCCGAGGGGTAGGGGAACATGTCCATGATGTAGGCGGTCTCGCTGCCTTCGGCGGTGGCGCCGCGGCGCGTGCTGGCCAGATCGCCGACGGGGTTCGGCGCGGCGAAGGTCTCCTCGGCTTCCCAGCGGTCCTGCCACTTCGCCTCGAGCTGACCGGCGAGCTCCGCATCGTAGCGGTAGTCGACGGTGTTCGAGCGCGAATCGGAGGTGCTCATGGATGTGCCTTTCGGAGTTCGGGTGCAGGTCGGCGCCAGCGGCGCAATGCAAGCATTCTACGTGCGTGCCGCACCCGGTGCCACACGGTCCCAGCACCGCTCTCCGGCGGCTTCGAGCCATCCATCGCAGAGGAGTGCTCCAGGACACATGCGTGATAGTTTTGAGGCTGAGATCGGCGCTGAGAGCTCACGCCGATCATGCCTCTGCAGCAAAGCGCCCTAAGGAGATGTGCCCAATGGCCGAGACCATGATGCAGTCCGTCACCCCGGTGAGTGGATTCGAGTTCGATCCGGAACCGAACCTTCCGGCCACGCTCATCACCCGGGCAGCGCGGGACCCGCATGGCATCGCGCTGTCGCGGCAGCAGAACGGCGAGTGGATCGACGTCACCGCGCGGGCCTTCCTCCACCAGGTCGAAGCGCTGGCCAAGGGACTCATCGCCGCGGGTGTGCAGCCGGGCCAGCGGGTCGGCATCTTCGGCTCGACCGCATACGAGTGGACCCTGGCCGACTACGCGATCTGGTTCGCCGGCGGCGTCACCGTCCCCTTCTACGACACCTCGTCTCGTGACCAGCTGGCCTGGATGCTCGAGGACGCCGAGGTGTTCTGCGGCTTCGTGCAGTCCGAAGACCACGCACAGCGCATCCGCGAGGCCTTCGGCGATGTCGAGGCGCTCGCCGATCGCGAGCCGACGATCTGGATCTGGACCGAAGACGGCATCGCCGGCCTGCTGCGCGACGGTGCGGACATCAGCGATGAGGAGCTCAAGGAGCGCAGCAGCTACGCAACCCAGGACGATGTCGCCACCCTCATCTACACCTCGGGAACCACCGGCCGTTCGAAGGGCTGCGTGCTCACCCACGGCAACTTCGTGCTCACCTCCCAGGCCGTCATCCATCAGGCCGGAGAGATCATCAGGCCCGGCGCCCGCTGCCTGCTGTTCCTGCCGCTGGCCCATGTGCTCGCCCGCTTCATCCAGGTCGTCACCATCCAGGGTGACGGCACGCTGGCCCACGAGGGCGATCTCAAGAAGCTCACCGACGCACTCGGCAGCTTCCGGCCGACCTTCATCCTCGGTGTGCCGCGCGTGTTCGAGAAGGTCTTCAACGCCGCCCTGTCGAAAGCCGAAGCCGGCGGCAAGCAGAAGATCTTCCGCGCCGCCGAGGCGGTGGCCGTGCGCTACTCCCAGGCCCTCGACGCCGGCCGGGTGCCGCTGACGCTGCGCGCCCAGCATGCGCTGTTCGACAAGCTCGTGTACTCGAAGCTACGCGAGGTCATGGGCGGCCAGGTCACGCACGCGATCTCCGGCGGCGGGCCGCTGGGTGAGCATCTCGGCCACTTCTTCCGCGGCGTCGGCCTCATCGTGCTCGAAGGCTACGGCCTGACCGAGACCACCGCCCCGGTGACGGTCAACATCCCGGCGAAGTCGAAGATCGGCACCGTCGGCGTGCCGCTGCCCGGCTGCGCGGTGGCCATCGCCCCCGACGGCGAGGTCCTCGCCAAGGGCGTGTGCGTCTTCCGCGAGTACTGGAAGAACCCTGAGGCCACCGAGAAGGACTTCATGGACGGCTGGTTCGCCACCGGTGACATCGGCGACCTCGATGAGGACGGCTACCTGCGCATCACCGGCCGGAAGAAGGAGCTCATCGTCACCTCGTCGGGCAAGAACGTCGCACCGGCCCCGATCGAGGACGCGCTGCGCCGCCACATGCTCATCCACCAGCCGGTGCTCATCGGCGACAACCGCAACTTCATCTCAGCGCTCGTCTTCCTCGATCCGGAGATGCTGCCGACCTGGCTGGAGAACCACAGCCTGCCGAAGATGGACCTCGAAGAGGCCTCAGCGCACCCAGACGTCCACGCCGCGATCGAGAAGGCCGTCGAACGCGTCAACCGGAAGGTCTCGAAGGCTGAGAGCATCCGCGCATTCCGCATCGTCCCAGCCGAGCTGACCGAGCAGAACGGCTACCTGTCGGCCAAGCAGTCGGTCAAGCGCCACCTCATCGACCAGGACTTCGCTGACGTCATCGACGACATCTACGCGTCGTCGAACGGCCAGAGTCACTGACTGTCGCACCGGCGGCGCGCATCCGAATGCGCCCGCTGTCAGGGGCGGCTGCATCCCACCGATGCAGCCGCCCTTTAGAATGTCCATATGAGTGATGATCGCAGCACAGGGACGAAGGCATCCGGCTCTGCAGCCGCCAACGGCAGCACGGAGGATTTCGAGCTCACTCCTGAGGGTGTTCCCGATTTCGCCAACGAGATCGATGAGATCCGCGAGCTGTCGAAGAAGCTCAAGTCCCGCTCAAGCGACTCTGAGGCCTGGAAGCACGGCTACCCGTATGACCAGAAGCTCTCCCGGCGCCGCTATGAGCGTGAGAAGCGCCAGCTGCAGATCGAGCTGCTGAAGATGCAGACGTGGGTGCGGGAGACGAAGCAGAAGATCGTCATCATCTTCGAAGGCCGCGATGCCGCTGGCAAGGGCGGGGCGATCAAGCGCTTCACCGAACACCTGAATCCGCGCGGCGCACGCGTCGTCGCCCTGGAGAAGCCCACCGAGCGTGAGACGACTCAGTGGTTCTTCCAGCGCTACGTCCAGCATCTGCCCGCCGGTGGTGAGATCGTGCTGTTCGACCGCTCGTGGTACAACCGCGCCGGGGTCGAACGGGTGATGGGCTACTGCACCCCGACGCAGTACCTGGAGTTCACGCGATCCTGCCCGGAGTTCGAGAACATGCTCGTGCAGTCGGGCACGCACATCATCAAGTTCTGGTTCTCCGTCGGCCGCGAGGAGCAGCTGCACCGGTTCGGCGCGCGCCGGACCGACCCGATCAAGCAGTGGAAGCTCTCCCCCACCGACCTCGCCAGCCTCGACAAGTGGGATGCCTACACCGAGGCGAAGAACGCGATGTTCTTCTACACCGACACCCCGGCCGCCCCGTGGACGGTTGTGAAGTCCAACGACAAGAAGCGCGCTCGTCTGGAAGCGATGCGCTTTGTGCTCAACCAATTCGACTACCCGGGCAAGGACCAGCGGGTGGCGCGGGCGGCTGATCCGCTCATCGTCGGCTCTCCACGCGACATGTATGACGATGGCGAAACTCCGGCCGACACGTTTCCCACGACCCTCAGCGGGGACTAAGCTCATTCACATAGCTCCTCATCAGAGCCGCAGAACCAGGAGCATTGCCGTCAGACAGCCCCTCGAGGAAGCAGTGATATGGAACCCGACAACCGGATCTTGGTGAGCTCGAGCTCAGCGGCGGCCAGCGCCCAGAGCTTCATGAACAGGCCCGCAGTCGTGCACCTGACGGCGACGCTGCAGCGCTTCGGGCAGCGGCTGGGCAACCAGTTCGGTGCCGCGATCACCTACTTCCTCGTCCTCGCCCTCATACCGACGCTCATGTTCGCGTTCGCTGCGCTGGGCTTCGTACTCGACATCGTCAGGCCTGAACTCGTCGACGTCGTCACCGAGAAGCTCCACGAGTTCGCGCCCGGCCAGGACCAGCTTGTCGAGATGCTGCAGAACTTCATCGACAACTGGCAGGCCGTCGGCATCGTCGGCATCATCTCCGCGCTGTACACCGCGCAGGGTTTCATCGGCAACCTCAAAGACGCAATCCGCGCCCAGCTGCGCAAGGAGATGGGCGAGAAGCCGCAGGAGAACTTCGTGCTGCGGGTGCTGTCGAACATCATCACGCTGCTCGGCCTGCTCATCGGCATCGGCCTGATGATCGGCCTGACGATCATCGGTGCGAGCCTGCAGTCGACGATCGTCGAATGGCTGCAGCTGCCCGGCTGGGTGACCCCGGTGCTGACGATCACCCCGATCATCATCACGCTGTTCTCCGCCTGGCTGATCTTCATGTTCATGTTCACGATGATCCCGGTGCATCCGATCCCCAAGCGCACCAAGCGCCTCGGCTCGCTGTTCGGCGCCATCGCACTGACCCTGCTGCTCAACGTCGCGACCCTGCTCGTCGACCTGTTCTCCGGTTCACCGACGGCCGCGCTGTTCGGCCCGGTCATCGCGATCATGCTCTCGATGAACGTCTTCGCCCGCATCATCCTCATGGTCGCCGCATGGATGGGCACGGCCGATGATGAGCCGATCTTCGGCACCATCGCCTCGGCCCCGCCCCAGAGCCGCGAACAGCTCTCCCGGGCACAGGGCAGCGCTGAGACGATCGGCGCGCTGGCCGTCGCCGGCAGCCTCATCGCCGTCACCATCCTCGGGTTCAACCGCTGGGCCGACAAACACGACACGTTCCGCTGACGGGCTTCTTCGACCGCAGCGTCCACACCGTCGCGCCGCAGCTGCTCGGCGGGATCCTCACCTGCGCTGACGGTGAGATGGCGATCGCGGTGCGGCTGACAGAAGTCGAGGCCTATGGCGGCAGCGACGACCCCGGCTCGCATGCCTTCCGCGGGCGCACCGAGCGCAATGCGACGATGTTCGGCCCGCCGGGGCACCTGTACTGCTACCTGTCCTACGGCATGCATCGGCTGCTCAACATCGTCTGCCAGGAGCCCGGCGACCCGGCCGCCGTGCTGCTGCGCGCCGGCGAGGTCGTCACCGGGCGCGAGGCGGCACGCGCCCGGCGCACCCGGCGTCGCGGGGGCGGCGTGACCGACCGTGAGCTTGCCCGCGGGCCCGGCTGCCTCGGCCAGGTCTTCGCCGCCAGCGCGGCCACCGACGGCGCGCCGCTGGCCGTGCCCGAGGCGCCGGCCGGCTGGTCGTTCACACCGCCGGCCGAACCGGTCGAGTATGTCGCAGGCCCCCGTGTCGGGGTCTCCGGGGCCGGCGGTGATCCCGACGCCTTCCCCTGGCGGTACTCGATCCCCGGAGATGCGACCGTCTCGCGCTTCGTCCCCGGCCGCAACGTCACGAAAGCAGGGCCATGACCTTCCGCAAGACCGGCACCCACGTCCCACCGGACTTCTTCGCCACCGAGGCCGCCGGGCTGCGATGGCTGGCCGAACCCGGTGCAGTCGCAGTCGCCGGAGTCATCGAGGTCTCCAAGACCGCACTGACCCTGGAGCGCATCACCGAAGCAGCTGCGACCTCTGAGGCCGCAGCAGACTTCGGCCACCGGCTCGCCGCCCTCCACCAGGCGCCGGCCGGACGGTTCGGTGACAATCCACCGCGCGTCGGCACCTACTACTTCGGGCCGCTGAGCCAGCCGCTGAGGATCGCAACACACCCAGCCGACAGCTGCGGTGAGGCCTACGCAGCACGCCTGGAGTCCCTGGCCGGATACGACCCCGAACCACCGGCCGAGGTCACCCGGCTCATCGAGCGGATCGGCTCGGGCGCCTTCGACGACGGTGCCCGGCCTGCCCGCGTGCACGGTGACCTGTGGGCAGGCAACCTGCTCTTCACCTCGGGCACGGCCGCTCTCATCGACCCGGCTGCCTGGGCCGGCCACCCGCTCATCGACCTCGGGATGCTCAGCCTCTTCGGTGCCCCGCACCTGGAGACGATCATCGACGCCTGGGCTGCGGTCTACCCGGTCGAGACGCTCGGCGGTGACTGGCGTGAACGCATCGAGCTGTACCAGTTCTTCGGCCTGTACGCTCACGCGGTGCTCTTCGGCGGCGGCTACCGGCAGGCGAGCATCACAGCCGCCCGGCGGTATCTGTGAAGCCGGTGTCGTCTAGGCTGAGGGCAGCACACCTCCACCCGCACGCACCAGGAAGAGGGACCCCCAATGTCCGTTGTCAAGATCAACGCCCTGACCGTCCCGGCTGAGACCGGTGATGAGATCGTCAACCGGTTCGCCCCGGCCATCGAACGACTCGACAGCTTCGAGGGCTTCGAGCGGTTCGCGCTGCTCAAGCCCACCGATGACCGTTCGGTGTGGTTCGTCTACACGCAGTGGGCCAGCGAAGAGGCCTACGAGGGCTGGAAGAACTCGCGTGCCTTCGCCAGCAGCCATGCTGAGGGTGCGGAGAAGAAGAAGCCGGTGGCCACCGGCGCTGAGCTGCTGGAGTTCGAGACAACGCTCGAGGCCACGGGGTTCGGCACCGGCGACGCTGGCCAGTAGGATTGTGCGAAGTAGCTGTGACAGGATTCGAAAGGGAATTTCCGGTGACTGATCCAACGATCGCGAAAATGGCAGAGTGGGCCTCGAAGCAGAGCGCCGCTGAGGACATGATCCCTCTGGTGGGCCGTCTCTACCGCAACAACGAGGTGCTGCTGACCGTCTACGGCCGCAGCCTGCTCAACAAGTCCGTCAACGGCATCATCAAGGCCCACCGCTATGCCCGTCACTTCGACGGCACCGAGCTCGACATGGATGAGACGCTGCGTCTGGTCACCGCGCTCGACGGCCTGGATCTGGGCCCGTGCCGCATCGATCTCGGCCGCATGGCCGCTGGTTTCCGCAGCTCCGGCGGCGATGACGTCGAGGCCTACCTGCGTGAGCAGCTCTCCGAGGTCGTCGACGCAGCCGACGGTGAGCAGAGCACGCCGCAGGACGTCGTCCTCTACGGCTTCGGCCGCATCGGCCGGCTGCTCGCCCGCATCCTCGTCGACCGCGCCGGCGGCACGAACATGCGCCTGCGCGCGATCGTCGTGCGCCGCGGCGGGGAGAACGACATCGTCAAGCGCGCCTCCCTGCTGCGCCGCGACTCGGTGCACGGCAAGTTCGACGGCAACATCGTCGTCGATGAGGAGAACAGCACGATCTGCGCCAACGGCGTGCTCATCCAGGTCATCTACTCCGATGACCCGTCCTCGGTCGACTACACCAAGTACGGCATCGACAACGCCATCGTCGTCGACAACACCGGCCGCTGGCGCGATGAAGAGGGCCTGGGCAAGCACCTCCAGTGCCCGGGTGTGTCGAAGGTGCTGCTGACCGCACCGGGCAAGGGCGAGATCAAGAACGTCGTCTACGGCGTCAACTCCGCAGACATCACTCCCGAGGACACGATCCTCTCGGCTGCCTCGTGCACGACGAACGCGATCACCCCGGTGCTCAAGGTCCTCAACGACGAATTCGGTGTGCGCAACGGACACGTCGAGACCGTCCACTCCTTCACCAACGATCAGAACCTCATCGACAACTTCCACAAGGGCTCACGCCGCGGCCGGGCCGCCGGGCTCAACATGGTGCTCACCGAGACCGGTGCCGCCAAGGCCGTGGCCAAGGCGCTGCCGGAGCTCAAGGGCAAGCTGTCGGGCAACGCGATCCGCGTTCCCACCCCGAACGTGTCGATGGCGATCCTCAACCTCAACCTCGGACGCGAGACGACGGTCGATGAGCTCAACACGTTCCTGCGGGAGACCTCGCTGAACTCCGAGCTGCGCAACCAGATCGACTACATCGCCTCCCCGGAGGTCGTCTCGACTGACTTCGTCGGCTCCAAGCGCGCCGGCATCGTCGACGGCCTGGCCACGATCGTCGACGGCGACCGCGCCGTCGTCTACGTCTGGTACGACAACGAGTTCGGCTACTCCTGCCAGGTGGTCCGCTGCATCGCCGATATGGCCGGCATCGACACCCCGGCCTTCCCGAAGCGCAGCTGAGCCATGGGCTACGTCCTCGCACTTGATGAGGGCACGACCTCGACGCGTGCGGTCATCTTCTCTGAAGATGGCCGCACGGTCGCTTCTGCCGGTCAGGAGTTCGAGCAGATCTTCCCGGCCGCCGGTCGTGTCGAACACGACGCCGGGGTGATCTGGCGGACCAGCCGAGAGGTCATCGGCCAGGCACTGGGCACCGCCTCGCTGACAAGCGCCGACATCTCTGCTGTCGGGATCACCAACCAGCGTGAGACCACCGTCGTGTGGGAGGCGGCGACCGGCCAGCCGGTGCACAACGCGATCGTGTGGCAGGACACCCGCGGCGGCGAGTACGTCGCCGAGCTGCGCGAGCACGCTGAGGAGATCGCCGAGATCACCGGGCTGCCGGTCAACACATACTTCTCCGGCATCAAGCTGCGCTGGCTATTCGACCACGTCGACGGACTGCGCGAACGCGCCGCGGCAGGTGAGGTGCTCTTCGGCACCATCGACACCTGGCTGCTGTGGAACCTCACCGGCGGGGTCCACGGCGGCGTGCACGTCACCGACGTCACCAACGCCTCCCGCACCCTGCTCATGGACCTGTCCACCGGCCAGTGGTCACAGCGGATGTGTCAGCTGCTCGACATTCCCGCCGCCTGCCTGCCGGAGATCCGGCCATCGGTCGGGACCTTCGGCACGATCGCAGCCGGGCAGCTGCTGGCCGGTGTGCCGATCGCCGGGGTGCTCGGCGACCAGCAGGCAGCCGCCTTCGGCCAGTGCCGCTTCTCCCCCGGCGATACGAAGAACACCTACGGCACCGGCTGCTTCCTGCTGACGAACACCGGTGAGGAGATCCGGCGCTCAGCCAATGGGCTCGTCTCCACCGTCGCCTACCAGATCGAGGGTCAGCCGCTGCAGTACGCGCTCGAGGGCTCGATCGCGGTAGCCGGTGCGCTTGTGCAATGGCTGCGCGACAACCTCGGGCTCATCCGCACCGCCGATGAGGTCAACGTCCTGGCCTCGGAGGTATCCGACAACGGCGATGTCTACTTCGTCCCGGCGTTCTCCGGTCTCTACGCCCCGCACTGGCGGGCAGACGCGCGCGGGGCGCTCATCGGCATGACACGCTTCACCAGCCGTGGGCACATCGCCCGGGCAGCCCTGGAGGCCACGGCCTTCCAGACTGCCGAGGTGCTCGATGTCATGCGCCGCGACTCCGGGTACACGATCAACCGGATCGCCGCCGATGGCGGCATGTGCGCCTCGGACATCCTTATGCAGTTCCAGGCCGATATCGCCGGTTGCGAGGTGGTCCGGCCGCAGATCATCGAGGCCACCGCCGCTGGTGCCGCCTATGCCGCCGGATTGGGTGCCGGAGTGTACGGCTCTCTCGACGAGCTGACCGGCTACTGGCAGGCCGATGCTTCCTGGCAGCCGTCGATCACCGCAGAGGACCGGCAGCAGCTGTTGAGCCGGTGGAGCCAGGCGATCGAGCGGTCCCTCGGCTGGGTCGAGGACTGACCTGCAGCCGTCCGTCCCCCACCGGCCGAGTCAGCCAGCGGCGTAACCCTTGGCCTTGTCGACGATGTTGAACAGCTGCTCCCCTGCCCGGTAGCGATCCCAGTTCGCCATGAACTGCTCAGCTAAGCGGTCTGACCAGCCGGCGGAGTCACCGCTCATGTGCGGAGTGATGACGACATTGCCCATCTGCCACAGCGGGCTGTCCTCCGGCAGCGGTTCCGGGTCGACGACATCGAGACCGGCACCAGCGATCTGTCCGGAGTCCAGCGCAGCGACCAGATCGTCGGTGACGACACTCGCACCGCGGCCGACATTGATAAGATGCGCGCTCTCAGGCAGCGCCTCAAGCACGGCTGCATCGATGATCCCGGTGGTGTGCTCCGTCAGCGGCGCGATGTTGATGAGCCAGTCGACGCCTGCGACATGCTCAGCGAGATCGGCACTGGCGATGATCTCTCCGAAGTCGGGATCCCCGCCTCGGGCGCGGGAGCCGGCCCCAGTGACGTGCACACCGAGGGCGCGCAGCGTGGTCGCGATCGCCCGGCCGATCGACCCGGTGCCGACGATCATCGCATGCGAGCCTGCCAGGTCGCGGGATTCGCGGTGCTGCCAGATCCGCTGCCGCTGGTGGGCCAGCGAGGTCGGGAAGTCCTTGGCGAAGTGCAGCATGAAGGCAAGCACGAATTCGGCGATCGGCTGGTCGAAGATGCCGCGGGCGTTGGTGACGGTGACCTCGGAGTCGCGCAGCTGATCGAACATGAGCGAGTCGACCCCGGCCGATGCCGCGTGAATCCAGTTCAGCCGGTCAGCACTGCTGAACGCGTCCTTGAGCGCTGGTGAGAAGAAGTCCCACATGAGCAGCACCTCGGTGCCCGGCAGCGCGGCGGCCAGCTCATCGGCTTCGACCCAGCGCACGTCGCTGGCCTCGTCGATCAGGCGGTCGAAGTGCGCTGGGCGCTTCTTGTCAGGGGCGGTGAGGATCGTCAGGACGGTCATGGGCGGTCCTCCAAGCGGTCGGCTGTTCAGGTGGCCGGCTTCTGCGCAGCAGAGTCGGCCTCGGTGTCAATCGTAGACCGGGTCTGCTGGCCGGGACGGGCCTGCGCGCGTTCGATCCGGGTGGCCAGCGGCTTCTCGCGGATGAAGAAGAGCACGAGCAGTCCGAGCACCGGCAGCGGGGCCGCCCACAGGAACAGCGGCACGAGTGCATCGTTGTAGGCGCCGATGATGAGGTCCTGGATTGCGGTCGGCAACTGGGACAGCGCTTCGGGTGTCAGTTCGTTGGCGTGCAGTCCGCTGGCATCGGCACCGGGGACGGAGCTGAGCTTCTCGGTCAGGTTCGACATCAGGCGGCTGGTGAACAGCGAGCCGATGATCGCCATGCCGAAGCTGGCCCCGATCTGGCGGAAGAAGTTGTTCGAGGCGGTGGCGGTGCCGACCATCTCGACGGGGAAGGAGTTCTGCACGACGAGGACGAGCAGCTGCATGCTCAGGCCCAGGCCCGAGCCCATGATGGCGAGGAAGATCATCGTCGTCCAGGCAGGGCTGTCGGCCCGCAGCTGGGACATGAGCACAAGGGAGGTGACGATGAGGGTCATGCCGATGATCGGGTAGAACTTGTAGCGGCCGGTGCGGGCGACGACGAATCCGATGCCGGTGGAGACGATGAGCATGCACCCCATCATCGGCACCATCATGAGGCCGGCACGGGCGGCGTCGACACCGTGGACCATCTGCAGATAGGTCGGCATGTAGCTGAGCACACCGAACATCGCCACACCGATCGTCAGCCCGGCGATGGTGGACAGCACGAAGTTGCGGTCGCGGAATAGCGACATCGGGATGATCGGTTCGGCCGCCCGGCGTTCGACGAAGACGAAGATGGTGCCGGCGACAAGCGCAGCGACGCCGAGGCCGAGGATGACCGGTGAGGTCCACTCGTACTGGTGGCCGCCCCAGGCGGCGATGAGCACGACGGCGGAGGTGAACACGGCGATGAGCGCCATGCCGGCGACGTCGATGCGCGGGCGCACCTCGGGACGGGTGTCGGGAACACGGAGCAGGGTCATCGCGGCGATGATGGCGAAGATGCCGAGCGGGAAGTTCATCGCGAAGTTCCAGCGCCAGCCCGGCCCCTCGGTCAGCCAGCCGCCGATGAGCGGACCGGCAACTGAGGACACAGCGAAGACCGAACCCATGGCACCCATGTACTTGCCGCGCTCACGGGCGGGCACGATCGCGGCGATGATCGCCTGGGAGAGGATCATCATGCCGCCACCGCCGATGCCCTGGAAGACACGCCCGATGATGAGGAAGGACATGTCCTGGGCGAGGAGGGCGAAAACGGAGCCGAGCATGAACATCGAGATCGCGAAGATGAACAGCGGCTTACGGCCGAACAGATCGCCGATCTTGCCGTAGATCGGCATCATGATCGTCGATGCGAGCATGAAGGCTGTCGAGACCCACAGCATCTGATCGACGCCGTGGAGTTCGCCGACGATCGTCGGCAGGGCGGTGGCCAGCACCGTCTGGTTGAGCGAGAACATGAACATCGCGACCATGAGGGCGGCGAACACCCACAGGATCGCACCGGTCGTCATGCCCGAACCGTTGTCGGCTGGGCCGCTGGCAGCAGACGTCGCGGCACGGCTGTCAGCGGGTGCAGGCGCGCGGTGGCCTGCGAACTCAGCTTCTGCCGTATGCGGCGGGGTCACGTCCTTTGCCATGCGCCTCACTTACCATTTCCCTTCTGAGGTGTCTGTGTTCCGGCCAGAACCGAGCGGAACAGCCGAATGGAACGTTCGAATGTCTCCTTGGAGAAGTCCGGGTCGGCGATCTGCTCCGGTTCGGACTGCATCACGGTGCGCACCGCGAAGCGCAGCGGCACCGCGCACAGCTGCACGAGCATGAGCGCCAGCTCCTCCGGTGTGCCGTGGGCACCGCCGAAGTCGGTGTCCCCGCGGCGCAGCCGGGCGGCGACCACCTCGGCGGCGGCGTGCTCGAAGGCCTCGTTCTTCTCGAACTGGCGGCGCATGAGCGCCGGGTACCGGGCGAGGATCTGGCGGCGTTTGAGGACGACGTCATCGGAGTTGAAGGTCAGCTGATACGTGCCGTAGATGAGCCGGGCGACGTCCTCAGCAAGATCCGCTCCCACCGGGTCGACTTTGAGGAACTCCTCGATCTGGTCGGTGTCGATGACGACGTCGGTCATGCCGACGATCGCGTCCTCCTTCGAGGCGAAGTAGTTGAAGAAGGTGCGTGCGGATACACCGGCGTCATCGGCGATCTGCGCAACGGTGGCCTGCTCCAGGCCGTCCTCCAGGACGCGGTTGACGGCAGCGACATGGATGGCCCGGCGGGTCAGCCGGGTCTTGCGGTCGCGGAGGCTTTCGGTTTCGGTGGTGCTCACATAGAGATTTTGCACCCAGTGCAACTTTACGTCAAGCGCAACTTTGCACAGCGTGCACTATTTCACTTCTGTTCACCCTCGGGTGCTGTGATGGGACCATGATCACCGCAATCTGGATCGGCGAGCAGGACCCCGAGGTTCTGTCACTGCTGCGCGACGCGTTCACCCCCGCCCCCGGAGCCGAGCTCATCATCCCCGCAGGCACCGCGCCCTCTGATGAAGAGCTGGCCCGCACCGAGTACATCCTCAACGGCGCCGGCGTCCTCGACGAGGCCGTCTTCTCCCGCGCCCCGAAGCTCAAGATGGTACAGCGCGTCGGCGCCGGCACCGACGGCATCGACTTCGACGCCGCACGCCGGGCAGGCGTGACCGTCGCGAACCTGCCGGGTGCGAACTCGGTGGCCGTCGCCGAGCTCGCCGTCGCCTCGCTGCTGGCCTGTGCCCGCCACCTGCCGGGACTCAACTCCGCCACGCATGCCGGCGAGTGGACGCCGAATCGCTGGCTGCACTCCTCGATCGAGCTCTCAGGCAAGACTGCTGCGATCATCGGACTCGGCCACATCGGCCGGCTGCTGGCTGCCCGGCTGGCCGCCTTCGACATGCGCCTGGTCTACTTCGACGTCTTCCGCCAGCCACCGGAGGTCGAAGAGCAGCTCGGCATCGAGTTCATGGCCCTTGACGATCTGCTGCCGCTGGCTCATGTGCTCTCGATCCACGTGCCGCTGACTGAGGAGACGAACGGCCTCATCGGCGCCGAACAGCTCGCGGCGATGCCCACCGGTTCGATCGTGCTGAATCTCTCGCGGGCCGGCATCGTCGATGAGGAAGCGCTGGTGGCCTCGCTGCACTCGGGGCACACGGCCGGTGCTGGTCTCGATGTGTTCACCGGCGAGCCGGACATCGCCGGTCATCCGCTGCTCGATGCCCCGAATGTCGTGACCACCCCGCATGCCGGGGCGCAGACCCGCGATACAGTCAGCCGCGTCTTCTCCCGAGCGGTCGAGAATCTCCTCGAGCACGCCGCCGGCCGCACACCGGCGCACGTCATCGACTGATCACTCCCCCGGCGCGGCTGGCCGCCGTTCCCGAGGCGCCGGCTGGTTCACAGGAGTGCCCGCAGCCGGGCACATGATCTAGAACACGGTCACGCCAGCACGCCCCGAATGAGAGCAGGCAGTTCCGCGACAGAGTCCACCGTGTGGTCGGCGCCGGCATGCGGCTCGTCATCCTGGAGCGCGAACTTGCCGGTCCGGACCTGAACGGTGCGTGCACCTGCGGCCCGGCCCATCGGGATGTCGGTCGTACGGTCGTTGCCGATCGCCCACGTCGCGTCGGACGACCGCGAGGGGTCGACGGTCGCGCCCGCGAGGTGCAGGAACGCGGAGTTGGGCTTGCCGACGACCTGGGCGGTCACGCCCGCCGCGTACTCTAGGGCAGCGACGATGGCACCAGTGTCGATGTGCGCCACCCCTCCGCTGAGGTAGAAGCGTCCGCGCTGCAACGCCACGAGGGCTGCCCCGGCGTGCAGCGCACCGAACGCAGCGTCGAGGAGCCCGTGGTCGAGGCTGTCACGCACGTCCCCCACAACGACATGCGTCGGTGACGCGGCCGCGTCCACCAGGGTGAGCTGCTCGGAGAGCTCGGCGGCGACCGAGGTGCTCGTCAGTGCGAGCACCCGCACGTCGTCCTCCCAGGCGAGCAGGACGCGGGCAGCGGTCACCGGAGTGAAGACCTCTTCAGGGCCGATGTCGAGGCCGAGGTCGTGCACCCGCTGGACGATCGTGGACGTGGCCACCGAGTCGGTGTTCGTGAGGAAGCGCAGATTGTGCCCAGCGCTTCGGAGCTCGTCGAGTGTCTCCGGCGCACGCGGAACGACCCCCTCACGGGTGTAGACCGTGCCCTCGAGGTCGATAAAAAGCGTCTGCGGAGAGACGGCGGTCACCGGTTCACCTCCGCGAGCATCTCGGGGCTCCACGTCATCCCGCCCCGCACGGCGTCTCGCAGGAACGAAAGCTTGCAGTACGTGCCGCGTGTCGTGGCGGTGCCCTGTGCGACTAAGTACGCCTCTGTCGATGGTGACACGAGACCACTACATCAATGCCCGCAGGCGCGCCCGCTGACGCTCAAGCACCTGGAGCTGTTCGAGCAGCTTCGTCGCTGCCGGGTCGTTGGGGTCGGTGCGGGATAGCCGGGAGTGCAGTTCGCGGGCGATGCGGGTCATGTCCTCGTCGAACAGGCTGGCGATGATGCCGCGTGAGTAGCGTTCGACGCCCTGCCCGTCAGTGGCCGGCAGCGGGGTGACGGCGAGTTCGCCGATGAGCCCGCGCAGCTGGTCGGGGCCGGCGTTGAGGACCTTCTCCGGCCAGCTGGCTGGATCGGTGATCGCGGTGCGGATGCCGCCGGCGTCCTTCATCGCCTGATGCACCGCCCGGTGGGCCGGGTGGGAGAAGACCTTGCCGTTGAGCCCGTCGAAGAGGGTGGCGTTGACGTACTGCGGCTGCTGCATCGCCACCTGGAGTGCACCGCGTTCGATCCGCAGCTTCGGTGTGTTCGCCGGCGCCCCGGAGAACTCCTGCTCGTAGGCGGCGATCTCAGCACCCGTCTGATCGGCGGGACTGCCCGGCGGCGGCCCAGCAGGATCCCCGTACGGACTGCCCGGTCCCGGTGGGGGCTGCTGAGGCTGCTGCCGCTGTTGCTGCTGCGGGTACTGGCTGCGCTGCTCGCGGGCGCTCTGCTGCCCACCGCCGGGCCCGCCGGCTGCCGCCCTGCGTCCGGCCGCGCGCACAGCGGCGTGCACATCGGCGGTGTCCACACCGACGGCACCGGCGACGAAGCGCTCGTATTCCGGCCTGAGCATGCTGTCGCGGATGCCTGCGACCATCGGGGCTGCCGCCCGTACGGCACCGACCCGGCCCTCTGCGGTGTCGAGGTCGAAGCGCTCGATCGTCGAGGTGATCGCGAACTCGAACAGCGGCCGGCGCGATTCGATGAGCGCCCTGACGGCGGCATCGCCCTTCTGGATGCGCAGATCGCAGGGGTCCATACCGTCTTCGGCGATGGCGACGAAGGTCTGGGCGACGAACTTCTGGTCGTCTTCGAAGGCCTTGAGGGCCGCCTTCCGGCCGGCCTCATCGCCGTCGAAGGTGAAGATCACCTCACCGGAGTGCGCCGAGTCGTCGCCGAGCAGCCGCCGGATGAGCTTGATGTGCTCGGTTCCGAACGCGGTGCCGCAGGTCGCGACGGCCTGTTCAACACCGGCGAGGTGGGCGGCCATGACGTCGGTGTAGCCTTCGACGATGACGACGCGCTTGCTGCGGGCGATCGGCCGTTTGGCGATGTCGAGGCCGTAGAGCACCTGGTTCTTCCGGTACAGCGCTGTCTCAGGCGTGTTGAGGTACTTCGGTCCCTGGTCGTCGTCGAAGACCTTGCGGGCACCGAAGCCCACGGTCCTGCCGGTGACGTCGTTGATCGGCCACATGAGCCGGCCGCGGAACCGGTCGTAGATGCCGCGGTTGCCCTGACTGACCAGGCCCGAGGCAATGATGTCCTCGGTGTTGTAGCCGCGCCCGCGCAGATGCTTGAGCAGCGCGTCCCAGGATCTGGGGGCGAAGCCGATGCCGTAGGTCTCACAGACCTGCTTGTCGAAGCCGCGGTCGGTGAGGTACTGCCGGCCGATCTGCGCCTCAGGGCTGTCAAGGTACTCGGTGAAGAACGCCTGGGCGACCTGGTGCATGTCGACGAGACGCTGGCGCTGGCCGATCGCCTCCTTGTCCGGCCCGGTTCCGCCCTCTTCGTAGCGCAGCTGCACGCCGACGCGCTCGGACAGCCGTTGAACGGCCTCGGTGAAGGTCAGTCCGTCGATCTTCTGCAGGAAGGTGAAGACGTCGCCGCTCTCACCGCAGCCGAAGCAGTGGTACATGCCGACCTGCGGGCGGACGTGGAAGGACGGCGTGCGCTCGTCATGGAAGGGGCACAGTCCCTTCATGCTGCCGACTCCTGCGCTGCGCAGCGTGACGTACTCGCCGATGATGTCGTCGAGGCGTGCCCGGGAGCGGACCTCGTCGATGTCCTCGCGCAGGATCAGCCCGGCCATTACAGCAGGCTCGCTTCGCTGGCCTGCATCCGGTGGTAGGCCGCCCAGGCGGAGTGGTCGGTGAGGCTGGCGACATGGTCGGCGACAACCCGCAGCCGCTGCCCGTCGTCTTCGGCCTCCTGATAGTCGAGGTAGAACATCCGCTCCATGTCCTCGGGCCGTTCGCTGAAGTACTCGCACAGCTGCGTGAGCACACGCGCCTGGATGCGCTGCAGGCGCAGACGGTCTTCGGCGACCATCACGGTCACCGTGGCCAGGCCCTTGAGCACAGCGATCTCGTAGCGGGTGGATTCGGGGACGACGAGGTTGCCGTCGTAGCGGCCCAGCGGCTCCCAGCCGAACTCCTCGCGGGTGGCGGCTTCGGCGGCACCGGCGAAGCGGCCGATGAGCTGGCTGGTCATGTGCTTGAGGCTGGCCTGGGCGCGCCGTGATCCGTCATAGGGTTCGGCCGGCCAGTAGCTGGCCGCCTGCAGGCGCGAGAGCGCCTTCATGATGTCCTCGTCGCGGGCATCGGGCAGATACCAGGCGCGGGTGATGTCGATGAGACCTGCGAGTGCGTGGTCGTTCTGGTAGGCGAACAGGTCGAGGTGGCCGGAGAACACGGCGTCTTCGACGTCGTGGACGGAATAGGAGATGTCGTCGGCCAGATCCATGAGCTGGGCTTCGATGCAGCGCTGACCCAGCGGGCGGCCGGCGCGGAAGAAGTCGAACACGGCCCGGTCGTCGTCGTAGACGCCGAACTTCGTCACCGGTGAGCCGGTCTTCTTCGCCACCGGTGATTCCGCACGCGGCCACGGGTACTTCGTGCACGCATCCAAGGTGGCGCGGGTCAGGTTGAGCCCTGCCGGGGTGCCGTCTGCGGCATGGACCTTGGGTTCGAGCCGGGTGAGCACCCGCAGGGTCTGGGCGTTGCCTTCGAACCCGCCGATGTCGGCGCAGACCTCGTCGAGCACCGCTTCGCCGTTGTGCCCGAACGGCGGATGCCCGAGGTCGTGGGCGAGGCAGGCGGTATCGACGATCTCGGGATCGCAGCCGAGGTAGCGGGCGAGTTCGCGGCCGACCTGCGCGACCTCCAGGGAGTGGGTCAGGCGGGTGCGCACGAAATCGTCGGTGCCCGGTGAGACCACCTGAGTCTTGGCGCCCATCCGGCGCAGGCCCGAGGAGTGCAGCACACGCGCCCGGTCGCGCTGGAAGTCGGTGCGGCGGGGGTTCTTCGCCGGTTCGGCGACCCAGCGCTGGCGGTCGTGCTCGGAGTACTCGGCCACCTGGAGTTGCGTCTGGACCACCCTCATCCTCCTGAGACGTCGAGTTCGGCCTCGGCGAGCTCTGCGGAGCGCTCCGGGTTCATCTCCCGCGAGTCGAGCCAGCCCTCAGGCAGGTGGGGCCGTTTCGGGCGGGTGGTGCGTCCGCGCGAGCCCTCGGCATCGGCACCGGGATACGGTGCGTCGCGGTCGAGTTCGTCGAGCAGTCCGCGCAGCTCGGCCAGGGAGGAGACCATCGCGAGACTGCGGCGGGCCTGCCCGCCGACCGGGTAGCCCTTGAAGTACCAGGCGATGTGCTTGCGCAGGTCGCGCACGCCGTAGAACTCGTCGTCGTAGTACTCGGTGAGGTAGACACCGTGGGTGTAGACGACATCGGCGACCTGGCCGAGGTTCGGGCGGATGCGCTCATCGCTGCCGTTGAGTGCTGCGGCGAGGTCGCCGAACAGCCACGGCCGGCCCTGGCAGCCGCGGCCGATGACGACACCGTCGCAGCCGGTCTGGGCCATCATGTCGACAGCGTCCTCAGCAGCGAAGATGTCGCCGTTGCCCAGCACCGGCACGGCATCGCCGATGAGGTCCTTGAGCCGGGCGATCGCCTCCCAGTCGGCGGTGCCGGAGTACAGGTCGGCAGTCGTGCGGCCGTGCAGGGTCATCGCGGCCACACCTGCCTCGGCGGCGATCCGGCCGGCGTCGAGGTAGGTGAGGTGGTCGGCGTCGATGCCCTTGCGCATCTTGATCGTCAGCGGGATGTCCCCGCGGCTGGCTTCGCGCACGGCAGTGGTGACGATGTCGGTGAACAGGTCGAGCTTCCACGGCAGCGCTGAACCGCCGCCTTTGCGGGTGACCTTGGGGACGGGGCAGCCGAAGTTGAGGTCGATGTGGTCGGCGCGGTCCTCGTCGATGAGCATCCGCACAGCCTGGCCGATGGTGACGGGGTCGACGCCGTAGAGCTGGACGGAGCGCGGAACCTCATAGGGCTCGTGGTGGATGATCCGCATGCTCTTGGGAGAGCGTTCGACGAGCGCACGGCTCGTCACCATCTCGGTGACGTAGAGTCCGGCGCCGTATTCGCGGCACAGGCGGCGGAAGGCGGTGTTCGTGATGCCTGCCATCGGGGCGAGCACCACAGGCGAGTCGAGCTCGATGTTGCCGATGCGCAGCGCCGGTGCGGCGGTGGTCTGCAGAGAGGTCGTGGTCATGGTCGTCACCACCCTATTATCCCCAGACAGTCAAACCGGAATCGCCGCGGGTGTGGACGCCTGGCATCGGCTGAATCGGCTGCGGTGGACAGGTGCCCGGGCACCCGGTCGTCCTGTCAGCCGGCGACGCTCTCCCGATCCCGGGCCACGCCTCGGCGGCGGCCGAGCGAGGCGAGGAAGATCGCTGCCGCACTCAGCAGGCAGCAGGCCACCAGGTAGCCGGCGGCAGCGGTGATCGCGCCGTTGGCCCAGGCGACGAGCGCGGCGAGGATGACCGGTGAGAAGCCGGCGATGAGCGCACCGTTGGCTTCCCGGGCCAGGGCCATCGCGGAGAACCGGTGGCGGGTGGGGAACAGATTGGCCAGGAACGCCCCCTGCGAACCGGACGTCCCGGAGATCACGAAGCCGTAGCCGATCGCGATGGCGATGAGAGCGCTGGTGAAGGTGCCCTGCGAGAGCAGCCACAGGAACGGGAAGGAGTACAGCGCACCGATGACCGAGGCCCAGCCCATGACGGTCCCGGCACCGAACCGGTCGGCGAGGCTGCCGCCGAGCGGGGTGAGGATGATCGCCGCGACGGTGCCGAGGGTGACCGCGCCGAGCGCGTGGGTCTGCGGCATCCCGGTGCCCACCAGATAGCCGATGGAGAACACGGCCATGCCGTAGTTGAGTGCGTTGTGGCCGGTGAGGCTGAGGAACCCGGCGAGCACGCCGCGCCAGCCGGTCGCCAGCAGCGCCAGCAGCGGCACCTTGGTCGCGCGGGCGGCCTGCTGCTCCATTGCCGAGGTGTACTCGGGGGTCTCTTCGAGCTTGGCGCGGATGTAGATCGCGACGAAGAACAGCACGACCGAGGCGAGGAACGGCAGTCGCCACCCGATCGACATGAAGGTCTCCTCGGCCATCCCGGAGGAGGCGAGGAAGAAGGCCGCGGTGGCCAGCACGATGCCAGCCGGTGGGGCGCACAGCACCAGCGAGGTGAAGAAGCCGCGCCGGTGGACGGGCACGTATTCGGCGACCATCGTCGTCGCGCCCGAGAGCTCAGCCCCGGCTCCGAAGCCCTGCAGGAACCGGAAGATCACGAGCAGGATCGGGGCGAGCACGCCGACAGCGGCTGCGGTGGGCAGCAGGCCGATGGCCACGGTGGCGATCGCCATGAGCACGATCGTGAGGATCATCGCCGGGCGGCGGCCGTGCCGGTCGCCGATGTGACCGATGACGATGCCGCCGACCGGGCGGGCGAGGAAGCCGACGGCGAAGGTCGCCAGAGCCGAGAGCTGGCCTGCCCCGGAGACCGAGTCGGGGAAGAACAGCGGGCCGATGATCAGGCCTGCGGCGGCACCGTAGAGGGCGTAGTCATACCATTCGATGACGGTGCCGATGACGGAGGCGACGATGGCGCGGCGGGCGGCCGGGCGCAGCGGCGCATCGGCAGCAGGCCGGACTGCGGCTGAGGCTGCGGCGGCGGAGTCGGGGCGGTCATCGGCAGGCTGACCGGCGGAGGTTCGGGCGGACGTCATCCGTCATATGTACCAAGTGGACCCCGGCTGTGCGAAATCGCGTCCGCATTCCAGTCCGCATCCGGCCAGGGCACCGGCGGTGCCGGGCCGTCGGGCGGCCGATCAGATCGGATAGACGCGGAAGCCCTCGGGTCCGTCGCGCAGCTCGCCGCGCACACCGTCGAAGACCTCGAGCATCTCCACCACGGACAGGGAGGCCAGGTGCCCGACGCCCCTCATGCGCCCACCGGCCCAGTGCGTCGCCACCTCGACAGGCGATACGCGCCAGAAGATCACCGGGTTGCTCCCCGCGTCCTCACCACCCGCCGCGGGTGTCTGTGTGGCGGCGCGTTCGAAGACGAGGCTGGGGCCGTGCCTGGTGCACGACCAGCCCATCGCAGTCAGCTGTGCGGCGAGCTCTGCTTCTGCGGCACTCATCGGACCTCCTGGTAGCGTTCCCTGACGTATGACGACACTGCTGAGCATCGTACCGATCGCCGTGGCCGTGGCTGTGCTCATCGCCGGCCGCGGCACACTCGTCGCTGCCCTCGGCGGAGCCGGTGCGGCGCTGCTGTGCGCCCTCGTCGCCGCCGCGGCTCCCGGCATCTCTCTGCATTTCGGGCAGCTGGCTGCCGCCGAGTCCCTCGACCTTGCCGTGCTGGCCGTCGAGGTGCTGGCGATTCTGCTGTTCGGGATGGTGCTCGCCCAGCTGCTGGAGGCGATCGGGGCGCTGCAGACGATCTCTGCGCGCATCCGCAGCCTGCTGCCCGACCCGGTCGTCGGGGCCGGGCTCATCGTCTTCGGGGTAGTGCCCTTCGTCGAATCGGTCACCGGCTACGGCATCGGCCTGACCGCCGGGATCCCGCTGCTGCGCAGGCTGGGCTTCTCCATCCGCACCTCGGCATTCCTCGGTCTGCTCGGACTCATCGCCGTGCCCTGGGGTGCGCTCGGACCGGGCACTGCGGTCGCTGCCCAGCTGACCGGGCTCGGTCTCCAGGAGCTCGGTGTCGGCTCGGCATGGGCGAACGCCCTGCCGGTCATCATCGTCTGCGCGCTCACGACCGCCTTCACCCGCGCCTGGCAAAGCCTGCCGGGTCTCCTCGGTCTCGTCGCGGCCGCCGTCTGCCTGTGGGGCGGCATCCTGACAGCGAACATGCTCATCGGCACTCCCCTGGCCGGTGTGCTCGGCTCGCTGCTCGTCATCGCCGTCCTGCTCGCCGGCTGTCTCATCAGCCGTCGCAGCCGGCCTGAGCCGTCGCCGGGCCGGCTGGCCCCGGCCCTGCTCCCCTACGCGGTGCTCACCGTCGGACTGCTGCTCGCCAGCGGTGCGGCGGCCCTCTGGCCGTCTCCGGTGACGGCGCTGCTGTCCGCACCGCCGGTGTGGCTGGCGATCGCGTGTGCGGTCGCTGGGCGCATGCTCGCGGCCAGGGCACCCGTCGCCGAGGTGGTGGGCGCCGCGGTGCGTGCGTGGATTCCGGTCGGGGTGGCCACTGCCGGTTTCATGCTGCTGGGCTGGCTGATGACCGACACCGGGATGACCGAGGTGATCGGCGCCGGGCTGGCGCGGATCGGCATCGGCTTCGCACCGGCGCTCACGGCGCTCGGTTCGGTGCTGACCGGGTCGAATACCGGGGCGAACGCGATGTTCGCCTCGACGGTCGGGGCGATGGCCGCCACCACCGGCACCGGGCTGCTGCCGGCGGTGGCGATGAGCAATGTCGCCGGATCGTTTGCCGCTCTGGCGACGCCGCCGCGTGTGGCTCTGGCGCTCAGTCTGGCGGCCTCGACTGCCGATGACGGCAGTTCAGCTCCTCCAGCTGGTGTGCAGCTGGCCCAGATGGAGCGCAGCGTGCTCATCTGGTCGCTGCTGACCGCCTTCGGCACCGCAGCGCTCGTCGGTGTGGTGCTGCAGCTGCTGTGAGCTCAGCTGCGGGACAGCTGCACCTCGATCGCGCGGCCGAGTCGGGCGATGCCCTCGTGGATCCGCTCGACGGTCGAGGATGCGAAGCACAGGCGCATGGCGTTCGAGAACTCACCGGCCGGTGAGAACGCCTCACCGGGGATGAAGGCCACACCCTCGTCCAGGGCGGTCTCGAACAGTTCGCGGGCGTCGATGTCGGCGGCGTCGCCGACGAGAGTCGCCCACAGGAAGAATCCGCCGTCGGGGTTGGTCAGCTCGACCCGGCCGGCCAGGTGCTTGGCGGCAGCTTCGAGCATCGCGTCCTTGCGCCGGTGGTAGGCGGTGCGCAGCATGTCGAGGTGCTCGGTGAAGCCGCCGCGGGTGAGGTAGTGGGCCACGAGCTGCTGGCCGGGCACCGATGCCGAGGCGTCCATCGCCTGGCGGACGTTGATGAGCAGCTGGCGGAGTGCCGGGTCGACCTCGACCCAGCCGACGCGCAGGCCCGGGGCGATGATCTTGGAGAACGAGCGGGCGGAGAACACCAGCGGGTCGTCTGGGCTGAGCTCGGCGAAGCTGGGGATGTACTCAGCGGAGAACCGCAGCGAACCGTACGGGTCGTCGTCGATGATGACGCTGTTCCACTCGTGGGCCAGTTCGAGCAGCCGCTGGCGGCGCGCCAGGCTCATCGTGACACCCGAGGGGTTCTGGAAGTTCGGGATGACGTAGATGGCCGTCGGTGTGCGGCCAAGGGTCGCGACGTCGCGGGCGAGGCGCTCGACGTCCATGCCGTCGTCGTCGACGGGGATCTGCAGCACCTCGGCGCCGTAGCTCAGTGCGGTGGAGGAGCCGTTGGTGTAGGTCGGGGATTCGACGGCGACGAGGTCGCCGTCGTTGACGAACATCTTGTAGGCCAGGTCGAGGCCCTGCATCCCGCCGCTGGTGACGATGATGCGGTTGGGGTCGACGGTGCGCGGGCCGGTGAGGTCCTCGGATGCGCAGATCGCGTTGATGAGCTCGGTCTCGCCCTCGGTCGGGCCGTAGGTGTAGGAGCTCGGGTCGGTCATCGTTCCGAGGATCTCGGCGAAGTCAGCAGCCGGGACGACCTGTTCGGCCGGCGCGCCCATGCCGAATCGGACGATGTCGTTGGTGCGCGAGGCCAGCAGGGAGACGGAGGCATCGATGACCGATCCGGTCCAGCCGCGGGTGCGGCGGGCCAGCGGCAGCGTTACGTCACCGAGCTGCCTGACCGCAGCCGTCGGGTCGACGGCGGCGTCGGCGGTAGTGGTGACAACCGGGTCTGCCGGCGCCTGGGTCATCATGTGCGATGCGGGAGTCATCAGTGCTCACTTCCGTCTCGGGGTCCGGTGCGGCGCCGACAGCGCTGTCTGGCGCAGGGTTCGAGCAGTGCATCCAGGACCGAGCCGGGGATACGTCTCAGCAGGTGGATGCGCCTGTCGGATGACAGCCTATCTCAGATTCCGGGCTCTGCAGCGGAGTACGCGCTGGTGCCTGAGCGCACCACCAGCACGGCGATGAGGGTGGTGGCTGGGATCGCGATGACGAGGCCGATCGAGGTCACCAGGGTGGAGACGACGGAGATCGCCTGTTCGCCGAGCGTGAGCGATTCGAGGAACGGCCGGGAGGAGGCGGCGACGAGCAGCAGCACGGTCAGCGCGCCTCCGGCGTAGGCGAAGGCGATGGTGTAGACGGTTGAGGCGATGTGGTCGCGGCCGATCCGCATCGCCGAGGTGAAGATCTCCCGGCGGGATGCCTCGGGACGGGAGGCGGCCAGCTCCCACACGGCGGCGGCCTGGGTGATGGTGACGTCGTTGAGCACGCCGAGGCCGGCGATGAGGATCGCGCAGACGACGAGGTCGGCCATCGACAGTCCGTCGGTCCAGGCGAGGATGTAGGTCTCCTCGGTGTAGATGCCGGCCAGCTTCGACCAGGTCGTCCACAGCGCGCCGAGCACACCGGTGATGAGGATGCCGAACAGGGTCCCGAGCAGCGCAGTCGTGGTGCGGGCTGAGAACCCGTGCGCCAAGTACAGCACGATGAACATGATGACCGCCGCAGCGGTGATGCCGACGAGCACGGCCGGTCTGCCGTCCATCACCGCCGGCAGCATGAACCACACCATGACGGCGTAGGCCAGTGCCAGGCCGATGAGCGCGCGCAGCCCTTTGAGCCCGGCGACGAGTATGACGAGGGCGGCGTAGACGAAGGCGAGGACGCCGAGGGAGATGTTGCGGTCGAAGTCGACGAAGACGAAGTCGGCAGCGGTCGGCTCGTTTGTCGGGTCGCTGCCGGGGGCCTGCTCCCCGCCGGGGGCCTGCTCCCCGGGTCCCTGACCCCCGCCGGTGATCGCATCGGCCACCGGGTCGGTCTGGGCAGCGTCCATGACGATGACCTTGATCCGGTCGCCTGCTGCGATGCCGGTCTTGATCGCCTCGGGTGGGGCGTACATCGTGCCGCTGCGCTCCCCGGTGTCGAGGGTGATGGCCCCGCAGCCGGTGGATTCGTAGTCCGGGCAGGCGCGCAGGTCGATCGATTCGACTGTGCCGGAGGTGAATTCGGCGCCCTCGGCCAGGGCTGCCGGATCCCACCGATCGGTGGCCTCAGACGACGGCCAGAGCCACACGAGCCCCACGACAGACAGGACGGCCAGCGGGATGAGCATCCCGAGCATGACCGACCAGGCCTGTCGTGAGGCGCGTGGCAGTGTTTCTGCGATGTAGTGCATAGCGGTGCGGTATCAGTGTCCTGACGCCGCGGGCCTGAGAACGAGGCTCAGATGCCCAGTTCGCCGGCGACGTAGGAGACGACTTCGTCGATGGCGATGCGCTCCTGGCTCATGTCGTCACGGCGGCGGACGGTCACCGCGTTGTCATCGAGGGTGTCGAAGTCGACGGTGATGCACAGCGGGGTGCCGATCTCGTCCTGGCGGCGGTAGCGGCGCCCGATCGCTCCGGCGTCGTCGAAGTCGACGTTCCAGCGCTTGCGCAGGTTCGCTGCCAGCTCGCGGGCCTTCGGCGAGAGCTTCTCGTTGCGGCTCAGCGGCAGCACGGCGACCTTGACCGGGGCCAGGCGCGGGTCGAGCTTGAGCACGATGCGCTTGTCGACGCCGCCCTTGGTGTTGGGGGCTTCGTCTTCGGTGTAGGCGTCGACGAGGAAGGCCATCATCGACCGGGTCAGGCCGAAGGACGGCTCGATGACGTACGGGGTGTAGCGGGTGCCGGCGGCCTGGTCGAAGTACTGCATCTTGTGGCCGGAGTGCTCGGTGTGGTTCGACAGGTCGAAGTCGGTGCGGTTGGCGATGCCCATGAGCTCGCCCCAGGCTCCGCCCTGGAAGCCGAACTTGTACTCGATGTCGATGGTGGCAGCCGAGTAGTGGGCGCGTTCGCCGTCGGGCACGTCGAAGCGGCGCATGTTCTCTGCCTTGACGCCGAGGTCGACGAACCAGTTCCAGCAGGCCTCGACCCATTCGTCGAAGAACCGCGGGGCGTCGTCGGGGTGGACGAAGTACTCGATCTCCATCTGCTCGAACTCACGCGTGCGGAAGATGAAGTTGCCCGGGGTGATCTCGTTGCGGAAGGCCTTGCCGATCTGGCCGATGCCGAACGGCGGCTTCTTGCGGTTGGCGGTGACGACGTTGTTGAAGTTGACGAAGATGCCCTGCGCGGTCTCCGGGCGCAGGTAGTGCAGTCCCTCTTCGTCATCGACGGCGCCGAGGTAGGTCTTCATGAGCCCGGAGAACTGCTTGGGCTCGGTCCAGTTGCCCTCCTGGCCGGTCTCCGGGTCGCGGATGTCGGCCAGTCCGTTCTCCGGCTCGCGGCCGTGCTTGGCGATGTAGGCCTCGATGAGGTGATCGGCGCGGTAGCGCTTGTGGGTGTGCAGCGACTCGACGAGCGGGTCGACGAAGGTCTCGACGTGGCCGGAGGCCTCCCAGACGCGCTTGGGCAGGATGATGGAGGAGTCGAGGCCGACCATGTCCTCACGCCCGCGGACGAACTCCTGCCACCACAGGGCCTTGATGTTCTCCTTGAGCTCAACGCCGAGCGGACCGTAGTCCCAGGCGGAACGGGATCCGCCGTAGATGTCTCCTGCCTGGAAGACGAACCCGCGCCGCTTGGCCAGGGTGATGACGGAATCCAATGTCGAAGCCACGTGAAATATCTCCTTGAGTCGACTGCGAACGGCTGGCTGCTGTTCGTACCGCTCCCAGGGTAGCGAATCCGCCGACCTGCCGCGTCTGCGGATCCCACCGGCCACCTGAGAGTGATATGACTAACAGCATGACGTCCCCTCCTGCCCATATGCGCATCGCCGAGCAGCTGCGTGACCGCATCGCCTCCGGTGCGTGGGCACCGGGCGCCCGGCTGCCGGCTGAGCGGATGCTCGCCGCGCAGCTCGGCGTCTCCCGGATGACGGTCCGCCAGGCGCTGGCGGCCCTGCAGCTGGAGGGCCGGATCTCCCGGCGCACCGGGCGCAGCGGCGGCACCTTCGTCGCCGAGGAGCTGCCGGAGGTGGAGCTGTCGTCGATGCGCGGGTTCATGGGCCAGCTGAGCGAGGCCGGCCACGATGTCACCTCCGAGGTCGTCGCGGCGTGCCTGCAGCCGGCCTCGGCGGAGGCGGCCACGGCCCTGGGCTTGGACCCCGGCGCCGAGGTGGTGCGCGTGCACCGGCTGCGATTGGTCGATGGCACTCCGGTTCTGGTGGAGGACTCCTGCTTCCCGGCAGCACTCGTGCCAGGCATGCTCGAATATGACCTGACCGGTTCGCTCTATGCGATCCTCGCCGAGGTGTTCGGTCAGGCTGCGTTGTCGAAGACCGAGGCGCTGACGACCGCGGTGGTCGGCGCAGCCGATGGGAAGCTGCTGCGGATCGGCGCCGCGCAGACGGTGCTGCGTCTGACGCGCACCTCCTTCACCCAAGCCGGCACCCCGATCGAGTACTCAGCTGACACGCTGCGCACCGACCGGTTGCGGATCACCGTCAGCACCCCGTCGCACGGCAGGTGAGCCGGTAGTGCTCAGGCAGCCGGAGGTGCTCAGACGGCCAGTGCTGCGCCGATCTCGGCGAGGGTCAGGCCGCTGCCACCGACCATGAGCACCGACATGCCCGCCGCCTCGCCAGCCTGCCGACCAGGTGCGGAGTCTTCGACGACGACCACCCGTTCATCTGCAGCGACCCCGAGCTGCCGGGCGGCGGTGAGGAACCCCTCGGGTGAGGGCTTGCCGGCGCTGACGTCCTCACACGCGATGACGGCGGCGACGTGCTCGGCGATCCCAGCCGCCTGCAGTGCACCGGTCACCAGCCGGCGGTAGGTGCCGGTCACGACCGCCACGGGCACACCTGCACCGGCCAACGTGCGCACGAGGCGGCAGGTCTCGGCAGCGATCCGCGGACTCTGGGCGACGGCGGCGAGATAGGCCTCGGACATCCGGTCGGCGATCTGCTCGGGCGTGACCGCGCGTGCGCGGGCGGCGAGCGCGGCGGCGATCTGGGGATCGGACAGGCCGAGGAAGTCGCTTTCGTAGGACCTGGCCGTGAGCTCGATGCCGCTCTCGGCGGCGATGTCGCAGTAGATCGCGGCGAGCAGGTCCTCATCGGCTGACAGGGTGCCGTTGAAGTCGAACAGAACCGCGGCGGCGGTTTCGAGCTGCTGCAAGGCGGTGCTCGCCGGGGCGGCGGTGCTCGCCGGGGCGGGTGAGGTGGTGGTCATCGGGTCTGTCTCTCCTGGTTGCAGGGCGGGTGCTCCGCTCATCCTGCCCCGGCTCAGCCCAGCCGCGCAAATGGTCTATACCATTATTTACCGGCTGATCACCTGACGTTCTCTCCACTGTCACCGGCGCTTGCGAGAGTGGCCGCGGCCGCTGGTCACCAGCACCGGACCTCGCCAAAGGAGAATCATGACCACCACCCGCCGTTCCTTCCTCGGCCTCAGCGCCCTGACCCTCACCACCGCGGGCCTCGGCCTCGCCGGCTGCTCCACCGACTCCGCCAGCGCGTCGACGGAGATCGGCACCACGCTCGAGGAGATCATCGAACTCGCGAAGAAGGAGGGCAAAGTCCAGCTCATCGCCTATCCGGAGACCTGGGCGAACTACAAAGGCCACTTCGAGCAATTCACAGCCGCGTACGGCGTCGACACCCCTGTCGCCAGCCCGGATGCCTCCTCGGCCGAGGAGCTGCAGTCGGTCAAGCAGCTCAAGGGCCAGAAGACCCAGCCCGATGTCCTCGACATCGGCTACTCCTTCACCCAGACCGCGATCGACCAGGACCTCCTGTCTGCATACAAGCCCTCGAACTTCGACGCGATCCCCGACGATCTCAAGCACCCTGAGGGTCTGTGGGTCGGCGCCTACTACGGCGTGCTGTCCCTGGGCGTGAACACGAAGCTCGCCGACAGGCCCGAGAAGCTCTCCGATCTCCTCGATCCCGCCTACAAGGGCAAGGTCGCCCTGCCCGGCGACCCGCGCGAAGGCGCCTCGTCGATCGCGACCGTCTTCACCGCTGCCCTGGCCAACGGCGGCAGCCTCGACGACGTCGGCCCGGGCATCGATTTCTTCGCCGAGCTCGCCGCCTCCGGCAACCTCGTCAACATCTCCTCAGTCCCCAATGCGCTCTCGACCGGGCAGGCTGCGGTCGTCTTCGACTGGAACTACAACTTCCTCGGCATCGAAGAGGAGATGGCCACCTCCGGCGTCGCGCTTGAGCACTGCGTGCCGGAGGAGGCGGTGTTCGGCAACTTCTACGCCCAGCCGTGCACCATCGACTCCCCGCAGCCCAACACCGCCCGCCTGTGGGTCGACTGGCTCACCAGCGACGAGGGCAGCGAACAGTACGCCCTCGGCGGGGCGATCCCGGCGCGGTTCACCGAACTCTCCGAAGCCGGCAAGCTCTCCGATGAGGCGATGGCCAAGCTGCCCGAGCCGGCGATCCTCGAAGCGGTGAACTTCCCGACCGTCGCCCAGGGTGAGGCCGGTGCAGAGCTCATCACCCGCGAATGGGCCGGCAAGGTCCGCTCATGACGTCTGCCCGGACCATCCCCTGGGGAGCGGTGCCGTTCTTCGCGTTCGTCACCGTCTTCCTCATCATCCCGGTCATCGCCAACGTGTGGGCTGCCCTCACCCCGGCAGGGCAGCTCTCCACCGCCAGCCTCACCCAGCTGGCCGAGCCGCAGTACGCCGATGCCTTCCTCATGACGACGAACCTCTCGCTCGTCACCGCACTGCTCGGAGGCATCCTCGGGCTCATCCTCGCGTGGGCGCTGACCGTGGTGAACCGCCCGGCCTGGCTGGCCAGGCTCGTGATGAGCTATTCAGCCCTGGCCAGCCAGTCCGGCGGCGTACCGCTGGCGTTCGCGTTCATCGCCGCGCTCGGCTCCCAGGGGCTGGTCACCGTGCTCGTCACCGACGTCTTCCCCGGCGCCCTCGACGACTTCCGCCTCGACTCCTTCTGGGGTGTGGCACTGGTGTACCTGTACTTCCAGGCACCGCTCATGACCGTGCTCATCCTGCCGGCTCTCGGTGCGCTGACCCAGCAGATGTCCGAGGCCGCCCAGACGATGGGCGCCTCCAGGCTGCGCTACCTCACCGACATCGCGCTGCCGATCCTGAGCCCCTCGATCGTCGGGGCACTGCTGCTGCTGTTCGCCAACTCCTTCTCCGCCTACGCCACCGCCTATGCGCTCGCCGGCGGCGGACTCAACCTCGTGCCGATCGTCATCGGCTTCTTCCTGCGCGGCAACGTCATGCTCGACGAGTCGATGGCCGCCGCCCTGGCCACCGGCATGATGCTCGTCATCATCATCGCCATGGGCATCCGCCTGCTCATCGAAAGGAGGTCACGGCGTTGGCAGCTTCCGTCGAATTCCTGACCACCCCCACCGGCACCCCAGCCGGAACCGGTGCTTCCCGTGCCCGAGGTGCCGGCCGCCTCGGGCACGGGAAGCGCACCCGGGCTGCCGGCCGGCTCCATGTGCTCGGCATCGTCGTGCTCGTCATGGCGATGGTGCTGTTCTTCACCCCGCTCATCGCCTCGGCGATCTTCGGGTTCACCCTGCCCGGTGTTGGTCTGACCTTCGCAAGCCTCAGCCAGGCGTTTTCCAACCCGATGGCTGTGCAGGCTGTCATCATGACGGTGCTGCTCGGGCTGCTGACGACCGCGGCATCGCTGGCGCTGCTGGTGCCCACGATCGTCTACCTGCATCTCAGGGCCCCGCGGGCGGCGAAGCTGGCCGAGGCGCTCTCGGTCATCCCGATCGTCGTCCCGGCCGTGGCGCTTGTGGCCGGTGCCGGGGTGTTCTTCCGCGCTGTCGCTCCCGGGTTCCTCGTCAGCCCGTATGCGCTCGTGCCCTTCTACGTCATCATCACGATGCCGCTGGTCTACCGGGCCCTCGATGCCGGCCTGTCAGCCCTGCACCTGCGCACGCTCTTCGCCGCAGCCGCCAGCCTTGGGGCCTCCCCGTGGCGCACGCTCATCGGGATCGTCCTGCCGAACCTGCGCGCCGCCCTGCTCTCGGCCGGGCTGCTGTGCATGGCGATGGTGCTCGGAGAGTTCGCCCTCGCCAGTCTGCTGCTGCAGTACACCTTCCCCGTCTTCCTCGTCGAGACCGGCGCCGCGGCCCCGCGCGGGGCGGCAGCCCTGTCGTTCGTCACGATGCTCGCCACCTGGGGCCTGCTGGCCCTCATCTCGCTCATCTCCGCTGCCGGCAACCGCCGCAGGCGCACCCCGGCAGCGGCACCCTCTGTCACGTCCACCGCCAAGGAACAGCCATGACCACCATCACCACGCCCCTGCGCGAGGAGTTCGTGTCCCTGTCTCACGTCATGAAGACCTACGGGTCCAAGACCGTCCTGTCCGACCTCAGCCTCGACCTGCACCGCGGGGAGCTGCTGGCCCTGCTCGGCCCGTCGGGCTGCGGGAAGACGACGACGCTGCGGATCCTCGCCGGCCTCGAGACCCCGGATGCCGGTAGCGTTCACATCGGCAAGCGCGACGTCACTGCCGTCGATGTGCGCCGCCGCGGCATCGGCATCGTGTTCCAGTCCTACAGCCTGTTCCCCCACATGACTGCAGCGGAGAACGTCGGCTACGGACTGCGGATCCGCCGGCAGGCCGGCCGTGCTGCGACGGTGGCCGAACTGCTGGAGACCGTCGGACTGGCCGAGCACGCCGCGAAGTACCCCGCCCAGCTCTCCGGCGGCCAGCAGCAGCGCGTCGCCCTGGCCCGGGCACTGGCGCTGGAGCCGAACGTGCTGCTGCTCGACGAACCGCTCTCCGCCCTCGATGCCGCGGTGCGCGTGCAGCTGCGCGAGCACATCCGCCGCATCCAGATGGAGAAGAACATCACCACCCTCATGGTCACCCACGACCAGGAAGAAGCCTTGACGATGGCCGACCGGGTCGGCGTCATGAACGCCGGGCGCATCGAACAGCTCGACACCCCCGCCGAGCTCTACCGCCGGCCGGTCAGCCCGTTCGTCGCGACCTTCGTCGGCAACGTCAACCGGATGCCGGCCCAGCGGACCGACAACGGCACCTATGCCGTCGCCGGCCGGCCCGTCACCCCGATCGGCGAGCTGCCGGCAGGTACCACGGCTGCGACCGCGCTCATCCGGCCTGAGGACATCGCCATCAGCCACGCTCACGCCTCCGGCACCTGCCCGGGGCTCACCGGTGTGGTGCACTCGAGTGTGCTGCGCGGTTCGCTCAGCAGCGTCTACGTCGATGTCGCCGAGCTCCCCCAGCCGGTGCGCGTCGACCTCTCGACCGCGCAGGCGAGCGCCTTCGCTCCCGGCGCCGATGTCAGCCTGCAGCTGCTGCGCAGCGAAGCCGTCCTCGAACCCGCCAGCCCGGCAACTGCCGCACACGCGGATGCCGCGCACGCAGGTGATGCCCACGAAGATGATGCCCAGGCGTCCACCGCCTCGGGCACGGCGCAGGCAGCTGGAGTGCGGGCATGAGCGGGCCGAAGGTCCTGCTGCTGGGCATCGACGGCTGCCGCCTGTCGATCACCGGCGAAGACGGCATCGCCCCGCACCTGCACCGGATGCGGTCTGCCGGGCGGCTGCATGGGATGACGATGGTGCCGCCGACGATGTCCGGGCCGGGCTGGGCGAGCATCCTGACCGGATCGACGCATGAGCAGCACGGGGTGGCCGGCAATGACTTCATCGGCCACCGGCTGCACTCCCGCCCGGATCTTCTCGCCCGCGCCTTCTACGCTGATCAGTCGACGACGACGTTCGCTGCTGCCGGATGGCCGCCGCTCATCGACCCGCACGGGCTCGGCCCGGTCATCCACCAGCGGCTCGAGCAGCAGTGGGCCGGCCAGCACCGCATCATCGCCCGCGATGGTGAGACGCACGGCTATGTGCGCGTCGATGCCGAGATCGCCGACTATGCCGCCGCGATGCTGGCAGGGCAGCAGGCTGCCGATGTGTCGTTCGTGTACTTCTGCGATGTCGATGAGACCGGGCACCTCTACGGGCTCATGGGCAGCGAGTACCGGCAGGCGATCGGCCGGGTCGATGCGCACCTCGGCCGGATCGCCGCTGCGATCGAGCAGCGGGCGGCCGAGCGCGGCGAGGACTGGATTGTCATCATCGTCACCGACCACGGGCATGTCGATGCCGGCGGGCACGGCGGGGACACGCCGGAGGAGTGCGCGTCCTTCGTCATCACCTGGTCACCGGGCGGGCCGGCGCGGCTGCCGGACTGGCCGGATGAGATCGCCCCGCATGAGCTGTGCGAGCTCATCCTCACCGCCCGCGCTCAGGGTGACGTGTCCGGTCACACATGAGCCCGATGCGGGCAATGGCAGCTGCGGCAGGTAGGATTGACTGTGGTTCCGGCCGCTTCGTGTCTGACAGATGACGCTCCTTCGGCCGCTAGAGTTCGATCACACTCCCACTTCGAGGCATGTTCCGATGCCGAAGTCTGTCCATTCCGTGATCCGTGTGCCCTATTTGGAGATTCATGACATCCGTCCATCCGTCTGCTGACCCGCAGGCGCCCGCTGCCCCCACCACCGATGAGGCTGCTGAGATCCAGCCGCCGGCCGTGCAGTTCTGCGACTTCGACATCGACCCGCGGATCCTCTCCGCACTCACCGACCTCGGTTATGAGACCCCGTCTGCCGTGCAGGAGCAGGCGATCCCGCCGCTGCTCGACGGTGAGGACGTCATGGGCTTAGCCCAGACCGGCACCGGCAAGACCGCTGCTTTCGCCGTGCCCGTCCTCGACAGCCTCGCCGATGCCGGCCGCGCCGATGACGGCCCGCTGGCCCTCGTGCTCGCCCCGACCCGCGAGCTCGCCCTGCAGGTCTCCGAGGCCTTCACCTCCTATGCCGCCCACCTGGCCGGGTTCTCGATCCTGCCGATCTACGGCGGCCAGTCCTACGGCCCGCAGCTGGCCGGCCTCAAACGCGGCGCCCAGGTCGTCGTCGGCACGCCCGGCCGGGTCATCGACCACCTCAAGCGCGGATCGCTCAAGCTGCACAACCTGCGCCACCTCGTCCTCGATGAGGCCGATGAGATGCTCAAGATGGGCTTCCAGGAGGACATCGAGGCGATCTTCGAAGCTGCTGGCGACCAGCGCCAGGTCGCGCTGTTCTCGGCCACCATGCCGAAGTCGATCCACCGGATCGCCGAACGCTACCTCAGCAATCCGCGTGAGATCCGCGTGACCCCGTCGTCGACGACTGGGACGAACATCCGCCAGCGGTTCCTCACCGTGATGCACTCGCACAAGCTCGATGCGCTCACCCGGATCCTCGAAGTCGAGCAGTACGACGGCATCATCATGTTCGTGCGCACCAAGCAGGCCACCGAGGAGCTGGCTGACAAGCTGCGCGCCCGCGGCTTCAAGGCCGCTGCCATCAACGGCGACATCCCGCAGCAGGCTCGCGAGCGCACCGTCGAACAGCTCAAGGCCGGCCGCATCGACATCCTCGTCGCCACCGACGTCGCCGCCCGCGGCCTCGACGTCGAACGCATCGAACTCGTCGTCAACTACGACATCCCGCACGACCCGGAGGCCTACGTCCACCGGATCGGTCGCACCGGCCGGGCCGGACGCTCCGGCGAGGCGATCCTGTTCGTCACCCCGCGTGAGCACCACCTGCTCAAGGCCATCGAGAAGGCCACCCGCCGTGCGGTCGAGAAGCTCATGCTGCCCACACCCGAAGAGCTGACGAACACGCGGACCGACAAGTTCAAGGCCCGCATCACCGCAGCACTCGAAACCCTCGACCTGACAGAGATGCGCCCGGTCATCGAACAGTACGAGCAGGCCCACAACGTCCCGGCCACCGAGGTCGCCGCGGCACTGGCGACCCTGCTGCTCGACGGTGAGACCCTGGCTGCTGACCCGCTGCCCGAACCGACCACCCGCAAGCCGCGCTCGGAGCGCGAGGCCGGCAAGGGCGGCAAGCACCGCAAGGACGGGATGCGCACCTACCGGATCGCCGTCGGCCGCAATGAGCGCGTCCAGCCCGGCGGCATCGTCGGTGCGATCGCCAACGAAGGCGGCCTGACCTCAGCCCAGATCGGGCACATCGACATCCGCTCGAACCACTCGCTCGTCGACCTGCCGGCCGACCTGCCCGACGAGGTCTTCGAACGGCTGTCACGCACCCGCATCCAGGGCAAGCACATCGACCTGCGCCCGGACACCGGACGCCCGGGCCGGCCGTTCAAGAAGCGCTTCGACCGCGGGGCCGGCGCCGATCACGGTTCGAAGCCCGGCTTCCGCAAGAAGCACGGCCGCGGTCCTTCCGGCTCGCGCTCGGGTTCCGGCGGCGGTCACCGCAAGGGCGGCTACCAGAAGGCCGGCGCACCCCGGAAGTGAGACACCGACTCGAACACTGTGGACACGAGGCCAGTTGACGGTGCGAATCGTGTAGTCTTCGCCGGTGCAGGGGGAGGTGTTCATGTCCAACACTGCACCGGCGAACTACTGGTGGTGGTTCGGTTCTGACTCAGCTGCCGCAGCCTCAGCAGGTATGCGAGACTTCCTCGTGCCGCTGCTGGCCCTGAGTGTGTCTGTCTCAGCAGCCCAGGCCGGCATGGTGAGCACCATCCAGTTGCTGCTCACACAGGCTTTGCTGATACCCGGTGGATTGGTCATCGACCGATTCGGACGCCGGGGCTTGGTCACTGTCAATGCGTCAGTGAATGCCATTGTCCTGCTGGTCTTGAGCGCTCTCGCGTTGACCGGCAATCTGACACTTCCTGTGCTCATCGGCGCCGCCATCATACTGGGCGTCTGCACAGAGCTGTTCGGCGAGGCAAGTGACGCTTTGCTGCGGAGCATCGTCACCCAGGAAAGCTATCCGAAGGCGATCACCGTCAACGAAGGCCGAGACGCTGCCCTGCGGCTGGCCGCTGCTCCTGCCGGGAGTGCTCTGATGGGTATCGCGTCAGGCTTAGGGCTGCTGATCTCTGGTGTGCTCAGCGCAATCGCGGGGGTCTTGATCACCCGGGTAAGGGGCATCTCCGGTCCACAGAGCCAGAATGCGACCACAGTTCGAAGCCAAGTGAGTGAGGCCTACACGTGGCTCAAGGGAACCCGGCGAGCTGGTCTGCTTGCCCTGCTCGTGGGATCCGTGAACTTCAGCGTCGCCGGCGTGATGACCACCACCCAATTCGCAATCTTCCTGCGCACACGTGAGGCCTTAGACGTTGGCATCATCACAATGTCCGCAGGGATCTCGGTCATTGTGGGTGCGGTGTTAGCACAAGCCGTCTTGGATCGAGTTCCAACCGGGATACTGATTCCTGCCCTCTTCGCCTGGCTCGGGGCTGGAATGACAATATTGGCGTTCTTCCATACCGGGGTGGCTCTCGTCGTCGTGCTCATGGCGACCTTCCTCGGCGTTCCCTCATTGAACGGTGCCATGTCGGGATTCTTCTTCTCTTCCACCCCCGAAGAGCTGCAAGGGCGTGTCCAAGCAATACTCGCCTCATTCACATTAGGACTAGGCGCACTCGCCCCGGCAGCAGCTGGTTTCGTCCTCCAGCATTGGGGCACAGGGTGGGCCTACGCCATGGCCTTGACACCGATGGTCATCGCCCTGACAGTTGCACTCATGTCCACACGGATTCGCGAGCTTCCCACGCCTGAGAACTGGTACCAGTATGAACTGTGATGTATCTATTCCGGGCAGCGAGGTTCCCGCCGCAGTCTGAAACAGTCTGTGATGCTGTGAAGAGGGCGGAGTAGCATGGCCTCCATGCGCGTCTCCGCCCTCTTCCGCTTCCCACTCAAGGGCTTTCCCGCCGAGCCGATCGAGACCGGTTCTGCGCGCGCCGGCTCAGGATTCGACGGCGACCGCGCCTTCGCCTTCACCACCGGTGCCGCACCGGCTGTGCCCGGCCAGTGGGCTGGCCCGCGTTCGTTCACGGTGCTCAAGAACGACACCTCACTTCAGCAATGGCAGGTGCGCACCCGGCATGACGCGTCCGCTCCCGAGGCGCCGGTCGCCATCGGCGTGCAGGCACCCGACGGCGGCCAGGTCACCTTCTCCCATGGCGCGCCGGAGAGCCTGCACGCAGCAGAGGATTTCCTTGCTGCCCGGCTCACGCCTCACGGGCCGCACCGACGCGAGCTCGTGTCCACCGGCCAGGGGATGTTCGACTCCCAGGTGTCCGGTCTGTCGATCATCAATCCGGCGACAGCGCAGGCACTCGAAGGACTCGCCGGAGGGCCGGTCGATCCGCTGCGCTTCCGCGGCAACATCCTCATCGACGGGCTTCCTGCCTTCGCGGAGTTCGGGCTGGTCGGCAAGCGGCTGCGCATCGGCGGAGTGGAAGCGGTTGTGCGCTCTCCGATCGAACGCTGCCCGGCCACCGAAGTCGATCCCACCTCGGGAGCGGCCGACCTGCCGATCCCCCGTCTGCTGGCCGCCGGGTGCGGGCATCTGCACTGCGGGATCTACCTCTCCGTCACCACAACCGGTGAGATCCGGCCAGGCGACCGGATCGAGGTGCTCGGCCCGGCACCGGTGGCGGCGCTCAACCGCCAGACCGCTCCCAGGGAGATGACCATCGAGACGGTTGACTGCCGTGAGGGCGTTGCAGAGATCCGGCTGAGCGACGATCTCGGGTTCATCTCCGACTTCCACTCCCCCGGTATGCATGTGCGGGTGCACCTGCCCGACTCGCCGGCCGGCACGCCGACCTGGCGCTGCTACACGGTCACAGCCGTCACCGGGAACGCACTGCACCTGCGGGTGCGCATCCGCTCCGGAGTCTCCCACCGGCTGGCGGGCATGAAAGCCGGTGACAGGCTGCTGGTCTCCGGGCCGTTCGGGCAGGTGACCGCCGATCGGCTCGGTGACGAGGTCGTGTTCCTCACCGCCGGCATCGGCATCACCCCGGCACTGTCTCTGCTGCCCGGTTTGGCCGGCCGGCAGGTGCGCATCCTCCACTCCGAACGCAGCCCGGCACCCAGCCGCCTGTGGGAAGAGCTCACCGAACTCGCCGCTGGCATGTCACCGGCACCTGAGCTCATCCGCCGCTGCACCGGCCCGGGCCACGGCGGCTCCCGGCTGGGCGCAGCAGAACTGGCCTCCCACCTCGGGCCCGGCACGAGTCTCGTGATCTGCGGCCCGCCAGCCTTCACTGCTGTGGCGACCGACGCGGCCGCGGCAGCCGGGATCGCCGCCGAGCAGATCCATACCGAGATATTCACGTCGCCTGCCGACATGACTCGCATCGACCTCAGCCGGTACGCACCGGAGGCCGGTGTGCCTGCCACCGTGACCACCGCCTCGGGCACGGTGTTCGACTGGACACCGGAGCAGGGGATGCTGCTCGACGCGCTCGAACGCCGCGACGTCGACGTCGACAGCCTGTGCCGGGCAGGCGCGTGCGGGAAGTGCGCGCTGACCCTGCGCGCAGGCCAGATCGCCTACCCGGTCGAGCCCTCAGCACCACGGGACGCCGATGAGGTGCTCGTGTGCTCGGCGGTGCCGCTCGGGCCGGTCGAGATCGACGTGTGAGTCATTTCGGGGCGTCGACGGCCGCGCCGAAGCGGCGGTCGCGGCGAGCGTACTCCTCGATGGCGGCCCACAGGGTGCGACGGTCGACGTCGGGCCACAGCACGTCCTGGAAGACCATCTCGGCATAGGCCGACTGCCACAGCAGGAAGTTCGAGGTCCGCTGCTCACCCGAGGACCGGAGGAACAGGTCCACATCGGGGACCTCGGGGTGGTAGAGCCGGTTGGTCAGAGTCTTCTCGGTGATCTTGCCCGGCTTCGTCTTCCCGGCAGCGACTTCGCGGGTGATGGCGTTGACGGCGTCGACGAGTTCGGAGCGGCCGCCGTAGTTGACGCAGAACTGCAGCATCAGCCCGGTGTTGTGCTTCGTCATCTCCTCGGCGCGTTCGAGTTCGTCGATGACGGATTTCCACAGCCGACCGCGCCTGCCCGACCACACGATCCGCACACCGAGTGCGTTGAGCTCATCACGGCGGCGGCGGATGACATCGCGGTTGAAGCCCATGAGGAAGCGCACCTCCTCCGGTGAGCGCTTCCAGTTCTCGGTTGAGAAGGCGTAGGCCGACAGGTATTTCACGCCGATCTCGATCGCCCCGTGGATGACGTCGAGCAGGGAGGCCTCGCCTGCGGTGTGGCCGGCCGTGCGCGGCAGCCCGCGCTCATTGGCCCACCGCCCGTTGCCGTCCATGACGATGGCGACGTGGTCGGGGACGAACTTCGCTGGGATGGCAGGCGGAACCGCGCCCGAGGGGTGGGCTGGCGGAGCGGGATAGGTCATGTGGTCTCCACGGAAGCTGACGGTGCCGACGGGTGCGGTGCAGGCTGGACGGGGGCCGGCTGGACAGACGTCGGCTGGACGGGGGCCGGCTGGCTGGCGAGCACGGCCAGGGACTTGACTTTGCGCTCAAGGTGCCATTGGACGTAGGTGACAATGAGGCGGGAGGCCTCTGTCTGCTGATAGACGCTGCTGGCCTCGACGCGCTGCCAATCACGTGACATGAGGGCGGTGAGGTGGTCCATCGTCTCCGAGCTCGGCAGCGCGGTGCCGTGTGGGCGGCAGGAGTGGCAGACAGCCCCGCCGAGGGCTGGTGAGAATGCGCGGTGCGGGCCGGGTGCTACGCACTGGGCGCAGTCATCGAGGCTCGGCGCCCAGCCGGCCAGCGACATCGCTCGCAGCAGGTAGGCATCCCGGCTCAGGCCCGGGGCATGCTCACCGTTGCACAGCGAGCGGATGGCGGCCAGCAGCAGCAGGAACTGGGCGCGGGCCTGCGGTTCGTCCTCGGTCAGGCGGATCGCGGTCTCGGCCATGCCGGTGGCTGCCGCATACGTGTCGTAGTCGGACATGATCCCGCGGGCGAAGGGCTCAAGCAGCTCGACCTGGGTGATGATGTCGAGGCTGCGGCCGATGTGGCACTGCACGTCGACGAACATGAACGGCTCCAGCCGGGAGCCGAACCGGGATTTGGTGCGCCGGATGCCCTTGGCGACAGCGCGGATGAGGCCGTGGTTGCGGGTGAGGATGATGACGATGCGATCAGCCTCGCCGAGCTTGTGCCCGCCGAGGACGATGCCGACATCACGATAGAACCTCACCAGCCGATTATCTCACTCTCAGCCTGGTGCCCGTGCGAGGTGCCGGCTGGGCGTGCCGCCGGCACGCACCCCAGCGGTGTCTCTCATCTGCGTCCCAGGATCGTCTCAGTAGCCAGATCTACGATGGGGCCCGATCAGTTGTGCGAACACCTGGAGCACTCCGATGATGACCTCTGTTCTCCCCGCTCAAACCCATCAGCCTGTTGCCGCGAATCCCGCCTGCGGAGTCTTCTCGGCCCTGTCGGCCACCGCATGGATTGCAACCGTCCCCATTGCAGCGGCCACGCTTGCCGTTGTCGCGCAGACATTGGCCTTCCGCCCGGAGTATCCGGGCCTGAGCAGCGCCTTGGATCTCTACGCGATCGCCTTCGCCGTCGGTGGTCTGGCCGCCGTAGCGTGTGCGGCCACCCTCGGTAGCGCCCTGCGCGGCTGCGCAAGGGATCGCACGGTCTCGGCGGCTGCAGCCGTGCGCATCGCAGCCCTGGCCGCAGCGGTGACGACCGGCATCGTGGCGCTCATGCTCGTCTCGGCGTTCTTTGTCCCCGGCGGCGGGCCGCTGTTCGCCCCGGCTCTGCTGTGTCTGACGCTCATCGGCGCGACCCTGACGACAGCGCTGCGCCGCTGGGCGCGCCTGCTGCATCAACAGTCCGGCTGGGCGCACTCCTGAAGACCGAACAGGGCGCTGGGGCGATCGTCCCAGCGCCCTGCAGGCTCTCAGCGTGTCACTGCTGTCCGTCGAAGCTCGTTTCGTCTCGCATGTAGCGGTTGATCGCCGAGATGACGGCCTTGAGTGAGGCCTTCGTGATGTTCGGGTGGATGCCGGCACCCCACAGCACGCGGTCGCCGATGGCGATCTCGACGTAGGCCGCAGCGGTGGTGTCCGCTCCGGCGCCGATCGCGTGCTCGGTGTAGTCCTGGACTCGCACATCGACGCCGAAGTTCTCGTTCATGACGTTGACGAGCGCGTTCAGCGGGCCGGTGCCGTGGCCTTCGTAGGAGCGCTCCTGGCCATCGGTCTCCAGGGTGACTTCGAGGCGCTCGGCGTTCTTGCCAGCGGCATCGTCATCGACGTGGGCCGATTCGGTCCGCAGCGCGGTGACCCGGAAGCGGCCCCAGCTCTTGCTGGCCTCTTCTGCCGGCAGGTACTCGTCGGAGAAGATCTGCCAGATCTCCGACGCCGGGATCTCGCCGCCGGATTCGCTGTGCTGCTGGACGACCTTGGAGAACTCCACCTGCATGCGCCGGGGCATGTCCAGGCCGTACTCGCTCTTGAGCAGGTAGGTGACCCCGCCCTTGCCGGACTGGGAGTTCACGCGGATGATCGCCTCATACGTGCGGCCGAGATCCTTCGGATCAACCGGCAGGTAGGGCATATCCCATTCCATCTCGTCGGTCGGCACGCCGGCCTCTTTGGCCTTCTTCTCCCGGTCGGCGAAGGCCTTGTTGATCGCGTCCTGGTGCGAACCGGAGAACGAGGTGAACACGAGGTCGCCGCCGTAGGGGTGGCGTTCGTGCACGCCGATCTGGTTGCAGTACTCGACAGTGCGGATGACCTCGTCGATGTCGGAGAAGTCGAGTTCGGGATCGACTCCCTGGGAGTACAGGTTCAGTGCGGTGGTGACGAGGTCGAGGTTGCCGGTGCGCTCGCCGTTGCCGAACAGGCAGCCTTCGATCCGGTCGGCACCGGCCATGATGCCGAGTTCAGCCGCGGCGACTCCGGTGCCGCGGTCGTTGTGCGGGTGCAGGGAGACGGCGATGTTCTCCCGGTAGGGCACGTGGCGGCAGAACCACTCGATCTGGTCGGCATACGTGTTCGGGGTGCCGCGTTCGACGGTGGCCGGCAGGTTGACGACGGTTTCGCGGCCGTCGGCCGGCTGCCACATGTCGAGGACGTTGCCGACGATGTCGAGAGCGAACTCCGGTTCGGTGTCGACGAAGATCTCCGGTGAGTACTGGTAACCGAAGTCGGCGTCGCCGAGCATCGACTCGGCGTGCTTCATCACAGCCTGGGTGCCGCGCATCGCGATGTCGCGTGTCTGGTCGTAGCCTTCGCCGTCGAAGCCGAAGACGACCTTGCGGAAGACTGGGGCGGTGGCGTTGTACAGATGCACGGTCGGCTTCTTGGCCCCGACGAGGCTTTCGACGGTGCGCTCGATGAGATCCTCGCGCGCCTGGGTCAGCACCGAGATGCGCACATCATCGGGGATGGCGTCCTCTTCGATGATCTGGCGGACGAAGTCGAAGTCCGGCTGACTGGCAGCCGGGAACCCGACCTCGATCTCCTTGAATCCAAGGCGCACGAGCAGGTCGAACATCGCGCGCTTGCGGTCGGGGGTCATCGGGTCGATGAGTGCCTGGTTGCCGTCGCGCAGATCGGTCGAGAGCCAGCGCGGGGCCTTCGTGATCCGCTGATCAGGCCAGGTGCGATCGCGCATGTCGAGGGAGATGCGGTCGAAGAAGGACTTGTACTTCGCAAATGGCATGGGGGTCGGCTGTTGCAGTTTCGCCATGGTGTTTCATCCTCTGTGGTGTGCTCAGAGCCCGGGAGTTTCGCAGGTGGGCGAGTGACCCGGCGGGGGTGTCAGCGACCGGCAGCACGGACTCCGCGGCGAGGATGCGGCCTGAGTCAGGCCTCGCCGCGGCACGGAAGGAGGAGGATGTGCCTTGCCATGCGTCCATGGTAGAGCGCCGCTGCCGGCATCCATACCCGCGTCCGAGGTTTGAGATGCCGGCATGTGTGCTGGCTCAGTTCGTGAAGTTCGCCGCGGCGCGGGCGATCTTGAAGCCCTTGCCCGACTCCATGTGCGTGCATTCGACGCCGTCCTCGTTCGAGGTGCAGCGCATCCCGTGGGCTTCGAGGCTCTGGCCGTAGGCAAGCTCCTGAGCCTCACCGCTGCTCGGCGGTGCTTCGGCACAGGAGAACCCGGCACCATCGGCATTGGCGACGACGACTGAACCCCAGGGATCGACCTTGCAGTTCTCCGGCTTGTCCGCCGGCGGATCGTAGTCGAAGCTGGCGATCGAACAGCGGGCGCGTTCGTTGCTGATCGTGCACGAGATGTTGCCCGACGGCGTGGTGAAGGCTTCAGCGACCTGTTCACCGGAGGTCTCGGTCGGCTCCTGACTCGCTTCGCTCGTCGGTTCGGTGGTGTCAGCCGGTGGCGGCGGGGGCGTCTCACCTTGGACGTCGTCGCTGCGGGTGCTGAGGTCCCAGACGATGTAGCCGATGCTGCCGGCGACGATGAGTGCGGCGAGGATGATCGCAATGATGGCCGGGACCGGCAGACCGCCCTTCTTGCGCGGCGGCTGTGCCGGTGGCTGCGGAAACGAGCCGGTCGGCATGCCGGGCGGCTGCCCGAATCCGGCGTGCTGCCCGGGACTCGGAGCGCCGTGTCCGGGTGCATATCCTGGTGCCGCTCCGTAGCTCTGCACGGGGCTGTGGCCCTGGGCCGCAGAGTAACCGGGCGGGGAGGCGGCGTAGCCGGATGCGGTGGCACCGTAGGTCTGCGAGGCGGCCGGGCTGACGACCGGCGGCTGCGGCGGCGGTGGTGGCGCATCGGACGGCTGGCGAGCCGGCCACACCGAGGGTGCTGCCTGCTGTTCGGCGAATGCCTCATCGGCTTTGGTGGCCTTCGGCAGGTGATCACGCGGAATGTCCTGTTCCCGGGTGCCGTCGAGCCTGTCGTCGCGGGTCTCTGCAGCGAGTTCGCGCAGCTCTTCGAGGCTGAGCATCTTCGTCGACTCCGCACTGTCTCCCGTCGCGTCGGCTGGTTCCGTCGCCGGCTGGCCGGCAGGTGCCGTCTGCGGCTGGGAAGGCGCGGCAGGTGTTCCGGTCACCGGCGGCATCGCGGCGGTGGCACCAGCCTGAGCCTGGCTGCCGGACTGTCCGCGGCTTTCCGAACCGGCGGGGTCGGCAGAGCTGTCGGCGCCCGGCTTGGGCTGGCCGACGAAGAGCTGGGTCGTCAGCGACTCCTCGGGTTCGGAGTCGGCGCGGCGGCGCGGCTGCGGCCGGTGCGACGGCGGTGGTGGCAGGGTCATAGTGCTCCCAGTTTAGTCTGCTGCCGGTATCCGCATACTCAGGAGGTGACCAGGCGCGCCGGAATCTGCACGGCCTGCTCAAGCATGGAATAATGGCCGCATGCCCATCGCGCCGAAGACAGTCCTGCCGGCTGCTGTGCTGACAGCGGCCGCACTGCTCGTCTCCGGATGCGGCGCAGTCGGCAGCGCCAACGCGCAGGCAGCCGCTGAAGGCGCCCCGGTCGCTGCAGAGAGTGTCGGCTCCAGCCTCAGCGCCCCGCAGCTGCAGTCGCCCGGTGACTTCCCGGCCCCTGCCGTTCAGGAGCCCATCGAGCCGAACGCAGCCGACTCCACACCGGACGGCGAGGCTTCCAGCAGCACCGACGATGACGCTGTCGTACCTGCCGATGACATCGCTGCCGGCCAGACGTTCCCCACCCTGCCCGGTGTCGGCCCGGAGACCCGCGGCGAGGTGCCCGATACGGCCCGCCAGGTGCTGGTGGCCATCGGCGAGGACGCGAAGGACACCCGGAACCAGCTGGTGCTCTACCAGCGTGCTGATGTCGAGGCTGACTGGGAGGCTGTCAAGGTCTTCTCCGCCCACAACGGCCGCAGCGGGTGGGCCGAAGAGCGCCGCGAGGGCGACGGCACCACCCCGGTCGGCGTCTTCGCGCTCACCGACGCCGGCGGAGCCAAGGCAGACCCGAACTCGAAGCTGCCCTACACCCAGAATAGCGGCCTGCGCGATGGTGCCGCCCAGGTCTACGGTGAGGACTGGCGCGACGTGTTCGACTATGTCATCGCCATCAACTACAACCGCAAGGCCGGCACCGCCCCGACGGACAACACCCGCCCGATGGGCTGGGATGCCGGCGGCAAGATCTGGCTCCACGTCGACCACGACTCCCCCACCCGCGGCTGCGTGACCGTGCCGACTGATGAGATGCAGTATCTGCTGCAGACCATCGACCCCGAGCTCGATCCGCACATCGTCATGGGTCCTGCCGACCTCCTCGGCCGGTGAGCCAGGCAGCGCATGACGGCACACCCCGGCTTCCCCACCCGCACGACACTGCGCGAGCTCACCCCGACACTCCGGCTGCTGCCCTATGAGCTCGGCGAGCCGACGCTGACAGCCCTCTACGATTCCGGCCCGCTGAGCGGCCGGCACGGCATGCGCGTGCAGGCGAACATGGTCACCACCCTCGACGGGGCCGTCACCGGCGCTCACGGCAGCTCCCGGGAGATCTCCTCCCCTGCCGATATGCGGGTGTTCTCGGTGCTGCGGTCCCTTGCCGATGCCGTTGTCGTCGGAGCCGGCACCGCCCGGGCCGAAGGCTACACCCGGCTGGCCGCCAAACGCGCTCACCTCGCCCAGCGCCGCCGCCGCGGCCAGGCCGACGTGCCCGCGCTCGTCCTCATCACCGCCTCCGGGCGCATCGACACCAACCGGCTCGATGCCGCCGGCACCTCCGATGTCATCGTCCACACCTCGTGTGCCGATGAGGTGACGCTGGAGAGGCTGCGCGGCTACTGCGGGGACGGCAATGTCGTCACCCATGCAGACGATGTCACCCCGGCAGCGGTGCTCGCTGACCTCCGCGCCCGAGGCATGCGCCGGGTGCTGTGCGAAGGCGGGCCCGCCCTGCTCGGGGCCTGGATCCAGGCCGGTGCCATCGACGAACTGTGCCTGACCGTCAGCCCCCTCATCACCGGCACCGGCCCGGGCCTGCTCTCCGGGCCGACCTTCGACCCGCCGCTGCGCGCCCGCCCCCTGTCCCAGCTGACCGATGGTTCGACCGCCATCCACCGGCTGCAGCTGGGGTCCCCCTGATCCACCCCACCGATAGGAGCACATCATGACCCGCACCATCGCTGTCACCGGAGCCGCCGGGCAGATCGGCTACAGCCTGCTCTTCCGCCTGGCTGCAGGATTCGTCTACGGTGATGAGCCGATCCGTCTGCGGCTGCTGGAGGTCCCGCAGGCGCTGCAGGCCCTCGAGGGCGTCGTGATGGAACTCGACGACTGCGCCTTCACCCGGCTCGAAGCCGTCGAGATCACCGATGACCCTGCCACCGCCTTCGACGGTGTCGATGCGGCACTGCTGATCGGCTCGATGCCGCGGAAGAAGGGCATGGAACGCGCTGATCTGCTGCAGAAGAACGGCGAGATCTTCTCCACCCAGGGCCGGGCGCTGGTCAATGCCGCCGATCACGTCAAGGTCGTCGTCACCGGCAACCCGGCCAATACGAATGCGCTCATCGCCTCGCACCACGCCCCAGACATCCCGAAGACGCAGTTCACCGCCCTCACCCGGCTCGATCACAACCGGGCGCTGTCGCAGCTGGCGGCGAAGGCCACCGAGGTCACCGGTGAGCCTGTGTACGTTCAGGACATCGAGCAGGTCGCCATCTGGGGCAACCACTCCGCCACCCAGTACCCCGACATCTCCCACGCCCGGCTGGCCGGCCGGTCGCTGGCCGAGGTCATCGGCGATGAGGCGTGGGTGGCAGATGAGTTCGTGCCGACGGTCGCCAAGCGCGGAGCTGCGATCATCGCCGCCCGCGGCGCCTCCTCGGCCGCCTCGGCTGCCCACGCGACGCTGGAGCACCTGCGCGACTGGGAGCACGGCAGCAGCGGACGCTGGGTGTCGATGGCCGTGCACTCACAGGGTGAGTACGACGTGCCGGCCGGGCTCGTCTCCTCGTTCCCGGTCGTGTGCACCGGCGGCAGCTATGAGATCGTCACCGGTCTGGAGATCGGCGCGTTCTCCCGGCAGCGCATCGACGCCTCGGTCGCTGAACTGCAGGCCGAGCGGGACACCGCCCAGGACCTCGGCGTCCTGTGAGCCGAAACATCCTGTGAGCCGAAACATCCTGTGAGCCGGAACGTGCTGTGAGCCGGAGCCTGCCGGCTGTTCGATCAGCGGTCGACGGGCCGTTCCAGGCAGCCGTCGCCGCGTCCGAGCTGCCGGTTGCTCATATCGAGCAGCTGTGACGTCTCCTGGGCAGCAGTGTCACCCGATGCCGCTGCACCCGCAGACCGCGTAGGCGACGTGCTTGCCAGCCGGGCCGGTTCTGCCGGTTGCTGACGGCTGGGCAGCGGGCTGCGCAGCACCTTCGATTCGAGGAAGTTCGCCACATCATCCGACCAGCGCTCCGGGTCGGTGTTCCACTCCTTGGTGTGCCGGCCCTTGGTGTAGCTGGGCATCGTCACGAGGTCGCGGCGCACATTCGCCAGCGCGTGCGAGGGACCGGTGGGCACGAATTCGTCGGTTTCGGAATGGATGAGCAGCAGCGGTGTGTCCAGCTCGGCAGCCCGGGTCAGCCAGTCCATCCGGTCGAGGTCGAGCGGGGTCTCCAGCCCGGTGATCCGCCTCGCCCACGGGCGGGTGATCATGTCCAGCGTCAGCCGTGCGATCGGGGTGGGCAGGAAGTTGAGTCTGGCCTGGTGGTCGAGCACGTTGTACCAGTCGACGACCGGCCCGTCGAGGACGAGAGCGCGGACATGGTCGCGATTGCGGCCGCGCGAGGCGGCCTGGAAGGCGATCGCCCCGCCCATCGACCAGCCGAAGAGCACGACGTTCTTCGCCCCGCGGGCCAGCGCGTAGTCGATGGCGACATCGACGTCGAGCCATTCGGTGTCCCCCAGCCCGTAGCGGGCTGACCGGCCGACCCGCACCTCGGCGTCGTTGCGGTAGGCCATCGCCAGTGCCGGCATGCTCAGCGAGTCGAGCACGGGGCCTGCACGCAGGCACTCCGCGCGGGTGGCGCCGCGGCCGTGGATGAGGATCGCCCACGTATCGCTGGGTGTCTCGGCCGTTGTCGGCAGGTACCAGGCCGGCAGCTCGCCGACATCGGAGACGAGCGCGATGTCCTCATACGGCAGGTTGAGCTGCTCGGGATGCGCGTAGAACTGGCCGGTCCAGCGGCCCCACCGGGCGGTGCGCAGGTTGCCTGCGGTCACTCCCAGCACTTCGCGGGAGACGGTCTGGGAGACCGGGTCGTATTCGACGATGTCGCCGAGCTGGGCATGACCGGTCGCGGAGTCGAAGTACAGGCCGTAGCGTCCGTTGACAAGGGTGTCGTCGGTAGCCGGCAGGTGGACGCGCATATCGTCGTCGAAGCCGTCGACGTGCAGGATCTCCAGGTCCTCGGGAGCGTGTTCGGGGACGACGATGCGGCGGGCGAAGTAGGCGGCCAGCCCTGATGAGGCGGCCGAGACGAGCGCCCCGGCGGCCAGGCCCGCTCCGAGGCCGGCGACGGTGGCCCGCAGCGCCCGGTTCTTGAAGTCCGCGTGAGTCATCTGTGTTCCTCCTGACTCTCATCCTACTCACCTCACCTGGGCTGGGATTCCAGGAAGCACGGAGGATGTCAGCTGATGCTCACCGTGCTCACACCGTGTGCGTGCCTGGTAGCGTGAGCACATCCGCATCTGGGAGGAGCTGAGCTCATGACCGAACCGACCCGCACCAGCCAGGCTGCCGAGCGCAGCGAACAACAGTGGCAGGAGATCCTCTCCCCTGCCGAATACGCGGTGCTGCGCAAGGGCGGCACTGAACGGCCGTTCACCGGTGAGTACACCGATCACACCGCCACCGGCGTCTACTCGTGCCGGGCGTGCGGGGCAGAGCTGTTCCGCTCGGAGACGAAGTTCGACGCCCACTGCGGCTGGCCGGCCTTCTACGCACCCCTGGCCGAGGACCGCGTGCGTTACATCGAAGACCGCACGCTGGGCATGGTGCGCACTGAGGTGCGCTGCGCGGCCTGCGACTCCCACCTCGGGCACGTCTTCTACGGGGAGGGCTTCTCCACCCCGACCGATGCCCGCTTCTGCATCAACTCGATCTGCCTGGACTTCGACGAGGCATGAGCGGCGAGCTGATCTGCAAGCCCTTTGCCGAGCTGACGACGACGGAGCTGTACGGGATCCTGCAGCTGCGCTCGGCGGTCTTCGTCGTCGAGCAGGACTGCGTGTTCCTCGACCTCGACGGCATCGACACGCTGCCGGAGACGATCCATGCGTTCTTCCCGCAGCCAGCCCGCGCCTCGCGCGATTCCCACGGCAACGACACCGGTGTGTCGGTCATGCCGGCCGCTTATGCGCGGGTGCTGCCGTTGGGATTCCCGGATGGTCCGGCAGGTGCCGATGACGCCTATTCGATCGGCCGGGTGGTGACCGATCCCGAGGTGCGGGGCACCGGTGCAGGCGGGCGCCTGCTGGCATCCCTGGTCGCACAGCTCGGCGATGAACCGCTGGTGATGAATGCGCAGAGTCATCTGGAGGGGTTCTACGGCCGCTACGGTTTCACGCCCTCGGGTCCGCGGTTCATGGAGGACGGCATCGAGCACACCCCGCTGCGCCGCGAAGCCGGGCTGTGAACAGATGACGGTGCCGGCCCGCGTGCATGCGCGAGCCGGCACGGTGTCAACGTCGATGCGTCGGCGTCGATGCGTCGATGTCGATTCAGGCAGCGCCGGTCGAGACTGTCAGCGCCGCCCAGTTCGTCAGCGCCGCCCGGTTCGTCAGCGCCACAGAGCGATGATGTCGCCGAGGTCCTTGCGCGGGCCGGTGAAGAACGGGATCTCCTCACGCACATGCAGGCGGGCCTCGGTGTCGCGCAGATCGCGCATGAGGCTGATGATGCGGTCGAGGTCGTCGGCTTCGAAGCCGAGCAGCCACTCGTAGTCGTTGAGCGCGAACGCAGCGATCGTGTTCGCCTTGACGTCCTTGTAGCCGGCGGCTGCCTTGCCGTGATCGCGCAGCATGGTGGCCCGCTCCTGCGGGTCGAGCAGGTACCAGTCGTATGAGCGCACGAACGGGTAGACGCACAGGTAGTCGCCCGGGTTCGGGTCGGTGAGGAATGCCGGCAGGTGGGACTTGTTGAACTCAGCCGGGCGGTGCTGGCCGATGCACGACCAGACCGGTTCGAGCAGTCCGCCCAGCAGCGAGCGGCGCACCACGGAGTACGCCTCCTGCAGCACCTCGACCGAGGGGGCGTGCCACCAGAACATGAGGTCGGCATCGGCGCGCATGGCGGAGATGTCGTAGGTGCCGCGGACGATGAGGTCCTTGTCGGCAAGTGCGGCCAGGCCGTCGTTGAGCTCGGCTGCCAGCTCAGCCCGGTCGGCTTCGCCGAGCTCACCGGCGACGGCGAAGACGCTGTAGCCGGCGTAGCGGACCTCGCTGTTGAACTTCTCGATCTGTTCGGGGGTGGGCTGAACGTAGTCAGACATTCCTTCGTTCCTCTCTGCGGCCTTCGCGGCCATGTCTGTTCGGGGTGGGTGGTCTCAGGGTCAGTGGGCGGTCGGTTCAGGTGCGGATGGCTGCGGTGAGGCCGGCGGCGATCCGGTGGGCCTCGGCTGCTGCGCGTTTGAGGCAGACCGGGATGCCGACCCCGTCATAGGCCGCACCGGTGAGCCCGAGGCCCGGATGGCGGGTCAGTGCGGTGTCGATGGCGGTGCTGCGATCCAGGTGGCCGGGCCGGTACTGGGGCAGCGACTGGGTCCAGCGCTGGACTTCCAGGTGACGGCACTCAGCCTGGCTGCCGGTGATGTCCCGCCAGTCGGCGAGCGCCCGGGCGGCGAGTTCATCGTCGTCGAGGGCAGCCCAGGCGTGCGGGTCATCCCCGTAGCGCCCGACGCTCATCCGCACCACTGCGGTGCCTGCAGGAAGCGCGTCTTTCAGCCACGGCCACTTGTTCGAGGCGAAGGTCGAGGCTTTGATGAACCGGCCTTCGGTGGGCGGGATGAGGAAGCCGGAGCCGGACAGCGGTGCATCACCGGTGTCCAGCACGGCGGTGACGACAGCCGAGTCGGCGTAGTCGATGTCGCCGAGGATGCCTGCGATCTCGGAATCGACATCGGCGAGGATCGAGGCTGCTGCGTAGGCGGGAACGGCGAGGACGACGGCTTCGGCTGGAAGGTGCTCATCCCCTGCGCGCACCGTCCAGGCAGGCTCTGCGCTGCCCGGCTGGCCCGGCTGCAGGGCGGTGACGGGGGTGCCGACTTCGATGCGCACGCCGCGGGCGCGCAGGTCGTCGGCCACAGCGGTGATGAGCGTGCCGATGCCGCCGGGCAGGGTCATGAACACCGGCGGGGCGTCGTGTGACTTGGTGCCGGGGATGTTGGCCCCGGAGGCGGCACTGCGCTGGGCGCGCACCGCGCTCACCGCCTCGAGCACAGACGTGCCGGTGTGCGCGGCCGGCAGCAGCGCCGGGATGGTCGCAGCCATCGACAGTTCGCGGCAGCGCCCGGCATAGACTCCGCCGAGCAGCGGATCGACGATGACATCGGCGACGGCATCACCCAGCCGGGAGGCGATGAACTCACCGACCGGCACATCGCCGTCGGCAGGCTCGGTGAGCGTCTCTGCCCGGGCGCGATCCACCTCGGGCGCGGTGAGGATCCCGGCCAGGCTGGCCGGGTCGCTCGGCACGCCCATGAGCGTGTCCGTGGGCATCGGGTGCATCGCATCGCGGACGAACAGCTGCGAGGAGTGCTCCCGGGAGGGGAACTCCAGGTTGAGGCCGAGCTCGGCGCACAGCTCCGTGGTCTCGGGGCGGACGAACAGGCTGGCCTCAGCTCCGACGTCGGCGCCGCCGGGCGCCTGCCCGCCGAGGGTCGAGGTCTTGAGGCACCCGCCGAGCCGGTCGGAGGCCTCGCACACCGTGATCTCGGCATCCGGCAGCGCACGGGTCAGCCGGTAGGCGGTGGCGAGCCCGGAGATCCCGGCCCCGGCGATGACGATGCGCGGTGCGCTCACTTCGGGTCGTCTCCGCTCAGCAGGGCGGTGGAGATGCGGTGGACCTCGTCGACGATCCGGCCGGGCACCTCAGGGTCGGTGGACGGCAGCACGCCGTGGCCGAGGTTGAAGATGTGCCCGCCGCTGTGGGACAGGCCGTCGCGCACGATCTGCTCGATGCGCGGCTGGAGGGCCTCCCACGGTGCGAAGAGCAGGGCCGGGTCGAGGTTGCCCTGCAGCGCCTGGCCGGGCTGGACGCGGGTCGAGGCGTCGGTGAACTCGACGCGGAAGTCCGCGCCGACGACAGTGGAGCCGGCCTCGGACATCGCCGGCAGCAGCTCGCCGGTCTGCACACCGAAGTGGATGCTGGGCACGTCGTGGCCGGCGAGGTCTGAGAAGACGCGCTGGGAGTGCGGCAGCACATGGGTGCGGTAGTCGCGCGGGCTGAGGTAGCCGGCCCAGGAGTCGAAGAGCTGGAAGGCCTGCGCACCGGCCGACAGCTGCACGTCGATGAACGTCGTGGACATGGCCGCGAGCTTGGCCAGCAGCTGGGAGAACATCTCCGGGGCGCCTGCCATCATCGCCTTGGTCTTCTCGTGGTTGCGGCTCGGGCCGCCTTCGATGAGGTAGCTGGCCAGCGTGAACGGGGCGCCGGCGAAGCCGATGAGGGCGGTGTCGTCGCGGGTGGCGAGTTCGGCTGCGGTGCGCGAGATCGACTCGGTGATGTCGGGCATCATCTCAGCGGTGAGCTCGGGCAGGCTGTCGATGTCGGCCTGGGTGCGCACCGGGTGGGCGATGACCGGGCCGACGCCGGGTTCGATGACAACGTCGATGCCGGCGGCCTGGAGCGGGACGACGATGTCGGAGAAGAAGATCGCGGCGTCGACGTTGTGGCGACGCACCGGCTGCAGGGTGATCTCGGTGACGAGGTCGGGGGTGCGGCAGGCTTCGAGCATCTGGTTGCCCTGGCGCAGTTCGCGGTACTCGGGCAGGGAGCGGCCGGCCTGACGCATGAACCAGACAGGGGTACGGTCTACCGGCTGGGAGCGCGCTGCACGCACAAGAGTGGTCGTCATGCCTCCTATCGTCTCATCTGTGGCTGGCGGGGAGAAAACCGTTCGCCCTCCAGAACAGGCCGTCTCATGTGCGCCGGTACAACGCGTCTAGGCTGGCGGCATGACACGTGCGCTGACACCGATCGCCTCCTATGCCGACCAGCCGGCGACGCCCTGGGCCAATGGGGCGGGTTCGACCGTCGAGCTCGTCTCCCTCGACGAGTCCGCGGCGCTGACGCCTGGGCTGCCTGCCTGGCGGCTGTCGATTGCGTCCTTGGAGCGGCCGGCGGCGTTCTCCGCGCTGCCGGGGATGCGGCGGATCTTCCGCCCGATCGGAAGCGATGTCGTCCTCGACATCGACGGCAGACGCTTCGCGCTGGCCGACGGTCAGGCATGCGTCTTCGACGGCGCGGCGGTGACAGAGCTCATCAGCCTGCCCAGGCCGTGCCATGCCGTCAACCTCATGATCACCGCAGCCGAGGCGGTGGTCGCCTCCGCAGGATGCCCGCCTGAGCCCGTGCTTGACGGGACCTTCCTCCTCACCCTCGGTCAGACCCGCCTCGGGCCCGGTTTCACGCTGCTGCGCGCAGCCGCTCCGGCGCCCGATGGCATTTCGGCCTGCGCCGGGATGCCGGTGCTGCGGTTCTGAGGGTTCAGCCGTTGCTGCTGAGGGGTTCAGTCGGTGGTGCTGAGGGCTCAGTCGTTGCGGGCGGCGACCGAAGCGCACAGCGCGGTGGCGAAGGCGCACCAAGCCGGATACGGGGCCAGCGCCCAGCCGGCGGCTGGCTCCTGCCTGCCGACCTGGCGGACGAGTGAGAGCGAGGATGCCGTCAGCGCGACGGCGACACCGGTGGCCGTCCAGCGGCGTCTGCCGGCAAAGAACGCCACTGACCAGCCGGCGTTGAGCCCGAGGTTGAAGACCAGTTCGCCGACGATCCGGCGGCGCTCCCGTTCGGTGCGGGCCTTCGCCAGCGCGTGGGCGGTGGTGGCGGCGATATCGGCGTACAGCGTCGTCCAGGCGATCGGGAAGACCTCGCTGGGCGGGGTGAAGCCCGGTTTGTCGAGTGCGTCGTAGTCGTCGAGGCCGGCGCGGGTCGCGATCGAACCGGCGACGGCGGCGGCAGCGGTGAGTGCACCGGTGAAGGCGAGCTGGGGCAGGAACTTCCGGGACATGGTCCCCTCCTTGCTGTGTGGGCTGGCGTGCAGTGTCGACTGGCGTGCAGTGTGGACTGGCGTCGTTGCGGATGTCAGCTCGGTGTGGGGTACAGGCGGTGCTCAGATCCGGTCAGCGGCATCCAGGGCGTAGAATTCCCGGTCGACGTAGACGAGTGCCCGACCGGGCTCTTCGGTGATGATGTCGATGATCTCTCCGACACACACGGTCGAGTCGCCTGCCGGGGTCTGGGAGGCGAAGCGGCAGTGCAGCACGGCGTGGGCGCCGGTCAGGTACGGGTCGCCGTCGGGCAGGGTCGCAAAGCCCTGTTCGGGGGTGAAGCGCGGGCCCTCAGGACGGGCGAAGGCACGGGCGATCTCGGCGTGCTCAGCCCCAAGAGTGTTGACGACGAAGGTCTCAGCGCCGAGCAGCCGGGAGGCTGAGTAGCGGGCGGTGGAGACCGAGAAATGCAGCATCGGCGGCTGCAGGGTGACGCTGGCGAGACTGGAGACCGTCAGGCCGATCGGCCCGTCTGGTGACTGTGCGGTGATGACGGCGACTCCGGCCGGGTGGTGCCGGAAGGCGTGCTTGAAATCCTCAGGGTCTGCGCTCATCGGCAGCGGTCTCCTTTCGTCCTGTCTGCCGTAACATTCCTCTGCGCCACTTTAGTCCCGGCTCCGGCAGGCGATGCCATTCAGCCGCGACCTGCCCGGCGTGGATGCTCGCTGTTGTCAGTGCCTCGACCTACAGTGTGAAGTGTGATAGCCCCATCACCGCTCAACCGGATCCCGCAGGCCTTCGCCCGCGCAGCAGATGTGCTGCGTTCCCCGCGCGAGGATGCGCGCATCGATATCAGCGAGATCCCCGCCCCCTCGAAGCTGGCCCCCTATGCCATTGCTCTCGGCGCGGAGGTCCGCGCCGATGAGGCCTTCCAAGCCGCCACCGGTGAGGACATCGAGGAGCTGGCCACCGGCCGGATCGTGCTGCTCTACGACCCCGCACGCCCTGAGGAGTGGGATGGGGAGTTCCGGCTGGTCAGCTATATCCGTGCTGAGCTGGAGGCCGAGATGGGCAATGAGGCGATGCTCGGACCGGTCGCCTGGTCGTGGCTGACCGAGGCGCTGGAGACCAACGACTGCGAGATCGCCAAGGCCGGTGGCACCACGACGCGCGTGATGTCGGAGAGCTTCGGCACCCTCGCCGGCCGCCCGTGGACTGTCGATCTGGAGCTGCGCGCCTCCTGGACCCCGGTGGTGGAGGATCCCGAGGAGATCGGCAACCACGTGGATGCCTGGATCGACCTCATCGGCGTGGTCGCCGGCCTTCCCCCTGTCCCCGAAGGCGTCACGCCGCTGCCGGGGCGACGCCGGTGAGCTCACGCCACGTCGACGAGAATCTGCCCCTGCTCGCCCGCCCTGCCGGCGGTGTGCCCGACGTCATCGACACCACAGCCTCCCTTGCCGAGGTCGCCGATCTGCTGGCATCCGGCACCGGGCCGGTCGCTGTCGATGCCGAACGCGCCTCCGGCATCCGCTACGGGGACCGGGCGTTCCTCATCCAGCTCAAGCGCACCGACAGCGGCATCGTGCTCATCGACCCCGAGGCGCTGCCGGACCTCAGGCAGGTCGATGCAGCGCTGAGCGGAGTCGAGTGGATCCTGCATGCCGCAACCCAGGATCTGCCGTGCCTGGCTGATCGCGGGATGACGCCCTCTGCCCTGTTCGACACTGAGCTGGCAGCCCGGCTGCTCGGCGCCGAACGCTTCGGCCTTGCTGCGCTTGTCGGCAATGAGCTCGGTGTGCGCTTGGCCAAGGAGCACTCCTATGTCGACTGGTCGAAGCGTCCGCTGCCGCTCGACTGGCTCAACTACGCCGCGCTCGATGTCGAGGTGCTCATCGAGCTGCGCGAATCGCTGGCCCGCCAGCTGCGAGAGACCGGCAAGGACGAGTTCGCCAGGCAGGAGTTCGAGCATCTGCTCGGCTTCCAGCGGCGTGTCCATGCCGAGCCGTGGCGGCGGATCAGCGGTCTGGGAACGGTGAAGTCACGCCGTGCTCTGGCCCGTGCCCGGCAGCTGTGGCTCGACCGGGATGCGGCGGCTTCCAGCCGTGACATCGCACCGACCCGGCTGCTGCGCGACCGGCTGCTTGTGGCGCTGTCGGATCCGAAGGTCCGCACGATCGATGACATCTACCGGCTGCCCGGCGGCAAAGAGCTCTCCGGGCGTGCGGCCGCAGACGTGCTGCATTCCCTGCAGCGTGCCGACGCGCTGCCGGACTCACAGCTGCCGCCGCGTCGTCAGCCACAGCCTAAGACCGGTCCGCGTGCTGACCGGGAGGTCGCCAAGGCGCGGACGGAGAAGATGCGCGCAGCTGTGGGGGCTGTCGCCGATGACCTGGAGATGCCGCATGACGTGCTGCTGACACCGCGGATCGTGAAGTCGCTGGCCGCTGAGCGGCATGTCGGCGACGTCGCCGATGTCGAAGCCTATCTGGCCGCCAGCTCAGCCCGGCCCTGGCAGATCGAGCGCACCGCCGAAGTGCTCGCCGAGGCTGCGCATGCAGCCGATCACGCCACTGCCTGACAGCTGACGCACCGGCGTCCGTAAGCTGCTGGTGCCCACAGCTGAAGGCGCCCCAGCTCATGGTGCCCGTCCGTCAGCTGATGGCGCTGGCGGACGTGGTCTCACATGGCGCGGCGGCTGGCCCGATGGGCGCGCTCGGCCAGGTGCGAGGGCAGCATGTGCAGGGTGTTGTCGAGCATGTCCGGCACCGACAGGCCGGCGTATTCGAGGATCTCCTCACGGGTGCCGTGCGGCAGGAACTCATCGGGCACTCCGAGTTCGACCACGCCGGTGCGCGAATCCTCATCGCGCAGGTCCTGGCGGATCTGCGAGCCGATGCCGCCGATCTTCACACCGTCCTCGACGACAGCGACTAGCGCATGGTCTTTGCCCATCGTCAGCACGGAGTCCGGCACCGGCAGCACCCAGCGCGGGTCGATGACCGTTGCGCCGATCGAGCGCTGGCGCAGTTCCTCGGCAAGTGCGAGAGCACGGTCGGCCAGCGCGCCGACGGAGACGATGAGCACATCGGGGTCGAGTCCGTCGGCGGGTTCGGCGAGGATGTCGACGCCGTCTGTTGTCCGGGACAGCGCCTCGATGTCGTTGCCGACCGAGCCGCGGGAGAACCGCACCACAGTCGGGGCGTCGTCGACAGCAACGGCTTCGTTGAACTCCTCGACCAGCCGGGTGGCATCGCGCGGGGCCGCCAGCTGCAATCCGGGCACAACCTGAAGCATGGCGATGTCCCAGATGCCGTGATGGCTGGCGCCGTCAGGGCCGGTGATGCCGGCGCGGTCGAGGACGAAGGTCACTCCCTGCCTGTGCAGGGCCACGTCCATGAGCAGCTGGTCGAAGGCACGGTTGAGGAAGGTGGCGTAGAGACACACGACCGGGTGCAGTCCGCCGTAAGACAGGCCGGCGGCCGAGGCGACGGCATGCTGTTCGGCGATGCCGACGTCGAAGACGCGCTCCGGGAACTCCTCGGCGAAGCTCTTGAGCCCGACCGGGATGAGCATGGCGGCGGTGATCGCGACGATGTCCTGGCGCTTACGTGCGATGCGGGTGATCTCGTCGCCGAACACTGAGGTCCAGGAGGTCGACTTCGACGGCTGCGAGCGGCCGGTCTCGGCGTCGATGACGCCCACAGCATGGAACTGGTCGTCCATGTCCGCCATCGCGGGTGCGTAGCCGTAGCCCTTCTGGGTCAGCGCGTGGACGATGACCGGGCCCTGGTCGTAGTCCTTGGCCTTGGCCAGGGCGCGTTCGAGGCTGTCGAGGTCGTGTCCGTCGACCGGGCCGACGTACTTGATGCCGAGTTCGTCGAACATGCCGGTCGCAGCCGGGGCCATCATGTCTTTGAGGCCCTTCTTCATGCCGTGCATCGCCGAATAGGCGGCCCGGCCGGGAGGCCCGGACTGCTGCAGGCGCTCCTTGCCCCATGAGAGGAGCTTCTCGTACTGCGATGAGGTGCGCAGCGAGTCGAGATGCTCCGCGAAGCCGCCGACGGTCGGGGCATAGGAGCGTCCGTTGTCGTTGACGACGATGACGAGCTTGCGCGGCGGCTGGGACTTATCGGCTGCGATCGTGTTCAGCGCCTCCCAGGCCATGCCGCCGGTGAGTGCACCATCGCCGATGACGGCGACGACGTGCCGGTCCCGCTCGCCTGTCAGCTGGCGGGCTTTGGCGATGCCGTCGGCCCAGGACAGCGAGCTGGAGGCATGGGAGTTCTCGATGACGTCGTGTTCGGATTCTGCCCTGGAGGGGTAGCCGGAGATGCCGCCGCGCTGGCGCAGTGTGGAGAACTCCGGGTACCGGCCGGTGAGCAGTTTGTGCACGTAGCTCTGATGGCCGACGTCGAAGAGGATCGTGTCACGCGGGGACTCGAAGACCCGGTGGATGGCGGTGGTCAGCTCGACGACGCCGAGATTGGGGCCGAGATGGCCTCCGGTCTGCGCCACGGTGGTGATGAGGCAGTCACGGATCTCCTTCGTCAGCACCTGGCACTCGGCGGTGCTGAGCTGTCTGACGTCCGCTGGCGAAGTGATGTTCTCCAGGAAGGTCATACGGTTGTCGGCTCCTTTTCGCTGCTCCTCATCGGCAGCTGACACACATGCGTCATATCCGATTTCATACGGTCAGAACGTCAAGTCTACTCTCTTGGCTTCTCGTATCCAGGTGGACACGGGGCCTGTTCAGACAGAACGGCCGGAGCACCTGGTGGTGCTCCGGCCGTTGCTGTGCCGGTTCAAGCGCTGCAGGTCAGGCCTGCTGCACTGTCATCCTGCCGTTGTCGTCACTGGCGCACGAGCGAGCGCAGCACGTACTGCAGGATGCCGCCGTTGCGGTAGTAGTCGGCTTCACCCGGGGTGTCGATGCGCACGACGGCGTCGAACTCGACGGTCTCGCCGCTGTCCTTCTTCGCGGTGACCTTGACGGTCTTCGGCACGTCGCCATCGTTGATGGCCGACACACCGGAGATGTCGTAGGTCTCGGTGCCGTCGAGTCCGAGGGACTCGGCGGACTCACCGGCCGGGAACTGCAGCGGCAGCACACCCATGCCGATGAGGTTCGAGCGGTGGATGCGCTCGAAGCTCTGCGCGATGACGGCCGAGACGCCGAGCAGCTTGGTGCCCTTGGCAGCCCAGTCGCGCGAGGAGCCGGTGCCGTATTCGGCGCCGCCGATGACGACGAGCGGGATGCCCTGCTCCTGGTAATTGACCGAGGCGTCGTAGATCGTCGTCTGCGGTCCGCCCTCCTGGGTGAAGTCGCGGGTGAAACCGCCCTGCACGCCGTCGAGCAGCAGGTTCTGCAGACGGATGTTGGCGAACGTGCCGCGGATCATGACCTCATGGTTGCCGCGGCGCGAGCCGTAGGAGTTGAAGTCCTTGCGCTCGACGCCGTGCTCCTGCAGGTACTTGCCGGCCGGAGTGTCGGCCTTGAAGGAGCCTGCCGGGGAGATGTGGTCGGTGGTGACCGAGTCGCCCAGGAGTGCGAGCACGCGGGCACCGGAGATGTCCTCGATGGGCTCCGGGTCCATCGTCATGCCGTCGAAGTAGGTCGGCTTGCGCACGTAGGTGGACTCGTCGTCCCACTCGAACAGGTCGCCCGAGGGGGTTTCGAGCCGCTGCCAGCGCTCGTCACCGTCGAAGATGGTGCCGTATTCCTTGCTGAACATGCTGGTGTCGATCGACTCGTCGATCGTGCGCTCGATTTCCTCGGGAGTCGGCCAGATGTCCCTGAGGAACACGTCGACGCCGTCTTCGTCCTTGCCCAGCGGCTGGTTCTCGAAGTCGAAGTCCATCGTTCCGGCCAGCGCGTAGGCGATGACAAGCGGCGGCGAGGCCAGGTAGTTCATCTTCACGTCGGGGCTGATGCGGCCTTCGAAGTTGCGGTTGCCCGAGAGCACCGCGGTGACCGAGAGGTCGTTGTCCTGGATCGCCTCGGAGATCTCCGACTCCAGCGGACCGGAGTTGCCGATGCAGGTGGTGCAGCCGTAGCCGACGGTGTAGAAGTTCAGCGCCTCGAGGTCTTCCATCACACCGGACTTCTCGTAGTAGTCGGTGACGACCTTCGAGCCCGGGGCGACCGAGGTCTTGACCCACGGCTTGGTGTTGAGGCCGCGCTTGCGGGCATTGCGGGCCAGCAGGCCGGCAGCCATCATGACCGACGGGTTCGAGGTGTTGGTGCACGAGGTGATCGAGGCGATCGCCACGGCGCCGTTGGCCAGTTCGAAGCTGCGTCCGTCGCCCATGGCGACGCTGGCGGCCTTGTCCTCTTCGCCGGGCTTGGCGTAGTTGTGGATGTCCTTGCGGTACTGCTCCTTCGAATCCGAGAGCTCGATGCGGTCCTGCGGACGCTTCGGGCCGGAGATCGAGGGCACCACGGTCGAGAGGTCGAGCTCGAGGTACTCGGAGTACTCCACCTCGTTCGACGGGTCGTGCCAGAGGCCCTGCTCCTTGGCGTAGGTCTCGACGAGGTTGATCTGGTCGTCGTCGCGGCCGGTCAGGCGCAGGTAGTCGACGGTGACCTCGTCGATCGGGAACATCGCAGCCGTCGAGCCGAACTCGGGGCTCATATTGCCGATCGTCGCACGGTTGGCCAGCGGCACAGCGCCGACGCCCTCACCGTAGAACTCGACGAACTTGCCGACCACGCCGTGCTGGCGCAGCATGTCGGTGATCGTGAGCACGACGTCGGTGGCGGTCACACCGGAGGGGATCTCACCGGTGAGCTTGAAGCCGACGACGCGCGGGATGAGCATCGAGACCGGCTGGCCGAGCATAGCGGCCTCAGCCTCGATGCCGCCCACGCCCCAGCCGAGCACGCCGAGGCCGTTGACCATCGTCGTGTGCGAGTCGGTGCCGACGAGGGTGTCGGGGTAGGCGCGGGTGACTCCGTCGACCTCGCGGGCCATGACGACGCGGGCCAGGTACTCGATGTTGACCTGGTGGACGATGCCCATGCCGGGCGGGACGACCTTGAAGTCGTCGAAGGCGGTCTGGCCCCAGCGCAGGAACTGGTAGCGCTCACCGTTGCGCTTGTACTCGATGTCCATGTTGCGCTCGATGGCGTCTTCGAAACCGAAGGCGTCGATCTGCACGGAGTGGTCGATGACGAGCTCGGCCGGGGCGAGCGGGTTGATCTTCGACGGATCGCCGCCGAGGTCCTTGACGGCCTCGCGCATGGTGGCGAGGTCGACGATGCAGGGCACACCGGTGAAGTCCTGCATGACGACGCGTGCCGGGGTGAACTGGATTTCGGTGCTCGGCTCAGCCGAGGCGTCCCAGTTGGCCAGTGCGCTGATGTGGTCCTTGGTGATGTTGGCGCCGTCCTCGGTGCGGAGCAGGTTCTCCAGCAGCACCTTGAGGCTGAACGGCAGCTTCTCCGAGCCCTCGACCGAGTTCAGGCGGTAGATCTCATAGGACTTGCCGCCGACCTCCAGGGTGCCCTTCGAGCCGAAACTGTCAACGTTACTCATCGTGACTCTCCTCTTCCGTGGCACACGACTTGCTGATCCGCGGCGAGCCGCACGGACTGGCCCGCCACGTGATTACGTCACAGAACTGTGCCGTAATTTATCTTGATATCAAGATAAATCTTACCGCATCCGCACACGCGTTTCCACCAGCTCGGACGCTTTCCGGACACCTGCTCATCGGGTGAAGACGGACACGAATTCGGCGTGTGCGGTCAGCGGGAACAGGTCGAAACCGCGGCAGCTGGCCAGTGTGAACCCGCTGTCGGTCAGTGCCCGGGCGTCGCGGGCGAAGGTGCCGGCGTCGCAGGAGACGTAGACGATCCGCTCCGCACCCGAGGCGGTCAGCGCGTCGGTCACGGCACGTCCGGCCCCGGCGCGGGGCGGGTCGAGGACGATGACGTCGGCCGCGGGCAGTTCGCTCAGCCGGTCGATGCGGGCGACGGCGAAGTCGGCATCGAGGTCGGCGCTGTTGGCGCGGGCGGCGGCGATCGCCTCCGGGGCTCCTTCGAGTCCGGTGACCGGCACCTCGTGGGCGGCACCGACTGCGCAGGCGAGCAGCCCGGCGCCGCAGTACAGGTCGAGCACCCGGCTCGCTCCTGCTGCAGCCTCGACGACCGCACCTGCGAGCACGGCTGCGGCATCGACGTGGACCTGCCAGAACCCGTCCGCGCGCAGCCGGAAGTCCCGCCCCAGCGGTCCGCCGGGCGTGTCGAGGTGCAGACGCTCGGTGACCTCACCGGTGCCGGCGAGCACCTCCAAACGGCTGCTGCCGCCGCGATTCCGCACCGCCGCCCCGCCGCGATTCCGCATTGCCGGACCGCCGCCCCGGCCGCCGCGGCGGACCGGCTGGCCGCTGCGGTGCAGCAGCGACCACTGCCCGTCCTGCTCTCCCAGCCGGGCGGCGACGGATTCGACCGCGCGCGGGTCGAGTTCGGTTCCGGGCCGGGTGTGCAGGACGACCGCGCCTGAGGCGTGGGAGGCAGTGAGTTCGATGCGCTCGAGTCTCGGCAGGCGCAGGGTGTGCAGTCCGAGGTCGTCGAGGACCGGCACGGCAAGGGGCACCGTGTCCACCGGGATGACCGTGTGGGATCCGGCCGCCCGCATGCCCGGTGTGCCATCGGCATCGACAGCCAGCTGCACGCGGGTCCGCCAAGCGGTGCCGGCCGTCGTCGCCGCCGCACCTGGATCGGCTGCTTCGGCAGCGTGTTCGCTCGGGGCTGCCGCGATGCGCAGCCCGGTGCCCTCGATGCCGCCGAGGCGGGAGAGCTGCTCAGCAGCGGCTTCGGCTTTGAGCTCACGCGAGTGGGGCAGGTCGACGTGGGCGAACTCGATGCCGCCGATCCCGGCGGCACCCCAGCTCAGGCGCCGGTCGGCGACCCGGTGCGGGCTGGGCTGGAGCACGTCTGTGGTGCGGGCGTAGGCCAGGTGCTTCTTGACCTGGGTGAGTTCGGCGCGGACCCGCTCGCCGGGGACGGCACCGGAGACGAAGACGACACGGCCCTCGTGGCGGGCCAGTCCGTAGCCCTCGCCCACCTGCTTGTCGACGGTGAGCTCGACGGCATCGCCGGCCACCGCCTCGGCGGCGCGGCTCATCGCTGCTCCCTGCCGATGACGTCGTGGTCGATGTCGCCGACCCGGCGGATGAGCACGTCCTGGTTGCGGGTGAAGGAGCGCAGCCGCCACGGCACGATCGAGACGACGACGTTGGGCACGATGAGCAGCCGGGACTTGAGCCGGAGCACCGTCTGGTTGTGCAGGATGTTCTCCCAGCGGCGGCCGACGATGTACTGCGGGATGTAGACGTCGATGAGGTCGTCGGGGCGGTGCCGTCGGATGTCGGCGATATGGTTCATCACCGGACGGACGAGTTCGCGGTAGGGCGAGTCGAGGATCGTCAGCGGCACCGGCAGGCCCATCTCGTCCCATTCGCGCTGCAGCGCCTCGGCGGCGTCCTTATCGACGGCGACGGTGATCGCCTGCACCGAGGTCGGGCGGCTGGCGCGCGCATAGCTGAGCGCGCGCAGGGCCGGCTTGTGGATCTGGGTGATGATGACGACCGCCCGGGTGTTCGGCGGCAGGGTCGTGTCCGAGGCGTCCTCTTCGGGGGCGAGTTCGGAGGCGACCCGGCGGTAGTGGCGGTGGATGAGACCCATGAGCGCATAGAGAACGGCGATCGCCGCGACGGCGATCCACGCGCCGCCGGCGAACTTCGTGATGATGACGACGACGAGGACGACGGTGACGAGCACGAAGCCGACGGTGCTGATGACGCGGTTGACCTGCATCCGCCGGCGCGTCGGGGAGGTGACCATCGTGCGGATCCGGTCGGTCCAGTGCCGGATCATGCCAAGCTGACCGAGGCTGAAGGCGAAGAACACGCCGACGAGGTAGAGCTCGATGAGGTCGGGAACCCGGGCGCGGAAGGCGACGACGAGAACGATGGCGGCCCCGGAGAGCAGCAGGATGCCATTGGAGAAGGTCAGCCGGTCACCGCGGGTGGCCAGCTGCCGAGGCAGGAAGCTGTCGCGGGCCAACCGCGAGGCCAGCCCGGGGAATCCCTCGACCGCGGTGTTGGCTGCGGCCATGAGCACGAGGGCTGCGACGGCAGCCACGAGTGAGGGCAGCACGGGCACGCTGTCGAACACGGCGTGGGCGAGCTGGCCGAGAACAGGGTCCTGGACGTAGTCGGCACTGATCGGGGTGCCGGCGCGGTTGAGCAGGTAGATGTGGGGTTCGGCGACGAATTTGATGCCGATGACCGAGCTGAGCCAAGTGATGCCGATGAGCATCGTGGCCGACAGCGCACCGGTCAGCAGCAGGGTGCGTCCGGCGTTGTGCCCGCGCGGGGAGGTGAAGCGGGGCACGGCGGTGGCGACAGTCTGCACACCGGCCAGGGCGACCGAACCGGAGGTGAAGGCCCGCAGCACGATGAACACCGCGGCCAGCCCGAACAGCGGCGTGTCGAAGTCCGCCCGCGGCAGCACCCAGTAGTCGCTGGTGACGGCGATCGGCGTATCGCCGGTCAGGACCCGGTAGGCGCCGACGATGAGGGTGAGGAAGACTGCAGCGAGGAACAGGTAGGTCGGGATGGCCAGCAGCTTCGGGGCGGTGCGGGTGCCGCGCAGGGCCAGCACGGAGACGACGACGATGCCGATGACGGAGACGATGACGCGGTGCGGTTTGAGCTCGGGGACGATCGAGCCGACATAGGAGGCGAACATCGTCATCGACACCGCAAGTGTCAGCACATAGTCGATGAGCAGGGAGGCCGCCACTGCCCGGCCGGCGCGCACGCCGAGGTTCTTGCCTGCGACCTCGTAATCGCCTCCCCCACCGGGGTAGGCGCGCAGATTGAGCCGGTAGCACCAGACGATGACGAGGATGACGACGCCGACGGCCAGGCCGATCCACGGTGAGACGGTCAGGGCGACGAGCCCGGACAGTGAGAGGGCCAGCAGGATCTCGTCAGGCGCATAGGCCACCGAAGACAGCATGTCGGAGGCGAAGACCGGCATCGCCAGGCGCTTGCGCAGCGGCACCGGCCTGCGCCGGTCACTGCGGAAGGGCCGTCCAACGAGTAGTCTTTTGACGGCAGACGAAAAATTACGTGCCACGTGCTCAATCGTAGAGCACGGCCGGGCTGGGAGGGCACGGCCGCAGGCGCAGGAAGAGGTCAGGGATGCACTTCGTCGTCATGGGATGCGGGCGCGTCGGCGCCTCACTCGCGCGCGCCCTCGACGCCAGCGGCCACACCGTCGCCGTCGTCGACCGCAACCCCGATTCCTTCCGCGCGCTCGGCCGCGACTTCTCCGGCTCGACGATCACCGGCCTCGGCTTTGACCGCGACACGCTCGAGCGCGCTCGCACCGGCGAGGCCTATGCCTTCGCGGCGGTCTCCAGCGGCGACAATTCCAACATCCTTGCCGCGCGGGTGGCGCGTGAGACCTTCGGGGTGCGCAATGTCGCCGCCCGCATCTACGATCCGCTGCGCGCCCAGGTGTTCGAGCGCCTCGGGATCCCGACGGTGGCCACGGTGCGCTGGACGGCCGACCGGATGATGCGCAAGCTCATTCCGCAGGGCGCGGCCGCGGAGTTCCGCGACCCCTCGGGCCGGATGGTGCTCGCCGAGGTGCACCTGCACCCGGACTGGATCGCCCGCCCCGTCGCCGAGGTGGAGGAGGCGATTCCCGGTCGAGTCGCCTATATCACGCGGCTGAGCGAGGGGATGCTGGCCCGCCCGGAGACCCTCATCCAAGGTGGGGACCTCGTCCACATCATGTGCGAGCACTCCGCCCTCGACCGTGTCACGCAGATACTCGATGAGCCGATCACCGAGGAGGAGGAAGAGTGAAGATCCTCATCGCCGGAGCCGGCTCCGTCGGCCGCTCGGTCGCCCGGGAGCTGCTCGACAACGGCCACGATGTGCTGCTCGTCGACAAGAACAAGGATGCCGTGCGCCACGACAAGGTGCCCGGTGCGTCCTGGCTGCTCAGCGATGCGTGCGAGCTCAGCGGCCTGGCCGAGGCCGGGCTGGAGGAGACCGATGTCGTCGTCGCCGCTACCGGTGATGACAAGACGAATCTCGTGCTCAGTCTCATCGCGAAGATGGAGTTCGGGGTCCCGCGCACGATCGGGCGGGTGAACAATCCGCGCAACGAGTGGCTGTTCGACTCGAACTGGGGTGTCGATGTCGCGGTGTCGACCCCGCGGCTCATGACTGCGCTGGTCGAGGAGGCCGTCGAGGTCGGCGGGCTTGTCCACCTCATGAGCTTCGAGCGCGGGCAGGCCACGCTCATGGAGTTCACCGTGCACGAGAAGTCAGCAGCCGTCGGCAGGCGGATCGGCGCGATCTCCTGGCCGCCGGACACCGCACTGGTGGCGATCGTGCGCAATGAGAAGGCCTTCGCGCCGTCGTTTGACGATGTCGTCGATGACGGCGATGAGCTGTTCTTCATTACCTCACCGGATCAGCACGACCGCCTGCAGAACCTGCTGCGCACCGATGATGACCAGACGGCTGGGCATCAGTCGGACTGAGCGTCAGTCCGACTGAGCGTCGATGAGCTCGTAGCGCGGGTTGAGCGCTGTCAGCACCGTCGAGTCGCTGAGAGTGAAGCAGCCGGTCAGCAGCAGGGTGCGTCCGGCGGTGATGCCGGGGATGTCGCGCATGCCCAGGAAGCGGGCGTGCACGACCCCGGTGCCGTCGGAGACGCTGATGTCCAGGCGCGGGCTGGACTGAGGCACAGACCGGGTGAGGGCGACGACGACCCCGCCGACGGTCACCTCACGGCGCGCGGTGATCTCAGCGATCGGGGTCGTGCCCTCCAGGTGGGACAGCCGGCGGTGGACGTCCTCGGCGTCAGTCGAGTCCGTTGAGCCGAACCGTTCGAGGAAGCGCGTGAGCAGCATGGGCGTGGGGGTCAGCGGACTTCCGTGATCTCGGGGCCGCGCTCGAAGGGATTGATGTCGTCCTTGTTCTCAGCTTCCTCGGCGGAGTCGTCGGCCTTCTGCTTCTGCGGTGCGGTCAGCGGCAGCAGCTCGCGCGGCGGCATCGGCTCGGTGCCGCGGTGGACGACGATGTTGCGGAACTGCTCAACGAACAGTGCACGCACCTCCTCATCGTCGATCGCCTTGCCGGAGAACACGCCGCGGATGAACCAGCGCGGTCCGTCAACGCCGGCGAACCGGGCGATGCGCAGTCCCTTCCGGCCGTCGGGTGCGGTGGCCGGAATGCGGGTGAGCAGCTCACGTCCGAGCTCGGTGTAGAGCTCATCGGTCTGCCCGCCGCGCTGGCTGATGTTCTGCTCGATCTGGCCGCGCACGGAGTTCCACACGCCTTCGGAAGTGGGCGCGGCGAAGACCTGCAGCTGCAGTGCACCGCCGCTGTGCTGGATGGTCACCGCGACGATCTTGTTGGTCTTCTCTTCGGCGTCCAGGCGCACCTGCATGCCGTCGCGCACCGGCACCTGGAGGGCACCGAGGTCGATGCGATGGACGTCGGGGAACTCCTCTTCCGAGTCGAAGGGGCCCTTCTCATCGCGGTCGAGCGGGGCAGCCTTGGCGAACTCCTCGTCTTCGTCGTCGTCATCGTCGGCTGCCTCGGCTGCGGCGAACGGGCCTGCCGGCTCATCGCTGTCATCGGAGCTGTCGGCAGCGGTGGGCTCGTCGTCAGCGACGTCGTCGTCGGCGACGGTGTCGGTAGTTGTGTCGAGTTCCTCGTCGATGTCGTCGCTGCGCTTCTTCTTGGAGAAAATGTCGAACAGTCCCATGGTTCCTTCCTCAGCGGATGGTCGTCAGTGTAGTCCTCTGGCCGAGGGTCAGTGCCGCGGATCGTGTTCGCCGGCGGTGAACCCTCCGGTGGATCCGAAGCCGCGGTCGCTGCGCTCGGAGTCCTCCAGGCTGTCGACGAGGCAGAAGTCGGCGTGGATGACCCGCTGGATGATGAGCTGGGCGATGCGGTCGCCGCGGCGGATCGTGTAGGCGGCGTGCAGGTCGACGTTGATGAGCGGCACTCTGATCTCGCCGCGGTACCCGGCGTCGATCGTGCCGGGGCTGTTGACGACGGTGATCCCGTGCTTCGACGACAGTCCGGAGCGCGGGTGCACGAACCCCGCGTAGCCCTCCGGCAGGGCGATCGCAATGCCGGTGCCGACTGTTCGGCGCTGACTCGGCTCGAGCACCACGTCTTCGGTTGCACACAGATCGGCACCGGCGTCGCCGCGGTGTCCGTAGGAGGGCAGGGCGATATCCGGGTCGAGCTGTCTGATCTCTATCCGCAGTTCTTCATATGCCACATTGACGCACTCTAGCCCGGTACCCGAGTCAGTGCCACCGTCGCAGGACGTCCGGGTCTCCCCGACCTGGTCTGGCTGCTGCCGGTCGCTGGCCTGTGGGATACTCGAGGCATGCCCGCCACGACTGATTCCTCGAACACTGTGCGCTACCGTGAACGGCTCTGGCCGACCTTCGGCTGGTGGTTCGTTGCAGCGTTTCTGTCCGCGATGACGGCAGCGATCGTCTTCCCCGTCTGGAGCTGGGGCGCGATCGTGGTCCCTATCGTCGTCTTCGCACTGGTGGCCGTGTGGCTGCGGTCGGCTTCGGCGGTCATCATCGTCACCGACACCGAGTTCATCGCAGGGCCGGCGCATATCGAGCGCAGCTTCATCGCGGAGGCTCAGCCCTGTGACAAGGCGCAGTCCTTCGCCGAGCGCGGGCCGCTGCTCGACGCGCTGGCCTTCCTCATGCTCCGGCCGTGGGAGCCGCGGCTGGTCAAGGTCATCATCGACGACCCGGACGATCCGACACCGTACTGGCTGGTGTCGTCGAAGGATCCGCAGGCACTGGCTGCTGCGCTGAATTCACAGCGCTGAGGCAGCGCCGCTCCTGAGGCTGGATGCGAAAGAGCACCGGCAATCCCTCAGGATTCCGGTGCTCCTATCGTCTTCTCTCAGCTCGCTCGCGGCTCAGCCGGCGCAGTCGGTGCAGATCGGCACGCCGCCGTCGTCGGTGGCCAGCTGCGAATGATGCCGCACAAGGAAGCACTCCATGCAGGTGAACTCGTCGTTCTGCTTCGGCAGCACACGCACCGACAGCTCCTCGTTGGACAGATCGGCACCTGGGAGTTCGAACCCTTCTGCTGCAACCGCTTCGTCTTCATCGACTTGGCTGGCCTGCTGCTGATTCCGCTGAGCCTTCAGCTCTTCGAGGGAGTCACTGCTGAGTTCGTCTTCCTGCTTACGAGGTGCGTCGTAGTCTGTCGCCATCTGGCCTGATCACTCTCCGCTGATATGTGAATTGGAGTGGACGGTCGCCATAGAGTACCACTCATGCCTATGTCGTGACACCGTTTTGTATCTCATGGAATTGTGCACGCCATCGGGTCATTTCGCAACAGGAAGCCGGCAAAGACACTTGTGATTCACCACATCGATGCTCAGACGATGCCGGCGTGCGGCACAAATGCGATGACGATGGGTAAGCTGAGACCTTGTCCACCGTTGTCGGAACGAGAAGGAAACTGCATGAGCGAATTCGAGAATGAGCTTGATAAGCGCGTCAGCGAACTGCAGGAGCAGCTCGCGCAGGCACGCCGTGAAGACAATGAGCATCTCGTCGAGTCTCTCGTCGGCCAGCTCGAAGGAATCGTCGACCTGGCCGATGCCAATGATGTCGACACCGGTGCAATGAAGCGCGTCCTGGCCACCGAGACCGGGCAGATCCCGATCGTCGAGGATCCGAACGACAGCTGAGTCCCCCTCCCCTGAGCCGCCGTTCATCCCCGACCAGCATCGGAGCTCGGCTCCAGCGCTGAGACCCGTTCTCTGCCGAGTCAGGCGCCGCGCTCGCACCGCTGAACGCTCATGCCCTCACCTGTCAGCAGGTGAGGGCATGAGTGTGCAGCAGGGAGGAGACATCAGCCTGCAGCGGATTCCCACTGCGGGAGAACGGGCTTGTCCCGCATTCCCCGGCAGCATTCGATCGAGCACGCGCCGCTGCCGGGAACCAGCGGGCCCTCCGGGGTGACCGCCGGCGCCTCGACGTCCTCACCGCGGCGCTGGGCGGCCCGCTCTTCGACGAGATCGACGAGTCCGGAGACGAAGGCCTCATGCGTGCCGACGGTGGCGGCCCGGGTGAAGGCCATCCCGAGTTCGCCAGCAGTCTCCTTGGCCTCGGTGTCGAGGTCGAACTTGACCTCCATATGATCGGAGACAAATCCGATCGGCACCAGGATGACGCCTTCGACGCCCTCGGCCTTCAGCTCTGCCATCCGGTCGTTGACGTCTGGTTCGAGCCACGGCACATGCGGCGGGCCGGAGCGGGAGCAGTAGACGAGTTCAGCGTCGCGCGTCAGCTCGCCGCCGAGCTGGTCGGCGATCCAGTCGATAAGCTGCTGGTGCTGGCCCTGGTAGCCGGCGGTCCGGACCTCGGATGCCGACTGCATGGCGTTCGGGATCGAGTGTGTGACGTAGAGCAGCCGGTGCTTGGCGGGGTCGATCTCTCCGACCTGTGCGCGGAAGTCAGTCAGGGCAGCGCGCACTGCATCGAGTTCGGCTTGGGCGAATCCCGGATGGTTGTAGTACTGGCGGATCTTGTCGATCTCGACATCGATGCCGTCGTCAGCAAGCTGAGCCGTCACGCCGGCGAAGTCTTCGCGGTACTGGCGGCACGAGGAGTAGGAGGAGTACGCCGAGGTGTCGATGGCGAGGAACGTGCGTGCTCCTGCTGCTGCGCGCTCACGCAGCACATCGGCCAGGAATGGGTCCCAATTGCGGTTGCCCCACAGCACTGGGGCGTCGATTCCGCGTGCGGCGAAGGCATCCTCGAGCGCAGACTTGAGCGCTCGGTTCTGTTCGTTGATCGGTGAGCGGCCGCCGAAGGAGTAGTAGTGCTCGCCGACTTCGGTGAGGCGTTCGTCTGGGATGCCGCGCCCGCGTGTGACGTTCTGGAGGAACGGCAGCACGTCTTCGGGGCGTTCCGGCCCGCCGAAGGACATGAGCACGACTGCGTCAAAGGGTTTGAGATTCGAAGTGGTCACGGGCTCCATTCTAGGACCTCGGCGGTCCCTCGCCACGGCGGTCAGGCTGGTGGGAGCGTCTGTCTCACGACTCGCCCGCATATCTGCGCGGTTTGCCGTTGCCGGTGTGACACGATCGGATTCAACCGGATTATGTGGAAGGTGAGGCAATGACGGAGCTGACGTTTCGCGGTGTGCACAGCGACGGCGAGCACCTGCAGCTGAGCGACGCCGCCGGCAATGACTATCTCCTCCTGATCGACGAAAGCCTCTACGCTGCCATCCGCGCCCACCGGCTCGAGTCGGCTGCGCAGAAGCAGCAGCGTCACGGCCAGCAGGTCCGCCCGCGGGACATCCAGGCGATGATCCGCTCGGGCATGACCGCAGAGGAAGTCGCCGATGCCACCGGGGAATCCCTGGAGCACATCCGCCGCTACGAGCATCCAGTGCTCGCTGAGCGCGGGCACATCTCCCGGCAGGCGCGGGAGACCCTCGTCTATCCGGACAGTTCTCCCGATGATTCACCCTCCCCGCTCGTCCGTCTGTGCGAAGAGCGTTTGAAGCTGCGTGATGTCGATATCGAGACGATGTCCTGGGATGCCTGGAAGCAGAATTCCGGAAGCTGGTATGTCGAGCTGTCCTTCATCGCAGCTGATCGCCGGCGCCGCGCGGGCTGGGAGTACTCACGTGGCTCGATGATCCCTCTTGACGATGAGGCACGCTGGCTGGCCGATTCCGGCCCGACGGATTCGGGTCCGATCCCGAACTACGGCTCCGGCAGCGAACGTGCCTACAACGCTGAACATCAGGATTCCTCGGGATCGGATGCCACACCGCTGCGCGACCACCAGGCGGAGACCGGCCGCATCCTCGAAAGCCTCCGCCGCCGGCGCAGCCGCAGCGCTGAGACCGGCGCGCTCGATTCGCAGAACCCGCGCACCGATGGACCCGTTCCTGGTGTCGATCCGGCCGAAGCCGCTGCAGATGCACCGGTACAGCCGGTTCCGCAGCAGCAGAGCCGCGGACGCCTGCACGCTGTTGCCGATGCGCCGGCAGCCCGGCCAGACGGTGCGCATACAGCGCTCAGCGCCCCGGAGGAGGCCGACGACGCTGGACGCCTTCCGCTGCCGGCCGAGCAGCCCGGCAGCAGCCAGTCGGCGGCACCCGGTGGTGCCGCGCAGTCGACCTTCGACATCTTCGATGATCAGCCCTCGCTGCTCGATGAGCCCGGTGTCAGCGATGGCCGCAACTCGACACAGCCGATCATGACGTCGCAGCCGGATGCACCGCAGGCAGGCAGCCCGGCCGCAGCCGAGCCCACGAGCGGTGGTTCCGCCTCGGGCAGTGCGGCAGATTCCGGTGAGAGCGCAGAGCCGGCCGGTGAGGAGCCGAAGAAGAAGAACGGCCGGTCCTCGGTTCCCAGCTGGGACGAGATCATGTTCGGCACCAAACGCGACTGACCTTCTGAGCGGAGCCGGTTGAGCAGGAGACCTCCTGGTCAACCGGCTCTTGTCATGCCGGGCTCACAGATGCGCCGGGATTCGGCCGGTCAGCCGGACGGGGATGTCGGAATCGGCGATGAGGGTCGGATCGTGCGTGACGAGGACGACGAGTTCCTCGCTCAGTCCCCTGCGCAGGTCGGCCATGAGCGCGGCTGCCATCTCCTCATCGAGGTGGGCGGTCGGCTCATCGAGGACCACCACCTCGGCGTCGGCCAGCAGGGTGCGCGCAACGGCCAGGCGCTGCCGCTGGCCACCGGACAGATGCCCGCCGCCGGCACCGATCCGCTCGTCGAGTCCGATGTCGGCGGCAAGCGCACCGAGTCCGACGCGTTCGAGCGCCGACTGCAGCTCAGCGTCGCTGGGTCTGTCCTCGCGCGGACGGGCGATGAGCAGGTTCGCCCGCAGCGTCGAGTCGAAGACGTGCGCTTCCTGCGGGCACCACGAGATCCGGCCGGCCAGGTCCATCGGCAGGCAGGTGAGTGCGTCGGTGTCGTTGAGCTGGTAGCGGCCGGTGCGCGGGTCGAGGAACCGCAGCAGCACGCTTACAAGCGTCGTCTTGCCCGCACCTGACGGGCCGGTGACAGCAGCCACCCCACCGCGGGGCAGCACGGCGCTGAGGCCGGTGAAGACGTCGGTCCGGGTGCCCGGCCAGCGCGCCGAGATGTCGGACAGCGTCAGCTCGGTGATCCGTTCGGGGCTCACCCCGGTGGCAAGACCGCCTGCGTCGTCTGCCGGATCGAGATCGTCGACGCGGGCGAGGATCCGTGCCAGTCCCGGCCACTGCTGGACAGCGGACAGCGAGTCGGCGAAGGCGTCGATGAGCGCCAGCGGCAGCAGCACGGTGACGGCGAGCAGTTCGCCGCTGAGCTCACCGGCTGAGACCTGGCCGGCGAGCACCGGGATCATGATGATGCCGGTGAGCACACCTACAGCGGTGATGATGCCCTCTCCGAGACCAGTGGCGCGGATCGCTGCTGATTCGTAGGCCGCTGCCGAGGCGTCAGCGCGTGTGAACTGTGCCGCGGCCGGTGCGGTGCGGCTCGCGGCGATGAGGTCCTCACGGGCATAGAGCAGACGCGAGAGCACGCCGAGTGCCTGCTGCCGAACCGTCAGTGCTGCACTGCTGGCCGCGCGGTCTGCCCGCACCGTCGCCCACGGTGCGGCACCCAGGCACAGCAGACCGCCGACGAGCATGATGAGTGCGGCTTCCCAGGCGATGACGGCCAGCGTGCCCACTGCGGCGAGCGTCACGCCGAGGGCGACGACTGGGGGCAGCACGACACGGGGGGCGATGTCGCGAATGTCGTCGACATCGGCGATGAAGCGCGTGAGTGCGATGTCGCCGCGCAGCAGGGTGCGGTTGGCGGTGCCGGCGCGGGCGAAGCCGATCCACATCCGCTCCCGCAGGTCGATGAGGGCACGCAGCACCGCGTCGTGCAGGGCCAGTCGCTGCAGGTAGGTGAACACCGCCCGAGACAGTCCGAAGAAACGCACGCCGACGATCGCGACGAGCAGGTACATGATCGGCGGCTGGGCAGATGCGCGGACGATGAGCCAGGCGGAGACGCCGGTGAGTGCAGCGCCGGCGGCGACAGCAGCGACGCCGTAGAAGACAGCCAGCCAGAACTTCACCGAGCGCATGTCGACTGCCGTTGCCAGCCGGCGCAGCAGCGTGCCCGTCGGCACGGCCGGCGCAGCTGTCTGCTCATCGGCTGCAGCTGTGTCCCGGCTGCCAGCCGGGACTGCTGGATAGCCCGCCGTCGTGTCGGCTGCGGATGCAGCGGGGACGGAGCGGTCGGTGACCGCCGGTCGCGCGGCGGATGTCAGACGGATGTGTGCGTCGGCTTCGGAGACGAGGGTCTCGTCGTGGGTCGCGGCGATGACCGGGCGAATGCGCGCGAGCCGGTGCAGGGTCTGCCGCACCGCGGCTGCGGCAGCGGCGTCGAGGTGGGCGGTCGGTTCGTCGACGAGGATAAGTTCGGCGTCGCGCTGGGCGCACACGCGGGCGATGGCCAGCCGGCGCTGCTCCCCCGGGCTCAGCGCAGCGCATGGCATCTCAGGGTCGACGTCGAGAGCTGCAGCGGCGGAGATCTCGATGGTCTCCTCGGTAGTGAGCTCACGGCCGGCGTACAGCGAGAGCTCTTCGATGACCGTCGGTGCGAACATCCGCGGGCCCTGCCCGGCATAGGCGACGCGGGCGGGGACGCCGGTGAGGCTGCCGGTGATGCGGCATTCTGCTGTCTCGGTGCTGCGGACCAAGCCTGCGAGCACGCCGAGCAGCGTGCTCTTGCCCGATCCGGAGGTGCCGGTGACCGCGGTGAGGCCGGTGCCCGGCACCTCGGCGGTCAGCGGCGGCAGTGCCGGCTGCTGGCGGGAGGCGTAGGAGACGCTGAGCTCGGTGAAGGTGACCGGGGTGCCGGCAGGGCCCGTCTCCGGGCTGTCAGGTGCCGGTGTGAGTCCGAGGCGCTCGGCGACAGGGTGCTCGGTCATGGCCGAGACACGGTCGTAGGCGGCGACGCCGTTCTCGGTCGAGTGGAATGCCGCCCCCAGACGGCGCAGCGGGAGGAAGCACTCCGGGGCGAGGATGAGGGCGAAGAGCCCCGCCTCCAGGCCCATGTGACCGTAGACGAGCCGCACGCCGATGAAGACTGCCACGACCGCGACTGAGATGGTGGCGATGAGCTCCAATGCCAGAGCGCTGATGAAGGCCACACGCAGGGTCTGCATGGTGGTGGCGCGATAGCTGGTGCTCATGCGCCGCAGTGCGGCGGTCTGCGCGGCGACTCGGCCGAGGCCGACGAGGACGGGCAGGCCGCGGGCGAGTTCGACGATGTTGGTCGAGAGCTGGTCGAGCGCGCGCGTGGCGTCGGCGACGCGGTTCTCGGTGTAGCGGCCGATGAGGATCATGAACATCGGCACGAGCGGCAGGGTCAGGATGAGGATCAGCGAGCTGACCCAGTCGGTGAAGAGGACCCGGACGATGATGAGGCCGGGGATGAGCGCACTGGCCAGCAGCGCGGGCAGCACCCCGGTGAAGTAGTCATCGAGATCGTCGAGGGTGCGGGTTGCGGTGAGCGCGAGCGCCCCGTCTGAGGCCGGCAGGTCGCGACCTGAGCCGGCGAGGCTGCGGTCGACGAGGCGGGAGCGCAGCGTCGTCTTGAATCCCACGGCGGCACGCGCCCCGGCTGTCTTCGACGCCCAGGTTGCCAGACCGCGGATGAGGGCCCCGATGATGCCGAGCGCGGCAGCCGTGGTGATCGCCCGGCCCTCCATCGCTGCGACGATGCCGCGGGCGATGCCGTCAGCGACGAGGATGAGGCCGAGGGCCTGGGCTGCGGCGATGAGGCCGAGCAGCCATAGCGCCCGCCGGCCCTGTGGGGCCGCGAGCGCTATGGCGACAGGCGAGCGGCGCTGTGTCCGGCTCACTGATGGTGGCTGCGGATTGCGACCGGCACCTGGTGGGCTGGCGGGATGTGCTCGGTCTTGAGCCGCTTGGCGAATACCGAGTAGCTCCAGATCTGGTATGCCAGCACGATCGGCACGAAGACGATGGCGACGATGAGCATGACCGTGAGCGTGTATCCCGAGGACGAGGCGTTCGAGACCGTCAGCGAGAATGCGTCGTCGACCGTCGAGGGCAGCACCTTCGGGTAGATGGCCAGGAACACCGCCGTCACGCCGACGGCGAGGAACAGTGCCTGGGCGAAGAACGCCGACTTCTCAGCGTCCTTGCGGATCTGCAGCCACATCACCACAGCGAGCACTGCGGCGACGACGATGAGTCCCCAGCCGATGAGTCCGCCGTGCATGAACTGGACAATGATGACCCAGGCGACGAGCGGCAGCAGGAACACCGGCGCCAGCTTGGCGGCCAGCGCGCGGGCCCGGAACCGGACCTCGCCATCGGTCTTGAGTGAGATGAACAGCAGGCCGTGCAGCAGGCAGAACCCGACGACGCCGAGTCCGCCGATGATGGCGTAGATGTTGACCCAAGCGAAGGCACCGCCGATGTTGTCGCCGTTCTCGTTGAGCGGCAGACCGGTGGTGGTCAGCGCCAGCATCGCACCGACGCAGAACGCTGCGAGGGCGGAGCCGCCGGCCAGGCACCAGGTCCAGCCGTTGCGCCAGGCCTCTGTGTGGCCCTTGCCGCGGTACTCGATGGCAACGGCGCGCAGGATGAGTGCGAGCAGCGCGAGCGTCAGCGGCAGGTACAGCGCTGAGAACAGCGAGGCGTACCACATCGGGAAGGCTGCGAAGGTCGCACCGCCGGCGGTGAGCAGCCACACCTCGTTGCCGTCCCAGACGGGGCCGATGGTGTTGAGCAGCACGCGGCGCTCCTTCTCGTCACGGGAGAAGCCCTTGAGCAGCATCCCGACACCGAGGTCGAATCCTTCGAGGAACAGGTAGCCGAGCCAGAGGACGGCGATGAGAATGAACCAGATTGTCGGCAGAAGATCCATGTTCTCCCCTTAGTACGCGAACGACAGTACGTCGTCGTCACTCTTGTCGACTGTGGGTTTGTAGTTGGCCCTGTCGATCTCCGGCATGGCCGAGACGACGCCGCCGCGGGAGTAGACCATGATGAGCTTGAGCTCGAAGACCATGAGCACTCCGTAGATGAGCGTGAGCGCGATAAGGGAGAAGAGCATCTCCGCTGCGCTGACCGATGGTGAGATCGCAGCCGCCGTGTAGAGGAACACCCCGTCGACTCCCGATGGGTCGGGGTTCGGTGCGACGACGAACGGCTGACGGCCCATCTCGGTGAACACCCAGCCGGCGGAGTTCGCGATGAACGGTGCTGCGATTCCCCACAGCGCCAGGCGTGAGAGGAACTTCGAGCGCGGCACGGTGCCCTTGCGGGTGACGATGAGCGCGTAGACTGCCGCAGCTGCACCGAGCACGCCGAAGCCGATCATGAGGCGGAAGCCCCAGTAGGTGACGATCATGAGCGGCTGGTAGTCGACTTCCTGCCCGGAGTAGGCGCCGTACATCTCACCTTCCGGCAGCGTCGTGCCGTATTTCTCCTGGTACTCGGGGATGAGGGTGTTGACGCCGGGCACCTCGGTGTCGAAGTCGCCGTTGGCCAGGAAGGACAGCAGTCCGGGGATCTCGATGACCGGAGTGACGTCGTCACACTGGTTCGAGGCCAGGTTGCCGATCGTGAGCACGGAGAACTCGTGCCCGTCGTGGCAGGCGCCCTCTGCCGAGGCCATCTTCATCGGCTGCTGCTCGTACATCAGCTTGGCCTGGATGTCACCGGTGATGGCGACGAAGACGAAGGCGATGACCGCCGCCCAGGCGCCGATGCGCAGCGACTTGTACCACACGGTATGGTCCTTCTCGTCGCGGCCGGGCACCTCGGGAGCGGAGCCGACGATGACCTTGCCGGTCTTCTCGTCGATCGTGTCGATGCCGTCGACCCGGCGGCGCCACAGGTGGTACCAGGCGATGCCGAGGAGGAAGGCGCCGCCGACGGCGACCGAACCGGCCAGTGTGTGGGTATAGGCCGCCCACGCGGTGTTGTTCATCAGCACCGCCCCGACGTCGACCATCTGCGGGCGGCCGTCGATGATCTCCACACCGACAGGGTGCTGCATCCACGAATTGGCGACGATGATGAAGTAGGCGGAGATCCATGAGCCGATGACGGCAGCCCACAGAACACCGAGGTGGACCTTGCGATTCAGGCGTCCCCAGCCGAAGATCCACAGGCCGAGGAATGTCGATTCGAGGAAGAAGGCGATGAGCGCCTCCATCGCCAGCGGAGCTCCGAAGACGTCGCCGACGAAGCGCGAGTACTCTGACCACGCCATGCCGAACTGGAACTCCTGGACGATGCCGGTGGCCACGCCCATGATGAAGTTGATGAGGTACAGCTTGCCCCAGAACTTGGTGGCACGCAGCCACATCTCGTTGCCGGTGCGGTGGTACATCGTCTGCAGAATGGCGACGAGCAGACCCAATCCCAGGGTCAGCGGCACCATCCAGAAGTGGTACACCGTGGTGATGCCGAACTGCCATCGGCCGATCAGTACCGGATCCACCTTCTCCTCCTGTCTCCGCGCAGGCTGGGGAATTCCTGCCTGCGGGCTGGGAAATCTACCTGCAAGTAGAGTATCGGCTTGACCGCGCTTGCGTTCGAAAGCCCACATCGCACGCCCTGCTGTCTCATTAGCTGAACTTGCGACGAGACAGGCCCGAAGTGCCCGCTGGCCATATTTTCCTTGACCCTGCTGTGCCCCTGGGCTTTACTGGGAGGTGGCCTGAAACAGACACGCCGTTTCGGACCATGCCAGGTGCTCATCATTATCAGCACTAAACTGTTGCTAAAAGCAGGCGAAACCACGACAGGGAGAGTACGTAGGTGGCAACTCTGGGTGAACTCGAGCGCAGTGTCATGAATGCGCTGTGGAACTCAGTCGACGGCATGACCGCTGCCGATCTTCGGGTCGCGCTGGCTGACCGCGACCTCGCGCTGACCACGGTCCATACGGTGCTCACGCGCTTGGAGAAGAAGGGCTTCGCCCGCCGGGATCGCTCCGAGCGCCCGCACCGCTATCTTGCGCTCTCCACGCGCGAGGAGCATGTCGCCGAACTCATGAATGAAGTCCTCGACCAGGCGTCGGACCGCCAGGCCGTACTCGCACGCTTCCTCGGCACTGTCTCCGACTCCGACACGGCATTCCTCAGCAGGCTCCTCCAGCGCCGCGGCGCCGACAGCTGACCGTCCCCTCATCTGATGCTCTTCAGCGCAGTGCTGCTCACAGCGCTCGCGGTTGTCCTTGCCTGGCCGATCCCCCGTCTCTTCGCCCGTTATCCCGGAAGCCGTGATCCGGCGGCGCGTCTGCTGCTGTGGCAGGCCATCGGTTTGGCCGGAGGGCTCTCACTGACCTCGGCTGTCCTCATCCTCGCGTTCATGCCCTTCACCCGCGCGCCGGGGCCGGCAGAAGGGGGCAGCCTTAGCGCTCTGAGCTGGTGGAACTGGCTGCTCGTCGGGCTGGGGGCTGCGCTGCTGCTGCGGCTGCTCAGCAGCCTGGTGATCCACTGGATCAGGGTGCAGCGTCAGCGACGCCGGCACGCCGCGCTTGTCGCGGTGCTCACCGAGCCCTCGCAGGAGCTTCCGCATACGAGGATCCTCAAGGTCGATGAGCTCGTCGCCTACTGTCTGCCGCAGGGCCAGCACGGCACCACGGTGCTCTCAACGGGACTGATCGCTGCTCTCAGTCCTGCCGAACGCGATGCCGTCGTCGCCCATGAGCGCGCCCACCTGCGCAGCCGGCACGAACTCGTCGTGCTGCCCTTCGCCGCATGGCAGCATGCACTGCCCTTCCTGCCGGCAGCACGCCAGGCTCTCGATCAGGTGACCCGGCTCATCGAGGTGATGGCCGATGATGTGGCCCGCCGCACGGTGCCGGCTGACGACCTCGCGGCCGCTGTCCGGGAGATGAGCCGTCTGCAGGCCGGGCATTACAGCCGCACTCTGAGTGCTGAGCGGCTCGCCCGGCTGGAGCATCCGCTGCCTCGACCGTCTGGGGCGCTGCGCTCGGCAGTCGTCATCGTCTCGGCAGCGCTCGTCGTCAGTCCGCCGGTGGTCGCTGTGGTCGAGCTGCTCAGCGTCTGAGCGCCGGGCTCAGGCGTCGATCTTCTCGGCGTCGAGGACTGCGGCACCGGAGACGATGAACTGCTTGCGCGGCGCGACCTCGGAGCCCATCAGCAGGCCGAACGTCGTCTCAGCGGCTTCGGCGTCGGCCATCGTCACCCGCCTGAGGGAGCGCAGCTGCGGATCCATCGTCGTCTCGGCCAGCTGGTCGGCGTCCATCTCGCCCAGGCCCTTGTATCGCTGGGGTGTCTTGTACGCCTTCTTCGACCGGTCGAGCTTGCGCAGCTCGCGGGTCAGCTCCTTCTCCGAATACGTGTAGATGTAGTCGTTGGCCTTGCCGCGGTTGACCACCTCGATGCGATGCAGCGGCGGCACGGCGGCATAGACACGGCCCGCCTCGACGAGCGGGCGCATGTACCGGAAGAACAGCGTCAGCAGCAGCGTGCGGATGTGGGCGCCGTCGACATCGGCGTCGGTCATGATGATGATCTTGCCGTAGCGGGCGGCATCGACATCGAAGGTGCGGCCGGTGCCGGCACCGATGACCTGGATGAGGGCCGAGCATTCGGCGTTGGCCAGCATGTCGCCGACCGAGGCCTTCTGCACGTTGAGGATCTTGCCGCGGATGGGGAACAGCGCCTGGAACTCGGAGTCCCGGGCCTGCTTGGCAGTGCCCATCGCCGAGTCGCCTTCGACGATGAACAGCTCGGAGCGGTCGAGGTCGTTCTTGCGGCAGTCGTAGAGTTTGGCCGGCAGGGACGAGGATTCGAGGGCGGTCTTGCGCCGCTGGTTCTCCTTGTGTGTCCGCGCCGAGATCCGGGACTTCATCTCGGAGACGACCTTCTCCAGCAGCAGGGTGGCCTGCTGCTTGTGCGGCCGCTTCGTCGACGAGAGGATCTCCCCGAGCTGCCGGTCGACTGCACGCGCCACGATCTGCCGCACCGCCGAGGTGCCGAGCACCTCCTTCGTCTGGCCCTCGAACTGCGGTTCGGCCATCCGCACCGTGACCACGGCTGTCAGGCCGGCGAGCACATCGTCCTTCTCCAGTCTGTCCTTGCCGACCTTGAGCTTGCGAGCGTTGGCCTCCACGGCTTTGCGCACGGTGCGCAGCAGCGCCGTTTCGAAACCGGCGACGTGGGTGCCGCCCTTGGGCGTGGCGATGATGTTGACGAAGCTCTTGACCCGGGTTTCGTAATCCCGGCCCCAGCGCAGCGCGATGTCGACACCGACCTCACGCTCGACTTCGGTCGAGACCATATGGCCCTGCTCGTCGAGGACGGGCACCGTCTCCTTGAAGGTCTCGGAACCGGTCAGCCGCCACGTGTCGGTCAGAGCTTCGTCATGGGCGAGGTGATCGACGAACTCGGAGATGCCACCGTCGAAGCGGAACTCCTCGGCCCGGGATTCGATGATCTCGCCGGTCTCGTCGCGGGCGATCCCCCGGTTGTCGGTCACCCGGATCGCCAGGCCCGGAACGAGGAAGGCCGTCTGGCGGGCGCGGTCGATGAGCGCGCCGTAGGTGAAATCGGCGTCCTTGAGGAAGATCTGCGGATCAGCCCAGTAGCGCACGCGGGTGCCGGTCACTCCGCGTTTGGCCTTGCCGACGATGTCGAGCTCGGAGGCCTTCTTGAAGGGGGTGAACGGGTTGTCCGGGGACGGCTCGCCGCTGCTGTCGTCGAAGCGGCCGGGCTTGCCGCGCTGGAAGGACATCCGATAGACCTTCGAGGCGCGGGTCACCTCGACGTCGAGGCGGGCCGAGAGCGCGTTGACAACCGAGGCGCCGACGCCGTGCAGTCCGCCGACAGCGGCGTAGGATCCGCCGCCGAACTTGCCGCCGGCATGCAGCTTCGTCATGACGACCTCAACGCCGGTCAGCCCGGTCTTGGGCTCGATGTCAACGGGGATGCCGCGGCCGTTGTCGGCCACGGTGACGGAGCCGTCCGGGTGCAGGGTGATGTCGATGTCCTCGCCGTGGCCGCCAAGGGCCTCGTCGACGGAGTTGTCGATGATCTCCCACAGGCAGTGCATGAGCCCGCGCGAATCAGTCGAGCCGATGTACATTCCCGGGCGTTTGCGCACGGCATCAAGCCCTTCGAGGACGGAGAGCTGACGCGCTCCGTATTCCTTGTCCGAGGCCTTCTTGACTGCCACGCTTCCACCCTTTCGTCGTCACTGCTGCTCTGCGGTCACTGCAGGGCCGCCATCAGAGTCTATGCGCTCATGCGTTCGATCGCCTGCTGCCATGCCGTGCACCGCAGGATCGGCTCTCCGCTACGCTGGACGTGTGATGTCCTCCCCTCCCCTGGCTCGCACGACCGGCCCGGTATCCGCCGTGCTGCTCAGCGCTGGTCTGCTGCTCAGCGGCTGCAGCAGCCAGCCCGCGTCGGCACCCACGGCGCCTGCCACCTCGACGCCGGTAGCAGGTGAGACGGTAGGCTCCGGTTCGCCGAGCCCGCCTGCGACCGCAGAGGCGCTCGACGGGCTCACGATCGCCGTGGATCCCGGCCACAACGGCAGGAACAGCAGGAATCCCTCGGAGATAAACCGGAAAGTGCCCGACGGCCGGGGCGGCACGAAGGCCTGCAACACCACCGGCACCGCCACTGCAGGCGACTACCCGGAGCACGCCTTCACCTTCGATGTCGCCGAGCGTGCCAGGGAGCTGCTCGAAGGCGCCGGCGCCGAGGTGGTGATGTCGCGTGCCGATGACGATGGCGTCGGGCCGTGTGTCGATGAGCGCGGGCAGTTCGCCGGTGAGGCGGGCGCCGATGCGCTTGTCAGCATCCATGCCAACGGCACCGCTGACACCTCGGCGCGCGGCTTCCATGTCATCGTCGTCGACGATGCCGTCCACGCGGATGTGGAGGAGCCCAGCCGGGCCATCGCCGAGCAGATGGTCAAGGCATTCGAGGACGCCGAGTTCGATCCGAATCCCGCCTACGGCAGGGACGGGGTCGTCGCCCGCACCGACATCGCCGGGCTCAACCACGCCGAGGTGCCGGCGGTGATGATCGAATGCGGTGAGATGCGCAACCGCGATGAGGCCGCGCTGATGGAGTCCGAAGAGGGTCGACAGCGCTACGCCGAGGCGATCGTCGCAGGCCTCGAAGCGCACTTCGCCGAGCAGTGACCGCACTTCGCCGGCCAGCGACACCGGGAGTCTGTCTTCCGGGCCGCTGATGACAGGAACCGGGTCCCAGAATGGAACCCGGCTCCGTGTGTCTTTCGCATGTGTCAGTCGAGGTAGTCGCGCAGGACCTGCGAGCGCGAGGGGTGGCGCAGCTTGGCCATCGTCTTCGATTCGATCTGGCGGATGCGCTCACGGGTGACCCCGTAGACCTTGCCGATCTCATCGAGGGTCTTCGGCTGGCCGTCGTTGAGGCCGAACCGCATCGACACAACGCCGGCTTCACGCTCGGAGAGCGTGTCGAGCACCGAGTGCAGCTGTTCCTGCAGCAGGGTGAAGCTGACCGAATCGGCCGGCACAACGGCTTCGGAGTCCTCGATGAGGTCACCGAACTCGGAGTCGCCGTCCTCGCCGAGCGGGGTGTGCAGCGAGATCGGCTCACGACCGTACTTCTGCACCTCGATGACCCGCTCCGGGGTCATGTCGAGTTCCTTGGCGAGCTCTTCCGGAGTCGGTTCGCGACCGAGATCCTGCAGCATCTGCCGCTGGACGCGGGCGAGCTTGTTGATGACCTCGACCATGTGCACCGGGATGCGGATGGTGCGCGCCTGGTCGGCCATGGCACGGGTGATCGCCTGGCGGATCCACCAGGTGGCGTAGGTCGAGAACTTGAAGCCCTTGGTGTAGTCGAACTTCTCGACTGCGCGGATCAGACCGAGGTTGCCTTCCTGGATGAGGTCGAGGAAGAGCATGCCGCGGCCGGTGTAGCGCTTGGCCAGGGAGACGACGAGGCGCAGGTTGGCTTCGAGCAGATGGTTCTTGGCCAGCCGGCCGTCGTGGATGATCCACTTGTAGTCGCGGACGTCCTTGGCTTCGGTGACCTCACCGGCATTGAGCAGGTGCTCGGCATACATGCCGGCTTCGATCCGCTTGGCGAGGTCGACCTCTTCAGCGGCGTTGAGCAGCGCGACCTTGCCGATGAGCTTGAGGTAGTCCTTGACCGGGTCAGCGGTCGCGCCAGCGGAGACGACCTGCTGGGCTGGCTGGTCGTCGTCATCGGTGTCGGAGACGACGAAGCCTCCGGCTTCCTTGACGGCCTCGTCCTTCTTCTCTTCCTGCGCGTTCTTCGTCTCGGTTTCGCTGGCCAGGGCTTCTGCCTCGAGCTGCTCGACCGGCACCTCTGGGGCTGCACCGTCCGCACCCTTGGCGGCAGCTGCGGCGTCCTTGGCCTCAGCGTCGAGCCCTGCGTCCTTGGCGGTGGTCTTCTTCGCGGTCGTCTTCTTGGCAGTGGTCTTCTTCGCCGCCGTCAGCTTGGAGGCGGTCTTCTTGGCACCGGTCGCCGAAGCGGTCGACTTCCGAGCTGCAGGCTTCTTCTCGGCTGCCGCCTTCGAGGTGGTCTTCTTCTCCGCGTCCTCGGACTTCTTGGCGGCCGTCGTCTGCTTGGCAGCCGTCGTCTTCTTGGCCGCGGTGGTCTTCTTCGCCGTCGACGTCGTCTTCTTCTCCGCAGTCGACGTGGCAGACGTGGTCTTCTTGGCACCGGCAGAGGAGGCGGCGGTCGTGCCCTTCTTGGCGGTCGTCGTCTTCTTGGCGGTGGTGGTCGTCTTGGCCGCTGGCTTCTTTGCAGCAGTCGTCTTCGAAGCCGTGGTCGACTTCGCGGTGCTCGTCTTCTTCGCAGCGGTGCTCTTCGCTGCGGGCTTCTTCGAAGCGGCCGATGCCTTCGCCGTGGTCGTTGCCGACTTCTTCGATGCGGTTGACTTCGACGAAGTGTCCGTCGATGCGGCAGTGGTGCTCGAATCCTTGGCGTCTGTCGGCACTGGATCACCTTTCGGAGGAGTCGTGTCTGGCCCAGCTGACACTCTTCGAGCATCAGTAAGACCCTTGTCAAGCAGGGCGACGAGCCTGTGGACAGCTCGTCCGCTTGACCGGGTCAACACGCCATTCTGTCACGATATTCCCCACCGCGCTAATCACAGGCACGCAGCGGACCGATTGACAAGACCCTCTCCAGGTGATGTCTGCCACACCATCTGGCAGGTGCGGCTGATCCGCCGGTTCAGCCCTCCAGCACGGGAGGATCATTCCTGTCGAACGAAAGTTCCTGCGGCTCGAAGGGAAGTTCCTGCAGCTCAGGCTCCCTTCGGGATGGCAGCGCCGCGACGGGGGCGGAGCCGGATCGCAACGCTGGGGCCTCATCGCCCATGACCGGCTCGCGCACCGGTTCCTGTGCCCACAGCGGCAGCGTGGGCGTCATGACCGCTCGGGAGACGAGCCTGGCCAGCGTGCACGTGCTGTCGATGGTCAGCGCATTGCGGGCGAAGCACAACGCGAATGATGCGCGCCCGATCGACCACTCCATCCAGGCGATCATCGACAGCACCGCAGGCAGGTGCTCCATCCGCACGTACGTGGCCATCATCTTGAGCAGCAGGATTCCATAGGCGGACGCGCGGGCGTTCGGCCGCCGTGAGCTCAAGCCCGGCAGCTCAGCGGTCGCTTCAGCCAGCGGAGCGACCGCCTCGGCGTAGGCGGCGAACTCACCGGGTTCCATCCGCCGCATATCCTCGGGCAGAAACGCACTGTGTTCGAAGCTCACGAGCATCAGCACCGCATCGCGACCCCACTTCTCCTGACACAGCGCCTCGAATCCGAGCACCGCCTTCGGATCCGGAGCCGGAAGCGCGTTGAGGCTGTGCTGCTCACCGGATTCGATGAGTTCGGCGTAGCGCAGCACCTCAGCCAGCCACGCCTCGAACAGCTCATCCCGCTCATGGGCTGCTCCCCGCGTGCCGGTGATGACGCTCTCGAGGGCCAGGTCGCATTCCGGCAGGGCGGTGGCGGCTGAGAAGCTGGCGAAGGGGTCACCGTTGGCGCGGCTGAGCTGACGGAAGGACTGCGTGCGCTCAAGCTCGCAGACCGTCCCGGAGCGCCGCCCCGCTGAGAAGGAGCCGTACCCGGCCTGTGAGACCCACCATGCGCTGTGGGCGGTGAAGCCGGTGCACTCCAGTGCTTCGCGGATGAGCTCCAGGGGCACCGCGTAGTGATCGAAGGCATCGTCGAGGGGATCCTCTGCCCAGCGCGCTCGCACCGCCTCGTCCATGTCAGCGGAGAAGAGCACCGGGATGACGTACTGCGCTGCCGAGACCCGGGCTAAGGCACAGACCGGTTCGAGCAGGTCCGTCTCGGTGGCAGCGGCGACGGCCTCGAAACCGAAGTCGATGCGCAGGGTCGGACCGAAGCTGATATGTCCGCCGTCACGGTCATAGCTGACCAGCACCAGGGACTCGGTCGGCTGATAGGTCAGCAGGTGCGGGACCGCGCTGATGAGTTCAGGGGCGAGGTGTTCAGGAGCAGCATTCATGCCCTCACTGTGTGCTGTGCCGCCGTTGCGGGCACCGGGCCGTGTGCCAGCTGTGGACAGCGGCAGGCTGTGCACACCGGCGCCGACCAGTCGTGCCCAGCTGGCGTGCAGCAGTGCCCAGCTGGCGTGCAGCAGTGCCCGGCTGGCGTGCAGCAGTGCCCGCCGGTCTACAGTAAGGCGCATGGGACGCAGACGGGCCAAAGACGAGGCACAGCAGCGCGAGTACGCCATCTCCACCGGCACCGTACGCATCGAACCGGTGCCAGCCGAACCCGACTCGTGGGTCCTCTACGTCAACGGCGTGCCGAGCTCGTGCATCACGCTCAGCGACCCGACCCGCCTGGACTTCGAGTACCTCGACTGGATGGCCCGCGCGATCGACGTGCTCTTCGACACAGGTCAGACCCTGCGTGCTGTGCACATCGGGGCGGCCGGCTGCTCACTGGCCCGCTACATCGACGCGACCCGGCCCGGGTCCCGGCAGACCGCCATCGACATCGACCAGAAGCTCCTCGAATACGTCCGCGAGTGGTTCGACCTGCCCCGCTCCCCTGCGCTCAAGCTGCGTGCAGGCGACGGTGCGACAGAGATCACCACGTTTCGCGACGACGCCCTCAGCCTCGTCGTCCGTGACGCCTTCAGCGCCGATGAGACGCCGGGCCAGCTTGCCGACGACACGTTCTTCTCCCATGTCGCACGCACGCTTCGACCCCAGGGCATCTACCTCGCCAACATCGCCGACCGTCCCCCGCACGCCAGCGCCCGCGCAGAGCTGACACGGATGCGGCAGCACTTTGCGCACATCGTGCTCATCGCCGATCCCAGCCAGCTGCGCGGCCGGCGCTTCGGCAATCTCATCGCCCTCGCCTCGGGAACGGACATCGACGACATCGCACTGGCCAAGGCGCTGCGCGCCGGCCCGGTCGTCGCCTCGGTGCTGGCGGGCCGGAAGCTCGCTGACTTCTGCGGCTGGTCGGCAACACGCAGGTGAACTCCTCCTCAATTCTGTGCCGCCGACATGCCTGTGGTGACGGGGGCGTGAGAACACGGCATAATTGATTGCCGACCAGAAAGGCGGAAGGTGAGCGAAGAGACCGAGATCAGCCACGAACAGCAGCACCTCGACACCGTCTACGCGCGTCTCGACGCGCTGCGTGAGGAGACCGCTGCCAGCCTCGACCACGTGCGCCGGACGCATGTCGGGGGCAACCACCAGAACCGTTCGGAACGCGATGCCTTCGCCAGCATGTATGAGGATCAGCTCATCCGCCTGCGCAATGCCGAAGAGGGGCTGTGCTTCGGCCGCATCGACACCGTCACCGGCGCCACAACCTACATCGGGCGCATCGGGATCTCCGCGCAGGACCGCACCCAGCTGCTGATGGACTGGCGGGCCCCGGCCAGCGAGCCGTTCTACCGCGCGACTGCCGAGAACCCCGGAGACCTCACCCGCCGCCGGCACATCGCCACGCGCCGCCGGCGCGTCATCAGCGTCGAGGACGATGTCCTCGACCTGTCGGCGCTCAATGACCAGCAGCGCGCCGGGCTGCACGGCGAAGGCGCGCTCATCGCCTCCCTCGACGCCCATCGCACCGGCCGGATGGGCGACATCGTCGCAACCATCCAGTCCGAACAGGACCGCATCATCCGCCGTCCCCTCGATCGGCTTGTGGTCGTGCAGGGCGGACCGGGCACCGGCAAGACCGCAGTCGCGCTGCACCGCGCGGCCTACCTGCTGTACCAGCACCGGGAGCGCATCGCGAAGTCCGGTGTGCTGCTCATCGGGCCCTCGCCGGTGTTCCTCAAGTACATCGAGCAGGTGCTGCCCAGCCTCGGTGAGACCGGTGCCGTGCTGCTGACCCCCGGCCAGCTCATGCCCGAGGTCAACGCCACCGCCCATGACACCGCACAGACGGCTGCGGTCAAGGGCGACCTGCGGATGATCGAGGTCATCAAGCGGGCGGTGCGCGCCTACCAGCGAGTGCCTGACGACCCACAGCAGCTCAAGACGATCAGTCACACGATCACCATGACCCCGGCGATGGTCAAGGAGGCGCAGGACCGGGCACGTCGCAGCGGCAAGCCGCACAACGGGGCGCGCCTGACCTTCGTCAAGCATCTGCTCAGCCTGCTCGCCGGTGCGCTGGCGGCCGCGAAGCACTACGAGCCCACGCCCGAGGTGCTGGCTGAGCTGACCGACGAGCTGCGCCGGGCCCGCGATGTGCGCGTGGCGATCAACCTGTGCTGGCTGCCGCTGAGCCCGCGCGGAGTGCTCGATGCGCTGCTGAGCAAACCGCACCGGCTGGTGCCCGCCGCCGACGGGATCCTGAGCTTGGAGGAGATGGCCCTCATCCGCCGTGTGCGCGGCGGGCAGGTCACCGTTGAGGATGTGCCGCTGCTCGATGAGATCGCTGAGCTCATCGGGCCGAGCACCGAGGTGCTCGAAGCCCAGGAGCATGCCGGCACCGCGAATGCCGAGCTGGAGTACGCCCAGGCGGTGCTCGACATGACCGGCACCGGTGACATGGTGTCAGCTGAGACGATCGCCCAGCGCTATCAGCAGGACACCGACGAGCGGACCCTGGCTGAGCGGGCCGCGCAGGACCGCGAGTGGACCTATGGTCACCTCGTGGTCGACGAGGCGCAGGAGCTCAGTCCCATGCAGTGGCGGGTGCTGTTCCGGCGTGTGCCGAGCAAGTCGGCGACTGTCGTCGGCGACCTCGCCCAGGCTTCGACGATGGATGCGACGCGCACCTGGTCCTCGGTCTTAGCCCCGCACGTCGGCGATCGCTTCGAGATGGAGGAGCTGACGGTCTCTTACCGCACACCGGGACGCATCATGACCGTGGCCAACGAACTGCTGCAGGAGTACTTCCCGCAGCTGTCAGTCCCCTCGCCGGTGCGCGAGGGGACCTATGATCCGCTGGCTGAGGGCTTCGATGACATCGAGACGCTGTGCCGGAAGCTGCCGCAGATCGTGCGCAGCGAACGCACCGAACTCGGAGGCGGGCAGCTGGCCGTCATTGCGATGCCCGAGCACGTCGATCGGGTGGTGGCGGCGTTGGCGTCTGACCCTGATGTCGACTTCGCTGCCGGTCCTGCCGGGATCGATCACGCAGTCGCCGTCCTCGATCCCAGTGAGGTCCGCGGCCTCGAATTCGACAGCGTCATCATCGTCGATCCGGCGTCGATCGCCCCTGCCGGCAGTGCGGCGGGAGTCGGCCAGCTGTATGTCTCGCTGACCCGTTCGACCGCCCGGCTGAGGATCCTCAGCATCGGTGAATCGGTCCTCGCACCCTTCATCGCAGCAGAGAACCGCACATAAGGCGAGCTTGCGCCTCAGCATCCTCATCGGCTGCTGAGGCGCATCTTCTTCGGGGCAAAGTAAAAGCCGCCCGTGGCGTCGGCTTCCCCTCCGATGCCACAGGCGGCGTGCGCCTTGGGCGCACGTTTTATCTTACACACACTTCTGGCCGTTTCACGAACCGGATCCAGCTTCTTCTCACAATTCGTTCAGCAGGGTGAGCAGAGTGCTCATGCTTCTTCGTCGCGCTCGGCGCGCAGCGATTCGATCGCTGCCTCGAAATCTTCCAAGGAGTCGAAGCTCTGGTACACGCTGGCGAACCGCAGGTAGGCGACCTGGTCGAGTTCGCGCAGCGGTTCGAGGATCGCCAGGCCGACTTCGTCGGCTTCGATCTCAGCGATTCCCTGCGATCGGATCTTCTCCTCGACCTGCTGGGCGAGCTTGGCGAGATCGTCCTCCCCGACTGGTCGGCCTTGGCATGCCTTGCGCACGCCGGCAACGACCTTCTGCCGGGAGAACTCCTCGGACACGCCCGAGCGTTTGACGACCGACAGGCTGGTGGCCTCCATGGTGGTGAACCGCCGGGAGCACTGCGGGCACTGGCGGCGTCGGCGGATCGACGAGCCGTCCTCGGCGGTGCGCGAGTCGACGACGCGCGAGTCAGGGTGGCGGCAGAATGGGCAGTGCATCAGGCCTCCATTCCCGGCTTGCCGCGGCGCAGCCGAACGGCTTCGCCGTGGGCGGGCAGATCCTCTGCAGCTGCCAGCGTTTCGATGTGGTCGGCGACCTCGGCCAGTGCCGCAGCCGGGTAGTCGATGACCTGGCTTCCCTTGAGGAAGGACTGCACGCCGAGCGCCGAGGCGTAGGCGGCGGTTCCGCTGGTGGGCAGCACGTGGTTCGACCCGGCGCAGTAGTCTCCGAGGGCCACCGGTGAGAACGGGCCGATGAACACGGCACCGGCGTTGGTGATCTGCTCGGCTGCGGCGTGCGGGTCGCTGACGAGCACTTCGACGTGCTCACCGGCATAGGCGTTGACCACAGCCAGTCCAGCCTGTCGGGAGGCGACCTTGAGGATCGCGGACTGCTCCCCGGACAGTGCGGTGCGGATGCGCTCGACGTGTGTCGCAGCGGCAGCCTGGCGCGTGAGCTCCTGCTGCACGGCCTCGATGAGGTCCTGGCTTTCGGTGACGAGCACCGAGGCGGCCATCGGGTCGTGTTCGGCCTGGCTGATGAGATCGGCTGCCACGAGTGCCGGGTCCGCGGTGTCGTCGGCGAGGATGATGATCTCAGTCGGCCCGGCGATGGTGTCGATGCCGACGACCGAGCGCACCCGTGCCTTGGCGGCTGCGACGAAGGCATTGCCGGGCCCGGTGATGAGATCGACCGGCTCGAGCTCTTCACCGTCATCGAACCCGTAGGCCAGCGCGGCGACGGACTGGGCTCCGCCCATCGCCCAGACTTCGTCGATGCCGAGCAGTCCAGCAGCTGCGAGCACTGTCGGGTGGGGCAGGCCGTCGGCCTGCGGCGGCGAGACGATGGCGATCGAGTCGACGCCGGCGGCCTGGGCGGGAACGGCGTTCATGATGACGGTTGAGGGGTAGACGGCCAGTCCGCCGGGGACGTAGAGACCGACACGTTCGACCGGCAGCCAGCGCGATGTCACGGAACCGCCACCGGAGAATGCGGTTGTGGCTGAGGAGCGCCGATCGCTGTCAGCGACCTGCCGGCAGCGGCGGATGGTCTCCTCCAGCGCTGCGCGCAGCCCGGCGTCGAGGCTCGCACAGGCAGCGGTGAGCTCCTCGGCGGGCACCCGCAGCCGTTCGGGGAGCACCGCGTCGAACTTCTGCGTGTACTCCAGCACCGCAGCCCGGCCGCGGATCTCGACATCGTCGACGATCGGGATGACCGCCTCGGCCGCGGAGGCGGAATCGAGGCGGGCGCGCGGCACGGACCGGCGCAGCGTGCGACGGTCGAGCGGCGTGTCGGTGAGGTCGAGGACATTCATGAGCGCGTGAGTCACGCGCTCCATTCTACGTCCTCTGCCTTCCTGCCGTCCGGCGCCCCGCACAGCGAGAAGCGCGGCGCCTGCCGGCTCTCAGAAGATCGATGTGGTCGCTGGGGCAGTCAGGCAGCTGGGCCCGAGCAGACCCTTGAGATCGCCGAACAGGCTCGGGTCCGCCGTCACCCGCAGGCCGCGGTCGAGGCGCATGATCGTCGTGCGCTCGCGATTCGTCAGGCACAGCCGCACCTCGGTCTGGCCGGGGTTGGCCTGCAGGATCATCTTGAGGTTCTCGACGAGGTCCGGTGTGCAGCGCTCGACCGGCATCGACACGTACAGCGGCCGGTCGGCGCGATCGGTGACGTCCGGGATCGTCATCGACATCGCCATGAGCGAGGTCGGCCGGTCATCGGAGCGGCGGATCCGCCCGGTGACGGTGATGACGAGGTCATTGGTCAGCAGGGTGGCCACCGGCTCGTAGGTGTCGCCGAAGAACATCACCTCCATGCTCGCTTCGAGGTCTTCGATGGTGACGATCGCGTACGGGCGACCGGAGTTCTTCGAGACCTTCCGCGAGACCTGGGTGATCATGCCGCAGATCTTGGTCTGGGATCCGTCCGGGCGCTTGTTCTCCGGGTCGAGCAGCTGAGCGATCGAGCCCTCTGATTCCGACTGCAGGATGTCCTCGAGCCCGTTGAGCGGATGGTCGGAGACGTAGAGGCCGAGCATTTCGCGTTCGAAGGCCAGCAGCTCCTTCTTCTCCCACTCGGTGCGCTCGGGGATCTTGACCGCGAAGCTCGACTCGTCCTCCTCGCCGAGGCCGGCGAACAGGTCGAACTGGCCGGCGGCTTCCTGGCGCTTGACGCCGATGACCGCATCGACCGCCTCCTCGTGGATCTCGACGAGGCTGCGCCGGTTGTGGTCTAGCGAGTCGAAGGCGCCGGCTTTGATGAGCGATTCGATGGTGCGCTTGTTGCACACCTGGCTGGGCACCTTGTCGAGGAAGTCATTGAAGGAGGTGAACTTGCCTTTGTCCTGCCGGGCTTCGACGATGCCCTGCACGACGTTGCCGCCGACGTTGCGCACCGCTCCCATGCCGAAGCGGATATCGTCGCCGACCGGCGTGAAGCTGTTGGCGGATTCGTTGACGTCCGGCGGCAGAACGGTGATGTGCATGCGCCGGCACTCGCTGAGGTAGAGGGCGAGCTTGTCCTTGTTGTCCCCGACTGAGGTCAGCAGGGCGGCCATGTACTCGGCCGGATAGTGGGCCTTGAGGTAGGCCGTCCAGTACGACACGAGCCCGTAGGCTGCTGAGTGGGCCTTGTTGAAGGCGTAGTCGGAGAAGGGCAGCAGGATGTCCCACAGCGCCTGGGCCGCCGCCTCGGAATAGCCGCGTTCCTTCATGCCGCCGAAGAAGCCGACCTGCTGCTTGTCCAGCTCGGCCTTCTTCTTCTTGCCCATTGCGCGGCGCAGAATGTCTGCTTGGCCGAGCGAGTAGCCTGCGACCTTCTGCGCGATCGCCATCACCTGCTCCTGGTAGATGATGAGGCCGTAGGTGGTGTCGAGGATCTCAGCGAGCGGTTCGGCCAGCTCGGGGTGGATCGGGGTGATCTCCTGCAGGCCGTTCTTGCGCAGCGCGAAGTTCGTATGCGAGTCCGCGCCCATCGGGCCGGGCCGGTAGAGCGCGATGGTGGCGGAGATGTCTTCGAAGTTGTCCGGGCGCATCATCCGCAGCAGTCCGCGCAGGCCGCCGCCGTCGAGCTGGAACACACCGAGGGTGTCTCCGCGGGAGAGCAGCTTGTAGGACTCCTCGTCGTCGAGGGCCAGGTGCTCCAGGTCGAGTTCGAAGTCCTTGTTCAGCCGGATGTTCTCGATCGCGTCGGAGATGATCGTGAGGTTGCGCAGGCCGAGGAAGTCCATCTTGATGAGGCCGAGGCCCTCACAGGTGGGGTAGTCGAACTGCGTGATGACCTGCCCGTCCTGGAACCGGCGCATGATCGGGATGACGTCGATGATCGGGTCAGACGACATGATGACGCCGGCGGCATGCACACCCCACCCGCGTTTGAGGCCCTCCAGGCCCTTCGCGGTCTCGAAGGTCTCCCGCGCCTCGGGATCGGTCTCCAGCAGTTCGCGGAACTCCCCTGCTTCGCCGTAGCGCGGTGCCTGGGGCTCTTCGATGTCGGCCAGCGGGATGTCCTTGGCCATGACCGCCGGCGGCAGCGCCTTCGTCAGCTTCTCGCCGAGGGAGAACGGCTTGCCCATGATGCGGGCGGAGTCTTTGAGCGCCTGCTTGGTCTTGATGGTGCCGTAGGTGACGATCATCGCCACGCGCTCGTCGCCGTACTTCTCGGTGACGTAGTCGATGACCTCACCGCGGCGACGATCATCGAAGTCGACGTCGAAGTCGGGCATCGACACACGGTCGGGGTTGAGGAACCGCTCGAAGATCAGTCCGTGCTCCAGCGGGTCGAGGTCGGTGATGCGCAGGGCGTAGGCGACCATCGAACCGGCACCCGAGCCGCGGCCGGGGCCTACTCGGATGCCGTTCTCCTTCGACCAGTTGATGAAGTCGGCGACGACGAGGAAGTAGCCGGGGAAGCCCATCGAGATGATGACGTCGAGTTCGTAGTCGGCCTGTTTGCGCACATCGTCGGGGATGCCGTTCGGGTAGCGGTAGTGCAGGCCCTTCTCGACTTCCTTGACCAGCCACGAGGTCTCGTCCTCACCGGGCGGGCAGGGGAACTGGGGCATGTAGTTGGCGCTGGTGTCGAAGGAGATCTCGCAGCGCTCGGCGATCTCAAGGGTGTTGTTGCACGCCTCAGGCATCTCCTTGAACAGTGCGCGCATCTCCGCCGGCGTCTTGAGGTAGTAGCCGGAGCCGGAGAACGCGAAGCGGCTGCCGCCCTGGTCGTAGGTCGGTTCGATGAGCTTCGAACCTGACTGCAGGGCCAGCAGCGCTTCGTGGGCCTTGGCGTCGGATTCGTGGGTGTAGTGCAGGTCGTTGGTGGCCACCAGCGGCAGGCCGAGGTCCTTCGACAGGCGCAGCAGGTCCTTGACGACGCGTCGCTCGATCGTCAGACCGTGGTCCATGATCTCGCAGTAGTAGTTGTTCTTGCCGAAGATGTCGCGGAACTCCGCTGCGGCTCTGACGGCTTCGTCGTACTGACCGAGTCGCAGCCGCGTCTGCACTTCTCCCGAGGGGCAGCCGGTGGTGGCGATGAGGCCTTCGGAGTACGTGTTGAGCAGCTCGCGATCCAGGCGCGGGTACTTCGCGAATGCGGAGTCCAGACTGGCCAGCGAGGATGCCTTGAAGAGGTTGCGCATGCCGGTGTTGTTCTCCGCCAGCAGCGTCTTGTGCGTATAGGCACCGCCGCCGGAGACGTCGTCGCCGCGCTGGCTCTCATCAGTGCGCCACTTCACGCGGGTCTTGTCGGTGCGCGCGGTGCCCGGAGTCAGGTAGGCCTCAACGCCGATGATCGGTTTGATGCCGGCGTCGGTGGCCTGCTTCCAGAAGTCGAAGGCGCCGAAGAGGTACCCGTGGTCGGTCGTGGCGATCGCGTTCATTCCCGAGGCCTTCGTCGCCTGCATCAGGTCGCCCAGGCGGGCGGCCCCATCGAGCATCGAGTACTCGGTGTGCACGTGCAGGTGTACGAAGTCCTCAGCCACGGATCCTCTTTCTCACAGTCGGCATGTCCCGCTCCCGGCGACGCACACCAGTCTAGCGATCATCAGGGACATCGCGGCTGTGAGGTGGACCCGTTTCGCGTGTTCAGCCTTGGGCGACGCGCAGCCGGTCGAGGGCGGTCTGCAGATCCTCGGGATAGTCGCTGGTGAACTCGACCCACTCCCCTGTCTCCGGGTGCGTGAATCCGAGTTCGACGGCGTGCAGCCACTGGCGTTCGAGGCCGAGCTTCTTCGCCAGCACCGGGTCAGCGCCGTAGGGCAGGTCACCGCAGCAGGGATGCTTGGTGGCGGCCATGTGGACGCGGATCTGGTGGGTGCGGCCGGTCTCCAGCTGGACTTCGAGCAGGGTTGCCGAGCGGTAGGCTTCGATGACCTCGTAGTGGGTCACGGCATGCTTGCCGTCGGTGCGCACGGCGTAAAGCCCGTCGCGGCGCAGGTTGCGGCCGATCGGCGCTTCGATCGTGCCGATGACAGGGTCGGGAAGTCCCTGGACGAGCGCGTGGTAGGTCTTCTTCACCGTGCGCTGCTTGAATGCGCGTTTGAGCACGGAGTACGCGTGTTCGCCCTTGGCGACGACCATGACGCCGGAGGTTCCGACGTCGAGGCGGTGGACGATCCCCTGGCGTTCGGCCGCACCCGAGGTGGCGATGTCGTATCCGGCGGCGACGAGACCGCCGATGACGGTCGGGCCGTGCCATCCTGCCGCTGAGTGGGCGGCCACTCCGATCGGCTTGTCGACGACGACGAAGGCGTCGTCGTCGTAGATGATGCGCATGCCCGGCACCGGCTCGGCGTCGATGCCCAGGGGTTCGGGTTCGGCTGGCATCTTCACGTCGATGCGGGATCCGGCGATGAGCCGCTCGGACTTGCCGACGACGGCGTCGTCGACGCGCACGCCGTCATCGGCGGCGATGGCTGCTGCCGCGGACCGGGACAGGCCCAGCAGCCGGCTGAGGGCCACATCGACCCGTTCGCCTTCGAGGCCTTCGGGAACGAGGAATGATCGCTCGGTCATGGCTGCGCTCGCGCCTCCTCTGTAGGGGTGTCATGGTCGCCGCGTGGTGACTTGTCGTCTCCGGCCGCGGTGCCGTCGACACTGATGTTGCGCAGGGTCGTGAGCACGATGGTCACGGCCGCCGCCGAGATCGCGATGTCGGCGACGTTGCAGACGAAGAAGTACAGGTCGATGAAGTCGACGACGGCGCCGTGGAAGAAGCCCGGCGGCCTGAACAGCCGGTCGACGAGGTTGCCGGTCAGACCTCCGAGCAGCAGCCCCAGACCGGCCGTCCATGCGCGGGACCCAAGCCTGCGGCTGAGGACGAGGATGGCGATGAAGACGCCGATGGCGATGAGAGCGAACAGCCAGGTGGTGCTCTCTCCCATGCCGAGAGCAGCACCGGGATTGCGGTAGAACGTGAAGCCGGCGAGTTCGCCGATGACCGGGATGCGCTCACGGCCTTCAAGCGTCTGGACTGCGATGAACTTCGTCAGCTGGTCGACAGCGAGCACGGCGAGAGCGATCGCGAACAGCACGATGCGCAGACGTCGGCTGCTCGTCTGCGGCACGGGCGTCCTCCTCGGTTCGGTGATTCAGCTGTCCATCATACCGATGACCAGCAGCTTCGCACACACGCGCAACGGCCGGCCGCCCGATGGCGGCCGGCCGTTCCGGCGGGATCTGCTGACTCAGCGCAGGTGAGTCAGATCAGGTGCCTCAGATCGAGTGACCCGGCTGCTGATTGCCGCCGAGAGTCTCCGGGGCCAGCGATCCGGAGTTCTCCAGGTCGCGCAGCTGATCGGTCAGGTAGCTCTTGAGGCGGGTGCGGTACTGGCGCTCGAAGTTCTGCAGACCGTCGATCTCACGCTCGAGGCTGGTCTTCTGGCTCTCCAGGGTGCTGAGGGTGTCGTCGCGCTTCTTCTCAGCGTCCTTGACGATCTGGTCGGCTTCGGTGCGGGCCTCGGAGATGAGCTTATCGCGGGTGCGCTCACCTTCGGCGACGTGCTCGTCGTGCAGGCGCTGTGCCAGCGAGATGAGGCCGTGGGCGTCCTGGTCACCTCCGCCTGCTCCACCGGCGACAGCGCCGACGGCGGCACCGGTGCCGGCTGCGGCGGCGTTGGAGCCGTAGCCGTTGGCGGCAGCGCCCTGCTGGGTCTGCTGCGGCTTCTCGTCAGCCTGCTCACGCGGTGCGTCGGCCGACTGCTGCGGGGCGACCAGCGGCGAGGCGGCCTGCTCCTTCTTCTCGTCGGCGGCCGGGGCCTCGTTGACGTCCTGCTCCGGCACGGCGGCGGGCATTGCCTGGGTTGCCTGGGGGTCCTCAGCCGGCTGCTGGGCGGCCGGCTGCGATCCGATCGTCTGGGCGCCGGTCTGCTCGGTGCCTGCAGCACCCTGACCCTGGCTCAGCTCCTGGTTGCGCTGCTCGCACGCCGAGAGCTTCTGACGCAGCTCGTCGTTCTCCTGGTAGAGGCGACGGAGTTCAAGGACGACTTCATCGAGGAAGTCATCGACTTCCTCCTGGTCGTATCCCTCGCGGAACTTCACATGCTGAAACCGCTTATTGACAACATCTTGAGGCGTAAGCGCCATGAGGCCACCTTCGATCGGAAATCGTCTTTACTCTACTGTTATACAACAGATGTCGATGCCACTGTACAGCAACGCCGGCTTATTTGTCGTGCAGGCCTTGCCATGATTCGCATCATAATACGCCTTGCCCTTCAGCCGGGTCTCGATCACCGGGCGCGGCGCGGAATCCATCACGTGCTTGATATTGCAGTTCTGTCACATTCACACGAGGCGAATAGCTGTGTGCAGAGTCCGGCTGCGGCTTTCACAACCGCGAAAAGGGAATGTCACATTCCCTGGGCTGCCAGGCTGAAGAACACGCCGGCGAGGATCTGGACTGCGATGAACACGAGGATGAAGCCCAGGTCCAGAGAGATCTGGCCCAGGCGCAGCGGCGGAATGATCCGGCGCACAAGCTTCACCGGCGGGTCGGTGAGCGTGTAGATGATCTCGGCGAGCACGAGGATGAAGCCGGTGGGCCGCCAGTCTCGCGCGAAGACCTGGATGAGGTCGATGACGACGCGCGCCAGGAGCACGAAGACGTACAGGCTCAGAGCCTGGCCGATGATCCAAAACAGCAATGACACGAAGGCTTCTCCTGAGGGAACGCAGACGGCGGACTACATTCAAGCGTAGTCCGCCGTTGCCGTGAATGCCGAACCGGGAGCCGCAGCTGCGGCCAGCCGCCTCAGCTCTGATTGAAGAAGCTGGCCTGGTGGTCGCCTGCGGCTTCTTCGGTCGATACCTCGATCGACTCGGGAGTGAGAAGGAACACATTGTTGGTGACCTTCTCGATGGATCCGCGCAGGCCGAAGATGAGGCCGGCGGAGAAGTCGACGAGGCGCTTGGAGTTCGCTTCGTCCATCGCCGAGAGGTTCATGATGACCGGCACGCCGTCACGGAAGGCGGTGCCGATGGCTTTGGCGTCGTTGTAGCTGCGGGGGTGGATCGTCTGAATGCGCTGCATGGCGGTGGCCGGTGCACTTTCCACAGGACGAACGGACGGGCGGATCGGAGTGACAGCAGCTGCCGGCGGCTCGAACGGCTCGGGTTCGGCTTCGAGGCTGTCGTCAGCGTAGTCGTCGTACTCGTCCTCGTAGGTACGGCGCTGTTCGGTGGGCTGATGACGCAGGTCCTGCTCGTCGTAGTCCTCGACGAATCCCAGGTAGCTGCCGATCTTCTTGAGAGCGGACATGGGCGACTCCTCGTGATTGCGGGCGTCCTTCGCGGTTCGACATGCAAAGGTCTTAGTGAGAACGTACCCCACCGGCAGGTGATGGCCGGGAAAGCGCTGCGGGCGTGTCGAAAGTTCGGGTGAAGTTCTCACCGCGGCTGTGCGGCAGGCTCCATCCAGATGACTCCGGCGAAGCGGCCGGTGACGGCGTCGCGCCGGTAGGAGAACAGGTCGGGACTGTCGTAGGTGCAGGCGGAGACCCAGCGCTCGAGCCGCACGCCTTCCCGCCGCAGCTGCTCGGCGACTCCGGCGGCGACGTCGATGGCTGGGGTGCCTTCGGCTGAGACCGAGGCGGCAACCGGTTCGATCGCTGCGATCTCCTCGCGCAGCTCGACCGGCACCTCGTAGCGCCGCGGTGAGATCGATGGGCCGATGATCGCCGAGATGCTCTGCGCCCCGCGCTGCCGCATCGCCTCGATGGCGGCGGTGACGACACCGGCGGCCATGCCCTGACGCCCAGCGTGGACGCTGGCGATGACCCCGGCATCAGGGTCGGCCAGCAGCACCGGGGTGCAGTCGGCGACGAGGACGGCGAGCCCGAGGTGGGTCGATGAGGTCACCTGGGCGTCGGCTTCGACGGTGTCGAGCGGGACGGAGGCATTGAGCTCGTCGAGGGCCACAGAGTGCACTGCGGTGCCGTGGACCTGTGAGGTGAAGCTCAGCCGGTCGGCCTGCAGTCCCAGGACCTGGGCGAGCATATTGCGGTTGGCTGTCACTGCGGAGTCGTCGTCGCCGACTCCGCGCCCGAGGTTGAGGGAGTTGTAGGGGGGAACGGAATAGCCGCCCCATCGGTCCGAGAACGCCGCGTGGGCAACGCGGTGGGTTCCCGGAACGACGAAGCGGCTGTGCAGCATGGGCCGTTCCCGTCTTATTTGAGGAAGTCGGGGATGTCGAGGTCGTCATCGAAGCTGTCGACCTTCTCATCCGGCAGCTCCCGCGGAACCGGGGCTGCGGAATCTCCGCTGGAACCTGCCGCAGCCTGCGCATCGTCAGATCCGCTCGATGAGGACTCGTCCGAGCGCAGGCTGTACGGGCCCGCCTGGGCACCGGAGTCGCTGCCGGCAGCACCTGCTGCTGCGCCGGTGCCTGCGGCTGCCGCGCCGAGGGCTGCGGACTGGTGACCGGATTCGCTGCGGCCGGAGTCTGCAGAGCGGCGCTCATCCGAGGACTTGCCGGCTGCCAGTGACGGTGAGCCCTCCACAGCGCCGACCGGGGTGTCGAAGCCGGCGGCGATGACGGTGATGCGGCATTCGTCGCCGAGGTTGTCGTCGATGACGGTTCCGAAGATGATGTTGGCTTCCGGATGCGCGGCTTCCTGCACGAGGCGGGCGGCCTCGTTGATCTCGAACAGGCCGAGATCGGACCCGCCCTGGATGCTCAGCAGCACGCCGTGGGCGCCTTCGATGCTGGCTTCGAGCAGCGGCGAGGCGATCGCGGCCTCGGCCGCCTGCACAGCACGGTCGTCGCCGACGGCTGAGCCGATGCCCATGAGAGCCGTGCCGGCGTCCTGCATGACGGACTTGACGTCGGCGAAGTCGAGGTTGATCATGCCCGGCGTCGAGATGAGGTCGGTGATGCCCTGGACGCCCGAGCGCAGCACCTCGTCAGCGGACTGGAACGCCTCGATGACGGAGACGTTGCGGTCCGAGATCGACAGCAGCCGGTCGTTCGGGATGACGATGAGGGTGTCGACTTCCTCGCGGAGGTCGGCGATGCCCTTCTCGGCCTGGGCCGAGCGGCGCCGGCCCTCGAAGGTGAAGGGGCGGGTGACGACGCCGATGGTCAGCGCGCCGAGTCCGCGGGCGATGCGGGCGACGACCGGTGCCGCACCGGTGCCGGTGCCGCCGCCTTCGCCAGCGGTGACGAAGACCATGTCGGCGCCTTCGAGCGCTTCGGTGATGGCCTCTTCGGAGTCCTCTGCGGCCTTGCGGCCGATCTCCGGGTCGGCTCCGGCGCCGAGCCCGCGGGTGAGGTCGCGGCCGATCTCGAGCTTGAGGTCGGCTTCGGAGAGGAGCAGCGCCTGTGCGTCGGTGTTGATTGCGATGAACTCGACGCCCTTGAGGCCGACGTCGATCATCCGTTGGACAGCGTTGACACCGCCGCCGCCGGTACCGGCAACCTTGATGTCCGCTCCGGATTGTGGGAATTCAGCCAAGTCGGTTTCCTCTTTCGACGCATCGGGCCCATGCGGGCGTGTGGGCCTATTTTGCCTTCATGTCGACGCTATGGCCCGCTCCCCCTCAGCGCAACTCTCGCACGCGGTGTGTCGAAAGCTTCTGCCCCTGCGGCCCCCATCGGATCGCCGGCCGGGCGCTCACGAGGTGACCGGCACCTCGGGCACGGAGACGTCGATCGTCTGCGCCCCGGTGTCGACGAGCTTGGAGGCGATGTCGAATTTGCGGGCCGCCTCCTCGGCGCTGCCGAACCGGATCGTCACCGGGGAGGCGTCCTCGCCGGGGCTGTAGTCGATCTCGATCTTCGCCGGATTGCCGGCGCGCACGACGCTGATCTGCTCCGGCACACCGTCGGGCAGCTCGTCGAGGAGCGCCAGCGCTGCACTGATCGTTGCCTTGCGATCGGCTCCGGAGGTGAGTTCGAGGCGGGCCAGCCCTTCGGGCTCGCCGGTGACGGTGTCGATCGTCGTGCCGGTGGCGTCGACTCGGTCCCAGCCGGAGCCGGCGCGCACGGCGATGAGCGGGACCCGGTCGGTGACCGTGACGGCCAGGGCGCGCGGGCCGGCCCAGCGGACCGTGGCCGAGGCGGCCTTCGGCAGGCGTGTGAGGGCGGCCTTCTCGACTTGGCCGGGCATGGCCTGCGGCAGCGGGGTGCCGGACCAGTCGGTCAGCACCGCGTCTTCGATCTGCTCGGCGGTGTAGAACTCACTGCCCTGCGCCTTGACGCTGGTGATCGCCAGCACCGGGGAGAACCAGGCGGCCGCCAGCAGCCCGATGATGAGGGCTGCGCTGACGGCGATGATGAGGAGGCGCGTGAGCCGGGCGCGGCGGCGGGCGGCGAGCCGGTCGGACAGGCTCGCGGTCGTCTCGGTGCGGCCGGTCTGCGTCTGCGTCATCGCCTGCCGGTCACCAGGCCGTTTCGAGTGCGGCGACGATCTCGGGGCCGAGGATCGTGACATCGCCGGCGCCGATGGTGATGACGATGTCACCGGGCTGGACGCGGGAGACGACGGTCGGCACGGCATCGGAGAAGGCCGGCAGGAAGGTCGCGCTGCCGTGCGGGACCTGTTCGGCGACGATCGCTCCGGTCACTCCCGGGATCGGGTCTTCACGGGCGGGGAAGACGTCGAGCACGATCGCCTCATCGGCGATGCCGAGCGCCTGGCCGAACTCCTGCTTGAAGTTCTGGGTGCGGCTGAACAGGTGCGGCTGGAAGATCGCGTGCACCCGCCCGCCGGGGGCCACGACCGAGCGGGCGGCGGTGAGCACGGCGCTGACCTCGGTGGGGTGGTGGGCGTAGTCGTCGTAGACGCGCACACCATGGGCGGTGCCGCGCAGCTCGAAGCGACGGCGGGTGCCGCCGAATCCGGCCAGGCCCGCAACAGCGGCATCGAGGTCGCCGCCGAGGTGGTGGACGACGCAGAGCGCGGCAGTGGCGTTGGCAGCGTTGTAGGCGCCGGGCTGCTGGAGTTCGACGTCGAGGTCACGGCCGTCGAGGGTGACGGTGAAGGCGGTGCCGACCTCGCCGGGGCGCAGGTCGGTGATCGGCACATCGGCGCTCTCGGAGAAGCCGTAGGTGACGACGGTGGTGCCCTCTGCCGCGGCCTGAGCGGCGATCTCGCGGGATCCGGCGTCATCGGCGCAGGCGATGAGCACACCGCCGCGGCTGCGCACATGGCCGGCGAAGTCGACGAAGGCCTGGCGCACCCCGGCCCAGTCGCCGTAGTGGTCGAGGTGGTCGGCCTCGGCGTTGGTGATGACGGCTACGGCCGGCTCGTAGAGCAGGAAGGAGCCGTCGGATTCGTCGGCTTCGGCGATGAACGCCTCGCCGGTGCCGTCGTGGGCGTTGGTGCCCGAGGCGGTGAGCACTCCCCCGATGACGAACGACGGATCCCCGCCGCCGGCCTGCAGTGCGACTGTCGTCATCGACGTCGTCGTCGTCTTGCCGTGGGTGCCGGCGATCGCGACGGTCGTGCGTGCGTGCATGAGCCCGGCGAGTGCGGCCGAGCGGTGGATGATGCGCAGGCCCTGGTCGCGGGCGGCGGCCAGTTCCGGGTTGTCCCGGCGGATGGCTGAGGAGACGACGACGGTGTCGACGTCGGCGATGTTCTCCGCCCGCTGCCCGATCGCGATCTGTGCGCCGAGGGCGCGCAGGGCCGCGACGACGGAGGAGTCCTTCGCATCGGAGCCGGTGACGGTCATGCCGCGCATGAGCATGATCCGGGCGATGCCGGACATGCCGGCGCCGCCGATGCCGATGAAGTGGACGCGGCCGAGTTCAGCGGCCGGGATGATCGGCGTGTCAGGGGCTGCTGCCATCTGTCAGTCGTCCTTTGTGCGTTCTTTGCGGTTGAGCAGTTCCGGCGGGTACGGCCGGTGCGGATGCTCCCGGCCGAGGGCCGCATACATCTTATGCACCATCGTGCGCGCGGCTGCCATCGGGAAGTCGGCGGCCAGGGCAGCGTCGCTCATCGCCTGCAGGCGCACCGGGTCGGTCAGCAGCGGCAGGATCGTGCCGGTGACTGCGGTGGTGTCGAAGTCGGCGTTGTCGATCATGAGCGCAGCGCCTGACTCGACGAGGCCGGCGGCGTTGAGCCGCTGTTCGCCGTTGCCTATCGCCAGCGGCACGAACACCGTCGGCACTCCGGTGATCGACACCTCGGCGACGGTGCCGGCACCCGAGCGTGCGATGAGCAGGTCGGCGGCGAGGTAGGCGCTGTGCATCCCGTCGACGTATTCGACGACGTGGTAGTCCGGCACCGAGGCGGCTGCGGCGGCGACCTCGGCGGCTTTGCCGGCGCCGGTGATGTGGAGGATCTGCACGCCTGCTGCGGCGATCTCCTTCATCGCGTGGGCGAAGGCCTCGTTGAGCCGCTGGGCACCGGATGATCCGCCTGTCACGACCAGCGTCGGCAGGTCCTCGCGCAGTCCCAGGTGCCGGCGGGCGGCGGCCCGCTGTGCGGGGTCGGTGTAGTCGACGATCTCGATCTGGGAGCGGATCGGCATGCCGACCTGGCTGCCCTTGAGCGGTGTGCCGGAGAAGGTGTAGCCGATGTTGGCCGCAGGGGTGAATCCGGCGCCGAGGCGGTTGGCCAGTCCCGGTCGGGCGTTGGCTTCGTGGATGATGACGGGGATCTTCGCGAGTCTGGCGGCCAGGTAGGCCGGTGGGCAGACGTAGCCGCCGACCCCGACGACGATGTCGATGTGGCGCTTGCGGATGAGCCGGCGGACTTCGCGCACGGTGCCGGCCAGCCGGCCGGGGAAGCGCAGCAGGTCGGCGTTGAGGCTGCGTGGGGCCGGGACCTTGTCGATGGTGACGAGCTCGAAGCCGGCCTCGGGCACGAGGCGGGTCTCCAGGCCTGCGGGGGTTCCCAGCATGATGATCTCGGCTGCCGGGTCCTGGAATTTCAGGTCCTCGGCGATGGCGAGCATCGGCGCGACGTGTCCGGTGGTGCCGCCGCCGGCGAACAGGGCTGTCAGGGGTCGGGTCATGTCCTCTTCTTCTTCCGTAGGCGCAGCGGGGAGGAGGCGAGCACGGCCAGGGATTCGCGCACCCGGGCGCTCTGGGCGCGCATCGCCTCCTGCGCCCCGGATTCGGCGCGCGCGAAGGCGAGTACGACCCCGGCGGCGATGCAGGTGGCCAGCAGTGCTGAGCCGCCGTAGGAGACAAAGGGCAGCGGCACGCCGATGACCGGCAGCACCCCGGAGACGACGCCGATGTTGACGAGTGCCTGGCCGATCAGCCACATGAAGATCCCGGCGGTGGCGGCCTGGATCATCCGGTCGTCGGTGCGCATGACGATGCGGATGAGTCCGCAGCCGAGCACGGAGAACAGCAGCAGCACCGCCACGGAGCCGAGCAGTCCGAGCTCCTCGCCGATGATCGCGAAGATGAAGTCGTTGTGCGCCTCGGGCAGCCACAGCCACTTCTCCCGCGAGGCGCCGAGCCCCACCCCGAACCAGCCGCCGGAGGCCAGGGCGAACAGCCCGTGGTTGGACTGCCAGTGCTGGCCGAGCGGGTCCATCGCCTCGTGTTCGTGGCCGACGAACATTGCGCGGATGCGGGCCATGCGGTTGGCGCTCGTGAGCACGAGGAGGGTGACGACGGCGGCGATGCCGAGGAAGGCGGTGATGAGGTAGCGCCACGGCAGTCCGGCGACGAACACGGTGCCCAGTGCGGTGGCCATGACGATGAGGGCGGTGCCGAGGTCGCGTCCGGCGAGCACGAGCCCGAGGACTGCGACGAGTCCGATGATGGCGGGCATGAGCTCTTTGAGGGAGGTGAGCTTGGCGGCCTTGTGGGCGAAGAACGTCGCCAGCCAGATCGCCAGGGCGACTTTGGTGAATTCGGCGGGCTGGCCCTGGAAGCCGCCGATCTTGATCCAGCCGGCGTTGCCCTGCACCTCGTGGCCGAGCCCGGGGACCAGCGGCAGGGTCTGCAGCGCGAGCGCGCCGATGAAGATGATCGGTGCGGCCTTCTTGAACCAGGCCACCGGGGCGTAGGACAGCGCGATCATCACCGTCACGCCGATGAGGGCGTAGATGCCCTGCCGATTGAACACGGAGAACGAGGAGCCCTCACCGGCCCGGTAGGCGGTGATCGAGGAGGCCGAGAGCACCATGATGAGGCCGAAGCCGATGAGTGAGAGCACGGAGATGAGCACAAGGTAGTAGCTGGTGACCGGCAGGTTGAGCAGCCGGCGCAGGCTGGCCATCACGCCGGTCTCGCGCGAGAAGTCAGCCGCGCGCGTCCGCCGGGTCTCGGCATCGTGTCGCAGCGAGGCCATCTCAGCTCACCTGGTCCTGCACGGCTGCGGCGAACAGCGTGCCGCGGGTGCCGTAGTTGAGGAACTGGTCCATGCTCGCTGCTGCCGGGGCGAGCAGCACGGTGTCGCCGTCTGCGGCCAGGTCGGCGGCAGCGGCGACGGCAGCGCGCATGATCGCCTCGCCCCGCCGGGTCTCATCGGCCGGGCCCGAGGTGCCGGTCGCCGCGCCTGTGCCGGTGGCCGGGTCGACGCGCACGAGCGGCACCGCAGGTGCGAACTCGGCAAGCACCTGCGTGTAGGGGCCGGGGTCGGTGCCGATGAGCACGACACCTCTCAGCCGGTGGGCGTGGGTGCTGATGAGCTCGGTGAGGTCGGCGCCCTTCGTCAGGCCGCCGGCGATCCACACGATCGATTCGGCAGCGGCCAGTGCGGCGTCGGCTGCATGCGGGTTGGTGGCCTTGGAGTCGTTGATCCAGCGCACTCCCCCGGTCTCGGCGACGACGGCCATCCGGTGATCAGCCGGCTGGTGGGTGCGCAGGCCCTCGCGCACGGCCGCCGGTGGGATGTCGATGCTGCGGGCCAGCGCTGCTGCGGCCAGTGCATTGGCGATCTGGTGGGGTGCGGCCGGGGCCCCGGGGTTGCCGGCGGCGATGGCGACGTCGTCGAGGGAGCCGAGTTCGGCGGCTGTGGACTGCCGGTTGTGCAGGTAGGCGCGGTCGACGAGCACCCCGTCGACGACGCCGAACTCGCCGGGTGCCGGCATGCCGGAGGTGAAGCCGATGGCCCGGGCGCCTGCGATGACCTCGGCGTCCTCGACGAGCCGGCGGGTGGCCGGGTCGTCGACGTTGTAGACGCAGGAGGCGGCGACATTGGTGTAGGCGCGGGCCTTGTCGGCGCAGTAGTCGGCGTAGCTGCCGTGCCAATCGACGTGGTCTGCTGCCAGGTTGAGCACGGCGGCGGCGTGTGCGCTCATCGAGTACTGCCAGTGCAGCTGGAAGCTCGACAGTTCGATGGCCAGCACCTCGGCGGCGGGGTCGAGGACGGCCTCGATGAGCGGCTGGCCGATGTTGCCGCAGGCTTTGGCGTGCAGGCCGGCGGCGGTGAGCATCGAGGCGAGCATCGAGGTCGTCGTGGTCTTGCCGTTGGTGCCGGTGACGACGAGCCAGGGTGCGGTGTTGTGGCCGCGCACCCGCCAGGCGAGTTCGACTTCGCCGATAACGGGGATGCCACGGGCGTGGGCGGCCGTGAAGATCGGGTGGTCCGGCCGCCAGCCCGGTGAGGTGACGACGAGGTCGGGGACCGCACCGGCTGCGCTGGTCGGCAGGTCGGTGACGTGTTCGGGTCCGCGCCGGATGTCGACGTCGAATACGGAGAGGATCGTCTCCCATTCGCTGAGGTCGCGTTCGGCATCGCCGTCGACGACGATGACGTCGGCGTGGCGTTCGGCCAGGTGGACGGCCATCGGGAAGCCGGAGACTCCCAGGCCGGTGACGACGATGGTGAGTCCGTGCAGGCTCTGGGTCGGTCCGTGCAGGGCTGCCGGGATGTTCTCGGCGTGCGGGTAGTCGACCGGCTCCCAGCCCTCGGGGTGCAGGGGCAGCTCGGCGGCCGGCGGGGGTGAGAAGCTCATCCCGGCCAGCGGGTTGTCCGGGCTGCCGTGGCTGTCAGCGGGCAAGGTTGGACACCCATTCGGCGTAGAAGAGTGCGATCGCGCCGACGACGAAGAGCACGGCGATGATCCAGAAGCGCACGACGATCGTCACCTCGCCCCAGCCCTTGAGCTCGAAGTGGTGCTGCAGCGGTGCCATGCGGAAGACGCGTTTGCCGGTGAGCTTGTAGGAGGCGACCTGGATGATGACGCTGAGGGTGATGATGACGAACAGGCCGCCCATGACGACGAGCAGCAGTTCGGTGCGCGACATGATCGCCAGGCCGCCGATCGCACCGCCGATCGCCAGCGAGCCGGTGTCGCCCATGAAGATCTTCGCCGGTGAGGTGTTCCACCACAGGAAGCCGATGCAGGCTGCGGCCAGGGCTGCCGCGACGATCGTGAGGTCGCGGGGGTCGCGGACCTCGTAGCAGCCGGCGCGGGCTTGGGACATGAGCGAGCAGTTCTGCGTCGACTGCCAGGTGTTGATCATGACGTAGCCGAGGAACACGACGGCTGAGGCGCCGGCTGCCAGGCCGTCGAGGCCGTCGGTGAGGTTCACGGCGTTGGACACGGCGGTGATGATGAGGTTGGCCCACACGATGAACAGCACTGTGCCGAAGATGACGCCGGCGAAGGCGAGGTCGACGCTGGTGTCGCGGATGAAGGAGATCGCCGAGGACGCCGGGGTCACACCGTAGCGGTTGGGGAAGTTGAGCGCGAGGATCGCGAAGGTGATGCCGACGAAGCCCTGGCCGATGATCTTGCCGCGCGGGCGCAGGCCCAGGGACCGCTGCTTGGAGACCTTGATGTAGTCGTCGAGGAAGCCGATCGCGCCGAGCCCGGCGGCCAGCCACAGCACGAGCAGTCCCGAGACCGTCGGCCAGGAGCCGGTGACGAGATGGGCGATGAGATAGGAGGCGATCGTCGCCGAGACGATGACGACGCCGCCCATCGTCGGGGTGCCGCGTTTGGTGGCGTGTGATTCGGGTCCGTCGTCGCGGATGAACTGGCCGTAGCCGCGGCGGACGAGCTGGCGGATGTAGACCGGGGTGCCGACGAGCGTGAACAGCAGGCTCAGGCACGCGGCGAGCACGACTGCGATCATTGGGCCCCCGAGATTCCGGCGATCTCGTCGCCGAGGTAGCGCAGTCCGGCATCGCGTGAGGACTTGAACAGCACGATGTCGCCGGGCTGCAGCTCGGCGTTGAGCAGGTCGCGGGCCTCGGCGACGGTGGCCACCCAGGCGGCCTCGTTGCCCCAGGAGCCTTCGAGGTGGGCTGCCTGATAGATCGGGCGGGCGCCTTCGCCGACGGCGATCGTGCGGTTGATGTTGAGCCGCACAGCCTGCCGGCCGACGGTGTCGTGGGCGGTGACGGAGTCCTCGCCGAGTTCGAGCATCTCTCCGAGCACGGCGACGGTCCGCCTGGGCGGAGTCTCGTCGTCGCCGCGGCCCATCGCGGCCAGCGTCTTGAGCGCTGCGGCCATTGAGTCGGGGTTGGCGTTGTAGGCGTCGTTGAGCACGGTCACGCCGCTGGGTGAGTCGATGAGCTCCATCCGCCACCGGCTGGCAGCACCGGAGGTGCCCAGGGTCGTGGCGATGGTCCGCGATTCGACACCGCACAGGTGGGCGACGGCGGCTGCGGCCAGCGCGTTGTCGACATGGTGCTCGCCGAGCAGGGCGAGTTCGACCGGCTGGGGCTCCTCGTCGGGCAGCTGCAGCTGAAACGACGTCCGGCCCGAGGCGTGGGATTCGATGTCGCCGGCGCGCACGACCGGTGCGCCCTCGGAGCCGGGGTTCGAGGAGAACCACAGGGTGTTGACGCCGGGAGCGAGCACATCGTGCATCGCGCGCACCCGCGCGTCATCGGCGTTGAGGACGGCCCAGCCGCCGCTGGTGAGCGATTCGACGAGCTCGGACTTGGCCCGTGCGGTGTTCTCCACGGAGCCGAACACGCCGGAGTGGGCGCTGCCGACGTTGAGCTCGACGGCGATGTCGGGGCGGATGAGGGAGGTGAGGTAGGCGAGGTTGCCGATCGTGCGTGCGCCCATCTCCAGGACGAGGAACCGGGTGGTCTCGTCTGCCCGCAGTGCGGTCAGCGGCACCCCGACTTCGTTGTTGTAGGAGTTCGGCGGCCACACGGTCTCCCCCACCGACAGCAGCAGGTCAGACGTCAGATCCTTGACGGTGGTCTTTCCTGCTGAGCCGGTGATGGCGATGACGGTGAGTTCGCCGGATTCGCGCAGCGCGGCGACGTTGAGGGAGGCGAGCTGGCCGAGGGCTGCGGTGGCGTCGGCGACGTGCAGTGTCGGCAGGTGCTCGCCGTCGACGGCGGGCACCGCCTCGGCGATGACGAGCACGGCCCCGGCTTCAACGGCTGCCGGGGCGAAGGTGATCCCGTCGGTCTGCTCACCGCGCCGGGCGACGTAGATGTCGCCGGGGCTGACGTCGCGGGAATCGGTGACGACCCCGCCGGTGAGCATCGTGTCTTCAGATACGCCGTACAGGCTGCCCTTGAGGGCAGCGGCGACTTCTCCTGCAGAAAAACTCTTCATATCAATCCTGAACTCTACCTGCTGGGACGCCCGATGGCCGTGAAGCGCAGGCCCGGCGGGTGTGTTCTCGGTCATCGAAGGGATGGACCACTCCGGCGATCTCCTGGCCGGTCTCATGGCCCTTGCCGGCCACCAGCACTGTGCCGGTCTCCCCCGCTGCTGCGACGCCGGCGATGATCGCCTCGGAGCGGGCGGGGATCTCCTCGATGCGGGTGGCGCGGGCCGTTCCCGAGGCGCGGGCCGCCTCGGCACCGGAGCGCACGGCCGCGCGGATCGCAGCAGGGTCCTCGGAGCGGGGATTGTCGTCGGTGACGATGACGATGTCGGCCCCGCGGGCGGCGGCAGCGCCCATATCGGCGCGTTTGGACGGGTCGCGGTCGCCGCCGGCGCCGCAGACGATGACGAGTGGGCGGCCGGCTGAGGACAGTCCGCCGAGCACCTGCGTGATGGCATCGGGGGTGTGGGAGTAGTCGACGACGGCCAGTGGGGCTGCGTCGTTGACCTGCTCCATGCGGCCGGGCACGGTGACGTCGAAGGAGCCTGAGACGGCGGCCAGGGCGCCGAGTTCGGTGCCTGATTCGAGCAGCAGGGCCAGGGTGAGGGCGGTGTTGGCGACGTTGAAGCTGCCCGGCAGCGGGGCGCGGGCGGCAAGCGCTCCGGCTGGTGTGTGCAGGGTGAAGTGCGGGCCGGACTCCTCGGCGATGAGGTAGGTGGGGTTCTCGGCGCTCGCACGGGAGATCGTGGCGACCGGCACCTCGGCGGTGGCTGCCAGCCGGCGGCTGTAGTCGTCGGCGAGCATGATGACACCGCGTGCGGAGAACGCCGGGGTGAACAGGGACGCCTTGGTCTGGAAGTACTCCTCCATGCTGGCGTGGAAGTCGAGATGATCCTGGCTGAGGTTGGTGAATCCGGCCACCGCGAAGCGGGCGCCGTCGACCCGGTGCTGGGCCAGGGCGTGGGAGGAGACCTCCATTGCACATGTGTCGACTTCGGCGGTGCGCATGCGCGCGAACAGGGCATGCAGTTCAGGGGCCTCAGGGGTGGTGCGCACGGCCGGCTGGGTCTGCCCGGCGATCGTCGTGGCGACGGTGCCGATGAGCCCGGTGGTCCGGCCCAAGGCGGTGAGCAGACCGTCGAGGATGTAGCTCGTCGTCGTCTTGCCGTTGGTGCCGGTGATGCCCAGCAGCTGCGGTGCGGCCGGATCGGTGCCGTAGAGCTGGGCGGCGATGCTGCCCAGCCGGGCCCGCGGGTCGGCGGTGATGAGCAGGCACAGCTCGTCGACCTCCGGGGCGGCGGGGTCGCCGTCCAGGGCCTCGACGATCAGCTGCCGGCCTGCCTGATCGGTGAGCACGGCGCGGACGCCTGCGGTGATGAGGGGGGCAGCGAACTGGGCGCCGTGGACGTTGGCGCCGGGCAGGGCCGCGTACAGCCAGCCGGGCTGCGTCTGCCGCGAGTCGTGGCTGACGCCGTGCACGGCGGTGTCAGCCGGGCCGGTGACGGCGACGTCGTCCGGCAGCTGCAGTTCGGTGATCCGCATTACTTCCATTCCCCTGGGTAGAGATCGGGTTCCTCGGTCGATGGTGGCACACCCATATGGCGCAGGGTGAATCCTGCGACGTCGGAGAACACCGGGGCCGCTGCGGTGCCGCCGTAGTAGCCCTTGCGGGGCCGCTGCAGGGTCACCGACACGGCGATCTTCGGGTCCTCGGCCGGTGCCGCACCGACAAAGGAAGCAGTGTAGCCGTCATAGCCGGGTCCGTTCTCATTCGGCGCCTGGGCGGTGCCGGTCTTGCCGGCCACCCGGTAGCCGGGAACCTGCGCTGACTGGCCGGTGCCCTCGGCGACCACGCCTTCGAGCATCCGCATGAGCTCGCCTGCGGCTTTGTCGCTGATGACCTGTTCGGGATCGGCAGGTGCAATATCGGTCACCCGGCCGGAGTCGTCGACGGTGCCGGTCACCAGCTGCGGGGCGACCTTTCTCCCGCCGTTGGCGATGGTGGCCATCGCCGCGGTGGTCTGCAGTGAGGTGGCTGCCACGCCCTGGCCGAACATCACGGTGTACTTGGTGCGGCCGTCCCATTCGTCCGGCGGGTACAGCAGGCCGCGGGTGGTGCCGGGGAAGTCGATGCCGCTGGGCTGGCCGAACCCGAACCTCGTCAGGTACTCGTAGCGCTCCTCAAGGGTGAGCTTGTCACCGGAGAGGATCGTGCCGGTGTTCGAGGACTCCTCCAGGATGCCGGCGACGGTGAGCTTCTGGTCGGGGTGGCTGCTGGAGTCGCGGAACTCCTCGCCGTTGGGGGCCTTCCACTTGTCCGGCACGACGAATTCGTCGGTCGGGGTGGCCTTGCCGGTGTCGAGCAGCGCAGCGGCGGTGACCATCTTGGCTGTCGAACCGGGTTCGAAGGAGCCGGAGAAGATCCGCGATCCGCGATCCTCGGCATCGGCCTTGCCGGGGTTGTTCGGGTCGACGCTCGGCGCCTCGGCGGCGGCGATGATCCGCCCGGTGCCGACTTCGAAGATCGTCACCGTGCCCCATTCGGCCTCGTGCTTCTTGACCTGGTCGGCGATCGCCTGCTGGGCGTAGTACTGCACATCGGAATCGAGACTCAGCTGGAGGCCCTGGCCGTTCTGCGCCGGGGTGATGTTCGAGTCGCCCAGCGGGATGATGTCGCCGGACAGGCCGCGCTCGTACTGCTGTTCGCCGTCGCGGCCGCGCAGGGTGCCGTCGTGCTGGAGTTCGAGGCCTGCCAGCGCCTGGCCATCGGAGCCGACGAAGCCGAGCAGGTTGCCGCCGACCGCACCGGCCGGATACGAGCGGATGGCGTACTCATCGGCGGTGATGCCCGGGATCTCACGCGCCTTGATCGCCTGCCACACCTCGGCGGTGATGCCGTCGGCGACGACCGACCACTGCCGGTCGCCGTGCAGCATCGGGTAGAGCAGGCCCGGGTCGGTGTCGAGGTCTTCGGCCAGCTGCTCGGCTGCACCCCAGGCGCCGATGATGACGCCGTCCTTGTTCTTGTACTTGCCGACGTTCTGCTGGTCGGCCACCAGCCGGTAGCGCATCGCGTTGTCGGCCAGCACGGTGCCGTCTGCGGCGAGGATGACCCCGCGGGAGGCCGGCAGGGTCAGGGTCACGAGCCGGGAGTCGAGCGCCCGCTCGGCGAGCCGGCGGGTGTCCATCCCCTGGATGTAGAACAGCTTGCCGGTGATCGCGATGATGAGGGCGACGGCGCAGATGGCGATGAGCTTCATCCGCTTCTGCGGATCGGCCACCCGGACGGGTGTGGGCTTACGGGTCTTCGGCGTGGCCGCCGGTGCGCGCTTGGGCCCGGCTGTCCGGCGCGCCGACTTCTGGGCTGTGGCTGCGGTGCTGCGCGCGGGTCGCTTCGCTGCCTGGCCGGCGGGTCGCCGCTGCTGGGAAGCGCCGGTGCGTGCGGCGGTCTTCCGCTGCTGCGGCTTGCCCATGACATCTGCCCCCTGGTGTCCGGCTGTCTGCTGTTCGGCCTGTGCGGTCTGCGGCCCCCGAGCACCGGTTCCGGTGTCAGCGCGGGACGGTGAGCTGCGGTGGGCTGAGCTCCTCTGCGCCGGAGTCGCCGACTGCCGGGAGCTTCTCATCTGATCGTAGGTTCGGGCGGACGGCTTCACGCGTATCGGCACGCGGGCCCGGCACCTTTTCTGCTGAGCCTTCGCTGAGAGCCGGCACCTCGCCGGGGTCGATGACGGACCCGTCGGACAGGCGCAGATACTTCACGTGCGTCGGCTGGTGCATGCCCATCTCCTCGGCAGCCTTGGTGATCGACTGCGGGCTCTCCCGGTAGGAGATGTCCTCGGTCAGCCGGTCGCGTTCGCTGTGCAGCTGACGCTGCTCGGCGGTGAGCTTCTCGACCTGGAATGAGCTGTGGGAGATGAAGATGTTGAGCAGCAGCACGGCGACGAGCCCCATGAGCAGTAGCCCGACGAACATGAGGCCGGCCGGTGTGCGGCGCTTGGCCAGGCCCGGGACGATGAGCTTGAGGCGGGATGCCTCGCTGCGGGTCAGCGGCGCGGTGCGTGAGCGGGCCGTACGGGACGGGGCGGCGGAGGTCGTGACGGCGCGGGCGACGGGGCTCATGAGGAACGGTCACCTTTCATCTGCGATGCTGCTGTCTTCGTGCGGTCCGTTGTCTTCGTGCGGTCCGTGCGGCGGGCCTTCTGCACGGCCCGCAGGCGCACGGAGGCGGCCCGCGGGTTGCTCTCGATCTCCTCGGCCGCAGCCTTCTCGGCCCCGCGGGTCAGTGCGGTCAGCCAGGGCTGCAGCTCGGGTGGGATGACCGGCAGGTCGGCCGGTGCCTGGCTCTCCAGACCGGCGCGGAAGGCCCGCTTGACGATCGTGTCCTCCAGCGACTGGTAGGACTCGACGACGACGACCCCGCCGACATGCACAGCGTCGAGCGCCTGGGTCAGCGCTGAGCGGAGGATGTCGAGTTCGGCGTTGACCTCGATGCGCAGCGCCTGGAACGTGCGCTTGGCCGGATGCGAGCGGTTGCGCTGCCCGGCTGGCTGCGGGATGACGCGCTGGAGCATCGCCACAAGCTGGTCGGAGGTCTCCCAGGGCGTCTCGTCCCGGTCGGCCACGATGACGCGGGCGATCTTGCGGGCGTAGCGCTCCTCGCCGTAGTCGCGCAGGATGCGGACCAGCTCGGCCTCCGGGTAGGTGTTGAGCACCTGCGCGGCAGTGAGCTCATCACCGGGATCCATCCGCATGTCCAGCGGAGCTGAGCGGGCGTAGCTGAAGCCGCGGGCGTCCTCATCGAGGTGCATCGATGAGACCCCGAGGTCGAACAGCACTCCGCTGACGGCGCTGTGCCCGGCGCGGGCGATGACCGCTGTCAGCTCATCGTCGGTGGCGTGGAAAGCTTCGAAGCGCTCTCCGTAGCCGGCCAGCCGCGCGCCTGCGATCTCGAGGGCGTGCGGGTCGCGGTCGATGCCGATGAGCGTGGCCTGCGGGAAGACTTCGAGGATGCCCTCGCTGTGCCCACCTGCCCCGAGCGTCGCGTCGACGATGACCGGGGTGATGCCCTCCGCCTCGGCGGCGGTGACCCCATGGCCGAGGAGCTGGACGCAGCGCTCAAGCAGGACGGGGGTGTGCGGTGCCTGTGCCATGTCTCCTCCTCTGCATCGTCGAGCGGTGATGGTGCTGGTCGCGGTGGTGCGCGGTGCCGCTGGGACCAGAACCTCGTCCGCCTGTGCCCTGCCACCGGGGAAGTGCGTCAGGACCGGAGGGCTTTGGAACCGGGGAAGTATCCCAAAACCACCAGGCGGGCGAGGATCTCAGCCCAGCGACTAGATCACACCGGGAATCACCTCGTCGGACCGATCGGCGAAGCCCTGCTCGGTCTCTGCCAGGTAGGTCTCCCATGTCGGTGCATCCCAGATCTCTGCACGGTTGCCCATGCCGATGACTGCGACGTCGCGATCCAGGCCGGCGTAGCGGCGCAGGATCTGCGGAACGGTGATGCGCCCCTGCTTATCCGGTTGTTCTGCGGAGGCTCCGGAGAGGAAGACGCGCAGGTAGTCCCGCGCCTCCTTGCTCGTCATCGGCGCCGATCGCATCTGCTCGTGGACGGTCTCGAACTCCCGCGTGGAGAACAGGGTGAGGCAGCGCTCCTGGCCGCGGGTGAGAACGAGACCGTTCTCAAGCTCGTTGCGAAACTTCGCAGGCAGGATGAGCCGACCTTTGTCATCAAGGCGCAGGAGATGCGTCCCCAAGAACATGTCGCTCACCCCTTTCGAAACCACCCGGTTCCGATAGCAACCACTGTACTCCACTTCCCCCCACCTTTTCTATACACCTGCCTATCTATGGCGGCTTTCTCGATGTTTCCGCTGGTCAGACTGGTGGTAGAAAGTGGGGTTTTTGGGTAGAGAATCCGCGCCCGAGGCCGTGGCTGGGCGGGCAGCAGTGCGCTTCGGGCCGTCGCCGAGGCGGTCGCGGGCCTGAAACGGCAGGTTCTGGGGGCGGTGCGGAGAGATGTGGGGTGACCGGTGGTGGGAAGTGGGGTGGCCGGTGGAGGGGGGTGGGGTGAGGGGTGGTGAGGGGTGGGGTGAGGGGTGGCAGAGCCGGGTGAGGTGGAGTCGAACCGCCTCGTCGGGGACAATGGAGCCTATGAGCATTCCGAGCGATCCGCAGCAGCCGCTTTCGCGCCGTCAGGCCCGCGAGTCCGGCTATCCCGTCCCACAGTCGCAGCAGCCCGCCCACGGTTCATCAGCGGTCGGGTCGCAGCCGAGCGGGGCCCAGGCGCCGTTCATCAGCAGCCAGCCGGCGGCTCCGGCCGGACGGCAGGGTGTCGATCCGCGCATCCAGCATGTTCAGCGCATCGCCGAGAACGCCCGCCGCGCGATGAACTCGGTGCTCGACGGCAAGGACCGGGTCGTGCAGATCGCACTCATCACGCTGCTGGCCGGCGGCCACCTGCTGCTCGAAGACGTTCCCGGTGTCGGCAAGACGCTGCTGGCCAAGTCGCTCGGCCGCGTCGTCGACGGTTCGGTCAAGCGCATCCAGTTCACCCCGGATCTGCTGCCCAGCGATGTCATCGGCGTCAACCTGTTCAACCAGGAGTCACGCCACTTCGAGTTCCGGCCCGGGCCGGTGTTCGCCAACATCGTCATCGCCGATGAGATCAACCGCGCCTCACCCAAGACCCAGTCGGCGATGCTGGAGTGCATGGCCGAATCGCAGGCCAGCATCGACGGCACCACCTATCCGCTGCCGGCGCCATTCATGGTCGTCGCCACCCAGAACCCCATCGACATGGAGGGCACCTACTCGCTGCCGGAGGCGCAGCGCGACCGCTTCACCGCCCGAGTCTCGATCGGCTACCCGGATCAGGCCTCGGAGATCGAGCTGCTCGACCACCACGTCGACCACGACCCACTGGCCAAGCTGCCGGCGGTGACCTCGCTCGAGGAGATCATGCAGGCCCGCGAGATCGTCCGCCACATCGGCGCCACCCACGAGCTGCGCGCCTACATCGTCGCTCTGCTCGAGGCCACCCGCAGCGACCCGGCCGTCGCACTCGGCTCCTCCCCGCGCGGCGGGGTGCAGCTGTTGCGCGCAGCGAAGGCGCACGCAGTGCTGCACGGCCGCGGCTACGCCACCCCCGCCGATGTGCAGGCGCTGGCCGTCGACGTGCTCGCCCACCGGATCATCACCCATGACGGTGAGGACCACGAACACGCAGCGGAGATCATCCGGGCGACGCTGAGCCGCACGCCCGTGCGCTCATGAGGCTCACCACCTCGGGGTTCGTCTTCCTCATCGCCGGCATCGCGCTCATCATCGCGGCATACCGGTTCTCACTGCCGGGCATGCTGCCGGCTGGGATCCTGCTCATCGGCCTCGTCGCCCTCAGCCTGCTGCTGGCGGTCATCACGAGCCGCCGGATGGAGGTCGCGCTCACCGCGGCCGTGCGCAGCGTCGACGGCACCCCCGTCGCCGAGGTGGGCCGCCCGCTGCTGTTGCGCGCGGCCCTGCGCAACCGCACCCCGCTGCCGATCGGCCCCTTCGGCGTCGACCTGACCTTCCGGCCGGGCCTCGGTGAGGACCAGGGCGTCCGGGTACCGGGCATCAGCGCCTCGTCCTCGGTGACCGTCGAGGCCGAATGCACGCCCACCCAGCGCGGGGTCAGCGGTGTCGACGGAGTGGCTGTGTCCTTCGAAGGTCCCTTCGGTCTCTCAGCGGTCTCGCACACGCTGTTGCGCGGCTTCGATATCGCCGTCGCCCCGCGCCTGGAGCAGATGCCGCGCCCGCCCAAGGCCGGGCTCGCCCAGCCGATGGCCGACACCTCGCGTGCGCTGCGCGGGGGCACGAGCCGCGACTTCGACACCCGCGAGTACGTCCCCGGCGACGACCTGCGCCATATCCACTGGTCCTCCACTGCCCGCCACGATGAGCTCATGGTCCGCCACGAGGCTGAGGAGGAGCATCCCTTCGCTGTCATCCTCCTCGACACCGCAGGTGCCGGTGACCATCCCGATCCGGCCGCCGAGGTGCTCATCTCGGCTGTCCAGTCGCTGGCCTCGGTGTACTTCTCGGCCGGCTACGAGGTGCTGTGCTGCATCGACGGCACGCTGCATCCGGTGCGTGAGACCCGCGGGGCCGAGCGGCTGCGCCTGGCTCTGGCCAGCTATGAAACCGGCGGCACCGCGCTGCCGGGCACCCTTCGCGGAGTCTCGGGAGCTGCCGATGTCGCGGTATGCGCGATGACCCCGCAGCGGGCGAGCGCACTGGAATCGGCCTTACCGCGCGGCACCCGCAGCCGCCGGCTCATCGCCGCAGACCTCGACCTCGACGCCGGCGGCGTCGACGGTGTGTTCGCCACCGGGCATGCGATCCCGCAGGAATGGAAGCGATTGGGAAGGAGGCGCAGGTGAACTCGCGTCTGTGGATCGGCACACTGGCCGTCATCGCCTCGATGTCCCTGCTGGCAGTGGCGATGTCGAGTGTGTTCATCGACTTCAACTGGCTGCCGCCGGTGCTCATCATCGTGCTCGTCGTCGCACTCTCCGGTGCGCTGCTGCGCATGAGCTCCCGGATCCAGGCTTCCGGCCTGACGGTGCTGCTGCAGCTGGTCATCGGCCTCATCACCGTCCTCATCCTGTGTGTGCCGCACACCCTGGCGTTCGGGATCCTGCCGACGCCGGCATCGATGTTCGAGCTGTTCGCCCAGCTCGGCACCGGCATCGATGACATGTACAAGGTCATCGCGCCTGCCGATTCGACTCCCGGGTTCACCACGATCCTCATCGTCGGCTTCGGCCTCATCACCATGCTCATCGACGGGCTCGTCTCCGACCTGCACGTGCCCAAAGTCGCCGGCGTGCTGCTGCTGCTCGTCTACTGCATCCCGGTGTTCCTGGCCCCCAACGAGCTGCGCTGGTGGCACTTCGCCGCCGTCGGAGCCGCCTTCATCGTGCTCATGCTCACCCCGTACTTCGAGCAGGCGGAGTCGTTCGGCCCGCTGCCCCCGCTGCTGGCCGGCGGTCTGGCGCTGCTGCTCGGCGTCGGCATCCCAGTGCTGCTGCCGGATGTCTCGGTGCGTCCGCCCCGGCAGTCGCAGCTTGCCGACATCACCGTCGTCAACCCGTTCCTCGACCTGCGCAGCAACCTCGCTGATCAGAGTGACAAACCGGTCTTCGCCTATTCCAGCAGCGACCCGCTGCAACCGCCGATCCGGCTGACCTCGGTCTCGGAGTTCGACGGGCAGACGTGGAAGCCCGCAGAGTTCGACATCGATCCCTTCGCCATCGCCGTTGACGGGCTGCCGAACCCGCAGGGCGTCAGCACCGACACGACGACGACGGAGCAGACGATGAATGTCAACGTCGGCGGCTTCGATCAGTCCTATCTGCCCGCCCCCTACGCACCGGCGCAGGTCGACGGGGTGTCACGGCGCTGGATCTTCGACAAGGACACGCTCACGATCGTCGGCAACGGAGAGATCGCCGCCGATCAGGAGTACAGCGTCACCTACACCTCGGTCGAGCCGACTGCGGAGGAGCTCGAGTCCTCCGAGCCGGTGACGGCCGGCCAGTTCGCCGACACCCTCGCACTGCCCGATGACATGCCCAGCGTCGTCAGCGATACCGCTGACGAGGTCACCGCCGGCGCCCGCAACCAGTGGGAGCAGGCCGTGATGCTGCAGGAGTACTTCCGCTCTGATCAGTTCGAGTACTCCCTCGACGCACCGGAAGAGGCCTCCAGCGATGCGATCGCCGACTTCCTGTCTGAGAAGTCCGGCTACTGTGTGCAGTTCTCCGGAGCGATGACGGCGATGGCGCGCTCGCTCGGCATCCCTGCGCGCATCGCCGTCGGGTTCGCTCCCGGTGAGGAGACCGGGGAGAACGCCTACGAAGTGGCGATGTCGGATGCGCATGCGTGGCCGGAGCTGTACTTCGACGGCATCGGCTGGGTGCGCTTCGAGCCCACCCCCGGCGGCCCGGCCGGCACTCCCCCGCCGTGGTCGCAGACCGACGGCAGCGCAGGTGCTGAAGATGAGCCGACGGAAGAGCCGACCGAGGAGGCCACAGAAGAGGCCACCGAGGAGCCGACAGCTGCAGAGACCACCCCGGCAGCCGAAGACGAGACCGCCGGAGCTGACGCTGAGGCCGACGGCATGCCTCTGTGGTGGATCCCAGTGGCGGTTCTGGCGCTGCTCCTGCTGGCCGCGCTGCCGGCGCTGGTGCGCATCCTGCAGCGCCGCAAGCGTCTGGGTGAGCCGCTTGATCCCGAGGCGGTGTGGGAGGAGATCCATGCGCTCGGCGTCGACTACAAGCTGGCACCGGCCGCCTCGCTGCCGGTGCGCGACCACCTCGATGAGCTGCGAGCTGCAGTGGCCGAGCAGTCGTCAGATGCCAATGCCGACTACCTGCCGGCTGTGTTCGAGGATCTCGGGGAGGCTGTGGACCAGGCACGCTATCTCGACCGGTCGCGCAGCGACCTGAAGCATGCGGCACCGCACATCGACAAGGCCGGGATCGACGAGGCCGTCGAGTCGGTCCGCGCGCACTACGACCGTGTGACGCCGCGCAGCACGTCGCTGCTCGCCCGCCTGTGGCCGGCCAGCGTGTTCCACCGCCGCTAGTCAGCCGACGCAGGCATCACCTGCGTTGTGCGCACAGCATCCGGCCGGGTCCCGCAGAGCGCGGGGCCCGGCTGGATGCTCATTCCGGCATCGGCCCGCGCTCTGATTTCACGGAACCCGGTCACGCTCTGCTGGGATCCGCGGCAGGCACGTCTGCTGGCGTCCTCGGAAGGGCTTCTGCTGGGAGCTGTTCGAACGGGCGTGGTGGCACCGGTGAGGAAAAGAAAAGATCCCGCCGGCAATGCCGAGCGGGATCTGTCGTCAGGCGATAAGGGGCCGGCGGATCATTCTCCGCGGCGGCGCTTCTCCCAGCGATCTTCGAGTCGGTCCATGAAGTTGCTGGATCCTGCAGTGCTGCCGGCCGAGGCCTTGGCGGTGGTGGCGTTGTGCACACTGTCCGTCGGTGCACTGCCGGAGCCGCCGTTGACGGCCCAGTAACCTCCGGCGACCATCACGGCGAATCCGATCACACCGCCGACGGCGCCGAAGGGCATGCCGAAGAAATAGATGGAGGCAATCGTGATGGCGATGCCCGCCAGCAGGCCGAGCACGCCGATGACGAACCGCTTGGCTGAAACCGATCCCCCGCCGGACGGACGCGGCTGCGAGATGTTCTGGGCAAAGCGGGGGTCCTCACTGCGCAGCTGCTGCTCAAGCTGGTCCAGTAGCTGCTGTTCATGTTCTGAGAGTGGCATGGTAGCCCCCTTCACCTGCGCGCTCGAAAAGTCGTACCTCAATGATAGTCCTTTCGGCCCCGTTTCGGCATCTCGGAATCGAGCTGGCGACCATACTCTGACCAGGTTCACAGCCCAGACGCCACCGGATGGGAGATCACTGCCCGTCGGTCGTCTCCCGACGCCTCGGTTCCAGCAAGGACGCCTGCCCGATAACGGTGCTGCCGAACTTTCTGCGCACCTCGTCGAGGGCGAGTTCGGCATCGCGCGGAGAGCGGTCGGGCTCATCGAGAGTAGCCTGTCGTCCGGCAGCATCGCGATCGATGACATCGGCGGCGCGCAGACCCAGCAGGCGGACCGGTTCGCGGTGCTCGGAATAGAGGCGCCGGAGCAGCGGCAGCAGCGCGGCATGGATCTCAGCTGCCACATCGGTCGGCGCCGGGAGCGTGATCTGCCGGCTGAAGGTGCGGAAGTCGTGCAGCCGGAACTTCAGCCCGACAGTCCCTGCCACGATCTCCTCGCGGCGCAGCCGCCCAGCCACGCCGTTGGCCAGTCTCAGCAGTTCGCGCTCGAGGCTGGGCAGGTCGGCGATGTCGGCAGGGAATGTGCGTTCGGCGCTGACGGTGTGCTCTTTGGCGGAGTCGCGGATGGTGCGCGAGTCGATGCCGCGGGCGAATCCGTGCACAGTGGCGCCGAAGGACCCGAGCGTCTGCGCCGCCCAGCCGGCATCGGCGTCGGCCAGCTGACCGATCGTGGTGATGCCGTACCTGCGCAGGGTCTCCTGCAGCTTCGCTCCCACCCCGGGCAGCGCCTCGATCGGCATCGGGGCGAGGAACTGCTGTGTCTGCGCGACGGGGACGACGAGCAGCCCGTCGGGCTTGGCCCGGGCGGAGGCGAGTTTGGCCACCACCATCGTCGCAGCCACCCCGATCGAGGCGGTCAGCCCGGTGCGCGCGGTGATCTCAGCGCGCAGCCCGGCTGCGATATCGGCGGGCCGGCCGAGCCGGCGCAGCGCGGAGGTGACGTCGACATACCCTTCGTCGACGCTGACCTTGGTGAACTCGTCGGTCACCTCGGCGATGATGTCGAAGACCTGCCGCGAGTAGTGCGAGTAGGCACCGCGCGAGGGCGGGATGACGGTGGCCTGCGGGCACAGCTGCACTGCACGCGACATCGGCATCGCGGCGTGGATGCCGTACTCGCGGGCCTCATAGCTGGCTGAAACACAGACCCCGCGGCCGGCGCGGCCGCCGACGATGACCGGTGTGCCGCGCAGCTCGGGCCGGGTGAGCAGTTCGACGGAGACGAAGAAGGCGTCCATGTCCAGGTGGAGCATGGTGCATCCGGTGTCGTCGGTGCCGAGCGCCGCGAGATCTCCGCCTGAGCGGGCGAGCTGCTTTCGACTCATGTCTCTCCTGGGCGCTAGTCTGGAAGCATGATACAACGCACTGCTCTGACGACTTCAGCCCTGGCCGTCTCCGCCGCGCTCATCCTCTCCGGCTGCACCGGAGACGATGCGCCTGCGTCCGAGGAGCAGACAGCGACGGAGACCGCTGCCGCTGAAAACGAGGAGACCGCAGCCTCAGGCGGCGACGAGCAGACCGCCTACGGCGAGCTCATCGACGGTTTCCCCGCGACGATCGAGCCGCTGCCGGAAGCCGAGATCGTCTCCTCCACCCTCAGCCCTCTCGACGAGCAGCCGGCCGAGGGCAAAGACGCCGAGGCCACTGAGGCACCCGAGGGTGAGGACGGCGCTGACGGCGAGGACGGGGCTGAGGGCGAGAACGCCCCGGCTGACAGCGAGCGCATCGGCGTGTCCCTCGTCCAGCTGAGCGAGAAGTCCGAGGAGGAGATCCTCAAGTTCTACACCGACTCACTCAAGGACAAGGGCTTCGAGACAGTCGGAGACGCCGCCAAGGAAGGCGATGTCACCACACAGGCGTTCCACGACACCAAGAATGACCAGACGCTGTCGCTGACCGTCGGGCCCGGACCGGACGATGACGCCGATAACCGGCAGGTCACCGTCGGCGGAGTCGTGCTGCGATGAGCGCAGCCGCCACCACCGTCACCGCACTCACACCTGCAGACGAGGTCATCGCCGCTGTCGATGCCGTCATCGATGATCACCTGCGGACCACCGCTGCACGCATGGCCGAGATCTCACCGGTCACCGATGAGCTCATCGACCCGATCCGCGCATTCAGCGCCAAGGGCAAGCGGATCCGGGCACTCATCACCTGGTGGGGCTACGAACTGGCCGGCGGCACCGACGCTGCGAACTCCGGCATCGCCCACACCGCTGCAGGGGTCGAACTGCTGCACGCGGCAGCCCTCATCCATGACGACATCATCGATGACTCCGAGACGCGCCGCGGCCAGCCGGCCGTACACACGTACTTCCGCGCGATGCACCGCGACCGTGATTGGACCGGTGACGCGGTGCTCTTCGGCGATGGCGCTGCGATCATCGCCGGGGACCTGTGCCTGAGCCTGAGCGAGGAGCTCTTCAGCGCCTCGGCGCTGGCGGCGTCGGCCACAGCCGAGGCGGTGCGCCGTCACAACGACTTCCGACGCGATGTCATGGTCGGCCAGTATCTCGACATCCGCCTGCAGGCCGCCCCGGTCGCCGGTGCCGAACTGCTGCCGCGTGCCGATGAAGTGCTGACCTACAAGTCAGCGAAGTACTCCGTCGAACAGCCGCTGCTGCTCGGCGCTGCCCTGGCCGGGGCCGACGCCGCTCTGCTGACGGCGCTCTCGGACTTCGGTCTGCCGCTCGGCCGGGCATTCCAGCTGCGCGATGACGAACTCGGCGTGTTCGGCGATCCGGCAGTCACCGGCAAACCGGCCGGTGACGACCTCAGGCAGGGCAAGAAGACCGTCCTCATCGCCCTGGCGCTGCAGGCGCTGGCCGCCGGTGACAGCGCGTCAGCCGATCAGGCGGGCTGGCTCATGCGCCGGCTCGGGCAGCCGGACCTCAGCCTCGACGAGCTGCAGCAGATGAAGGATCTCATCGAGTCATGCGGGGCGTTGGAGAAGTTCGAAGCCGAAATCGACGCACAGCTCACCTCAGCCCATCAGGGTCTCGACGCGCTGGCCGCCCACGGTGTCAGCGACGCGGCCCGGGAGCAGCTGGCGCAGTACGCGCTCATGCTCACGCGCCGCTCAGCCTGAGGCCTCAGACCGCCAGCGCCTGCGCGCGGCGCCGGACCTCCTTCTTCGATCCCGAGCGCAGCAGGTCGATCGGCCGGCCCGGCAGCGAATCGTCAGGGGTGAACAGCCAGGCGATCGCCTCGTCATCGGCGAAGCCGGCATCGGCCAGCAGCATGAGTGTGCCCTGCAGGTTCTTGACCGGGGCGTCGCCGTCGATGAACAGCGCCGGCACCTTGAAGACCTTCGGAGAACCGTGCTTGAACCCGATGAGCGCGCGGTCCTCGACCAGACGGCGGACCTTCGAGATCCCCAGCCCCGTCTGCTCGGCGATGTCCGGCAGCGGCAGCCACTCGTCGACGAGTGCCAGCGCCTGCGCAGAATGGTCGGGCGAACCTGGCTGAGATGAGCCGGAAGCGGCGGTTGAATCAGTCACAGATCTCAGGATAGTACCGACACGCCGAGTGCGCATGCTCGCACGTGTGGCGCAGCGCAGTCGTTAAGCTGGGAACAACTGTAACCGCAGCTTGTCTTCCCCCATCAGAACTGCAGGTCGTACATGAACAGGGCATCGCACCGCCCGCCGCACGGACGGGCGCGACAGACATCGGCTCGGGCTGCCGTCCCGTCGCCGTTGACCGTGGCATCGCATTTCGCATCCCAGCAGGCCGCACAGCGTCTCCCTGCTGCTGACGAACATGCCTCGGCAGCGCCCGAACCCACCACCGACCCGACCCTGCAGCCGGGCTTCAGCCCCGCCTTCACCCCGCGCGCTGCGCCGGCATCCGATGCCCAGCCGGGATTCACCTCGGGCACGGTCAGCGAAGCGATCCCGGTCACCCACGGCGGGCGCACCTACAAGGTCCGCACCGGCGACACCCTCATCTCGATCGCCAAGCGCCACGGCGTGTCCGCCCCGGCGATCGTCGAACTCAACGACCTGCGCGGCCGCAGCGCGGTGCGACCCGGCCAGATCCTGTCGCTGCCGGCGAAGAACATCCACCAGCAGCGCACCGCCGGTCACCGGGTCGCCGCCGGCGAGACCCTCGAAGCGATCGCTGAGCGGTACCAGATCTCGGTGCCGGCCCTGCAGGACGCCAACGCGATGGGAGACTCGACTGTCATCCGCGAGGGTGAGCTGCTCGCGCTCTCCGGTTCGGGGGCGACCTCGAACCGCGCCCGCCAGCACGTCCCGGCCGCCGAGCTGCCGCAGCTGCCCACCGACCACCGCGGCACCCCGTACCCCGCCGAGGTGCTCGCGGCAGCCCGGCACAACAAGTGGATCCTCCAGCAGCGTCCCGCCCTGCACAAGCGCGACATCGCCGCGATGGTCCGCGGGATCGCCGACTACCTCGGAGTCGATGAGCACCTCGCATCCGCCTTGGCCCAGCAGGAGTCCGGGATGCGCCAGCAGGTCGTCTCACCGGTCAACGCGATCGGCGTCATGCAGGTGACCCCGCGCGCCGGAGCCTGGGCTGCCGAGCTGCTCGACGAACCGGTCGACATCCTCGACACCGCCGAGAATATCCGCGCCGGCCTGGCGATCCTGCGCTGGCTGCTCGAACACACGGACTCCGAAGCCGAGGCGCTGGCCGGCTACTACCAGGGTCTCGCCTCGGTTGCGGCACACGGGCAGCACCGCGACACGCGCCGATTCGTCCACAACGTCCAGGTGACCGCCGAACGATTCCGCAGCCAGGAGAGCACATCATGAAGACCCTGCACGATCCGCTGCTCGGTGTCGTTCTCAACGAACGCTACCGAGTCGAATCCGTCATCGCCCGCGGCGGCATGGCGATGGTCTACCGCGGCACCGACCTGCGCCTTGACCGCGAGGTTGCGATCAAGGTCATGCACCAGCACCTGCTCGACGACGAGACCTTCGTCGAGCGGTTCCGCCGTGAGGCCATCCACGCCGCCAGGCTCAGCCACCCGAATCTCATCGCCGTCCACGACCAGGGCTCCGACGACCGGGCTGTCTACCTCGTGATGGACTACCTGGAATCGGTGACGCTGCGCAAGGAGCTCAAGCATCGCGGCAGCCTCACGCCGCGGCAGGCGATCGTCGTGACCGATGCGATCCTCGCCGCCCTCGAGGCGGTGCATGGTGCCGGCATCATCCACCGTGACCTCAAGCCCGACAATGTGCTGCTCGGCACAGACGGGCAGATCAAACTCGCCGACTTCGGCCTGGCCCGCGCGGTGAGCACGTCGACGACGACGAAGACGCTCATCGGCACTGTCGGCTATGTCGCACCCGAGCTCGTCACCCGCACCGGCGCTGATGAGCGCACCGACCTGTACACGGTCGGGATCATGCTCTACGAGATGCTCACCGGCAGCCAGCCCTACACCGATGACGTGCCGATCCAAGTCGCCTACCGTCACGTCCACGACACGGTCCCCGCGCCCTCCGAGGCGGTCGCCGGGGTCAGCCCGACCCTTGATGCGATCGTGCTGTGGGCGACCTCCCGCAAACCCGAGGACCGGCCTGCCGATGCCAGCGAACTGCGACTGGCCCTCGCTGAGGCGCGCACCCAGCTGAGCGAAGAGGAGCTCGATCTGGCTGAGGGCAGCGGAGCACCGGTCGCCGATGCTCCGGTGCTCACCGCCACCATCACCATCGACGACGGCGATCCGGCCGAGCCGCGGCAGAAGGAGCCGAAGGCGCGCACTGATGAGATCCCATACCTCGCCGAGGGCGAAGACGACGCGACCTCAGCCGGCGCACCTGCCCCGCTGGCACCGGCCGCCGCCGCGGCAGCCCGGTCTGCCGCTCCGGCTGAGGGTCTGAGGCACAGCGGCCGAAACCGTCGGCGCACCCGCACGGCACTCGGTCTTTCGGCAGCGGCTGCTGTCATCGCGCTGGCCGGTTGGGGTGCGATCGCCTCGGTCGAGACGACGGCCGAGGTGCCGGCTGCCGTTGCCGGTCAGGAGCAGGCCGATGTCGCCTCCGCGCTCACGGCAGCCGGATTCACCACTGCCACGCGTGAGCAGTTCAGCACTGCGGTGCCGGCGGGGAAGGTGATCGGCACCGAGCCGGCAGCCGGCACCGAACTCGACAAGGACGCCGTCGTCACGATCCTCGTGTCGAAGGGCGAGGAGCTCTTCGCAGCCCCGGATGTGTCCAAGATGACCGAAAGCGAAGCGCGCTCGGCGATCGAGGGAGCCTCCCTGCAGGTGGGGGCTGTCGACCGTGAGCACTCCAGCTCCGTGCCCGAGGGTTCGGTCATCTCCCAGTCACTGGAGCGCGGCGAAGAGGTCGCCAAGGGAACCGAGATCGACCTGGTCGTCTCCAAGGGCGCAGAACCGCTTGTCATCCCGGATGTCACGGGAGTCTCATATGAGGCCGCCTACGGTCGCCTCGCCCGAATGGGTCTGCGGATCGCCAAGGACGAGGTCTACAGCGATCACACCCCGAAGGGCGATGTCGTCGCACACTACCCGAAGGCCGCCGCGAAGAAGAACCCCGGCGACCTCGTCATCCTCAAGGTGTCGAAGGGCAAGGAGCCTGAGAAGCCGAAGGACGAGGACACGAAGGCCGACGACGACAGCTGAGCCTAGCTGCCGTCTGTGGAGGCCTCGGCTGGGCCCCGCTGCCGCCTGTGGAGCAGCTCCAGCCTCAGACGAGGCTGGTGAGCACCTCAGCTGCCGTGTCGATCTGCTCGGGTGAGACATCCCGGTGGGTGACGAGCCGGACGCTGTTCTCCCCCATCACTGAGACCCGCACCGAGCGCTCGGCTGCCTGAGCGGCGAACTGCTCGGCGTCCACCGGCAGGTGGCTCACGTCGAGGAAGACGATGTTCGTCTCCACGGTCGCCGGGTCGACGATGCCCTCGCGGGCGGCTGCCAGGGCGTCGGCGAGCTGCCGGGCGTGGGCGTTGTCGTCGGCCAGTCCGGCGACGTGGTTGTCGAGCGCATACAGCCCTGCGGCGGCGAGGATGCCGGCCTGCCGCATGGCGCCTCCGTAGCGCTTGCGCAGCAGACGAGTCTTCTCGATGACGTCCGCACTACCGACGAGCACGCTGCCCACGGGTGCCCCCAGGCCCTTGGACAGGCACAGGGAGACGGTGTCGGCCTGCCGGCCGTATTCCTCGGCGGAGATCCCGGTGGCTGCACAGGCGTTGAGCAGGCGCGCACCGTCCATGTGGACGGCGACTCCAGCTGCTGCGGTCTCACGCCTGAGTGTGCGCAGCTCGTCGATGTCGGCGATCCGCCCGCCGCCGAAGTTGTGGGTGTTCTCCACCGCGATCGCAGCAGTGCCGACCTGGTGGTAGCCGCGCGGTCGGCTCATGAGTGCGAGTGCGTCGGCGGCGGTGAAGGTGCCGTCCGGTGAGACCCAGGTGCGGGAGGTGACGCCTGCCAGGGCGGCATGACCGCCGGCCTCGGCTCGCAGCACGTGTGCCTGGGATTCGGCGATGAGCTCCCAGCCGGGTGCGACCAGTGCAGCGACACCGAGCATGTTCGTCATCGAACCAGAGGGGCAGAAGATGCCGGCCTCGTGTCCGAGCAGGGACGCCACGCGGGCTTCGAGGGCGTTGATCGTCGGGTCCTCACCGTAGACGTCGTCGCCGACGTCGGCGTCCATCATCGCCTGGCGCATGGCAGCATCCGGGCGGGTGACGGTGTCTGATCGCAGGTCGATCATCGTGCGGGCTCCTCAGCTGGTGGTGGTCAGGCAGGCATGCGGCGCGGCAGCCTGCCTGCGGGTCATCCGTGTTCCTGCTGGTGCTTGGTGAGGTACTCGGCGACCTGGAATGCCATCTCCAGTGACTGATCGTGGTTCAGCCGCGGGTCGACGAGCGTTTCGTAGCGGCGGCGCAGGCCCTCGTCGTCGATCTCGCTAGCTCCGCCGAGCACCTCGGTGACATCATCGCCGGTGAGTTCGATGTGCAGGCCACCGGGGATGGTGCCGGCGTCGTAGTGCGCGTCGAAGAAACCGGCGACTTCTGCCATGACGTCTTCGAACCGGCGGGTCTTGTACCCGGTGTTCGAGGTGATGGTGTTGCCGTGCATCGGGTCGCAGACCCACGTGACGTGCGGAAGCTGGTCGCCGATCTGACTGAGCAGGCGCGGCAGGCCCTCGCGGATCTTCTCCGCGCCCATGCGCGTGATGAACGTCAGCCGGCCCGGCTCTGCTTCGGGATCAAGCTTCTCGGCCAGGGCCATGGCGTCATCGTAGGTGGCATTGGGCCCGAGCTTGACGCCGATCGGGTTGCGCACGCGGGAGAGGAAGTCGACGTGTGCTGAGTCCAGCTGGCGGGTCCGCTCCCCGATCCACAGGAAGTGACCGGACACGTCGTACGGGTCTCCGGTGCGCGAGTCGATGCGGGTGAGCGCCCGCTCGTATTCGAGCAGCAGGGCTTCGTGGGCGGAGAAGAACTCGACGGATTTGAGGCTGTCGAAATCGGCGCCGCAGGCCGCCATGAACTTCAGCGCCCGGTCGATCTCACGGGCCATCTGCTCGTAGCGGTGATAGTTCGGATTCGAGCCGAGGAAGCCGCGGTTCCAGTCGTGGACCAGTCGCAGGTCGGCGAAGCCGCCGGTCGTGAAGGCGCGGATGAGGTTGAGGGTCGACGAGGAGATGTTGTATGCCTCGAGCAGCCGGTTGGGATCATGCCGGCGTGCCTCAGGGGTGAACTCATAGCTGTTGACGATGTCACCGCGGTAGCTCGGCAGCTCGACGCCCTCGCGCACCTCGGTGTCCGATGAGCGCGGCTTGGCGAACTGGCCGGCCATCCGGCCGATCTTCACCACCGGCAGGGATCCGCCGTACGTGAGCACGGCAGCCATCTGCAGCACGGTCTGCACCCGGCGGCGAATCCGGTCGGCATCGGCGTCGGCGAACGACTCAGCGCAGTCACCGCCGGCGAGCACGAAGGCCTCTCCGCGGCTGGCGGCGGCGATGCGCTCGGTGAGCTTGTCGGCTTCGCCGGCGAAGATGAGGGGCGGAACGGACCGCAGCCGCTCGAGAACGGCAGCGAGTTCGTCTGCATCCTCGTACGTCGGCTGCTGGCGAGGCGACATGGAGCGCCAGGCGTCGAGGCCTGTGATGGTCTCTTCGCTGGCTTCTGCCTGTCCGGCGGCCTGGTAGACGCGGCTGATGTTCACAGTCTGTGTTCCTTCGATCGATGGGAGTGACGATGCCTCCATGGTCTCATGGCGGCATCGGCACGCAGGTGCGGTGTCCGGTGTGCGAACGGCAGGCTGGGAAAGCTCAGCTTTCGCCTTCGAAGTCCTCCGGTGAGACATGGTCGAGGAAGTCGCGGAACTGTGCGACCTCCTCTTCGTCTGCCTCGGGAGCTTCGATGCCGTTCTCCTGAATGAGCTGCTCATCGGCCAGCACCGGGCATTCGGCGATGAGCGCAAGCGCGACAGCGTCGGACGGGCGCGCGGAGATCGTCTTGCCGTCGGAGGTGTGCAGTTCGGCGAGGAAGGTGTGGTTCTCCTTGCCGGTGATGACCACTTCCGCCAGCTCGGCCCCGTAGGACTCGAGGATGTCGAGCATGAGGTGGTGGCTCAGCGGCCGCGGCGGTGTCAGACCGCGCTGGGCAATGCCGATGGCGTTGGCTTCGGCCGTGCCGATCCAGATCGGCAGATAGCGCGGCAGATACAGGGCCTTGAGCAGCAGAATCGGCTGGTTGGCGGGCAACTCGATGCGTACCCCGACGACTTCGACGCTGACGTAGGCCATTTCGCTCAGCTGCTGCGTGGACGCTGCTGGAAGATCATCCGGAACTTCCCGATCTGCACATCCGCGCCGTTCTGCAGCTCGATCGAATCGATGAGCTGACGGCCCACGTAGGTGCCGTTGAGCGAGCCGGTGTCGCGCAGGGTGAATCCGCTCGGGGTGCGGACGAACTCAGCGTGCTTGCGCGAGACGGTCACGTCATCGAGGAAGATGTCGGCATTCGGGCTGCGTCCTACGGTGACCACGTCGGTGTCGAGCAGGATCTGCGCTCCGGCGTCAGGGCCGGAGACGACGACGAGGAGCGCATCGGTCTCCTGCAGGTGGTTGAGATCGGAGACCGGGTGGATCTCACCGGTGCGCGGGTCGAGGATGCTCGGCACCTGCTGGTCGTGGCCGCCGACAGGCTGGTTGCCGTAGGCATTCGGAGACGCCTGAGTGCCGGCTTCGGGCTGGCTGCCCTGCGGCTGCGAGCCGTAGCCCTGCTGCTGCGGATCCGACGCCTGCGGAGCGCCGTAGCCAGGCTGGGAGCCGAAGCCCTGCTGTTCCTGCGGGTACCTCTGCTGGGGCTGCGAACCGTACTGCTGCTGCGGCTGCGCACCGGCATCGTACTGCGGCTGGCCGCCATAGGGCTGCTGCGAGCCGTACTGCGGCTGCGAACCGAACTGCTGCTGAGCGGCAGGTCCGCTGCCGTACTGCTGGGCGTCGTAGCCCGGCTGCTGCGGAGCTGCGGGCGCAGGCTGCTCACCGCCAGCGTGGGAGCCGCCCTGGTTCTGATTCGGGCCGGTCGGGGTCTCACCGGTCTGATACGGGAAAGCGCGCGGTTCGCGGGCGGAGTCATCGCCGCCGTACCACGGAGTCTGTCCCGCCTCATCCTGCGGGTAGTTCTGCTGGGACATCAGGCTCCCTCGCTTTCCACTGCTGCGGCATACGCGTCTGCATCCATGAGCGTATCAAGCTCAGAGACATCGCTGAGCTCAACGTCGAAGAGCCATCCGTCACCATAGGGATCGGAGTTGATCACTTCCGGGGCGTCTTCGAGGGACTCATTGACCGCGATGACCTCACCGCTGACCGGGGCGACGATGTCGGAGACGCTCTTGGTGCTCTCGACCTCGCCGCAGTTCTCGTTGGCCGTGACGCTGTCACCCACCTCGGGGAGATCGACGAACACGACGTCGCCGAGCTGATCCTGCGCGAAATCGGAGATGCCCACGCGCACGACAGATCCCTCACGAGTCTCGGTGACCCACTCGTGGTCACGCGAATACCGCAGTGAGGCTGGGAAGGTCAGGTCGGGCATGTTGTCTCCTGCTCATCGTGGTGGTGTACCCAGCATAACTGGTCGACAGAATGAAGATAACACTAGAGCAACATCACAGAAACCATGCATGCGAAAACGCACGCGAGGTCATCCGCTGCCCAGCTGCGGGACGATGCTGTCGATGTCGAGACTCGTCTCCTGGCTGATGGTCATCGCCCCGCCGCGCTTCTCGACCGTGTCGTAGATGCCGCCGGGGATGCGCAGGGCGGTGTCCATCGTGTCCGGCTGCCCGATCGCCAGGATCCGGATCGGCAGGTCCACCGGTTCGCCGTCGATCTCCAGACCGCCGGTCGGGGTGTCGGTGAAGTAGGTGGACACGACCACGCGGTGCCCGCCGATCTCGATCGCCTCCGCCCCGGCATCGCGCAGCTCCTGGACCAGGGTGACGAGATTGGAGGCGCTGAGCTGACCGGGCTGGGCGGTGATCGTCACATCGATGCCGGGCCCGGTCACCGGAACCGTGCCGGTGATGATCTGCATCGACCGAGCCCGCTCCTCGGCCTGCTTCTGCGCAGCCTCCTGCTGGTTCGTCGAGGATCGCAGCTCGTCCTCATCACGGCGCAGCGAGGCGGATTCCTGCTCCAGGCGCTGGTTGCGGGAATCGACGTCGCCGAGGATGCGGATGAGCTCAGGTTCGGACAGCTGCGAGAATCCCGCGTCCTCGGTCTGCTGTAGCTGGGCGACGAAGGCGAAGCCCAGCAGCGCACACAGCACACCGGCCAGCAGCTGGGAGCGATTGGCCCGGAACTTCAGCGCGCTTGAGAGCCGGCCGACGACGTCGCGCCGGGTGCCGGCGTCCTCAGGCTCGGGGTTGGGCCCAGGCAGACGAGGGGCGGCGGGCGCATCCTGCTCGCCGTCCGCTTCGAGACCGGAGTCCGGCAGCGGCTTGCCCTGCTCGCGGGCCAGCGCCTCACGCCGGGTCAGCGGCCGGTCCTCTGGGTGCGGCTGCTGGGCGCTCATCTCTTCGTCTCGATCAGCCATCGGTCACGCCTTGAACAGCTGCCGGCGGATTGCGGCGGCGTTGGTGAAGATGCGGATGCCGAGGACGACGACGACGCCGGTCGAGAGCTGCGAGCCGACGCCGAGCTTGTCGCCGAGGAAGACGATGAGCGCGGCGACGAGCGAGTTGGAGAAGAACGAGATGACGAAGACGCGGTCGTCGAAGTTGCCCGAGAGCACTGCGCGCAGGCCGCCGGCGAGCGCGTCGAGGGCTGCGACCACGGCGATCGGCAGGTACGGCTGGATGACGGCGGGCACTTCGGGATCGAGGACGATCCCGAGGATGATGCCGATGATGAGCCCGATGATCGCGATCACTGTGTCTCCTCAGAGTCTGCTGTTTCCTGGCCCTTCGGCTGAGCGTACCGGGGTTGTGAGAGCTCGGCTGCCGGGATCGTCACCTCGGCGGAGGTCGAGGCGGAGTAGCCGATCCCGTAGTCCTTGCTGATGGTGGCCAGATAGCTGGCCGCCTGGGTCTGGTCGAGGCGGTCGATGAGGTCGTCTGGGCCGACGGCGACGACCTCGTAGGGTGGGCGCAGCGGGTCGTAGTTGACGAGGATCGCCCCGCCTGCGCTGCGCACCGCCGAGGTGGTGGTGATCCGGTGGTCGTTGACGGCCACAGCGTAGGCGCCCGAGGCGAACATCGCATTGATGACGGCCTGGATGTCCTCGTCGTGAACCTTGTTGGCCTCCGGCGGGGCTTTCCGCGGGTCATTGTCAAGCGCACTGGTGTCCTGATCGGTGAGCGTCAGCGTCACGCCCGGTCCGGTGACCGGGGTCAGCGCGGCCTTCTCAGCCAGCGCTTCCAGCTCGCTGCTGCGATCCTCGCCGAGGACCGACGTCTGCGCTTCGCTGAGCCGGGCGGCACGCTGCTCATTGGAGGCGGCGAGGTCCTCGTTCTCCTGCGAGCGCTGTTCGATCTGCTCGATGAGGTAGTCCGCTGTCGTACGCTCTCCCCCGCTGCCGCGAGTCAGCTGGACCACGGCGATCGAGCCGGTGAGCCCGAGGAACACAGCGACGATGCCTGCGATGAGCTTGGTGCTCGGCCGCTTGGGGGCCCCGGACTTGGCCGCCAGCTCGTAGTCCGGCTCAGGAGTGCGCAGCCACAGCGACTCGAGCAGCGAGGACGAGTAGGACTCGCGCAGCGCGTCGCTGCCCCGGGATGTCACCCGTCGTTCAGCGAACCTGCGAGCGCGCCGGAGGCGCTTGGTCTCGGGCATCCGGCGGCCTCCTCTCGTTGATCGCACCCGGGTGCGCGTGAGACTGCGTGCAGCACGTCGGGCCCGTCAGCGGGGCCGCATGCGCAGCAGCATGCTGAGACCGATCATCTCATGAATCGTCGGTGCCGATGGCGCGGCTGTGAGGTGTGCCGCAGTCGTGCGGGAGTTTTTGCTCCAGCCGAAGTGCCGATATACAGTTAGACGAGCCGATTCGCAGGATCGTCTGCATGATCGGCATCGGGCTATGGCGCAGCTTGGTAGCGCGCTGCACTGGGGGTAAGGTGGCTTAGCCCTGGTTTGCCCGGGAACAAATGAATAGCGGGCTGTGGCGCAGCTTGGTAGCGCACATCACTGGGGGTGATGGGGTCGCAGGTTCAAATCCTGTCAGCCCGACGTAAAAGCCCAGGTCAGAGCATGTTTCTGACCTGGGCTTCGTCATGTCCCGCTTCGTTTACAAGCGCCGTTGGATCCTCTTGAACCCCTCGCCCGCGCCCTCTCCGGAGGGTGCCTGAAGGCGCCCAAGTTGATCACCCGGGACCAAACCGGAACCAGAAGCCCATTTTCGGCCTCAGAGGCCACGCTCGTCGGGACCAGGCTTCGACTTCCCGCGCCTCTTGCCCGAGGGCCGCTCGGGCGCCTCTGTCTGGGCGTCGAGGAACCTGTTGGCCAGCTCCCCGCCTTGGCGATATGGCCGAGATCGGGGTGCAGGTAGCCCTTGGTCGTGTCGATCGATTTGTGGCCGAGGATCTTCTGGAGCACATGCAGCGGGATGCCGGCATCGGCCATCCAGGTCGCTCCCGTATGCCGCAGACCATGCCGGGACAGCTGCGGCAGCCCCATCTCGGTCACGAGCGAATCCCACTTCGTGGCCCGGCTGACGTTCGCGGTCGTGATCACTCCGCCGCGCACGCCGATGAGCACCCGGTCGGTCGGTTCCTTCCCGGTCGTCAATCGTTCGAGGACGGGCACGAGCGGGCGCAGGATTGGCACGGGCCGCTCCTCCCTGCCCTTGGTCTGCTTTGTCACGAGCCCGCTCGAGGAGGGGAAGGTCTGCTTGCGGATCGTGACGATGTTCGCGTCCCAGTTGACATCCTCGACCCAGAGACCCGCGACCTCGGAACTGCGCGCCGACAGGAGCGCACACAGCATCACGTAGTCGGAGTAAGGCTGCCCCGCTTCCCCGCAGGCCCCGGCGAGCTTGGTCAGCGTCTCCAGGTCCTTGATCGCGTGCGCGCGCGGAGAAGTATCGGCGGGGCTGCTGAAGTCGAAGACCGAGCTCTTCCCATAAGAGCGACGGGAACGGTTGCGCGCCGGGTTCTTCTCGATCAGCTCATCCCGCACCGCCTCGTCGAGCACGCGCACAAGCGCGGCGACCGAGGACTTGATCAACGAGGGCGAGAGCTTCAGCTCCCAATCATCGATGGTCCTATCGATCATGCCGGTACTGATCCCTGCCACCGGCACATGCCCCATCGCCGGAATCACCCGCAGCCGGAGTCCTGCCCAGTAGCCGGTGGCAGTCGAGGTCGGGTCGAGGCCGCGCTTCCAGCGGTCGCCGATCTGCTCGATGTAATCGCTCAACGTGATCGTCAGGTCCACCCCGGCCTTCGCCGAACGTTGCAGCTGGTCGAAGAAGGCCTCGGCCGCTTCCTCATCGGGAACGACCAAGGCCCGGGTGATGCGCTTCTTCGTCGCCGGGTCGGTCCACCTGACCCGCGCGCGCACGACGGAGACGCGTAGTTCGACGTCAGTGGAGACCTTCACCCCGATCGGCGGGAACGTCGGCAGTCTCTCAGGTGCGCTCATGGGTCTGTTCCAGGGAAGCCAGCCATGCCTCGACGGCCTCGTATCGGTAGCGGGCGATCCCGCCCATCTGCATGAACGGTGGCCCCTTCTCATCCACGCGCCAGCGCGACAGCGTCGACTCGGAGACCTTCAAGTAGGCGGCGACCTCCCGGCTGTCCATCAACGGGGAGACGAGGATCTGCCCGCTCGGCTCGGTCACGGCCGCTCGCTCCACTCGGAGTTCACGATCTCCTGGACCTCGGCGTCCTGGGCACGCTGACGCTCGAGGACCTGGTCTTCGACGAAGGAGACGAAGTCCTCGTTCCGATTCTCCACCGGGTACTCGGTGCTGTCGGTCGGGGTGAACCCCTCGGCCTCTCCGCCAGGCCAGGGAGTGATGCGGGTGGCCCGGTCACGGTCGAGCCGGCTGCCGGAGATGGTGACCCAGTCGCGGAGGCGTTCGCGGGCGGCGGCGAACTCGGCGTGGAAGACGACGCCCATGTTGCCCTTGGCCTGCTGGTCGTAGCAGGTCAGCCACTGCTGCCTGAGCGCGGAGAGTTCCCAGATCATCTCCCAGTGTCGATGCCACATCGGCGGAATGATCTGCGGCGGCAGCCCATACGTGTGGCGCAACCAGTCCACGAACTGGTTGAGCTCGAGGAGCTCGTGCTCGAGATCCTCCGGACTCAGGCGGGTCCAGTCGATGGTCCGCGGGACGCTGCCAAGCTGCGCGCGGAGGTCTTTGGCGTACTCGCGCGAGACCATCTGCTTGACCTGCTTGAGCACTTCCGGGGCAGATCGGAGATGTCAGCAGGTTCGTCGGGGTTCGTCGGTGTCGGCATGATGCCTCCCGGGTCGCAGGGTCACGAAGAAGAAGGGTGCGCGACGGTCAGCGGTGAGGGCGGCGTGGGGTGCTGACCGCCGCGCGGTCTGAGGGGGTCTTACCGAGACATCGCCTCGTGCCCGGGCGGCTCCGCGCGGGCCGGAGCGGGCTCAGCGGCAACCTCGTTCTGTCGCTGCGCGAGCACCTCGGCGACCGGGTCACCTGCCGGGGCCTGCCCTGCCTGGGGCTGCTGCCCGTCCGGCGGGCCCGCATTCGGTGCCGCCGGTGGCGCCTGCGCCGGGGCCGCAGCAGGAGCCTCCTGCTGCACGGGAGCGTTCTGCGGCGGCGCAACGGGCGGCTGCGGAGCGACCGGCTGCTGGGGCGCCGCCTGTTGCTGTGCGGGCTGCTGGGGAGCCTGCTGCGCGGGCTGGGCAGGCGCCGTCTGGGCCGGCTGCTGCTGCGCCGGTGCCTGCTGGGCAGGAGCAGCCTGTGCGGGTGCCTGTTGGCCGGGCTGCTGCTGCGCGGGTGCCTGCTGGCCGACGGGCTGCTGGCCCGCTGCCTGCTGCTGGGCCTTCTCGCGGGCGACTGCGTCCTGGCGGACGGCCTCGCGCTGCATCCCGTCTCGCTCGGCCGCATACCTCTCGGGCCCGCCGCGGTGGACGGTGTAGGTCGTGACGTTGTTGTCGTGGCCGATGTGCGAGGCGAGGAAATACTCCTCCGTGACCTGCTGCCCATCTCGGGTGGCGGTGTATTCCTTGTTGGCGCCGAAGGCGACGATGTCATCCCCTCTGCGGAACTTCTCGTGCGCCCGCTGCGCGGAGGCACCGAACATGACCATTCGGGTTTCGAGGGGCTCGAGTTCCTGCAGGACCCCGTTCTCATCGATCTGGGTCTGCGGGATCCCGACCCACGCGGAGAACCGCGGATCGTTGTTGACGGTCATCGACAGCTGCGGCCTGGACTTGATGAACCCGGAGATGCCGGGGCCGGTGGGAACGGGCATGATGCTTCCTCTCACTTCGAACCCCAGCGGTCTCACCGGGGCTGTCCACCAGGTATGGGCCTCTCCCGGCACACCGCGACGGCGACCATCAGGTCACAGGGCAGTCATGCAGCCGAGGGCTTCTCGGTGCCCGATTGGGTGCCCGCGCGCAACAGCTCCTCGATCTGGGCGCGATCGGTGCGCAGCTGGGCGGCGTCGGCACGGGTGGGCCAGGCGCGCAGTTTCGTGATGATCGGGCGGGCGGTGTGCAGCATGACCACCCCGGTCCCAAACGGCATCGTCCGTAGCGTGTCCGGGGGCAGGATCGGTACCCGTCGGATGGAGCGCTGGTTCGAATGCGACCCGTAGGCATCGGTGCTCACCGAGTCCGTGGTCTCGTCTCGTTCTCCGACGAGGGTGGAGACGTCTTGAAGGTCCTTGGAGTTGCTCGCCCCGCCGAGGAGGATCTTCACGATCGAGGCATCCCAGAGCGCGTTCGCATTGTTCTCGCCCCACTTCTCCCTCGCCTGCGCCAGGGACTGCAGCACCGGCAGACACGTGATCCCGGTACCCCCGCCTTCGGCCATGAGCACCGGCAGCGCCGGCAGCGGCGCCAAGTTCCCAATCTCGTCCAATGCCAACAGCAGGGCCGGGTCCATCCGGGCGCCTGCTGAGCGGGCCGCGAGCTTCCGGGCGGTCTCGACGAGGTCTTCGATGAACGCGGCCACGAGGGCTGCGGCCGCTCCGGAGCCGCTGCCGGTGGCCAGCAGGTACAGGGTGCCGTTGGCGGTGAGAAACTCCTCCGGGTCGAACGCCTCGTCGGGACCCGGTGAGACGGCATCGAGCACCCGCGGATCGGCCAGGGCCGCGAAGGCCAGGGAGACGCCTTGCCAGATCGAGTCCCTCGTGCGGGGGTCGGCCTGGACCATCGCGTCGAGAGAATCGGCCCACCCATCGGCAGCATCCGGATGGGTCGAGAGGATACGGACCGCGTCGGCAGCAGTGGTGGGGTTGAGCGCCCACTGGTAGACGGTGCGTGCACCCTGCCCGTCCAAGGCTGCGGCGTGGAGCATGGCCTGGATCGCTGCGGCGGTCTTGCCCTCCCAGAAGCCCCCATCGGAGACGCCGCCGAAGTTCGCTGCCGTCGCCAGGCCCTTGGCCCGGATCATCGCCGTCAGGGGGTCGGCGCAGCCGCGGACCGGGCTCCACCGCATTCCCGCCGGCAGGCCCGGTGCCAGCTGCTGCGGATCGAAGATCGCCACCGGCCCCTTACGTTCCCGTGCTTTCATCGTCACGGTCAGGTTGTCCGGCCGGGTCGAGGTCGCGATCACCGGGCCTGCGGCATCGAGGATCATGTTGATCACGATGTTCAGGCCCTTCCCGCTGCGTGGTGGGCCGAGCAGCAGCATGGAGTCCTCGATCGTGGCCCACACCTGCCCGCCCCGCGTCGTTCCCAGCAAGTACCCGACGTCGCTGGGATCGCCCCGCCCCGTCAAGGACGGACGCAGCGTCGATGCCCTCTGGATGAGGACTTTCCGGGAGGCCACGCGTGCGACTTCGTCTGCCGTCGCCGTCCCGTCCAGGCGATGGATATGGTTGCTCTGCTTCGATCGGCGCGCGATCCGCCAGACCAGCCCGGCCAGCAGCGCGAGACCGGTGAGAGTGAGGAGCACGAGCGCCCAGAACACGAACGGGTTCAAGCCTGGTGCTCCCATCGCCGCCCCGGGGTCTAACGGGGAGGCGAAGACACCGATGCCGGTCGCGGGACAGCCGGTCGGTTGCGGCCTGCCGGTGACGAACGCGGCCGCGGAGCCGATACCGCGTAGGAGCAAGGCGAGGGCGGCGAATCCGGCCAGAGCGCCGAGGGCGAGACTGACGAGTTGGTCATTGGGTGGGCGGTTGTTCACGAGCGGGTCTCCTTCGTGCCAGCCGGCCAGAAGAAGAGGCCGGGCAGCACTCAGGTGAGTGGCCGGATCGTCACGCTGCGCGAGATGCGCCCGGTCAGCACCACCTCGACCGGCTCGGGCAGCTCGTCGATGTCGAGCTCGCCGGGGTCGATGAGGACACGGGTACGGCCACCGGCATCGGCGGAGGCGTGCCGGATGAGGAGGCCGACGAGGATCTCCTCCCCGGGGGTGAAGCCCTCCCCGGTGAGCTCGACCAGCCCGAACTCCTCCGCACCGTCGTCGGTGCTGTCGGTGTCGTCGTCGCCTGGGGTGTCAGGCTCGGGTGGTGGCGGGTCGAGGATGTCCGCGAGCACGCGACCGTCGGGTTCGTGCATTTCGATGCGCGTGGCGACGCCGAGGGCGCTGACTTGTTCGGCGATATGCGTCCAGAAGTCAGCGCGGGCGATCGTGGTCGCGGTGGCCTTATCGCCGTTGGTGGTCACCACGAGGGTGTCCTCGTGGGCCTCGGCGACGATCAGCGGCAGCACCGGAGGGATCGCCTCTGCCCGGGCCGCGGTGTGCCTGCCGGTAGACGTGCTGGAAGGGCGGGAGCGTTTCTGACGTGATCTCACACCCGGCAGGTATGTCGCCTCTCCGGCCAGTCCGGTTCTACGGTGCGTTCACCGCGCTTATCAGGCGAGCAAGCGCGAGACCCAACAGGAGGACGCCCACGATCGCGCAGATGCCGCCCCCGATGCGCAGGAGCCGGCCGCCGCCGCTCTCTGGGTCCGCATCGTTGGGGGTGAACACCGGAGGCCCGCCGACGCTAGGACTTCTCTGCTGTGCTGGTGGTGCGGTCAGACGCCGTTCGACGCTGCCGTCGAGGTGGTGGATCTCCACGTGTGTGCGCCCGCCCATCTGGCCGGCGAGCTCGTCGATCGCCGCGTCGAGCTCGCTGGTGTGGATCGGGGCGCAGGGCATGCGGGTGCCGTTGATCGTCGCGATCAGCCACGCCTCATCGTGGGCATCGAAGCGAAGTCGGGCCGGGGTGACATTTGCTGAAGTGTCCATACCCGGCAGGTACGGACACCACACCCCCGCTACCGAGACCATGCACCCGGACCCCGCGGGCTCGGGCACCGGGACTGTGTCGGGGCCTCTTCGTGTCAGGGCAGTTCCCGGGTTCGCTGCGGCGAATCGGTCACAGATCGAATGCGGTCGACGCGGGGATTCTCGATGTTCATGGTCGCTGAGCGTGCCGCAGCGGACAGGCACTTTTCTGAGGTTCGCTCTTCACGAGCGGAGTATCTCGTACACTCGCCCCATGGCAAGGAAATTCGTGTCCCAGATTACCGACGACATCGACGGCGAGATTCTCTCTGAAGAGGACAGCGAGACGATCCAGTACAGCATTGACGGGCGGCACTACGAGATCGACCTCGGTCCTGCCAACGCGAAGAAGTTCCGCGAGGCCCTGGAGCCGTATGTCTCCGTCAGCAGAAAGTCTGCCGCCCCCGCACGGACGCGCCAGTCACGAGCCAAGACGACGAAGCCCGGTCACGGGCTCGACATGTCGGCTGTCCGGTCCTGGGCGCGCGAGAACGGGCACACTGTCCCGGACCGCGGCAGGATTCCGAATGTGGTCTTGGACGCATACGAAGCCGCCCATTAAGGTCAATCGCTCGAGCTCGGCCTAAACCTTGATCCACCGATGTAAGTAGTCGGATCAAGCCGTGCGTGGAATGGAAATGCCCCTTCTGAACTGGGAAAATGGTGATGTTCTCAGTCAACATTCCCGGCCAAGAAAGGGGCACCTCTCAGGTGCTATTCAATCACACACCCACGGCTGTGTCTCATTCCTTCGATGACGAGAATCTCATCGCGACCACCGGGCTGGTTCCGATCATGTGCCTGGCCCAGAAGGCCGGCTTGCTCGACCTCGCCGACGACAAGCTGACCGTGTCGACTACTGGCGCTGACAAAGGCGCGAACCCAGCTGCGAAACTGGCCACACTCATCGGCGAGATGGCTGCCGGAGCCGACTCGATCGATGACATGAACCTCGTCCGCCACGGCGGCATGACACGCCTGTTCGACCGTGTCTACGCCCCTTCGACTCTGGGATCGTTCCTGCGCTCGTTCGCCTTCGGCCACGTCAGACAACTCGACGCGATCTCGTCTCGCTTCCTGACCAACCTCAATGAACACACACCACTGCTGCCCACCAGCGAAGACACTGGACAAGCAGCGATGATCTTCGTCGATATCGACGACACCGTCATCGATGTTCACTCCGCGAGGAAACAGGGAGCTGGGTTCGGCTACCAAGGCAGTCGTGGACTCAACGCAATCCTGGCGACCGCATCGACTTCCGGCTCCAGCCAGATCATCGTCGGCCAGCGCCTGCGCAAAGGCTCAACCTCGTCAGCCCGGGGTGCTGACAAGTTCGTCTCCGATGCTCTGGCCACCACGGCCCGAATCAACTCCGACCTCCCAGCCCTGGTCAGGGCTGATTCGGCGTACTACTCCTCACAAGTGGCCAAAGCCGCCCACGATGCCGGGGCTCATGTGTCGATCACGGTGCGCATGGACAAGAAAGTCAAAGCAGCGATCGCCACGATCAGCGACGACGCGTGGACGGGCATTGAATACCCGGATGCGATCTATGACGAAGAGGCCAAGACCTGGATTTCGAAGGCTGAAGTCGCTGAGATCCCGTTCACCGCGTTCACCTCGAAGAAGAAGTCCCTGCACGCCACCGGGCGGCTGGTCGTCCGCCGCATCCCGGAGCTCAACGAGACCAAACGAACTGCTGGACAGGACCCCTTGTTCGACTTGTTCCGCTACCACGCGTTCTTCACCACCGTGGACAAAGACCGTTTCGACACTGTCGCTGTTGATCACATGCACCGCAAGCACGCGAGCATCGAGCAGATCAATGCGGAACTGAAAAACGGTGCCCTGGCGCATATGCCTTCTGGGGTGTTCAACGCCAATGCCGCCTGGGTGACGATCGCAGCGATCACTCACAACTTGCTGCAAGCCGCTGCCGGACTCGCTGGTGGGCGGATGAGCAAAGTGCGCTCAGACGCTGCGGACGCGGATCATCGGCATCCCGGCCCGGATCGCTCACCGGGCCAGGAAGCTGTTCCTGCATCTGCCGAGAGCCTGGCCGTAGGCGACGGAGTTCTCACGGCTGTGGCAATCGGCGTTGGGGCCACCCCGGACAATGCCGGCCTGATCAACCCGCCCTTGGAAGGGGGCCCGAGACCGGAGTCATGGAGGAGACCCTGGCAAGCGAAGTGTGGAAGAGACCGGTGAAAGGCCGGGACACTACCTCCTGCCCACTCATCGCGTCCGCGCTCGAATCCGAATGAACCCCCGGACATCAAGCAGATCGGTGGATCAAGGCTAAACGGGTGGCGTTCATCAGAAGTGAATCGGCCCGGGTTTGATGCAGTTGCTGTTTGAGTCCGGAAGGTGGACAGCATGCCGAAGAAGATCGATCCTGAGCTGCGCGTGAGGTGCGTGCGGCTCGTCATGGATCACCAGCAGGAGTACCCCACCCTGACCGCGGCGACGGCTGCGGTGGGGCGCCAGGAGGGCCCGGGGCGAAGGGCCTAGCCAAGAAGATCCTCAAGCGACCCGTCTGCAGGGCGTCGTCCGAGAGCGCTGCCACCACTCACATCGAGCAGCGTACCTGTGGTCCGTGATGCGGAGTCCGACATGAGGAACGTGATCGCATTTGCTACATCGGCAGGGTCGGCGACGCCGCCGAGCGCGGAGAATGACGACATGTAGGCTCGCACCGCGACGTCCTGGAAGGCAGGGTGCCCGTTGTCAGTGAAGCCTGGCATCACCGTGTTGATCCGGATCCCACGCGCTGCGAGCGCTTCTGCCGCATGGAAGGTGAGTGCCTCCAGAGCAGCCTTGCTCATCGCGTACACGATGTCGCCAGAACTCGAGAACCGAGTCGCCACTGAAGAAACGTTTACGATGCTGCTTCCAGGACCCATGAACTTGGACAGGCGCTGAGCAAGAAAGAAGGGGGCACGCGCGTTGAGAGCAAAGTAGTGATCAAACTGCTCCATTGTCGCGTTGTCAAACGACGGTCCGACCAGTTTGGCGGCACTGTTCACGAGACCAGCCAGTGTTGATTCAGAGGCATCGGACAGTGCCAACTCGACAGCGGCGACAAGATGCGTCTGCCCGGCGGGCTCAGCCAGGTCGGTTTGGACCATCGTTGCGCTCATGCCCACGTCAGCGATCTCAGCTTGGAGTTCCAGCGCCTTGTCATGGCGGGTCCCGTATTGGACGATGACGTCGTAGCCATCACGGGCAAGCCTCAGGCTTGTGGCGTATCCGACACCGCCAGTTGCTCCGGTCACGACAACGTATTTGCGGGCCGCATCATTCATCTTGTTCTCCATTCTCGTTATTTACTCTCGTCGGGCTGGGGTCATAGCGCGCACGGACACTGTTGATTGCGATTGCGGCGATCGTCGAGAGCCTCTCTTCGGCGTCTGCCCATTCGCCGGTGAATCCCAGGAGGTCTTTCGTCCCCATGCCCGCTGCCACGAACAGCCAGGCAACGGAGTTGATGTCGGCGTCCGGTCTGAGGTGACCGAGATTCTGCGCTTCCTCGAGGTTCCGGAGAACAAACTTTTCCCAAGTGCGGAACGGGTTGATCTTTCGCTCGGGGAAGCAGTCCGCAGCTTCAGCGGCGATGCGAATACCTGCACGCGCGATCGAGTCATGCGCTAGGTTCCGACCGACCAGGCGGAACGCCAGTTGCAGTCGTTCGAGGGGGGCGGCGGTGGTTTCCGCCGCTCGTTGCTGTGCGGCCCGCATGGTCGATCCCTCATAGGTGAGGATCGCCGTCCCCAGCGAGTGCATAGTTGCGTACGTGTCCACCAACACTTGATACGGCAGGTCGACGGCCTCCGCGACCTTCTCGAGGGTCAAGGTTTGATACGGCTGTGACGTCAGCACATCGGCAGCCAGTTCAAGGACTTTTTGATTCTCGTGTGTACTCATTGTTCCTCCACATGCGCGAGCTGCGCAACAACGCGCACACCGGTCGAAGTGGAAGAGTCGGTCGTGATCAGTTGGATCCGGCGGCCGTCTCTTTCGATGAGGCGTTCATGTGTCGGCGCAGTTCGGCTGGTAATTGATGCTGGCAGGGGCGCCGGTGGGCTCGGTAATTGGATGCTCATGGTTCGCATCCACAGTTGTCCGCCTTCGCGGTCCGCCCCTTGCCGTTTTGCCATCAGAACCTGGACGATCTGGCCCATGGTAACTAGGTAGTCAATGACTGTCACCGAGGGCCAGAATTCGCACTCCAGACCGACCGGGGCTTCTTGTGTTTCAGTAGGGCGCGTGAACTCATGTTCCGCCTCCAAGACCCCGGACGACGAATCGAAGTTCGTGAGAGTAGTTACGCAGTCAGTGCTTCTATAAAGCTCTTCGTAGATATCGGTCGCTCCGGCCTGATACGGCTCAGTATCCATAGTCGACCGAGTGAGGCAAAGTCTCGCTTTAATGTTTCCGACTGACGCCGTGAAGGATCGTGATTTCCCGGTATCCTCCGGTGGCGCGGCCGGTTCGATCACCACTGGCACGGTCTCAAGATTCAACCACGGCTGACTGCCGGCCCGAAGGTGAATCGCAGAAACATACTCTCCTGGCGGTCTGCTCCAAGTTCTGCTGATGGCCCGCAAGGGGAGGGTTACTGCATCGATTGTGCTTAAGTGCGGAGTGCGGCGCGATCCGTCTTCCCGCACCGACCAGTCCTCCGGATACGACACGTGTCCCACGCCTTCGAACACGTCCGGATGCCCTCGCTCTCCTTCGAGCTCCTGCGTCACGGTCCGGTAGCCCGTGCCGAAGAACCTTCCGGCAGCGGGTCCCAGTGCTTCTTCCAGGCGAGTTGGACGCCACCCGTCGTTTGGCTTCATGCTCTCAGATCCTACTGTGTAACGCATCACTCTGGCGGCTGCACGCCGTCAAAGTGGGGCTCTGTTCCTTTGGCCCGCATGCTGGTAGCGTTACAGTTGTGACTACTAACACGAGGCGACGTAACAATCCGGCCATCAGTCAGGCCCTCTTCCAGGCGGCCGAGCGGGTCATGACGACCGAGGGGTTCTCTGAGCTCACCGTCGATGGGCTCGTAAACGAGGTTGGCACGAGTCGGCCTGCGTTCTACCGGCGCTATCGGAGCATCGCTCGACTCGCTCTGGACGTCATCCTGGAACGATACCCAGACGCCCCGTCGTCGAACACCGGTTCGCTTCGCTCGGATTTACTGGCGCTCCAACGTAACGACGTTGCGATGATGACCTCGCCCCTCCTGATGCACAACCTGCCGGCACTGCTTGAGGCAATGCGGACGGACGAGGCAATCCGTCGGTCGTATCTGGACCGCTTCATTGCCCCTCGACGGCGGAATGTTGCCGATGTGATCGCGGCAGCGGTTGGGCGAGGTGAAATTGCGGAGAAGGATGTCGATTCGGAGTATATTTGTGATCTGCTTTTCGGTCCGCTGCTTTCTCGGATACTGCTCCCGACGGAGCTCCCCGTCACAGATGTGATCGCCCGGCAAACGGTCGCCACGGTACTTAAAGAGCTCGGCGTGGCGAAAACTGGTCAAGCCTAGGTAAATCATCCGCCAAGCGGCGCTGTGTCCTAGGTCCGTTCGAAGCGCAGACAAGAGGGAGGCATCCAGTGAGTTGTCCAAACGCTCCGAAGAGGGGTCATCGAGCTGGATCTCAGCGCGGTCTCGAATGCCCTTACTGCAGCGCTGGTTCTTCGGGAGGCGCCACCGCGCCCGCATCCGTGCGATCAACACCAACAACTTCGCACTTAGGCACGGGCGCGACGCCCTCGAGGTATGTGCCCAGCACGCTGGCGAGCGCCGAGCTTACGAAACTCGGCGAACAAGCGCTTGGCATCCTCTTGACCGGAACCGCTGATAAGCGGCTCGAGCAGGCGCTCAACGTGCTCATTGACGCCGCGGCCGAGGAAGAAGGCACGCCGCTGGACGGATCGCTGCGGGGACACTATTGGTGCGAGTTACTTGAGCAGGCAGCAGTCTCTATCCAAGAGCTCCTTGCTGTGCCTGGAGCCGCAGTCGATGCGATCGTTGACCAGCTAACCGCGCACTGGTTGCCCCAGGTCGTTATGAGAGTCGCACTGAAGTCACTCCTGAACGCCGCCATCAGCACGTGCCCTGGAATCGCCTCCCTGACAACTCTCCATCTTCAGATCGCAGCAACCGCGATCTCCCTCTGTCCCAAACCTGAGCAGCATCCCAGCCTGAACGCCACGTGCGCGGCACCGTTGACGAAGGCCGGTATCTCCCACAGTCTCGCCTCCACTTAGCCGGGAAATCGTGTCGTTGTCGGGGCCTGTCCCGCCCTGGACCGGTCAAGGACCGCTGCAAACACGTACCGAAGCTGCCCTGGGCCTCGACTTCACCTCTTTTGTGGCGTGGATGACTACGAATCGGACTTGCATCGCTACCTGAGTTCGATTGTGCCAGATCTCCGCTTTCCACTCTGAGGAATCTCCTCCGCTCCTGCTGTCGGTCCGAACTAGTTGGTCGCGAAACCCACCTGGCAACGGTGGGTCCGCCGAGGAAAGCCTGTGGTCGGCGAGGCCCAAGTGTAAGCACAGTAATTTCCGTACTCTCGCCGTACGGGCGACTGAACGTAACGCGCGGACGTTCACGCATAGCTAGGTTTCATACCTAGGGCGTGTCTGACAAAGTTTACGGTTGGTTTCTGGAACTCTTGAGTCATGTCTCGATTCCAGCTGCTCACTGAT